>DPXI01000041.1 GCA_003527485.1 Treponema sp. | reverse complement strand
ATTGATAGTGATGTTTCCGAAAGCATAAATATGCATTACTGACGAATATTCATTCAGTATATTGCATATAGTTTCTCTATTCTGTATATATACTCATGAATTTTCGGGAGCTTTCCATCAGTTCCCACTCAAGGAGCCGCAATGGGCGACCACCAACGCGATGACGGGGCGCAGGCGAGCGATCGTCTGCTTTATCGACGGGAAGACGAGCATGATTCCTGCGGAATAGGTTTCGTAGCCGACATCAAAGGCCGCTCGACGCACGCCATCCTGGAACGGGGACTGGAAGTCCTGGAGCGCATGGAGCACCGCGGAGCCGAAAGCGCCGACAACAAGACCGGCGACGGCGCCGGCGTGCTCCTCCAGATTCCGCACGGGTTCTACAAGGGGCTCATCCCCGCCCTGGGCGAAGCCGGTTCCTACGGTACGGGCCTTGTTTTCCTTCCCGGGAAGGGGATGGAGAAATCCGCCGCTTCCATCGTGAAATTCTTTGAAAAGATAGCCGCCGTCTCCGGTCTGAAGATCCTGGCCTGGCGCGATGTCCCTACCGACCCCGCCGTTATCGGACTGATCTCCAGACGATCCGAACCCGCGGTCCGACAGGTTTTCCTCGCGCCCGTGGATCCGGCGGAAACCGCCGCGGCCGTCGCCTCGGCATCCGCCTCGGCGGACGCCGAGGTATCGGCGCTGGACAGGCGGCTCTTCCTGTTCCGCAAGCGGCTGGAAAAAGCCGTGCGGGAGGCTGCTTTCGATGGTTCCGGCGACTTCCACCTGCCTTCCCTGTCGGCGCGCACGGTGGTCTACAAGGGCATGCTCATGTCCGGCCAGTTGCGCGCTTACTTCACCGAGCTTTCGAACGAAAGGCTCGAAACGGCCGTCGCCCTGGTCCATTCCCGCTTCAGCACCAACACCTTCCCCTCCTGGCCCCTTGCCCAGCCCTTCCGTATGGTCGCCCACAACGGGGAGATCAATACGATCAAGGGAAACCGCTTCTGGATGGAGGCGCGCCAATCCCTTTTGGCATGTCCCGAACTAGGCGGCGACCTGGCCGAGCTGTTCCCCATCGTCGAACCGGGGAAGAGCGATTCCGCCAGCTTCGACAACGTGCTGGAACTCCTGGTCATGGCCGGGCGCAGCCTCCCTCATGCTCTGATGATGATGATTCCCGAGTCCTGGAACGACAAGAATCCGATTCCGCAGGAACTCAAGAGCTTTTACGAATATCATGCCTGTATAATGGAGCCCTGGGACGGACCGGCCTCGATGGTGTTCTGCGACGGACGCTACGTCGGCGGAACCCTGGACCGCAACGGCCTGCGTCCTTCCCGCTACACCGTCACCAAGGACGATCTCATCGTGATGGCCTCCGAGACCGGCGTCCAGGATTTCTCTCCCGAGGAGATCGTCTTCAAGGGCCGGCTGATGCCGGGCAAGCTCCTGTTCGTGGATACGGTCGAAGGCCGCATCATCCCCGACGCCGAAGTGAAAGGGTCGGTCTGCCGCCGGCGCCCGTATTCCGATTGGGTGAAGAAGAACGTGGCGACGCTCGATTCCTTGCCGGAGTTGCCCGCCGCGCTCACGCCGCCGGCCCTCAGCCCTGAAGAGACCTTCTTCATGGAACGGGCCTTCGGCTACACCCGGGAAGATCGCGACAACCTGCTTCTGGTGATGGCGGAGACGGCCCAGGAGCCGACGAGCTCCATGGGAACCGATACCCCCGTCGCGGTTTTCTCCGACAAGAGCCAGCGTCTGTTCAATTATTTCAAGCAGGTTTTCGCCCAGGTCACCAATCCGCCGATAGATTCCATCCGGGAAGAATTGGTGATGACTCTCACGACCTTTCTCGGCCGCCAGGAAAACCTTCTGGCTGAAGACGAATCGGGCTGCAGGCGACTGAGGATCTTCAATCCTATTCTGACGAATCCAGAGCTGGCCCGTATCAGGCATTGGGGCGACGCCGCGTTCCGCTCCGAGACCCTGGATGCGACATTCTACGTGCCTTCTTCCGGCGCGGGAACCCGGGACGCTGCGCCGGTTTCCTCCCTTGAATCCGCGGTCGACCGGCTCATCGCCGAGGCCGGGAAGGCAGTCGACGGGGGCGCCACCTTCCTCGTCCTTTCCGATCGCGCCGCCCTGGATCCGGAAGCGGGACGCTGCGCGGTTCCCGCGCTCATGGCCGCGGCCGCGGTCCATCACGGCCTGATACGTTCCGGACGCCGGATGCAGGCGGTCATCATCGTGGAATCGGCCGAACCGCGCGAGGTGATGCATTTCGCCCTCCTGTTCGGTTACGGCGCCGACCTCGTGGTTCCCTACGGCGCCCTTTCTTCCATCGCCCGGATCAGCGAAGGACCTTACTCCCAGCGTTCGGGCGACTACGAGCATGCGGAAAAGAATTTCCTCAAGGGCATTTCCAAGGCCCTCCTGAAAATCATCTCCAAGATGGGGACCTCCACCCTCCGTTCCTACCGGGGATCGCAGATTTTCGAGGCGATCGGCCTCGGCGACGCCGTCGTGGAAAAATGCTTCACCGGTACGGCCAGCCGCATCGGAGGCGTCGGCTTCGCCGAACTGGAAATCGAGGCGGTCGCGCGGCTGCGCGCCGCCCGCGCCGCCAACGAGGCGGGCGACACCCTCTTCCCCCTGCTCACGGGCGACGGCCAGTACCGTTGGAGGAAATTCGGAGAACGGCACGCCTGGAATCCCGAAACGATCTACCTGCTCCAGTGGGCAACCCGCGCTGCGGATTACCGCAAGTTCAAGGAATTCACCGCGTCCTCCGACGCCCTGAACCGCGCTCCGCACGTGATCCGCGGCCTGCTTGACTTCGTGCCCGGCGCGACCGTCCCCATCGACGAAGTGGAGAGCGTCGAGGCGATCATGAAGCGCTTCACCACGGGCGCCATGTCTTTCGGATCGATCTCCAAGGAAGCCCATGAGGCCGTCGCCATCGCGATGAACTCCATCAACGGCCGATCCAATTCGGGCGAGGGCGGAGAAGAGCCCGAGCGCTTCCCGGTGCGCAAGGACGGCACCTGGGCCCGCAGCGCCATAAAGCAGGTCGCTTCCGCCCGCTTCGGCGTGACGAGCGAGTACCTGGCGAACGCGATAGAACTCCAGATCAAGATTGCCCAGGGCGCGAAGCCGGGCGAGGGCGGGCAGCTGCCCGGCCATAAAGTGGACGTCCTCATCGCCAAGACGAGGCATTCCACCGCGGGCGTCACTCTGATAAGCCCGCCGCCGCACCATGACATCTATTCGATAGAAGACCTGGCCGAGCTGATCTTCGACCTGAAGAACGCGAATCCGACGGCGCGCATCAGCGTGAAGCTGGTCTCGGAGACGGGCGTGGGCACCATCGCCGCGGGGGTGGCCAAGGCGCACGCCGACAATATCACCATCTCGGGTTACGACGGCGGCACGGGCGCGAGTCCCCAAAGCTCCATCCGGCACGCGGGCCTGCCCTGGGAAATCGGCCTGGCCGAGACCCACCAGACCCTGGTCCTGAACGGCCTTCGTGGGCGCGTGAAGCTGATGACCGACGGCCAGCTGAAGAGCGGGCGGGACATCGTGATCGCCGGCTTGCTGGGAGCGGAAGAATTCGGTTTCGGCACTTCCACCCTCGTGGTCCTCGGCTGCGTGATGATGCGCAAATGCCATGAGAACACCTGTCCCATGGGCGTGGCGACCCAGGACCCCGAGCTGCGCAAGCGGTTCATCGGAAAGAGCGAGCACCTGGTCAATTTCTTCCGGTTCCTGGCCCAGGAGACGCGTGAAATCATGGCGTCCCTCGGGTTCCGGACTTTCAACGAGCTCGTGGGGCAGTCGGACCGTCTGGTCCAGGCGACTTCCGGACATTTCAAGGCCAAAACAGTAGATCTTTCCCGCCTCCTGGCAAAGCCCGTGCCCTTCCTGGGCGAGCTTCCGGGCGCGGACGCGACCTATTGCGTCCAGAACCAGGTACACAAGATCGATCAGGTGTTGGACCGCGAGCTCATCACCCGCTGCCTGGCGGCGCTGGACAAGAAGATCCCGACAGCCTTCGAGTTGCCGATCAAGAACACCGACAGGGCAGTAGGCACGATGCTTTCGTACGAGGTTTCCAAGCGTTTCGGTTCGGGCGGCCTCCCGGACAATTTTGTCACGGTGGACTTTTCCGGTTCGGCGGGACAGAGTTTCGGCGCCTTCCTGGCGCCGGGCATAACCTTCCGCCTTTCCGGCGATGCCAACGACTACTTCGGCAAGGGCTTGTCGGGCGGCCGGCTCGTAGTCTCGCCGCCTGAGGGCAGCTCGTTCCGCACGAACGAAAACATCATCGTCGGCAACACCCTGCTCTACGGGGCGACGGGCGGGGAAGCCTTCATAGCCGGCGTTGCCGGGGAACGTTTCGGCGTCCGCAACTCCGGCGCGACGGCGGTGGTGGAGGGGACAGGCGACCATTGCGCCGAGTACATGACGGGCGGACGCCTGGTGGTTCTCGGCCGTGTTGGGCGCAACCTCGCGGCGGGCATGTCCGGCGGCATCGCCTACGTCCTGGACCGCGCGGGAGACCTGGAATTCTACCTGAACAAGGGCATGGTCGAATTGTCCCGTCTGGACAACGAAGAGGACGAATCGTTCGTCAAGGATTTGATACGCAGGCATGTCTACTGGACGGGTTCGGCCTACGCAAAAACCATCCTGGACGCCTGGAGCGACCATAAGGGCATGTTCGTCAAGATCCTGCCGGTCGAATACAAGAGGGCGCTGCAGCAGATGAAGCTGGCGGAGCTGGACCGGAAACTCTTCGAGATCCGGGAGCATGAAGAAATCGCGGTGAGGGCATAAGGGTATGGGCGATCTCAAGGGTTTCCTGAACATCAAGAGGAAGATCGCGGGCTACCGGCCCGTGGAAGAGCGCATCAACGACTACAGCGAAGTCGAACTTCAGCTGAGCGACGACGAAAGGCGTGCGCAGGCCGCGCGCTGCATGGATTGCGGCATTCCTTTCTGCCACTGGTCGTGCACTGTTTCCAACGTGATGCCCGAATGGCAGGATGCCCTGTACCGCGGCGACTGGAAGGGAGCCTGGGAACAGCTGGAAGAGACCAATCCCTTCCCCGAGTTCACCGGCCGCGTGTGCCCGGCACTCTGCGAAGCGTCCTGCGTGCTCGGCTTCAACGACGATCCTGTCACCATCAGGCAGAACGAGCTTGCGGTCATCGAAAAAGCCTTCGAACTCGGCCTCGTCGTACCGCGCCCGCCGAAGCGGCGGAACGGCAAGAAGGTGGCGATCATCGGCGGCGGTCCATCGGGCCTCTCCACGGCCTATTACCTGAACCGCGCCGGTTTCACCGTTACCCTGTATGAAGGCGATCGGAAGCTAGGCGGCTACCTCCGTTACGGCATCCCGGACTTCAAACTGGACAAGGGCTTCATCGAGCGGCGCGTCTCGATAATGGAAAAAGAAGGCATAACTTTCGTGACCAACGCCAGGGTGGGTACCGCCCGTTACGCTTTCGGCACCTCGGGCAGCGATTCCGTAATCGTGGACGCGAAGAAGTTGGCCGAAGAGAACGACTTGGTGCTCCTCGCCATCGGGGCCCGCGACGCCCGCGACCTGGTCGTTCCCGGCCGCGAGCTGGCGGGTATCCACCAGGCCCTGGATTTCCTGTCCCTGCAGAACCGGATGTGCGCCGGCGAATCCTGCGAGGACGTGTCCGTACAGAACGGCGAGCCCGTCAGCGCCTTCGGCAAGCGGGTGGTTGTGATAGGCGGCGGCGATACGGGAGCCGACTGCGTCGGGACCTCCAACCGGCAGGGAGCCCTGCGCGTGACCCAGATCGAGGTGCTTCCCAAGCCTCCCGAGCACCGGCCGGCCAACGAGCCCTGGCCGCTCTGGCCCAAGGTGATGAAGACTTCCAGTTCCCATCTGGAAGGTTGCGAGCGCCTCTGGTCGGTGAGCACCAAGGAGTTCATCGGCAGGAACGGCCACGTGGAGGCCATACGGGCCTGCCGCGTCCAGTGGACGGAAATCGACGGCAAATGGAGCATGGCGGAAATCCCCGGCAGCGATTTCGAGATCGGCGCGGACTTCGTGTTGCTGGCGATGGGCTTCACCCACGTGGTACAGGAAGGACTGGTGGCCGACCTGGGCCTGGAGCTGGATCCGCGCGGCAACGTGCGGACCGCGGGCACCTTCCATACCTCCAATCCGAAGGTCTGGGCCGCCGGCGATTCCCGCAAGGGAGCGAGCCTCGTGGTCCACGCCATCGCCGACGGCCGCGCGGCTGCGGAGGCGATATTGGCCAAGTTGGGGTGATAAAAGAAGGAATAAGGTAGCCGGTATCCGGCTACCGGCTGCCCTCTTCTTCCAGCGCGGCCAATGCCGCGCGCCAGGCGAGGGCGGCGCATTTGACGCGCACGGGAAGGCGGGCGATTCCCTTGAAGGCCGCCGCGTCGCCGAGCTCGTCAAGGGCGTCGCGGTCCAGCTCGCCGCGCAACACGCCGAGGAAGAGTTCCACGACCCCGCGCGCCTCGGCGGCCGTCTTGCCCATCAGGTGCTCGGCCATCATGTCGGCGGAGCTCATGGAGATGGAGCAACCGTTCCCGTCGAAGGCTGCGTCGGCTATCCTGCCCTCGTCGTCCATCGAGATCGAAATGCGAACCCGGTCCCCGCAGGACGGATTCTCAAGGTAGGGCAGACCCTCGAGGACCCGCTTGAAACGGGGGTGGCGATAGCGGTCCCGTATCGTTTCCTCATAGACGGCCTCGGCGAAGTCGCTCATGCTTCCTCCCTGGCGCGGCGGACGAGGGAGGCGAGGAGGTCGGCGTCGGCGATGCGGCTGTAGGCGGCGAAGCTCGCGCGGGCGCTTGAGACGGCGAGCGCGCCATCGCCGAAGCGGCGGGAAAGGGGGTGGGCGCAGTGTTGTCCCGCCCTGACGGCCACGCCGGAACGGTCGAGCCAGGCGGCCAGGTCGTGCGCGTGCACGCCCTCCACCGTGAAGGCCACAATGCCGGCGCGCCCGGGAGCCCTGCCGAGGACGCGGACGCCCGGTATTTCGTCAAAGGCCGCGATGAGGCGTGCCGCGAGCTCAGACTCGTACCCGCCGAGCGCATCGGGATCCACCGAGTCCAGCCAGTCCAGCGCCGCTTCCAGGCCGGCGGCTTCCGCGATCGCGGGCGTTCCCGCTTCGAATTTCCAGGGAAGCTCATTCGCCGTGAAACCTTCAAGGGTGACGTCGGAGATCATGTCCCCGCCTCCCATGAAGGGCGGCATCGCCTCCAGCAAGGCCTCGCGTCCCCAGAGGACGCCGATCCCGAAGGGCCCGTAATGCTTGTGGGCCGAGAAGGCCAGGAAGTCGGCACCGAGCTCGGTTACCTTCGCCCCCGAGCGGGGGATGTACTGGGCCGCGTCCACGAGCACCAGGGCACCCGCCGCATGGGCGAGGTCGGCGATGCTGCGGACGGGGTTGACCGTCCCCAGCACGTTCGACGTGGCCGTCACGCCTACGAGGCGGGTTTTCTTGCCGAGCAGGCGTTCGTAAGCCGCCAGATCAAGCTCGCCCGAATCGAGCACGGGCACGAAGCGGAGCTTCAGACCGCGGCGGGCGGCGAGCTGCTGCCAGGGCACGAGGTTCGCATGGTGCTCCATCTCGCTTAGGACGATCTCGTCTCCGGACGAAAAACCCTCGCCGAGCGTGCGCGCGAGGAGATTGATCGATTCGGTGGTTCCCCGGGTGAATACGACCTCCCGCCGGGAAGCCGCGCCCAGCCGCGTTGCGGTACGGGTACGGGCGGATTCGTAGCGGCGGGTCGCCTCTTCGCCGAGGGTATGGATCGCGCGGTGCACGTTCGCGCAGGCCTCCCGGTATACGCCTTCCATCGCGTCGAGGACCGCGAGCGGTTTCTGCGAGGTCGCCGCGCTGTCCAGGTACACGAGGGGCCCGCTTCCCGCGTGCGTCCGGAATATCGGGAACTCGTCCTTGAGTTCCCCGGCGACCGCGTCATTCGCCTGCAGCGAGGCTCCGCGGAGGAAGGCTCGCCTCACGGGGCACCCGCCAAGGCCGTCGCGGCCATCGTTTCCAGTTCTTTCGCGAAATCCTGTCCGGCGGCGCAGGAATCGGGATAGGCCGTGCGCGCGCGGTCCAGTACCGAGCCGAGGTGGCCCAGGGCGATGGTTTCACTGGCGGACGCTGCGTCCAGTCCCCGGCTCATCAGGTAGAAAAGTTCGTCCTCGCGGGGACCGCCTGTGGCGGAACCGTGGCTGCAGGCGACGTCGTCCTGGTCGATCTTTAGCTGGGGCAGGCTTTCGGCCCGGGCTCCGTCGTCAAGCAGCAGGTTCCGGTTCTGCAGGTAGGCGTCGGTGCCCGGGGCGGACCTGGTCACTTCTACCAGTCCGCGGAAGGCGATTCTCGCCTCATCGCTCAGAACCGCCTTGAGCACCGAACGGCTCCTCGTTTTTTCGGCGGAGTGGAGGACCGACAGGATATGTTCCCGCTCGGTCGTGCCGGAAGCCGCCCAGGCTCCCGCGTAGTCCAGCTCGGCGCCGCGTCCATCCAGGACTATCGAGGTTTCGTGCCTCCCGCTCCCTTCGTCGAAAACAACCTCGGTCCAGCGCAGCTTCGCGTTTTCGCCGAGTTGGACCTTCCTGCTCTCCAGCCTGCGGACGGTGGGGCCAAGACAGGAAACCGACACGAATTCCAGGCTTGCCCCCCGTTCCAGGCGAATTTCGACGCTGCCGAGGAATAGGCCTGCCCGACCCGAAGCCTGACCCGCCACCGCGCCCGGTGCCGGTGCCCCGGAGTAGCGCACCACGACCCGGGCTTTGGCGTTCTCCCCGACGACTATGACCAGGGAAGCGGCAAACGGTACCGCGCCCAGCAGGGGTACCGCGCCCTGCAGGGGCACCGCACCCAGCAGGGGTACCGAGCCCAGCAGGGAGACTCCAGCGGCCTCGGAATCCGGCCCGGCAGCCAAGTCGTCGCCGGGCGCAAGCGCGACGGTGAGTTCGCTGGTCGCGTTTTCCGCGTAACCCGCAGGAAAGCGGAGCAGGGCGCGGGGTGAGGGCAGGAGAGCCCGGATCGCCTCGTAGGGGGCGTCGAATTTGAAGTCCCCGCCCCCCGCGCCTTCCGAGGCGGGCGGCGACGCTTCCACGGAAAAAGAGGGTCGGTCGGATCCGGCGCCCGCGTCCGCTCCGGTACCGCTCGCGCCGGCGCCCGCGTCCGCTCCGGCGGCCGTCTTCGCGCCGTCGCCCGCCTCCGAGACGACGGTCCGCGCGCTGAAGCTCGCCGAATGGCCGGAGCGTCCGCGTGGAGGCGCGGGGAAAGGGATGGGTTCGAAGAGCGCGCGCTCGAATAGAGCGCGCTCGAAGAGAGCGCGGACCAGAAGCTTGCGGGGCGCCCGCTTCCAGTCGTCGCCGACGAGGATCGAGCGCGGGGAAAGGAGGGCAACGGTCTCTTTCATCCGACCGAACCCTCCATTTCCAGTTCGATGAGACGGTTGAGTTCCACCGCGTATTCCATGGGAAGTTCCTTCACCAGAGGGTCGATGAAGCCGTTGACCAGCATCACGGCCGATTCCTGTTCGTCCAGACCGCGGCTCATAAGGTAGAACAGCTGGTCCTCTCCGATCTTGGATACCTTGGCTTCATGTTCCATGCGGGCGCCCGCTGAACGGATGTCCATCACCGGGTAGGTGTTGGACCGTGAGCGGGAGTCCAGGATCAGGGCATCGCATTCGACCCGTGATTTCACGTTGGCCAGTCCCGCCTCCACCTTCACCAGCCCCCGGTAACTCGCGGTTCCACCGTCCTTGGAGATGGACTTGGAGGTCACCACGCTGGAAGTGTCGCTGGCCAGATGGACGATCTTGGCCCCCGTGTCCTGTTCCTGGCCCTTGCCCGCGAAGGCGATGGAGAGGACTTCACCGCGCGCGCCCTTGCCCATCAGGAAGATGGCCGGGTACTTCATCGTCACCTTGGAACCGATGTTTCCGTCCACCCATTCCACCACCGAATCCTCGTAGGCGAAAGCCCTTTTGGTGACCAGGTTGTACATGTTGGAAGACCAGTTCTGCACCGTGGAATACCGCATCCGCGCGCCCGGCAGGGCCACGATCTCGACGACGGCGGAATGGAGGCTGTCCTTGGTGAACACGGGGGCGGTACAGCCTTCGATATAATGGACGAAGGCTCCCTCGTCCACGACGATGAGGGTCCGCTCGAACTGGCCGAAGCCCTTGGTGTTGACCCGGAAATAGGCCTGCAGGGGGATGTCGATCCTGACGCCCTTGGGCACGTAGACGAAGGATCCGCCGGACCAGACCGCGCTGTTCAAGGCCGCGAATTTGTTGTCGTCAGGGGGGACTACGCTGCCGAAGAAGCGGCGGACGATGTCCGGGTGCTCGCGCACGGCCGTCTCGACATCGGAGAAGAAAACCCCCTTCTTTTCCAGATCGGCGCGGATGTTATGGTAGACCATCTCGGAATCGTACTGGGCACCGACCCCGGCCAGCCATTTCTTTTCCGCCTCGGGGACGCCGAGCCGGTCGTAGGTCCGCTTGATGTCGTCCGGCAGGTCCTCCCAGGAATTGGAGGACGATTGGGTCGGTTTCACGTAGTAGCAGATGGATTCGAAGTCCAGATCGGAAAGTTTCGCGCCCCAGGTGGGCATGGGAAGCTTGCGGAAAAGATCCAGGGAGCGCAGGCGGAAGCGGAGCATCCAGTCCGGCTCGTTCTTGGTCCTGCTGATCTCCCGGATGGTCTCGCCGGTGAGCCCGACCGTGGAGCGCACCAGCGACCTCTCCGGCATCGCGAAACCGAAACGTTCCGCATAACCGGTTCCGATGTCCCTGACCGCATCGGCGGAAGCCTCGGCTTCCGCCGTCTTGACGAAGACCGCTTCAGGCATGGACTGCCTCCTTCACGCGCCGGAACCCCTCGTAGCCTTCCCGCTCAAGGGTTTCCACCAGGTCGAAGCCGCCGGAGGCGGCGATGCGTCCCTTCTCCATGATGTGGACCTTGTCGGGACTGACCAGGTCCAGCAGCCGCCGGTAGTGGGTGATCAGCAGGGCTGCGAAGCCTTTCCCCCTCATCCGTTCGATGCCCGCGGCGACTATCTTCAGGGCGTCGACGTCCAATCCCGAGTCGGTTTCGTCGAAAAGGCCGAAGGAGGGCTTGAGCGTCAGTAGCTGGAGTATCTCCATGCGCTTCTTCTCGCCGCCTGAAAAGCCGTCGTTCAGGTAGCGGTTGGCGAAAGCGGTCTCGATGCCGAGGAATTCCATGTTCGAACGCAGCTCTTTAAGGAAGGCCGTAGCGCTCTCAGGCGGCCTGAGCGAAAGGTCGGCGGCCCGCTTCAGGAATTTGGCGACCGTGACGCCGGGGATTTCCACGGGGTATTGGAAGGCGAGGAACAGCCCCTTCCTGGCCCGCTCGTTCACCGGCAGCCTGAACAGGTCTTCCCCGTCCAGCGTCGCCGTTCCCGACAACACGGAGTAGCGGGGGTGGCCCATAAGGGCAGCGGCCAACGTGCTCTTGCCGTGGCCGTTCGGCCCCATCAACGCGTGGATCTGACCGTCGGGAACGGAAATATCCAGTCCGTCCAGGATGGTCTTGGAATCTATGGCGACCCGCAGGCCGCGGACATCAAGAAAGCTCATGATTTCTCCTCACCAGATCGGATAACCGAATTCGAGCTTCAGCTCGTCGCTCATCATCCCCGCCTCCCATGGAGGGTTCCAGACGATGTTGGCGCGCACTAGATCAATGCCCGTCTTTTTCTTCAGCGTCAGCACGATATCCGTCCGGATCTCCTCGCCCAAGGGGCAACCCGGCGAGGTCAGGGTGAAGTCCACGTCGATGCCCGCGGCCGATTGTTCGGCCCGATACACCAGGCCCAGCTCCACGATGCTCGCGCCCATCTCCGGATCCTGCACCGACTTCAGGCAATCGAGCAGTTCGAATTCCGTATATGCCATGTCTATATCATACTATATTAGTCATGTATATGTCAGCAAATTTTGAAGGGGAGTAGATGAAAGCGACCATTATCCTCGCGCAGCCCAAACGCGAGGGATTCAACAGGGCCATCGCGCTTTCCGCGCGCTCTTCCCTCGCTTCGGACACGGAGGACGGAGCGAAGTTTCTTGACCTGTACGCGGACGGCTACGATCCGGTACTCAGCGCCGAGGAGCTGGTCAGGAAGATAAGCCTTGACGATACGACGCTGCGTTACCAGGACGCGCTCATGGAGGCGGACCGCATCGTTTTCGTGCATCCGGATTGGTGGGGAGGCCCGCCTGCGGTCCTCAAGGGTTTCCTGGACCGCACCCTCAGGCCGGGAATCGCCTACGGGCAGAGGGAGAACGACTTCAATGAGGAGGCCGGCGCAGGACTTTTCGTCGGCAAGAGGGCGGATGTCTTCATAACGACGGATGCCCGCAAGCCGGACAATGAAGGGGAATGGGCGCCCGCGACCGTCTGGAAGCGCCATGTGCTCGGCTACTGCGGTTTTTCGGACATACGCGTCCACGTGTTCTGGGGTCTGAGGGACAGCGGATACGCGGCGCGCAAGGCCTGGCTGGACCGCGTTCCCGGCTTGTTGGCCTGAGGTTCGGGGGTGTCGAGCAATATCGGACGCTACGCGTTATATTGTAGGAAAGCGTCGAAAGCGAGGCGGAACCGTGAAAACGAACCGAAACGCGGAACTCGTCGCGTTGTTGAACCATGAAGATCACCAAGCCGTACTCGCCTTCGCGCGGGATACCTGCGCTTCGGCCTACCCGGACGCTCCCTTCGGAACCGTTGAAAAAGTCTTCGCCTCGGTGCGCGATCTGTATGAAGGACGCTTCGAAGGATATTGCGCCTGCCGCACCGGCTACCACGACTTCCGCCATGCGATCGACGTGTTCGTCGCGACCGCCCGCCTTCTGGACGGTTGCTTCCTGGAAAGTAAGGGGGTAGCCGGGGACCGGGCCATGGAGACCCTGCTCGCCGCCCTCCTGCACGAAACCGGCTACATCCAGGAAATCGCCGACGCCGAAGGCACGGGAGCCAAGTACACGAGGACTCACGTGCTCCGCTCCGCGGAATTCACCCTCCTGAAAGGATTCAAGCTCGGTCTTGACGGCGGGCGTTCCGCGCGTATCGCCCGGCTTATCCTGGGGACGGATCTGAACCTCTCCTGGGACAACCTATCCTACGATACCTCGGGCGACGAGGATCGCGCCGCCGCCATACTCTCCGCGGCGGACCTGCTGGGCCCTATGGCGGATCGCGCCTACCTGGAAAAGCTGCTCTTCCTGTACTACGAATTGGTGGAAGCGGGAATCGGCGGCTACGCCAGCGCCTTCGACATACTCCGGAAGACGGCGGATTTCTACGATTCGATCCGCGGGCGGCTGGACGGACGTCTCGGCTCGGTTTCCCATGCCGTCCGCTCCCATTTCCGCGTGCGCGCGGGTACGGATCGCGACCTGTACCGGGAAGCGATCGAGCGGCAGATGGCCTACCTGAAATCGATCATGGGCGAGGACATCGCGGATTACCGGGAAAAATTGCGCCGCCTGGACCTGGACGTGATCGAACGGAAAGAAATCGCGCGTCTCGCCGGATTCGGGGTCGTCCTGGACCCGGCGCCCTGATCAATCCCGCCCGCTTTCCTGTTCCGATTCATCCGGAACCGCCCCGGAGGCAACAGCAGCCGCGTCGGCAAGAGCGGCCGCGTCGGCCGCCTTCTTCGCCTCCAGCTCTTTCTTCTCGTCGGCCGAGAGCTTGCGGTTGAGCACCATGAGCCCGACGGCCATTATCAAGATACCGTTGAAGATATTGTTCTCGAACGCCTCCCCGAAGCTGAGGCCGAATGCCTGACGCGCGATCGTGTACAGGATCAAGGCGGCGCCGAGGGAAGCGGTGGCCGCGAGAAGCCAGGATCGTTTGATTTTCATGGAACGCAGTATACATGCTTCCTACGATTCGTGCATTCGTATATGAATATTCGGGGGTACTCAGGAATGGGGACGAAAAAGGAACGGATCGGAAGCAGGTCGATACGAGCCATCGTCGTGGACTTGGACGGTACGACGCTCCGGTCGAATCCCGCCGACGGATCGTCTTATATGTCCGACCGCGTCGCGCGGGCTCTCTCCGAGAGGGTCGCGGAAGGGCGGGCGGTGATCCTGTGCACTGGACGGAGTCCCGATGCCGCCGAACCCTTCCGGGCAGCCGTCGGAGCGGAAGGCCCCATGGTTTTCTACAACGGAGCCGCGGTCGTGGACGCGCCATCGGGCCGCGTGCTCGCTTCGACCCTCCTGTCCGCCGAAATCGCCTCTTTCTGCGCGGCATTGGCCGCACGGCGCGACGCCCACTTCCATGCCTTCCTGCCCGGTGACAGCCTGGTGTACGGCGCGAGGCGTCCGGAGACCGACATATACGAGAAACGGACCGGACTTCGCGGGGAGATCGCGGACCTGCCTTCGCTGTTCAGGGACGGCGGCGTCGCGGCGTCGGGCTGCATCAAGGGCATGTTCATCGCGGAGCCCGCGGTGTTGGATTCCATCCATCGGGAGGTGGCTGACCGTTTCGGTTCCCTCGCGTACATGGCGCGGTCGCACGCGACCTATCTTGAGGTCATGGCGACCGGGGTTTCCAAGGGCAATGCGCTGAAAGTAGCCCTGTCCCTGCGCGGCATCGGACGGGAGGAGACGGTCGCGTTCGGCGATGCCGAGAACGACATCCCTATGCTCCAGGCCGCCGGCTGGGCCGTCGCCGTCGGAAACGCGGGCGCCGCGGTGAAAGCCGTCGCAGACGAGATCACGCTCGCGGCCGAGGAGGACGGGGTCGCCGCGTACCTGGAACGGATTTTTCCGGAAACGCGATGAAGATCGAAAGCGTCGAAGGAATAAAAATCGCGGTTCCGGAGGACGAGCATCTGGACGCCTCAAACCGGGAGCTCTTCAAGTCCCAATTGGAAGCCGTCGCTTCCTCTTCACGGACCGAGCGCATAATCCTGGACCTCTCCGGCGTCCGGTTTATCGATTCTTCAGGTCTGGGCGTCATCATGACCGTCCTGAAGGGCCTGCGCGCCTCCGGTTCGGACATGGTCGCCTGCGGCATTTCCAAGCCGGTGCGCGTGCTCTTCGACATGGTGCGTCTGGATCGGGTCATGTCGACCTTCCCGACCCGTGCCGAAGCCCTCTTTTCCCTTCTGCGGAACAAAGCGGAATGAGGGCGGTCGCCGCGGGGCAGGCCGTAGCCGCTTCATTCTCCTTGTTCAGCAGAAGGGCCGTCCGCGAGGACGCGGCCCGGTTCGCCCTGGCCGCGGCGGTCGCCTTCGCCCTGCGCGGCTCGCTCGGTTTAGCCCTTTCTTACGGTTCCGGGATTTCCACCTTCGCCGCTCTTCCGCTTTCCCTCCTGGCCGCCTTCCTTTCGTTCCGCCTTTTCCGCCCCGCCGCCACGGCCGCCGCGGCCGCCGCGGCAGGGCCTTCGGACGCCATGTTCCCGCGTCTCCTGGACAACCTCGTTTTCTCCCTTCCTGTAGCCCTTTATTCCCTGCTCGCGCTCGCCGACGCCCTCGCCCTCGGCGCCGCGGCCGCCTCGCCCTGGGCCCTGCTCGTCCTCCTGCCTTCCTGTTTCGACTACGGGGCATCCTCGCTTTTCGCGGCGGCCCTTCCCGCGGGCTTGGGAATCGCCGCAGCCGCGGGCGCCTTCTCCGGCGCGCCGCGGCCCGGCGACGCGATGACCGTGGCCCTCGCCCTCGTCGCTGCCGCCCTCGTGCGCGGAGCCCGCCGGAAAAGCCTCGCCAGGGATTACCGTGAAGACATCGAGCGCAGGGAAAGGGAGCGCTCCCTTTCGACGATGCGCGACGCGGAGGTGGAAATCGCGGCGCGGATACAGCGCTCGCTGCTGTTGGAGCAACCGGCCGGCATCGGCGAGGAGCTTTCGCTGGAGGCCATCACCATCGCCTCCAATGCGGTCGACGGCGATTTCTACGGTTTCATTCCATATTCTCCTTCCTCGGTGGACATACTCGTCGGGGACGTGATGGGAAAGGGCATCCCGGCGGCTCTGCTCGGCGCCGCCCTGAAGGGCTCCTTCTTCCGCTCCTCTTTGCGCCTTATCGTCGATGCCCGGGGCGGGCTGCCCGGTCCGGAGCATCTCGTTTCGGCCGTCCATGACGCGGTGGTTCCCGAACTGATGGATCTGGACAGTTTCGCGACGCTCCAGTACGCGCGCATTGACGCCCTTTCCTCCCGCATGGATTTCGTGGACTGCGGGCACACCCCCATACTCCACTACGATTCATCCCTCGGCATCTGCTGGTCGGTGAAAGGCACGGATCTGCCCCTCGGATTTTCGGAAGAGAACGCGTACGCCGCACTTTCCCTGCCCATCGAACCGGGGGACCGCCTGCTGTTCTATTCCGACGGCATCACGGAAGCGCCGAACGGGGACGGCGAGCTTTTCGGCGAGGAACGGCTGTCCGACATCCTGACGGCGAACGCCGCGCTTGAACCGCGCGAGCTCGTCCGCCGCATACTGAACACCGCGATGTTCTTCTCCTCCGCGAACGGTTTCCGGGACGACGTGACCTGCGTCGCCCTTTCCATCGCCCGTAGTCCTTCCCGGACCGTCCGGATCGGCCGGGATTTCCCCTTCGCCGTGGAATGCCTTCCCTCCATCCGCGCCTTCCTTGAGCAAGTCCTGTCCGACAAGGACGAAGTTTTCGTCTCCCGCGTGCTGCTGGCGACCGTCGAGTCCGCGGCAAACGCGATCAGCCACGGCTCGCTTTCAGTCAGAGCGGACGCTGTGGCGTCCGGCGACGATGGCGTCGGGGACGGAGGGTTGCTCCCGGAATCGGAAGCCGCGGAGGGTACTGGTTCCGCGGACGGTGCTTATTCCGCGGACGGTACTTGTACCGCGGACGGTACTTGTACCGCGGACGGTACTTGTACCGCGGACGGTACTTGTACCGCGGACGGTACTTGTACCGCGGACGGTACTTGTACCGCGGACGCTGGGTTCGCGCGCGGGAGCCTGCGCCTGGAATGCGTCCGCTCTCCGCTCTGGACCGCCATCCGTATCATTTACCGCGGCGATCCTTTCCCTTGGCACCGCGCTCCGTCGTCTCCGGATATCGAAAGTCTTCCGGCCGGCGGTCTCGGCCGCTCTCTGATGGCCGCCGCGGCCGATTCTGTCCTCCACGCGGCGGGGCCCGGCGACCTGAAGCTTGCCTGCATCTTCTTCGAACAGGACGAATCCGCGGCAAAACGACGCCGGGCGTAGCCTTTGACATTGTCCGCGATTTGTGACATGCTTCCGTATGGAAGAGCGCATCGTTTTCCGCAACATATCCCCCATCGACCATCGTTATTCGATCTCCGAACGTGCCCTTTTCGACAGGCTCGTCCATTGGATTTCCGAAGAAGCTGCCATTTCCTCCTGCGTCCGCGCGGAGATAGCCCTGGTAAAGGCCCATCTGACGGTCAGGGGCAGCGCCACGCCCGAGCTGACGACGGCCCTGGACGCCGCGCTCGGCGCGATCGATCCGGCTGAAGTCTACGCCGAAGAAGAGAAGACCAAGCACAACATCAGGGCCCTCGTAAACGTGCTGAAGAAGGCGGTTCCGGCGGAAGCGGCTCCCCTGGTCCATCTTGGAGCGACGAGCGTCGACATCCTGGACAGCGCCCTCGCCTGGCGCATGAAAGGCGTATGCGCGGAAGTCGTCCTGCCCCTGCTGCGCGAGCTTGAGCTTTCGCTTTGCGAACTCGCCGAGCGGGAGGCGGAAACGCCCCAGGTAGGCCGGACCCACGGCCAGCACGCCGTCCCGATAACCGTCGGTTTCGCCATGGCCGAGTATGTCTCACGCCTCGGCAAATCCATACTGGAGATAGAAAAACGGGCCGCCGACCTGCGCGGAAAACTCGCGGGAGCCGTGGGCGCCTACAACGCGACGAGCGTGCTCGTGCGGGATCCCGAAGCCCTGGAGCGCGCGTACCTCGCCGAACTCGGCCTGGAGCCCTCCGAGCATTCCACCCAGCTCGTGGAACCCGAATACCTGCTGCGCCTTCTGCTGGAGATGAACGTAGCCTTCGGCGTGATCGCGAATCTCGCCGACGACCTGAGGAACCTACAGCGGAGCGAGATCGGCGAACTGCGCGAGAGCTTCGGCGCGGACCAGGTCGGTTCCTCCACAATGCCCCAGAAGCGCAATCCCTGGAATTCCGAGCACGTGAAGAGTCTCTGGAAGGCTTTCGCCCCCCGCGTTATGACCTTCTTCATGGACCAGATCAGCGAGCACCAGCGGGACCTCACCAATTCCGCGAGCCAGCGCTTCGTTGCCGACTACGTGGCCGGATTCTGCCAGGCCGTCTCCCGCATGGCGGACGTGGTGGCCGGGCTCGGCGTGAACCGGGAGCGGCTGCTGGCCAATCTCGGCGGCGGGAAGGAGGCGGGCGTCGTGGGGGGCGTCCTCGCCGAACCCGCCTACATCCTGCTGGCGGAATCGGGCGTTTCGGACGCCCACGAGGTCATCCGGAAGATCACCTTGACGGCGGAAGCCGAGGGCATTCCCTTCTCGGCCGCCCTCGCGCGCGACGGCGAGTCCCTCGCCAGGATCGGGGCCAAAATGGCCGAGCTCGGACTGGTCGGCTCTCCGGCCGAAGCCCTGGGCTTCTTCGAGAGGCCGGAGCGCTACCGCGGCTTGTCGGCGGAAAAGGCCCGCTCGCTCGCGGGAAAGTACCGCTCGCTTATGGAGCGTAAATAGTCATGCCGAGGCGCCCCTGCGGGCGCCTTTTTTATATGTTTTTGGGAACGAAGCGGATATGGCCGCGGCGGAGCGGGGACGAGGGAGAGTATCCTGCGATCATCCGCGGCCAATTATCTTTCCATTGGTTCCGGGAGGGAAATATGTTCAAGGAAGCCTTTTCGTACGACGACGTCCTGCTGATGCCGGGGTATTCGGAGATATTGCCGAAGGAATGCGACGTGAAGACGATACTCTGCGCGGACGTCGCGCTCAACGTGCCCATCATCTCCGCGGCGATGGATACGGTGACCGAGGAGAAGCTCGCGATAGCCATCGCCCTGGAAGGCGGAGCCGGCGTCATCCACCGGAACCTCAAGCCCGAGGTCCAGGCGCACCAGGTGGCCAACGTGAAGCGCTACCTCAACTGGGTCATCGATTCGCCGGTGACCGTCGGGGCGGAAGCGACCGTCAAGGAGGTCAAGGCGATGATGGACCGGTTCCGGGTCTCCGGCATGCCGGTCCTGGACGACACGGGCAGGCTCGTCGGCATCATCACCGGCCGCGACCTGCGCTTCTGCAGGGACGACGCCCTGCTGGTGCGCGACGTGATGACGCGCAACCCGGTCGTGGAATCCGGCACCCCCTCTCCCACGAGCGCGCGGGACAAATTCGACAAGCACCGTATCGAAAAACTCCCCGTGGTGGACGCCGACGGACATTTGACCGGCCTGATCACGGTGAAGGACATGGAGAAGCACGAGCGCTTCCCCAAGGCGGCCATGGACAAGGCGGGCCGCCTCGTTGTGGGCGCTGCGGTATCCCCCTCCGATTTCGATGTCCGGCTTCCCCTGCTGAAGCAGGCGAAAGTGGACTTCGTTGTGCTGGACACCGCCCACGGCGACACGCGCAGCGTGCTGGACGCGGTCGCCGCGATAAAGGCGCGTTACGGCGTGCCGGTGATCGGCGGAAACGTGGCCACCAAGGAGGGCACCCGGCGCCTCATCGACGCGGGCGCCGACGGCGTCAAAGTGGGCATAGGCCCCGGCTCCATCTGCACCACCCGCATCGTGGCGGGCGTCGGAGTTCCGCAGTTCACCGCGGTCTGGGATTGCGCGGAAGAGGCCGCAAAGTCCGGCATCCCGGTCATCGCCGACGGTGGAGTCAAATTTTCCGGAGACGTCACCAAGGCCATAGCCGCCGGCGCGGGCGTCGTGATGGTCGGCAACCTCTTCGCCGGGCTGAAGGAAGCGCCCGGCAGGGAGATCATCTTCGACGGAAGGATCTACAAGGAATACCGCGGCATGGGCAGCCTCGGGGCGATCAAGGACGGTTCCGGCGATCGCTACCAGATAGCCAAGGACGAGTCTCCGGTGCCCGAGGGCATTGAAGGCCGGGTGCCCTACAAGGGCGAGCTGAAGAATTTCCTGCACCAGCTGGTCTCGGGCCTCAAAAAGGGCATGGGATACTGCGGCTGCAAAAATATCGCGGAGTTGAAGAGTTACCGGAATTTCGTTAAGATCACCGCTGCCGGCCTCCGCGAAAGCCATGCGCACGACGTGACGATCACCCAGGAAGCGCCGAACTATTCCCGCTCGTAGGAGTACTCATGAACGTAGTAGTTATCGGCGCCCAATGGGGCGATGAAGGCAAGGGCAAGATCGTCGATTACCTGGCCAACGAAGCCCAGATAATCGTCCGTTTCTCCGGCGGCGCCAATGCGGGACACACCATCGTCATCGGCGACCAGCAATACGCCCTGCACCTGGTGCCGTCCGGCGTCCTGTACCCCGACAAGATCGTCGTACTCGGCGCGGGCATGGTCATCGATCCGGAAGCGCTGTTCAAGGAAATCGCGATGCTGGAGGAACGCGGCATCGACGTAACCGGCCGCGTGTTCATTTCGGACCGCGCCCACCTCGTGCTGCCGCGCTACAAGGAAATCGACAAACAGCGGGACCTCGCGCGCAAGAAGCCCATCGGCACCACCGGGCGCGGCATCGGCATGACCTACGCGATGAAGAGCGAGCGCGAGGGCATCCGCCTGGCCGACCTTTCCTGGAAGGACAAGATGGACGAGCTGGAGAGCGCCGACCGCGACTTCCTGGAACCCTACCGCGGGCGTCTGGAGGCCATGTCCATCGACCTCACCGCCTTCCTCGCGACCCACAAGAATTCGCAGGTCCTGTTCGAAGGCGCCCAGGGCACCCTTCTGGACCTGGACCTCGGCACCTACCCCTACGTTTCCTCCGGCATGTCCTGCGCGGCGGGCGCCGCGGTCGGAGGTTGCATCGGCCCGCGGAGCCTGGACAAGGTGCTCGGCGTATTCAAGGCC
Organism: Treponema sp.; assembly: GCA_003527485.1. Classification (GTDB taxonomy): domain Bacteria; phylum Spirochaetota; class Spirochaetia; order Treponematales; family Breznakiellaceae; genus UBA12037. The sequence goes on along the minus strand of DPXI01000041.1, from coordinate 16,157 downwards.
TATTCCACCCGCGTCGGCAACGGCCCCTTCCCGAGCGAATTCGATCCGGAAGGCGAGGATGCGCTGTGCCGCTTCGTACGCGATACCGGACGGGAATACGGAGTGACCACGGGCAGACCGCGCCGCTGCGGCTATCTGGACCTCGTCGCCCTCAGGTACGCGTGCAGGACCAACTCCATCGATTCCCTGGTGATGACCCACCTGGACGTCTACGATACCCTGGACGAGATCCAGGCCTGCGTCGCCTACAAGATCGGCGACAAGCTGGTGGAGGACTTCCCGGCGTCCATCGACGCCCTGAACGCGGCCAAGCCCGTGCTCCGCGCCTTCCCCGGTTGGAAGCAGTCGCTCAAGGAGGTCCGCTCCTACGCCGGCATGCCGGAGACCGCACGGGATTATGTCGAATTCATCGAAAGATACTGCGAGACCTCCATCGGCATCGTATCGGTCGGCTATGACCGGGCCGACACCTTCATCAGGAAGAGTCCGTGGACAAAATACTGATACTCGACTTCGGGAGCCAGACGACGCAGCTCATCGGGCGCCGGGTGCGCGAGATCGGCGTCTATGCGGAGATCGTCCCCGGGGACTCCCGGCTGACGGCCGTCGCCCTGGAAGGCGCCCGGGGAATCATCCTCTCCGGCTCACCCTCGTCCGTCTACGACGAGGGCGCGCCCGCGCCCGATCCCGCCGTGTACTCTGCGGGCCTTCCGATCCTCGGCATCTGCTACGGCCTGCAGCGCATGACCGCCGACCACGGCGGCCGCGTGGAACCCCTGTCCGAGCGGGAATACGGCGGCGTCCGGGTCAAGCTGGACGTTCCCGAGCTTCCGGCGTCCGCCGGGGGTGGCAAGGCCGCGGCCTTCCTCACCGGTTTCGGGGCGGACGGCAAGGGTCCCGGCGGGGAGTTCACCGTCTGGATGAGCCACGGCGACTCGCTCTCCGCCTTGGCGCCCGGCTTCGTCCAGGTCGGCACGAGCGCGCACGGTTTTCCCGCCGTGGTGGTCCATGAGAAGGAACGCTGGTTCGGCCTCCAGTTCCATCCCGAAGTCACGCATTGCGAAAGGGGAACCGATATCCTCTCCGCCTTCGCGCTCGGCGTCTGCGGAGCGAAGCGCGAGTGGAGCATGGAGAAGTACGTCCAGGAAGTCCGCGATACGCTCCGGTCCCGCGTCGGAAATCGCCCGGTGCTCCTTCTGATCTCCGGCGGTGTGGATTCCACGGTGGCGGGCGCCCTGCTCCTGAAGACCCTGGACAGCGACCAGGTGCACCTTATGTACATGGACACGGGCCTCATGCGCAAGGACGAGACGATAGTCGTCAAGGCGAATCTCGAGCGCCTGGGCGCGAAGCACCTGCACATCATCCACTGCGAAAGGGATTTCCTCGGCGCCCTCGCGGGGCTCGAGGAGCCTGAGGCCAAGCGGAAAGCCATCGGTGACCTGTTCATCACGATACAGGAGCGCGAAGTCTCTCGGCTCGGCCTGGGCGAGGATTACTACCTGGCGCAGGGGACCCTGTATACCGACCTCATCGAGAGCGGGAAGGGCGTGGGCAAGAAGGCGCACGTCATAAAGAGCCACCACAACGTGCGCAGCCCCCTCGTGGAAGCCAAGCGGAACGCCGGACGCATCATCGAGCCGCTGGACCGACTGTACAAGGACGAAGTCCGCGCCCTCGGACGCCTGCTCGGCATCGACGAGGATGTGGTCCGCCGCCATCCCTTCCCCGGTCCGGGCCTCGCGGTCCGGATCCTGGGAGAAGTCACGCGGGAAAAATGCGACGTCCTGAGGGATGCCGACGCCATCTATATCAGCGAGCTGAAGAAGCGCGGCCTGTACGACCAGATCTGGCAAGCCTTCGCGGTGTTGTTGCCGATACGTTCCGTCGGCGTGGCCGGAGACGTCCGCAAGTACGGCTGGGTCCTCGCCCTCCGCGCGATCGTCAGCGAGGACGGCATGACGGCCGACGTGTACCCTTTCCCCATGAAGGACCTTATCGAAATATCAACCCTGATCACCAACACGGTTAAGGATATAGGCCGGGTCACGTACGATATCTCGTCCAAGCCCCCGGCCACGATCGAATGGGAATAGCCTAGGTACCGATAGCCTTCGCCGCGGCGACGAGGAGGTCCAGGACCTCCTCAAGCTCGGCGGCGTCCGGCATCCTGCCCGTCCTTTCGCGTTCCACCCATCCGCTTACGGCGGTAGCCTCGGGGAAACGCGCCAAAAGGGCGAGCAGGGCTGTCCTCGCTTCCTGCCGGCTGAAAAGCGCGCGCGCCACATCCTTGTCGTCTGCCGCTACCCTGACCGCCCCGTCGAAGGCGCCGTCGCCGACTTCCACGTCCGCCAGGCCGAAAAGAGCCTTGCCTATCTTGGCCAGCGTTCCTTCCCTGCCCGCGCGCAACTTGAAGGGCAGCGGTTTCGGATACAGGGCGCGTACTACGATCACCGTTTTCGAATTCTTGCCGCTCGACCGCGTCTCCTCGAAAGCTTCTACCCTCGCGCCGTCCCGTTCCCCTTCAAGGCGCCAGGGCGCGGAGGCCGCCAGGAAGGCGCGGATGAAGGCGGGCAACTTCATGAGCATTTCCCAGGAGGCGAGCGCCCCGGCCTCTTCATAGGACGATCGGAGGGCCGCTTCTCCGTCGACATAGGTGAGCCGGGCGGCGATGGCCAGTTCCTCCGCTTTCGCGCGGCGGATCCGGACGCTCCGCATCACCAGTACGAAGGCGATATAGAACGATGCAAGCGAAAGGGCGAAAATGGCCAAAATCACCGGCGCGCTTCCCATTTGAACCTCCAAAACGGTCAATTTCATCCGCAGTAAGGATAGCGCATCGGCGCGGGCGGTGGTAGAACGGTAGGTAATGAAACGCATGGATTACGAGCTGGTGCTTCTGGATGCCGACGGAACGCTTTTCGATTTCGATGCGGCGGCGGCCGCCGCGTTCGCCGCGTGCGGTTCCGAATCAGGCATCCCGGATGCTTCCCTCATTTTCCCCCGCTATCTTCAGATAAACCACGGTCTATGGGCGGATCTCGAGCGGGGCGGGATCGACAAGGAGAGCCTGAAGTCGGAGCGATTCAGACGTCTGTTCGCGGAATTTTCCCTGACCGTCGATGCCGCATCCTTTTCCGTCCGCTACCTCCAGCTGCTTGCGACGCAGGCTCCGCTCCTGGAGGGAGCCGAGGGCTTCGTGCGGACGCTCAAGGAATCCGGCGTCCGACTCGCCGTCGTCACCAACGGGGTCGCCTCCGTTCAGCGCGGACGCTTCTCCCGTTCTCCGCTCGGCGCGCTGATCCCCGAATTAATGATCTCAGAGGAACTCGGCGCCGAAAAACCTTCGCGCGCGTTTTTTTCGGAAGCCTTCAGATGTCTCGGCCGGCCGGCGACGGATACGGAAGGGGTCGTCGTGGTCGGCGATTCATGGAGCGCGGACATCGAGGGTGCCCTCGGCTTCGGGCTGGATGCCATCTGGTTCAATCCGGCGCGCAAGGGGCGCCCCGACGGCGCCCGCCCCGAGGTCGCGGAAGCCGCGAGCTACGGCGAGGTTCTCGCGTTGCTGGGGGTGGCGAGCGTATGGAAATAGCCGAAAGCCGGGGAGGCGAACTCGTTCTCTGGGCGGATGACGATCAGCGGATCTTTTTCGACCTGATTCCGGAACTGCTTTGCATCCTGGATGCGGAAGGGCGCTTCCGCAGGACGAACATCGCGTGGTCCGGGATGCTCGGGTACGCGCGGGACCTTCTCCTCTCGCGCTCGTTGTTCGATTTCATCCATCCGGAGGATAGCCCCGCTTCCGTCCTCGCCTTCGCCGCCCTCGATCCGCGAACGCCCGTTTCGGATCATGTTTGCCGTTTCATGACCGCGGACGGCGAATACCGGTGGCTCTCCTGGAACGCCGCTCTCCTGCCCGACGGGAAGGGCGTCATCGCCTCGGCGCGCGACCTGAGCGTCCGCATGGAACTGGAACGGAAACTCGAAGCGGCCGTCGAGGAATCCGAACGGGGAAACAGGGCGAAGAGCCGCTTCATCTCCACGATAAGCCATGAACTTCGGACCCCACTGAATGCCGTCCTCGGCTATGCGGCACTGCTTGAGGACCGGCCCTCCGATCCGAAGACGGCCTCCTGCCTGCGCTGCATCCGCGGCTCGGGAAACGTGCTCCGCGACCTTATCAACGACATCCTCGATCTGTCCAAGGCCGAATCCGGCAGGATAGCTCTGGAGGCGGAGCCGACTGATCCAAGGAATATGCTCGCCGAACTGGCCGAGGTGTTCCGTTTCGATGTCGAAAAAAAGGGCATCGCCTTGTCCCTGCGCACCGGACGTTCCATGCCTTCCATGCTCCTGATCGACGGCAAGCGGTTGCGCCAGGTGTTGTTGAACCTCGTCGGCAATGCGGTCAAATTCACGGAACGCGGCAGCGTGGACGTCCTGCTGGAAGCGGATCCGGAAGGCGGCGTACCTGCCGGCATACCGGCCGGCGACCGGAGGAAAAGCTACAAATCGACCCTGCTGATCCAGATCCGGGATACCGGCATCGGCATGACGGCGGAATACCTCCAGCGGCTTTTCGAGCCCTTCAGCCAGCAGGATCCGGGAATCCACCGGACTTACGGCGGCACGGGGCTCGGCCTGTCCATCTCCAAGCGACTGCTCGACCTGATGGACGCGACCATCGAATGCGAATCCGCGGTCGGCTCCGGTTCGTTCTTTTCCATCTCCATTCCTTCCGTCGTCTCGTCCGGACGCGAAAGACCCTTTTCGCTCTGGATAGGTGCCCAGCCGGACTCTTGACCATGATGATGACTGAATATATACTGCATGAAGTGTAGTATATGTTCAGGAGCGTGTGATGAGGTACCGTTTCGGAGAGAAAATCAGGGAGGTCCGGGAACGCGGCGCGCGTACCCTCAAGGACGTGGCCGCGGCCGCCGGGGTGAGCGAAAGCCTCGTGTCCCAGATCGAGCGGAACAAGGTATCCCCCGCCCTGGACACCCTGCTCGCGATAGCCGACGCGCTGGATCTGGATCTGGAGTACCTCTTCGCCGACTACCGCAAAGAACGTTCGGTGCGCGTCGTCCGCAAGGCCGACCGCTCGGTTTCGGCCCGCCCGGGCGTGACCTACGAACGCTTCGCGCGGATCGGGGGGGAAGGGGACGGCCGTTTCGGCATAGAAGCCTACGAAATCACCCTGGCCCCCGGAGCCGAGAGCGGAAACGAAGCCTACGGCCATCCGGGTTTCGAACTGGGAATAGTCACCGAAGGGAAAGCCGAGCTTCGCGTGGGCACGCGCGCGCACGTTCTGGAAGAGGGCGATTCGGCCAGCTTCCAGGCGGACGCCCCGCACCGCCTGCGCAACTCGGGAGAAACGCCGCTGAAAGCTTTGTGGATCGTATCGCCGCCAAAGGACGAATAGGAGGGAAGGATGGGAAAGACCATCGCGGAAAAGATTTTCGACGCTCATCTGGTGGACAAGCCGTTCGGCGAGGCCTGGGTGCTCGCTCTGGACGCGGTATTCTGCCACGAAATCACGACGCCCGTCGCGATCAACGACCTCGTCGCCAAGGGCATGGACAGCGTCTATGATCCGGACCGGATCAAGGCCGTCATCGACCACGTGACTCCGGCCAAGGATTCCAAGACCGCGCTGCAGGGCAAGATCATGCGCGACTGGGCCAAACGCCAGGGCATCAAGGACTTTTTCGATATCGGCAGGAACGGGGTCTGCCATGCCCTCTTCCCGGAGAAAGGATTCGTGCGCCCCGGCTACACGGTGATCATGGGAGACAGCCATACCTGCACCCACGGCGCCTTCGGCGCCTTCGCGGCGGGAGTCGGCACCACGGACCTGGAAGTCGGCATCTTGAAGGGCGTCTGCGCCTTCCAGTACCCCCATTCGATCAAATTCGAATTGTCAGGCGAGCTGCGGAAGGGCGTCTATGCGAAGGACGTCATCCTCACGATCATTTCGAAGATCGGGGTGAACGGGGCCACCAACTGCGTGATGGAATTCGTCGGGCCCGCGGTCGACCGCATGCGCATGGACGAGCGGATGACGCTCTGCAACATGGCGATAGAAGCCGGCGGAACCTGCGGCGTCTGCATGCCTGACGCGACAACGGTCGACTTCCTGTGGCCCTTCGTCGGACCGGCGGGCGAAAAGCTTTATGCGACCAAGGAGGAGGCCCTCGCCGACTACGGGAAGTGGCGCAGCGACCCGGACGCCTCCTACAAGGCTGTCCACCGGATAGACGTGTCGACGATCGAAGCCGTCGCGACCTTCGGCTACAAGCCCGACCAGGTGAAGACGCTCCACGAGCTCGAGGGCACCAAGGTGGACCAGGTATACATAGGTTCCTGCACCAACGGCCGCATCGAGGATCTCCGGGCGGCCGCGGCGGTGCTCCGCGGCAAGCGTATCGCGGATACGGTGCGGGCCGTCGTGTCCCCCGCGACGCCCGCGGTTTACGAACAGGCCCTGAAGGAGGGCCTCATAGAAATCTTCATGGCGGCCGGCTGCTGCGTCACCAATCCTACCTGCGGCGCCTGCCTGGGAATGTCCAACGGCGTGCTCGCGGAAGGCGAGGTCTGCGCCTCCACCACGAACCGCAACTTCTTCGGCCGCATGGGCAAAGGCGGCATGGTGCATCTGATGAGCCCTGCCTCCGCCGCGACGGCCGCGATCGCCGGTTCCATCACGTCCGCCGGCCAGCGACCGTAAGGGAGTCCCGCGTGGCCATCTGGGATCCCGACCTCTACCTCAAATTCGGCGCCGAGCGCAGCAGGCCGGCCTTGGACTTGGCCCAGCGCGCGCGGATCCTCCTGTCGGCGAGGACGGAAACGGGAGCCGGGCTTTCCATCCTTGATCTCGGCTGCGGCCCGGGCAATTCCACGGCGGTCCTGGCTGGCGTCTTCCCCGGCTCCTCGCTTACAGGTCTGGACTCTTCCGGGGAGATGATCGCCGCGGCCCGTTCGGGCGGCCCGGCCGCTTCCTGGATCATCGCCGACGCGACGGACTGGAGAAGCGACCGCAGTTTCGACCTGATTTTTTCCAATGCCGTTCTCCAGTGGATAGCGGACCAGGAAACTCTGCTCGGGCGGCTCTGGTCAACGCTGGCGGACGGCGGCGTACTTGCGGTGCAGGTGCCGGGAAACTCCCTCTCCCCGCTCCATCGCGCCCTCCGCACGACGGCGGCGAACGGTCCCTGGCGGAACGAGTTCTCCGGTTTGGACGACCTTATCCGCTACCATGAACCGGATTTCTACCATGAGGTCCTCGCTCCGTTCGGCGGCACGGTAGATGTCTGGGAAACCACCTATTGGCACGTACTCGCAGGCCACGACGGACTCATAGATTGGTACAGGGGCACCGGCATGAGGCCTTGGCTGGAGAAGTTGGCCGACCCCGCCGAGCGCGCGGCCTTCATCTCGGCGGTTCGCGAAGAAGCTGCCCCAGCCTATCCGCTCAGAGCCGACGGCAGCGTATTATTTCCTTTCCGCCGTATCTTTTTTACGGCGGTAAAATCGACAGGAGTGAACCCATGAAACAGTTCGGAGGAAAGGTCCTTTTCCTGGATAGAAGCGACATCAACACGGACGAGATCATCCCGGCCAAGTACCTGACCGAAATATCGAAGGAAGCCCTCAAGCCCAACCTGCTGGAGGACCTGAAACTCCCTTCCTTCGACGCCCGCCGGGACGTGGCGGGCAAGGCCGCCGTCCTGACCCGCGCCAATTTCGGCTGCGGTTCCTCGCGCGAGCACGCGCCTTGGGCCCTTGAAGTCAACGGCATCAACCTGGCGATCGCCGAAAGCTTCGCGCGCATCTTCAGGCAGAACATGTACAATTGCGGCATGATCGCCGCCGAACTGCCCAAGGCCATTCTGGACGGGCTTTTTTCTGACTTCGCCGGCAAGGAAACGGGCGTAGCCGTTGACCTGGAAAACCTGACGCTGACCTTTTCGGCTCCGGACGCGACCGCGCGCTCCGTCGCCTTCGCCCTCAGCGATTTCGAGCGGGCCCTGGTGGAAGCCGGCGGTTGGGTGGAGTTCGCGGCCAAGAAGTATTGAAGCAGGAATACCGCAAAAGGCGATCGGAAGAGGGGGAGATGCCGAAATCGGAAACCGGAAGACGGTTCCGGATTCGGACTATCCAGTCAGCGAGCTACCGGATTCTGGTTGCCGCCTGCCAGCCGGCAACCGGCAGACAGCCGGCAGGCCGCCGGTTGCTAGCCTCTGGTTGCCGGCTACCTTCTTCCTGCCCTTTCACAATAGCCTGGGTCTTCTCAGGTAACGTTCCGCGTCGAAGGCATTGAACAGTCCGGAGAGCGATCCGTTCTTCTCGATCGTCGCGATTATGGTCGCCGAAAGGTCGGAGGAGGGCACGACCTCCAGGCCCGGGATGTCGTCGGGGCTGCAGGAGGGGCAGTACAGGCTGTCGGTTACGAGAACGCGGCTGAGCAGGCCTTCCTTGGAGAGTCTGGAGAGCCGCTCCGAAGCTTGGCCGGAGAAGACGGCGTGGACGGCCGCCAAGTTGATCTCCGCCGGTTTCATGGGCGCGAGCGCTCGTATGAGGCTTTCCACCGAGCTGGCCGTATCTATCATGTCGTCCACGATCCAGAGTTTCTTCCCTTCTATGGGGACGGCCGAAAGTATGTTGATCGAATCGATGGTGTTGGCCTTGGAATAGTCCCGCTGCTTGTGCGCGATCACCAGGGGCGCGCCGAAGGCGTTGGCGAAGCGCCGTGCAAGTTTTTCGCCGCCGGCGTCCACGGAGCAGAAGGCCCAGTTCGCCCGGACCTCTTCTTCCAGCGCCTCCGGCGTCCGCACGTAGACGTCGCATATCCGCTTTTTGAGCAGGTGCAGGCCCGGCACGTCGTCGATGGCGCACTGGGTGGGGTCCAGCATGGTCTTGGATTTATCCGAGTGCAGCTGGTAGGTGATGATCTGGTCCGCCCCGAGGCTGGATAGGGTCTTGAAATGGATCCAGAGCCCGACCGAATTCCTGCGGGTGGTCCGGTCCGACCGGGAACAGGAGACGTAGGGTTCGAAAATGGCGATCCGCGCGGCCTGCGCGCGCTTGAGCGCGTCCACCGCGTGGTACAGCTCTATCTTCGCCTCCTCCACCGCGATGCCGGCCTCGTTCCGGGCGGCGCTCGCGAACAGGTAGACGCTCTTGCCGCGGATGGAGGCGTCGATGGACACCTCGAGCTCCCCGTCCGCGAATCGATCGGTTCTGAGCGCGTCCACGATATCCAGGTCGCCGCTTCCCGACGAAAAGCTCGGATACCGGGAAAGCACCTCGGCTACATGATGCGCGTAAGTGCGCATCGAACGAACGGCCGTGATCGCGAACTGGTTTCCCATGCGGTTACTGTATCCCCGGAAGCCCTTCTCCGTCGAGGGGAAACCGTATATTCTAGCGGAATAGAAGCGCGGAAAACGAAGCGGAGCGAAGCTCCGGCCCGTATTGCAGGGGGAGGCACCAGTGGCGAAAATGAACGAAAACGAACGCACGAGGAACGACAGTAACGCCAGCGCCGAGGACAAGAACAAGGCCCTGGAAATAGCGCGGCTCCAGATAGAGAAGCAGTTCGGCGCCGGCTCGCTGATGAAGCTCGGCGGGCGGGTCGACGTGGGCGGCATCGAGGTTATACAGTCCGGCTCCATCCTTCTGGACGAAGCCCTCGGCATCGGCGGCTACCCGCGCGGGCGCATCGTGGAGATCTACGGNNGCCCTGGAGATCACCGAAAGCCTGGTCAGGTCGGGCGCCGTCGACGTGATCGTGGTCGACTCGGTCGCGGCGCTGACCCCGCAGGCGGAGATCGAAGGGGACATGGGCGACGCCCACGTGGGCCTTCAGGCCCGCCTGATGAGCCAGGCGCTGCGCAAGCTCACCGCCACCATAGGCAAGTCCAGGACCATCCTGATCTTCATCAACCAGATCCGCATGAAGATCGGCGTGATGTTCGGGAATCCGGAAACCACCACCGGGGGCAACGCCCTGAAGTTCTACGCCTCCGTCCGCCTGGAAGTCCGCAAGATGGAGACCATCGAGAAGGGGGACGCCGACGCGATCGGCAACCGGGTCCGCGTCAAGGTGGTCAAGAACANNGGCGCCTGGTACGCCTACGGCGAGGAAAAGATCGGCCAGGGCCGGGACAACGCCATCGCCTTCCTGGCGTCCAACCCGCAGCTCGCCGCGGAGATCGACAAGAGGCTCCGCGAGCTGATGTTCCCCGGCCGCAACGGCAACCCGCCCGCCGCCGTCCCCGTTCCGCCGCAGGCGACCGCCGCGCCCGTAGCCGCGCCCTCCGCCTCCGCGACGACCGCCGCGCCCGTAGCCGCGCCCGCCAAGAGCGCCAAGCCGGCGGCCGCGGCCGCCGCGGCCGTCCTGGCCGCCGCTCCCGCGGGCGCGAAAGCGGAGGTCGACGATAGCCTCTTCTGAGCCGGCCGAAGGCGGCGCCGTCATCGTCCTGGGCCTCGGCTCGAATACGGGAGACGGGCGGGCTATCATCCGGGGCGCCTATGAGCTCCTGGCCGCCCGTCTGGAGGGCGCCCGGCTATCCTGCCTGTATTCGACCGACCCGATGTACGTGAAGGACCAGCCGACCTTTCTGAACGCCGCCGTCTCAGGCCTCTTCCGCGGCACTCCCGCGGAGCTGTTGGCCCTGGCCCAGGAGACCGAAGCGGCTTTCGGGCGCGACCGGTCGCGGGAGGCGAGGCGCGGCGCGCGGACCCTGGACGTCGACCTCCTCCTCTTCGGAGATCTCGTGGTGGAGGAGCCGCCCGGACTCATGATCCCGCATCCGGGACTGACGGAGCGCAAATTCGCCCTCGTGCCCCTGCTGGAGCTGCTCCCGGAGGCCCGCGATCCCCGGACGGGCTTGTTCCTCTTCGATTCCTTGGCCGGTCTGGAGCCGCAGGGTATTTACTACGCGGACCTCGCTCCGTATACTTCCTGAATGGAATCCCCCACGACCGAGCGGAACCGGAACTTCCGGCTCAAGGAATTCGAAGGCCCGCTCGATCTCCTGCTGTTCCTTATCAAAAAGAACGAAGTGAACATCTACGACATTCCCGTGGCGCAGATCACCGAGCAGTACCTGGAGTACCTCTCCTTCGCCACCGAGATCGACCTGGACGACCTGACCGATTTCCACGCGATGGCCGCCACCCTCATCTACATCAAGTCCCGCATGCTCCTACCCGTGGAGATCGAACTCGAGGACGACATGGACGATCCCCGCCAGGAACTGGTGGAGAAGCTCATCGAATACCAGAAGTTCAAGAAGCTGTCGGTGCTGATGGAGGACAAGGAGCGGGAGTCCGAGTGGGTCATCGAACGGAAGAAGATGCAGCGGGCCCTTCCCTTCGCCGACGAGGGGCTCTGGGAGAAAGTTGACGTCTGGGATCTCCTGAAGACCTTTTCGGGCTTGATGACCTCCCTGACCAGCGAGCGGATCATCGACCTGTACGAAGAAGTATCCATTAACGAAAAAATAGCGCTTATGAACGAATTGCTGGAGACCAAGGGCGAATGCAGCTTCGACGACCTCGTGGTCAGGAACGGATCCATCATGGATATCGTCTGCGCGTTCCTGGCCGTGCTGGAAGCGGTGAAGTTCAGGATGGTCACGATATATCAGAACCGGATGTTCGGAGACATCCTCATTCGTCCCTACGGGAAGGCGTCAAGCGATGGAGTTGCGGTTGGAGAAGGAAACGGCGCTGATTGAGACGATTCTTTATTTGGAGGCCGATCCCGTGGAGGAAGCCTCCCTGTCGCGCATCTCGGGTTTTTCCCGGGAGGTAGTGGAGAAGGCCCTGGAAGCCCTCGCGGAACGTTACGCGAAGGAGGATTCGGGGCTGGAGCTGGCGCGCATCGGAGGCGGGATCGTGATCGCCCCGAAAAAAGCCTACTGGGACAGCCTGAAGGAACGGTACGGCAAAAAAAACGATTCCAAGCTGTCCAAGGCGGCATTGGAAACCCTTTCCATCATCGCGTATTCCCAACCCATCACCCGAGGCGAGATAGAAGCCATCCGCGGCGTCTCGGCGGACAACATGATGCGCCTGCTCCTGGAGAGGGAGCTCATCCGCGAGGTCGGGAAAAAAGACGTACCGGGAAAACCCGTCCAGTACGGCACCACAAAGGAATTCCTGAAATTCTTCAGGCTCGGCAGCATAGCCGAGCTTCCGAAATTGGACGAAACCGAAAATGAAAGGTTCGAACTCAATGGCTGACGAAGGGACCGGCGCGGGACTCCGCCTGCAGGCCTACCTCGCGCGTTGCGGAGTTGCATCGCGCAGGGCCGCCGAGATCCTGATCCTGGAAGGACGGGTCAAGGTTAACGGCGAGGTCGTCAGCAAACTCGGCAGCAGGGCCCTGCCGGCGGACCGCGTGGAGTTCGACGGGAAGCTTCTCGGTTTCGAGTCGCGCTTCCGCTACATCGCCCTGAACAAGCCGGAGGGCTACATCTGTTCCGCCTCCGACCCCCAGGGCCGTCCCCTGGCCCGCGACCTGATCCCCGGCGTGGACGAGCGCATCTACAACGTCGGAAGGCTGGACCTGCGGTCTTCCGGCCTCATCCTCTTCACGAACGACGGCGATTTCGCCGCCAAGGTCGGCCATCCCTCCGCTTCGATCGAAAAGGAGTACGTGGTGGATTCCACGGTTCCCGTTTCCGATGACGCGATCGAGGCCTTCAAGAACGGAGTGGAGATCGAAGGTGAGCTGTACCGCTGTTCCCGCATCGAGCGGACGGGACGCAGGTCCATCCGCGTGGTGCTGATCGAAGGCAAGAACCGGGAGATCCGCAAGGTCTTCTCCCATTTCCATCTGCATCCCGAACGGCTGCTCCGCGTCAGGATCGGTCCGATCTTCCTGGGGCAGCTCGCCTCCGGAGAGAGCAGATCCATCACACAGGACGAGTTGCGCGGCTTGCGCGCCCTTGTCGAAGGAGCTCCTTCCCATGGTAATCGCGATTGACGGACCCGCGGGTTCGGGAAAAAGCACGATCGCCCGCCACGTCGCCGAACGGCTCGGCTTCGTTTTCGTCAACTCCGGCAAATTCTACCGGGCCCTGACCCTGGCTTGCCTGCGTTCCGGCGTGGACCTGTCCGATCCGGAGGCCGTGCTGGCGCGCTCCCGCACGGCCAAGGTGAGATACCGCAACGGCCGCGTCCAGTTGGACGGGGAGGACGTGGACGGCCTGCTGCAGTCGGACGATGTGGACCGCGCCGTCGCGCCCCTTTCGGCCATCGTTCCCGTCAGGCATCTGGTCAACGCGCTGGTGCGCAAGGCGGCCCTCGGGAAGGATATCGTGGTGGAAGGCCGGGACATCACCACCGTGGTCTTCCCGGACGCCGAGCATAAATTCTATCTGGACGCCAGCGCGGAATCCCGCGCTCTGCGGCGTTTCAAGCAGGGGACTTCTTCCTTGCCGCTGGAAGAAATACGGAAAGCGATAGAGGAACGGGACGGGATCGACCGCAATAAGGCCGAGGGCAGCCTCAAAGTCGCCCCCGACGCGGTCTATTTGGATACCTCGGACTTGACCATCGATCAAGTTTATGACAAATTGGTGGAGAAAATTCAGCTACAAGGATCAACCATGGGTCAGATGGAAGTGGAAATGGGTGGGTCGAAGCGCTCCGCGGACAACATCCAAACACAATTACAGGAAGAGTACCTCAAGTCGCTCGAGCAGCTCGAGGAAGGTCAGCTCGTCGACGGTGTCGTGATACAGGTCACAGAAGACCAGGTTTTCATCGATGTAGGGTACAAGTCCGAGGGAAAGATTCCTATCGCGGAGTTCACCGAGATCCCGAAGATCGGGGACCAGGTTTCCGTCGTCCTCATCGCAAAAGAGAACAAGCACGGGGAAGTCATCGTCTCCAAGCAGAAAGCGGACGTAAAAGTCTTCTGGAAGAATCTCCGCCAGGCGTTCCAGGATCATGCGGTCATCGAAGGCACGATCGACAAGGTCGTCAAGGGCGGCTATGACGTGAACCTCGGTTCCGGCGTGCGCGCGTTCCTGCCGATCAGCCAGTCAGACGCCCAGAAGGTCGACAAGCCCGAGAAGCTTCTCGAGATGAAGACCAGTTTCTATATCGAACGCCTTTATTCCGACGGCAAGGTCAACATCGTCGTCAACCGCAGGAAGTGGCTCGAGGAAGAGATCGAAAAACGCCGGGAAGCGTTCTACGCGAACACCCAGATCGGCGACGAAGTGGTCGGAGCCGTCAAAAGCTTTACCTCCTTCGGTTCCTTCATCGATCTCGGCGGCTTCGACGGGCTCCTGCATATCAACGACATGAGCTGGGGACACGTCACCCGGCCCAAGGACTTCGTGAAGAAGGGCCAGGAAATCCGTCTCAAGGTGATCCGGATCGATCCGGTCGAAAAGCGGATCAACCTTTCGCTCAAGCATTTCACCGACGATCCCTGGATCCATTTCGAGGACAAGTACCACGTCAACGACGTAGTGAAGGGCCACGTGACCAAGCTCACCGATTTCGGCGCGTTCATCGAGCTGGAAGAGGGGATCGAAGGACTCGCCCATATCTCCGAATTCTCCTGGATCAAGAAAATCCAGAAGCCGGAAGAGATCCTGAAGATCGGCGACGAGGTCGAATGCATGATCCTCGGCTACGACCTGCAGGCGGGAAGGGTTTCCCTCGGCCTGAAGCAGGTGACCGCCAATCCGTGGACCGACGTGGCATCCAAGTACCCGGTCGGAACCAGGCTTTCACGCAAGGTCGTCAAGCTCACCAACGCCGGCGCCTTCGTGGAACTCGAAGACGGGATCGACGGCTTCCTGCATGCCGACGACCTTTCATGGACCAAGAAGATCAAGCACCCGGGCAGCGAGCTCCAGGTCGGCCAGGACGTCGAAGTCATGGTCATCGCCTGCGAAGCCGAGAACCGGAGCATCCGCCTCGGCGTGAAGCAGCTTTCCGACGATCCCTGGATGACCTTCGCGGCTGCGTACAAGCCCGGAAGCACGGTGGAAGGGGAAATCTCCTCCATCACGGACTTCGGAATCTTCGTACGGGTGCCCGGCGGCATAGAGGGCCTCATCCACAAGTCCAATCTCGTGGAGAACCGCGACGATTCCTACGACGACGCGATGAAGAAGTACACCGTCGGCGACAAGATCAAGGCGGTCATCATAGAGATGCAGCCGGACAAGCAGAAAATCGCTTTCTCCATCAGGGATTACCAAAAGAAGGTACAGAGGGAAGAGTTGTCCAGGTACATGGCCGCGGAAGAGACCGACGATTCCACCTATACGCTCGGAGATTTCCTGAAGTCAAAGGGCAATACGATAGGCTCCTGAGCCCCTCGTCATGCTGACAACGATCGACGTCCGTAAGTTCAATACGCTGATAGAGATAAACACTCTGATCAACTCGAATTACGCGGACGCCCGATCGCTTCTTACCCGCATACTGGAATCGGCCACACGATTGTCGGAGGGGGAGGCGTCAAGCCTCCTCCTTGTCGATAAAGTGGCCAAGAAGCTGTATTTCGAAATCGCCCTCGGTTCCAAGGGCCCGGACGTCCAGAAGTTCTCCCTGAACATCGGCGAAGGCATCGCCGGCTGGGTGGCGCAGCACAACACTTCCCTCATCGTCAACGACGTTGAGAGCGACAGGCGCTTTTTTTCCGACATCTCCAAGCAGATCGGCTTTCCCACTCGCACCATGCTCGCCGTCCCCATGCGCATGAAGGACGAGTGCATCGGCGTAATAGAGCTCATCAACAAGAAAGACGGCAAGTACTTCACCGACGACGACCTGCAATGGGTCGAGATTTTCGCGAACCAGGCGGCCCTGGCGTTCCAGAACGCCCGCAGCTTCCAACGGGTGCGTGAAGAGATCCACCTGCTCCAGGACCAGATCCAGATCGACCGGGGCTACCACACCCTGATCGCCAAGAGCCCGCTGGTGCTCGAGAAACTGGAAATCATAGCGCGGGTAGCCAAGACGGACTCTTCGGTGCTCCTGCTGGGAGAAAGCGGAGTCGGGAAGGAACTGTTCGCGGAGCAGCTGCACCTGAAGAGCGCCAGGAAGAACGCGCCCTTCATCCGCGTCAACTGCGCCGCCCTGCCCGAGGGGCTCCTGGAAAGCGAGCTGTTCGG
>DPXI01000074.1 GCA_003527485.1 Treponema sp. | reverse complement strand
GGGACAAGCGGTTGAGGTCTGCAAAACCTTTATGCAACAGTTCGATTCTGTCCGGCGCCTTTTTTTTTAAGCCACGGCCGTTCCGGTCGTGGCTTTTGTTTGCGATCGCCTGTAGTATATCGGAACGATGCGCCCCACGATAAAACATATCGCCGACCTCGCCGGCGTCTCCAAAACAACCGTTTCCTTCGCTTTCAACGATCCTTCCAAGATTTCCCGTCTGACCTATGAGCGCATCATGGCGATCGCGGACGCCGAGGGCTATGTTCCCGATCCGGTCGCCCGGTCCATGACCACCAAACGGGCCGGCGCCATCGGAGTACTGCTTCCGCAGGCCATCCAGGAGAGCCTGCGCAATCCCTACGTGGCGGAAGTCCTGCGCGGTATCGGAGCCGTCTGCCACCAGGAGGATCTCTTCCTGACCGTCCTCCCGCCCTTGAAGGGTTTCCTCACGAACGCGGTGCGCAACGCGGCCGTCGACGGTTTCATCGCCCTCGGCGTGGAAGCCGCTCCGGAGATAGCCGCCCTGATCCGCCAGCGCCTCGTACCCTTCGTAACCGTTGACGGCGACGCGGGTCTCGGCATCGTCAATTTCGGCATCGACGACGAGGCGGCGGCGGAGCGCGTAATGGATTACGTTCTTTCCTTCGGGCATGAACGGATCGCGGTCCTCTCCCTCAATTCCGAACTTTCGCTCGTCGCCGAGGAGCATTCTTCCCGTACCGGCTCCCGCCGCCTCGCGGGCTTCTCGCGGTCCCTGGAGCTCCACGGCCTTTCGTTGCGCTCCCCCCGGGTTCCGGTCTGCCCCGTCGATTCCACGCTGGAGGCTGCCCGGGAGGCGGCATCGCGTTTGCTGCGCGAATTAAGGCCGACGGCTTTCGTATGCATGAGCGATATCGCCGCGATCGGCGTTTACGCCGCCTGCGCGCAAGAGGGGCTTTCGGTGCCCGAAGACGTCTCGGTGACCGGAATGGACGACATCCCCTTCTCATTCATGCTCGATCCGCCTCTCTCGACGATACGGCAGCCGGGCGTCCAGAAGGGTTCCTTCGCTGCGGCCGCCATCATCGAGCTCATGCGGGGCGGGAAGCCCGCCTCCGTCGTCCTGCCTGCGGAATTGGTTGTCCGGAGGAGCGTCGCGCCGCCCTCCCGCGCCTAGGAGCCTGTCGGACTTATGATCGCGATAATGCTAAAAATAGAATATGTGTACTTTTAACGCGCTTTTTTGCTGGACTCGGCGATCCGCGGCGTAAAAATGGCTCGTCAATCGGGCCATACAGGAAGTATGGCCCTCAATCCTCGCCCTTTTTCCACTCGCGGCTCACCTTCGCCCAGCATAAATCCTAAGTCCGACAGACTCCTAGTTTTCCTCTTCCAGCCCGTATTCCGTCTTCAGAAGCTGGTTCATGCCGGCGCGCAGACCGGCGGAAACCGCCTTGATCCCGGCTCCGGCGCCGGCGGAATATTGGAGCTTCACGGCTACGGGGCTGGCGAGCAGGGTCTCCATGAGCGTCTTGGCCGCGACGAAGCGCCGCGCCTTCGCGACGGCCAGGACCAGCGGTTTTTCCATGAGGCCGAGGACCTCCCAGGTGGTCTGCTCCGCCTGGGCGTAGCGGCCGGCTTCCTTGTCCTGGTCGGAAACCCTGATCGGCAGGGCATCGGCGATGGAGTCGAGTCGAGGCACGAGCCAATCAAGATCGAAGAGGCCCGTTGCGCAGTTGAACAGGGCGCGTTTGCCGGAAGCCTCCTCCCGATCCAGGTCCTCGCGGGAGAGGGCCTGTCCGATGTCCGCGACGCTGAGCTTTCCGTCGCCGCCTTCCACGAGCACGCCGCCCTTCACGTCCACGCGGGTTTTCCATGAAAACTCGAAGGAGGCGTCGGCGCCGCTCAGGGCGAGCATCGCAACGGAAACGGGATCGATGGTGTAGCCCGAATTGTCGACGTTTCCGAGGTAGGCCCATCGAACGCCGCGGTCCCTGAGCGCTCGGTAGGCGCCGGCGAGGACCCGGAAGTTCTCGCCGTGGCCGCCGGGCAGGGCGAGGCCCGAATTCGCCTTGCCCCAGGCCCTGTCGAAGATCCCGCGCGGCAAGCCCTGCTCCGAGTGGGTGAGAGCGGCGAGCATGGGCTGGACGGCGCCGAGGGGCTCGGTCGGATCCACTCCCGTCATTTCCACGAGAGGGGCGATCAGGGGATCGTTGCGGTATTCCCTATAGGATTCGCGGAGGGCCGCTTCGGTCGCGGGGCTCGTCATCTGGAAGAAGGGCAGGAGAGCGGTCGAATGGTCGCCGGTCAGGTTGCGGTATTGCAGGGCGCGCAGGAGCAGGGCCCTCATCTTCAGCAGGAGGAAGGAGGGGCCTCCGCTTCCGTCCTTCCGGAAGAAGGCGCTCGTCGTGCCTTTCGGCCGGTCGCGGAAGGCGGCCGCGGCCCGCGAGAACTCGCCGCCGAGCAGATCGAAGGCGGCCGGGTCCAGTTCCGAGTTTTTTTTCTCATCAGCGTAACTCGTCGCCGAGCCGCCGTTCAGAACCCCATAGGCCAGGCGCGGGAAGAGCAGGATGCCGAGCCGTTCCAGCTCCTTCTCCTGGATTACCGCCTCATCGCCTTCCCGTTCGGCATGGAAGTCCAGGTCGAAAGGTACGTCCAGGGCATCGATGGCGCGCTTGGCTTCGTCGAAAGGCATCCGCAGGGGCATCCCCGTTTCACGGTCGCGGACGCGGCGATCGTCTTGGGCGGGCAGGCGCAAAGTTGAGGATGCCGGGGGCGGCGCCGCTTCCAACAGGTCCAGAACGGACAGTGTGCGCGCGACATCCACGTCCTTGGCGCGGAGATCCGCGGCCAGTTCCGGTCCAAGGTCCGATAAGCTTCTCATGAGCGAATCATACCGTTGAAGACGAAAAGGTCAAGCGTAAAGCGCGGCCGTGCCGTATCGGCGTAAAGAGGTACCCATGCATGTCGTCGCGTACGCGCCCCGCGGGGCCGAGGGTTTGCTGGTCAGGGTGGAAGCGGATATACGACGGGGAATACCCGGCGTGGACGTGACGGGACTCGCCGACGGGGCTGTCAGGGAGGCGAGGGAACGGGTCCGCGCCGCGTTCCGCAATTCGGGCTACGCCTTTCCCGCCGATCGGGTGCTCGTGAATCTGGCTCCCGCCGGATTCCGCAAGGAAGGGGCTTCGCTCGACCTCCCCATCGCGCTGGCCGTCATGACGGCGGCGGATCTAGTCCCTTCAGCCTCCGGGCTGATGGTTCTCGGCGAGCTGGAATTGTCGGGGCGTGTAAGGGGAGTGCGCGGGGTCCTGGCCGCCGTGGCCGCGGGCTTGAAAGAAGGCGTAGAGGGCTTCATCGTGCCGGCCGAGAATGCGGCTGAAGCCGCCATCCTTGCTCCGGACAGGACCGCGGGCGTTGGCACGTTGCTGGAAGCCGCGCGGGTCCTGGAACTTCGGAAGGTCCTCGGCCGTTTCCCTCCGTCGATTCCTTCCTCTATCGGTTTCCCGGCTGGCGATCGCGCGGCGCCGGGCTGGGCCGGAGATTTCAGGGAGGCGCGCGGCCTGGAACGTTACAAGAGGGTGCTCGTCATCGCCGCGGCCGGGGGACACAACGTCCTGGTGTTCGGTCCGCCCGGAGGCGGAAAGACTATGCTCGCGCGGCGGCTGCCGTCCATAATGGCTCCTCTTTTGCCCGGGGAGGCGGTCGAGGCTACCCGGCTCCACAGCCTCGCCGGGCTCGTCGGCGCCGACTTCCCCCTGGTTTCCCGTCCTCCCTTCCGCTCACCCCACCATTCGGCGAGCGCCGAGGGCGTGCTCGGCGGCGGCCGCGTCGTGCGGCCGGGCGAGATCAGCCTGGCCCATCTGGGTGTGCTCTTCCTGGACGAGGCGCCGGAGTTCAGATCCAACGTGCTGAACGCCCTGCGCGAACCCCTTGAGGACGGCGTCATCACGATCGCGCGCGCGGACGGCTCCCTCAGCCTGCCGGCCGACTTCCAGCTCGTTCTCGCCGCCAACCCCTGTCCCTGCGGCCGGCTCGGGTCCCGCCCTTCAGCGAACGCCTCCGGCTGCTTCTGTTCGGCGGAAGAGATTTCGCGATACTGGCGGCGGCTCGGCGCCGCCCTGCTGGACCGTGTGGAATTGCGGGTCCCCGTTGCCCGTTCTTCTGCCGCCTTTCCGGCGCGGGAGCAACCGGAATCCAGCGCCGAACTCGCCTCCCGTGTTCTGCGCGCAACGCTGATCCAGCGGGAGAGATATGGCGGCTGCGGAGCGCGCCGGAACGCGCGCCTGCCGCCGGCCCTTGTGGAACGCTTTTGCGCGCTCGAAGGGCGCGCCGCGTCCGTTTTCGCCGTCGCGGTCGAACGCTTGTCCTTTTCGGCGCGGGCCGTCCACGCCTGCCTGAGGGTAGCGCGCACTATCGCCGACCTGGAAGGTTCGGAGCGGATCATGCAGGAACACGTGCTGGAGGCCGTCCAGCACCGCCGGCTCGGAGACGATCCTTTCGACATCGTCGCTGCGGAAGAGGAATAGGGAGCCGTACCGGCAGTCGGGAGGTCAATGCGAGGGGATGCCCTCCAGGTAGCTTTCGTCTATTTTTTTTCCGCCGGCGGTGATTCCGAGCTTCCGTTCCACCCTCGCTCCTCCATGGAAATCGCTCCCCGCCGTGACGAGGTAGCCGAGGGACCGGCCGAGGGTTTCCAGGCGCTGGCAAGAGGCGACGCGCGCGATCGGGTGCCAGGCTTCGATCCCGTCCAGCCCCAGTTCCTTCCACTCGGACAGGATTCCCGGCAATCGCCCCCAGGAGACGTACAGGGACAGGGGGTGGGCCAGGACGGCTACGCCGCCGGATTCCTTGATCAGGGAGATAGCCCGGGTGAATTCCAGTCCCGCCTTGGGCAGGTACATGGACCGGCCCTTGCCCAGAAAGCGATTGAAAGCCTGCTCCGTGTTGCGCGCGAACTTGCGCGCGACCATCAGCGCGGCGAAGTGGGGCCTCCCGACGACGCTGCCCGCGGCGTGGGAAGCGAGTTCTTCCCAGGACGCTTCCATGCCGGCTTCTTTCATCAAGCCGAGCATCCGCAGGTTGCGCTCGTGCCTGCCGGCGGCAAGTTCCTCCAACGCCAGGCGGAGCCCTTCGCTCGGCTCCCCGAGCCCCAAGCCGAGAAGATGGCACTCTCCCGGTTCCCATGCGATTTCGATCTCGACTCCGCCTATGAACCTGATTCCGCGGCCTTCCGCCGCGTTTTTCGCCTCGGCGAGACCGGCCAGCGTGTCGTGGTCGGTCAACGCGATGGCGCCGAGGCCTCTTTCCGCCGCCAAGGCGATAAGTTCGGCCGGGGACAGGCTTCCGTCCGAAGCGTTGGAATGGGTATGGAGGTCGATCATCGTCACAGGGTACCATAAAGCCGTATTTCGTTGAAAGGAGCGATAGTAACGAAGAAATCTGCCGATACATAGTGTAGACTAGCTAGGATTGTTGACGTCTGACGCTCGACGACCCTAGAATGATACACGTGACGGAAGGACGGCCCCAGCGTGGATAGCTACTCCCTGACAGGAGGCGTCATTGCGACGCCCCGCCGCATTTTGACAGCTGGATGCTTGAGCGTTAAGGCAAACCGGATAGTCTCCTTATCGAAGCGCGAAGCGCATGCGTTCGATCTCGGCGGAGCATCCATGGTGTACCCTGCGCTCATCAATGTCCACGATCATCTTCGCGGCAACTATCTTCCCCGCGTCGGACCCAAGACGGGATCCTTTTACCTGAATTGGCTGCCGTGGGACAACGACCTGAAATCTTCCCCGACTTATTCGGAAAGGTCCAACCTGTCCGTCGAGAATCTGTATTTTCTGAGTGCCTACAAGAACCTGTTTTCCGGCGTTACGACGGTGAACGACCATTTTCCGCACGAGCTCAACCGCGAACTTCTGCCCCGCTTGCCGATCAGGGCATTCCAGGAATATTGCCTGGCTCACGAATGCTCTTCCTTCGACCTGAAATGGGGGGATGGGATAGAAATCGAGCACAAGAGAGCCTTGGAGCGCGATTGGCCTTTCATCACCCATCTGGAAGAAGGTTTCGATTCTGAATCCCAGGACGGCGTCGGCGTACTGGACAGGCTCGGCGCGCTGGATTCCCATTGCCTGCTCATCCACTGCATCGGTTTTTCCGACGCGGACATAAAGCGCGTCGCGGAAGTCGGAGCCAGCGTCTCATGGTGCCCCGCTTCCAACCTCTTCATGTTCAACGCGACCTGCAAGATCAGAAAACTGCTGAAGGCGGGAGTCAACATTTCGATCGGGACCGATTCCACCCATACCGGTTCGGTCAACCTCATGGCCGAGATGCGCCTGGCGAGGGAAACCTACCGGAATCTCTACGGCGAGGAATTGGACGCGAAGCTCCTGACCGACATGGTCACCGTGAATCCCGCCAAGGCGTTCCGCATGGCGGACAGGCTCGGTTCCCTGGAAGAAGGCAAGCTCGCCGACCTGCTCGTGCTGAAAGCCCGGAAGGATGACGCCTACGAAAACCTCGCCTCCGCCGCGATGGAGGATATCGAATTGCTGGTGATGGAAGGTCGTCCGCTGTACGGCGAAGAGCGCTTCACCGGACTTTTCGGAGATATGCTTCCTCTGGGATATACAATCGTGAAAGTCGGCGGACGACGGATGTTCGTGATCGGTGATCCGTCCGGACTGTACGCCGAAATCCGCAAAAAAGTGGGCTTCGGCAAAAAGCTTGATTATCTCCCCTTTGAAGCCGGGGCGTAGGAAGGAGCGAAATGCCGAAAGCGCTGCAATACCGGACCAGTTCCGTCATATACTTCCAGGGCGACGCGGCCGACAAGATTTATATCTTGCAGAGCGGGAAGGTGAGCCTTAACTATACGGATATCGAAAACGGTCAGGAAGTGCATGATATCGTGCAGCCGGGCGAATTTTTCGGCGTCAAGTCCGCCCTGGGCCGTTATCCGCGCGAGGAGAACGCCCTGGTGCTCCAGGATACCGCGGCGGTCATGTTCTCCGTTCCCGAGTTCGAACAATTGGCCATGACGAACATCCGGATAGTGATGAAGATGCTCAAGGTCTTTTCCAACCAGCTCAGACGCATCCACAAGCAGGTTTCCAACCTCCTGGAGAAAGAGGAGCAGGTCAATCCGGAGATGGGATTGTACAAGGTCGGGGAATACTATCTCAAGAACCGCCAGTACGCGCAGGCGAAGTACATTTTCGCCCGCTACCTGACCTATTATCCCGCCGGAAAGATGGCGGCCCAGGCGGCCAAATTCGTTGAATCCGCCGAGGGTTCGCTCGCGCGCTACGGCGAAGGGAAGGGCCCCGCGCCCATTTCCAATTCCGCTCCAGCGTCCGTCCCGAAGCCCGACAAAGGGCGCGAGCTCTCCGCGGTCGCCAAATCGTATTACGACGCCGTCAGCCTTTTCTCGCAGGACAAGTACCCGCAGGCCCTTGCCGGTTTCAAGCAGATCGTCGACGCCAACGAGGATCCCGAATACGTGGCCAAAAGCGTCTACGAGATCGGGCGTTGCTTGTTCCTCGCAGGCAAGCACGAGGATTGCATCAAACACTATACGTCGATGATAACCAGCTATCCGAAGCACCCCGATCTCGGGGACGCGCTCTTCTTCATGGCCCAGTCGTACGAGAAGAAGGGCGAGAAGGAACGTGCCCTCACGTTCTATAAGAAGATACTCGCGATGTCGACCGACGAGGATGACGTCGTCCATATGAAGGCCAAGAAGGCCCTCAAGGCCCTGGAGGCTTAACCGTGGCCATGGATCTCGCAGCTTTCAGCCGATTCGCCCGCACGTTCCAGAAAGGGGAGATGATCTTCGCCGAATACGAACCGGGCGACGCCTTCTATCTCATACAGACGGGCCGCGTGCAGATAGTGAAGGTGATCGGGGACATCGAAAAGACGATCGATATCCTGCAGCCTTCGGAAGTTTTCGGCGAAATGGCCATACTTGAGGATTCACCCCGTTCCGCGACCGCTATCGCACTGGACAATGTGAAGGTGCTGGAATTCAACCGGGCGAATTTCGAGGTGCTCATGATGGGCAATCCCCAGATCGCCCTGAAACTCCTGAAACTTTTCACCAAACGCATCTACGACCAGAAGCGCCGTTTCATGATCCTCACGCTCGATGATCCGCAATCCCGGGTCGCCGACGTCTTCCTCATGCTGGACGAAACCCAGCCGCCGGCCGATCGCGACAGCGAACGCCGCGAATTCAAGACCACGATGGACGACATCGCCCATTGGGCGGGCATGACCAGCGACCAGGCGAGGGATGTCCTGAATCACTTCGTTACCCAGCGCCGCGTCGAGATATTCCAGGACAAGATCATCGTCAAGAACATCAATGACTTCCAACGTTTCGTGAATTCCCGGCGCAAGAAGTCCTGAGGGCGGAACCCTCTCCGCCCTTCTTTTTCATCCGGTGGTCCATATTGACCTTTTCCCCCCTTTTTGTATAATGCCTTTCGTCGCCAAGATGGCTCAGTTGGCAGAGCGACGCACTCGTAATGCGTAGGTCCCGGGTTCGACTCCCGGTCTTGGCTGAAAAAAAATCGGACATCGTGTCCGATTTTTTTTTGCGGTTTCGCGAAACGAAACCGCGCATTATGCGGGCGGGCCGTGACCCTCAATAAAATGGAGCAGGCTCCGTTCAGCAACCCGCCCGGAGAATTCGTCCATTTTCCATTTCATGATCCGGCTTGATTCGCAGGCCGTCTGCCAGGCGGAATCCGGAAAGTAGAGGGCCGCATGCTGAAGATCTCTTCGCGCCTCCGGTTCGATATGGTTGCCGTGGAAAAAGCCGGTATGATCTTCCGTCTCATGTCCGCCGACCCCGGCTCCGGTGACCGATTTTCCCTGGTGCTTGGTGCTCGGCGGCGGCGGGGCCAAGGGCGTATACCATCCCGGAGTGCGGAAAGCGCTCCGGGAACCCGGGATCAAGGTCGATGCTTCATCGGAACCTCCATAGAAATCGTCATCGGCGCCGTTTTTGCCGGCGGCGCCGATGAAGAGCCCCAAGAGATGGGAGCGCACATGACCTTCGACTGACCCTCGACCGCAGCATCGCCCTTCCGGAAAAGCACCGAGGCCATCGTGTACGAAGCCGCCGTGGGGTCGGGAGGAAGGGACCTCGGCATCGTCACGTGAACGCGAGCGACCGGAAGTCCGCCGGGCTCTTCATCGAAGAGATCGGTCCGGGCAGGCTCGTGTATTTTCAGATGGCGAGGAACCGGGATGCCGGCGCGACATCGTTTCGGACGTATCGGGTCCGGGTCTGACGCGGAGACCTGAAATCAAAGGCTGCCGGACCATCCACCGGAAAAATTCGATCGAAATGGGATCCGCGTTCGGCTTCGATCCCGCGACCCTCGCGCGGTCCGAAGGACCGGGGCGGCCCGGAGGCTTCAGGGCGGAAGGGGTTCAAGTCAAAACCTATGGCGAACTGGCCCGCGGGGGCCGTCGAACAGCAGCGCTTCGACGAAGGCCTATACTTCGCCTATTCCCGAGCTCCTGCCGGGGGCCTGGCGGCTTGCCCTCAGTCTTCCTCCACCAGCAGAAAGTCCCGCGGAAGCTCCGTCCTGCCCGCCAAGCGCACCCGCTTGCCCGTCATCACGTCCGTCCCCGCGATCTCTCCGCCGAGGTCCAGTTTCCCGTTGCGGCTGTCCAGGTTGGCGATGAAGCGGTAATTCCTGGAGATTCCCGATCTCCGTATCGATGCCACGCCCTCCGCCGGCATCGTCCAGCTGAAGGACGGAGAGTCGCGCTTGACGGACTGGGTCGCGGAGAAACAGGAAGCGAAGAACTTGCGGAAATCCGCGTCGCCGCTCGACCAAGGAACGGGATCCTTTTCGAAGAGGGAAGGGCGCCGTTCGATCGCGGACTCCTGCCCCATATAGGCGAAGGAACATCCGGGAAGGAGCTGGTAGAATGCGGTCCATGCCCGAAGCCGGTCACCGCGGCCGAAGCGGTCGGCCGCGCGGCGCTGGTCGTGGTTTTCGAGGTAGCGGATCTTTCGCGCCGAGGCCGGGCAGGCGGCCCGCTGGACAGCCAGATGATCCATATATGCGCGAAGGCTCGCTTCTCCCGTCCAGAAGCGTTCCAGCCGTTCCCAGCCGTCATAATCGTAGGTAAGGTCGAAGGCCGAATGAAGCTCGCCCTCCGACCAGGCGCCGAAACCGCGGTCGCGCATGGAAAGCAGGAATTCGGGGTGAACGCTTTCGGCGAGCCAGAGGGTGGCCCGTCGCTCGTTACCGGATGCCGGATCCGTATCGTTCACGCGGCGGCGGGCTTCCAGCCAGAAATCGACCGGAACGAGGGAAGCGACGTCGCAGCGAAAGCCGTCCACGCCCTCAAGCGCCCATTGTACCAAGGTATCGATCAGTTCCTCGCGGAGAGCGGGGGAGGAGGCGAAGTCGAAGTCAACGACATCGGACCAATCCTGGCATTTTCTTCCCGGACGGCCGGCGCTCCGGATGAACCAGTCCGGATGCGCCCTGGCGAGAGCGGAATCGGGCGCCGTATGGTTGTAGACGACGTCGATCATCAGCTTCATGCCCCGGTCATGCACCGCGGCGGCGAATGAGCGGAAATCCGCCAGGGTCCCGAGTTCCGGATCCACCAGACGGTAGTCCGCGATGGCGTAGGGGCTTCCTGCCGTGCCTTTGCGCGCGTTCTTGCCGACTGGATGGATCGGAGTCAGATAGACCCAGCCGAAGCCGAGCGCGCGCACTTCGTCGAGGCGCGCGACGGCGGCGTTGAAGGTCCCTTGTTCGGTATAGTTGCGCAGGAATATCTGGTAGATGGAGAGGGTCTCTTCGATGCCCATGCCGCTTCGTTGACCGATCATGCCTGTTTCCTCCATTCCGGAGAGTATAAACCGGTTTACGCATTTCGCAACGCTCACCCGGAAAGCCATCCGACAAGAGTCCGGACGAAAGTTGACAAGCGCCGGTCCGGAGGCTAGACTTCCTCTCGTGAAAAACACGTTGACCGTGCTGATTATCGTGGATGGTTCCGACAGGATACGGGCAGCCGGCGCCTCCATTGCGCGCGCCCTGACCGACCGCAAAGTCGTTGTCATGGACGCTGCCGACTTCGCGGCGACCGATCTCCTGCCTGTCCACGCTTGTTTCATAGGTTGCGAGAAACCGCATCCTTCCGGTTTCGGGGAACTGGAACGCGTTCTCAAAGGAATAAACCTCGCCGGCAGACCCTGCGGCCTTTTCTCGCTTGCATCCCCGCAAGCGATCGAGTATCTTCGCGCGATAGTCCGCGACGCGGACTTCCGCCTCAATCCAGCTCCCTTCCTCGCCGAAAAGTCCGGCGATGCGGGCGCGTGGGTTGCGGACACCCTAGGACGGAGATAAGGCTGCGATGGGCAACTCATTCGACCTCGACTCGGCCATCAGGAAGGTCCCGGACTTTCCCAAGAAGGGCATCCTCTTTTACGACATCACGAGCATCCTCGCGGAGCCTCGCGCTTTCCGCTACTGCATCGACCGCATGATCGAACTGTATGCCGACGCGCGCATCGATGCCGTGGCGGCCATAGAGTCCCGCGGCTTCGTCTTCGCCTCCCCTTTCGCCGACCGGCTGGGCATACCGCTGATCCTCATACGCAAGAAGGGCAAGCTTCCCGGCGAGACCATCTCCCGCAAATACCAGCTGGAATACGGCGAAGCCGAGATCGAAGTCCACGGCGCCGACGTCCCCAAGGGCAAACGCGTCCTCGTGGTGGACGACCTGATCGCCACCGGAGGCACCCTGCGCGCCGCGACCGAACTGGTGGTCGCCGCCGGCGCCGAAGTGGCCGGAATATTCGGCGTCGTGGGCCTTCCCTTCCTGAATTACCGATCCATGCTCGGCTCCATCCCCATCACGACCCTCATCGAGTACCATGGTGAATGACGGCTTCCCTGCACTCTCCCGTATTGACATTTTCTCGGATCGATAGTATTTTTCGTCCCGTCGAGCGATGCTGAACGGTCGCGCGGCGCAGCCGATCCCCGGTTGTGTAATGGTAGCACGGCAGACTCTGGATCTGCTTGTGGGGGTTCGAATCCTCCCTGGGGAATATCTTCCGGCCCCTTAGTCTATCGGTTAGGACATGAGATTCTCAATCTTAAAAGAGGGGTTCGACTCCCCTAGGGGCTA
>DPXI01000092.1 GCA_003527485.1 Treponema sp. | reverse complement strand
TCCACGTCGAAGTCGTACTGGTGTTTGGAGGGTTCCATCGGTTTGGGTTCGATGTAAAAGGTGCCCTTGAAGCCGCGGCCGCGGGCGTAGTCGCGGGCCATGGTCAGGAAGCGGGCCAGGTGTTCTTTTTCCCGCTTGAGGTCGGTGTTCAGGAGGCTCATGTAGCCTTCCCGTCCGCCCCAGAAGGTGTAGCCGGCTCCGCCGAGTTCGATGGTGGCGTCGATGGCGGCCTTCACCTGGGCGGCCGCCTGGGCGACGATCTTGAATTCCGGGTTGGTGGCGGCGCCGTTCATGAAGCGCGGATTGGAGAAGAGGTTCGCGGTGCCCCACAGGAGCTTGACCCCGGTGGCTTTCTGGCGTTCCTTGGCCTTGGCGATGATGGCCATCAGGTTCTTCTCGCTTTCGGCCGGGGAGGCGCCTTCGGGGGCGATGTCGCGGTCGTGGAAGCAGTAGAAACCCGCGCCGATCTTGGTGAAGAACTCGAAGGCGGCGTCCAGCTTGTGCTCGGCGGCTTCCATCGGGGTCTTGGCGTCCAGTTTCCAGGGGAAATTCTGGGTGGCGGAGCCGAACTGGTCGCCGCCTTCGTTGCAGAAGCTGTGCCAGTAGGCGATGGCGAAGCGGAGGTGGTCCTTCATCGCCTTGTTGCCCACTTTCTTGTTCGCGTCGTAGTACTTGAAGGCGAGCGGATTGTCGCTTTTCGGACCTTCGTACGCGATCTTGCCGATTCCGGGGAAGTATTCCTTCCCGCCTTTGAAAAACTCAGCCATGGTAGCCTCCTGTGTTCCTGTTTGCTATCGGTACAGCGGCGAGAGGGCCGCCAGGTACTTGGAATATTCGGCGTAGGCGAGTTCGTAGGCCTTCACCGAGGCGGGGTCGGGCTGGGCGGTCGCGCCGCCCTCAAGCGTGACGTGGGCGTCGACCAGCTCGCCGATGGCGGTCTTCAGGCCCGCGGCGCGTTCCATGCACCAGAGGGCCTGGATGGCGCCTCCCATCGCGGCGGCTTCGTCGCCCGAGGGGACGCGCACGGGCAGGCCCGTCACGTTCGCGGCGATGGAGCGCCACAGCGGGCTTTTGGCGCCGCCGCCGATGAGGCGGATCTCGCGGGCCTTGAAGCCGAGGGCCCTGAACGAATCCAGGCCGATGCGCAGGCCGAAGATGGCCGATTCCAGGGCGGCGCGGGCCACGTTGGCGCGGGTGAAGTTGGCGGCGGTGGCGCCGTTCAGGCTGGCCCGGCCGTTCGGGAGGTTGGGGATGCGCTCGCCGTTGAAGAAGGGCAGCACCGTGAGGCCGTCGGCGCCGATAGGGGCTTCGGCGGCCGCCGCGTCGAAGGCTTTCACGTCCAGGCCGAGCAGCGCGCGCAGCTGTTCGCTGGCGACGGTGCAGTTCATCGTGCAGAGCAGGGGGAGCCAGCCGCCTGAGGAAGAGCAGAAGGCGGCGAGCTTGCCGTCGGGATCCACGACGGGCGAATCGGAGTAACCGTACAGGGTGCCCGAGGTTCCCAGGCTCATCGTCAGGACGCCGTCGCGGACGGTGCCGGTGCCGATGGCGCCCATCATGTTGTCGCCTCCGCCCGAGGAGACGATGGCGCCTTCGGGGATGCCGTAGGCCTTGGCCGCGGCGGCGGAAACCTTGCCCGCGATGGCGTCGGCGGCGATGAGGCGGGGGAGGTACGATTCCAGCTCGGGATCGATAAGCGCGCAGATTTTTGACGACCAGCGGCGCGCGCGGGCGTCCATCAGGGCCGTGCCCGAGGCGTCGCCGTACTCGGCGACGTATTCGCCGGTAAGAAGGAAGTTGAGGTAGTCGTGGGGAAGCAGCACGTGGCGGAGCTTGGCGAAGGCGGCCGGCTTGTGCTTCTTGAGCCACAGGATCTTGGGCGCCGTGTAGCCGGGCAGCATGAGCAGGCCCGTCTCCTTCAGCAGGGCGGCCTCTCCGCCGGCGGCCGCGGTGATTTCGTCGCATTCGGGAGCGGTGGAGGTGTCGCACCAGAGCTTCACCACATGGACGGGCCTGCCTTCGGCGTCCAGGGGAACGAAGCCGTGCTGCTGGCCGGAAACGCCGAGGGCGACGATGGAGGCGCGCGCGGCGGGGTCGATCGCGGCGAAGCAGGTCCGGAGGGCCGCCTCGTACCATCCCGCTTCCTGTTCGCGGCTGCCGTCGTTCCGGGCGGTCAGCTCGAGCGTGGCCTGGGTGCGCGCGACCGTCTTCTTCTTCTCGTAATCGTAGACCACGACCTTGCAGCTCTGGGTGCCGAGATCTATTCCGCAAACGGTCTTCATGCTTTTCCTCCGATGCTTGATGGTAGGCCGCGCGGAGCGATCGGGCCATGCGCGTTATTGACGATACATATCCAAAATTGATATTCTCGCCCATGCGGATCAAGGACGTGGTCTTCGTCTATCGCCTGGTCGGCGGCGACCGGCTCGCTTGGCACGGACGCTACCATACCCACGGTGCGCGGGAGTACGAGCTCCACTACTTCCTGGAAGGGCAGGGCGTGTTCCTGTCCAACCGTTCCCGCATCGAGATCGAAGGGAACCGCCTCTTCCTGACCCGTCCCCGCGAGTTCCACTCGATATTGACGGAAGCCCTTTCCCGCCCGATCAGCTACTACGCGGTGCTGTTCGAAGGGGAGGAGGGGGATAAGGCCGACGAAGAAGCCCTGCGCCTGCTGGACCATTCCTCCGAAGCCGGCGCGCGTTTCCTCACGCTGGAGGCGCGGGACCGCTTCCTCTTCGAAGAACTGCACCGGCTGTCGCGGCTTCCCGACGACGCGCAGGGCCGCGCGGCCTCCTACCAGTTGCTGAGCCTCATCCACCGCTGGTACGCGCCCCGCGCTGATGCCGCGGCGGCGGGGCGGACCGGCAGCGTGCATATCGAAAAGGCTCTGGACTGGATGGCGCGGAGCACGCGGGCCAAGCTGTCGGTGGGCGACCTCGCCGCGCTGCTGGACCTTTCGGAGGAGCATTTCATCCGCATTTTCCGCGCGGAATTGGGCATGACCCCCTTCCAGTATTTCACGCGCCTGAAAGCGGAGGCCGCCTCCGGCTTCCTGGCCAGTTCCCGCCTGCCGGTCGCTTCCATTGCGGAGCTTTTCGGCTTTGAGAATCCCTTCCATTTCTCGCGCGTTTTCAAGAAGTGCACCGGCCTGTCCCCGGCGGCCTACCGGAGGGCCTACGTCCAGGTCGCGGACTTCGCGCCCCAAGCGGGTACCCAGGTGGCGCCCCAAGCGGTGCCCCGGAGCCCCGCGGAATGACCTTCCGCCAGTTCCTCGCCGTCGTCGAGCTCAGGACCAAACTTGTTTCCTTATCCACCTTCACACTGGCGGCTTTGTACGCCCGGCGCGGGACGGGAGGCTGGGACCTGCCTTCCCTTGCCGTCTGCTACGCCGCGGTGCTCTGCGTGGATATGGGGACGACGGCTTTCAATTCGTACTTCGACTGGTGGAGGGGCACCGACGAAAGCACCCTGAACCGGGAGAGCGACAAGGTTCTGGTGCACGAAGGCGTTAGCGCCCTCGCGACGCTCCTGATCGCCCTCGCGCTTTTCGCCGCCGCGGGCATCCTCGGCCTGCTGCTGGCGGCCCGACTTGGCTGGTGGATACTCGCGCTCGGCGTTCCCTCCCTCGCGGCCGGTTTCCTGTATTCAGGCGGCCCGTTCCCGATCTCCCGCACGCCCTTCGGGGAGCTCTTTGCCGGAGGCTTCCTCGGCTCGGTGCTGTTCCTCGTGGTGTACGGGGTCGCGACCACGGGCGGCTTCACCGGCGGGGCCTCCGCCGGCAGCGCGGCTGCCCGGGGCGGCGCTCCGGATTTCAGCGGGGCCCTGCTCGCGTCGCTGCCTGGCTCCCTGATGATCGCCGCGATCCTGGCGGTCAACAACGCCTGCGATATCGAAGGGGACCGGCGTTCCGGCCGGAAGACCCTGGCCGTGCTCCTGGGCGCGAAGGGAGGGGAAGCGGTCGCATGGATCCTGGTTTCTGCGGGGTTCGCGCTTTCGGTCGCGCTCGGCCTCCTGGGCACGCTCCCTGTTTCCGTAGCCGTCGCGGTCCCGATCGTCGCCGTTCCGGCGACGGCCGAGCTGCGCGCGATGGGCCGGCGCGGCTATTCCCATTCGACCAAGGGGCCGAACATGGGAGGCATCCTCCGCGTCTTCCTGCTCTGGAGCGCGGCGACGGGCATCTGCCTGGCGGCGGACATCCTGTTCAGGCCTTGATCGCGGGGCGCCCACGCCCTATCATCCCATCATGAGCAAACTTGATGATCTGTTCCTGTCGGCCGGGGATACGGGGCCTTTGCCGGCAACCCTTCCCGTCCGCATCGATACGGCCGGCGCCTCGGAAGCCGTGCTCCTGCTGCACGGCTACACCGGAAATCCTGCCGAACTGGTTCCTGTCGGCAAGGCGCTGGCGGACGCGGGGTACGCGATTTCCATTCCCCGTTATCCGGGACACGGCACTTGCCGGTCCGATTTTTTGAAGACGGACGCGATGGACTGGGCGCGGAGCGCCTTCGATGCGTACATGGACCTGCGCGCGCGGTACGGCACCGTCCATGTCGTCGGGCACTCGATGGGCGGCCTGCTCGCGGCCGCCGTCGCCGCGGCCTTCGCCTCGCCCCGCCTGGTGCTGTTCGCGCCCGCTTTCATCACGGCCCGCAGGGACCTCGCCCTCGCTCCCTGGATCGCGCCCTTCAAACCCGTCATCCGGAAAGGCAACGTTCCCTCCGAACTGGACCGCAACGACCCGACGCGGCGGCTTCTGCATCCCGAATACTGGGCGGACGACCTCGTCGTGCAGGCCGCCCAGCTGCGCCGCACGCAACTGGCCGCCCGCCGCGTCCTTCCGCGCCTGCGTTCCCGCATCCTCGTGATCGCCGCCGATGCCGACCAGTCGGTCCCCGCCTCCGTCGTAGACTGGCTGCGTCCGCGGACTCCCGCGGCGGCTTCCTTCGATTCCAGGGTGCTGACCGGAGCCGGCCATCTCTTTCCCTTCGACGAACGCGCCGCGGAAACGATCGCGATCGTGACGGAGTGGATGGGGAGCGAGCATGCCGCTGCATATTGAAACGCCGCTTGTCGAATCCAGGCCCCTGGGGCTGATCACCGGAAAACGGATCTGGTTGAAGATGGAGGCCCTGCAGGTACCGGGCTCTTTCAAGATCCGCGGCGTCGGCGAGGCTTGCGTGCATTATGCGAACGCCGGCGCCGAACGATTCATTTCGTCCTCCGGCGGCAATGCGGGTCTTGCGGTAGCCTACGCCGGGAGACGGCTCCGCCTCCCGGTAACCGTGGTGGTTCCGGAAACGACGACGGAGCTGGCAAAACGCTTGCTCCGGGCGGAAGGCGCGGACGTGATCGTATATGGGGCAAGCTGGCAGGAGGCGAATGAAAAGGCTACGTCCCTGGTGGGAAAAACGGAAGCCTTCATCCATCCTTTTGACGACCCGCTTTTATGGCGGGGCCATGCCACGATGATCGATGAAGTTGCCGGCCAGGGAATACAGCCGGATGCCGTAGTTGTGGCCGTGGGCGGCGGAGGCCTTCTGTGCGGCGTGGCTGAGGGCATGGAACGAAACGGCTGGCATGACAGGTCGATAATCGCGGTGGAGACCGTAGGCGCGGCGTCGCTGCGACGGGCGATGGAGGCAGGCGAACCGGTCGCGCTCGAACGGATCGCAACGGTCGCGACGTCCCTGGGAGCCAAGCAGGTTTGCCGACGGGCTTTCGAATGGACAAATACCAGGAAGGTGACAAGCGCGATCGTGACCGATGAGCAAGCGTTGCGCGCGTGCAGAAGTTTCCTTTCGGACCACCGGATTCTGGTTGAACCGGCTTGCGGCGCGGCTTTGGCGTTGGCGTACGGCGGTAACGACGCGCTGAAACCATACAAGGATATCGTATTCATCGTCTGCGGAGGCGCGACTACGGATATGGAACAAATCGACCGCTGGCTCGCCGCTTGCGGCTCTTCAGACTAAACGCGCCGCACCTCCGGGGACTTCTGCCGTAATTTCCCTTTTACCCTTTTCGTTTCGCTGATATCGATCAGCATCACGTGCACGCGGGAAAGATCGGCCTCATGTCCTTTGACGGCGTTGAGCTGAAGGAAAAAGTATGAGGTTTCTCCGCCCCCCGTCCTGATGGGGATTTCGGCTTCGAATGAGGTGGCGCCTTCCGCGATGGCGACTAGTTCGTCTTCAAAGAAGTAGACGGCTTCGGGACCGAGGCACTCCCTCAGGGTCTTCGGCTTGCCCATACCGACCGGTCGGCCCAGCGCCCTGAAGGCCTCGCGGTTCAGGTCCACCACTTGGATGAGGTCCTTGAACGCCTCCATCTCCGACGGGTTCGCCCTCAGCCAGGCGCGGAAATCCGTGACTCCGGAAGCGCGCGCTTGGTCGATGCGACGCTTGGCGGCCGAATAGTCTTCGATAAAAACGGGTCCGATCGCATCTTCGAACAGGGATCGGAAGTGCTCCTCGCGATCCTTCAGCTCCACGCGTGCGGCGAAGAGGCGGAAGGCCATCTTGATGCCCGCATGCAGGATAGTCGGTCCGGAATTCTTGACGATGTAACCGTAGGAAGTGACGTCCTCGGTTTTGGCCACGATTTCCGGCTCGGTATGGGAGGAGAGGAAGACGACGGGCAGGTCGCGTTTCTCCAGGATCAGGCGCGCAGCTTCCGTGCCGTCCATGCCCCTTCCCAGGTCGATGTCCATGAGTACGAGGTCGACGTCCGCCCGTTCCGCCGCGATCCGCACGGCGTTTTCGCCCGAGTCGGCGGTGATGGAAGTATAGCCGAAACTGCCCAGCGTCCGGGTGGTCGCCATGGCGATGATGGATTGGTCTTCCACAAGAAGGATCGTTTTTGTTCTTCCGCTTTCCATCCGCCCTCCAGCAGATTCCCATTACGGGGGATAGGTTGAAGCTGATTTAAGACGAAAAGAGTAACGATTATCAGCGTCGGCGGCAAGGGGCTCCGGATCAGGCGCGCGCCGCGCTGCCGCGGTGCCGCGCTGCCGCGCCGCCGCGGTGCCGCGGTGCCGCGCTGCCGGCGACTATTCCTCGTCGGCCTGTACCAGGAACGCGATGAAGTCCCCGATCTCCTGAAGCAGCCGCGGATGTACCTCGTGAATTTTTTCAGGAGGAAATCGATGCGGTCCCAGTCGTATTCGAACTCGAAATAATAGCGCTTGAAATGACGGAACTTCAGGAGTTCGCCCAGATCCCGCAGGGCTTAATGCCGGCCAACATGAGCGCGGTGGCGGGCGTCTTGCCCGAAGCCGCCAGTTCCCGTTTTTCCGTCGTTTCGATGAAGGTGCGTATCTGCTGCAGAACCGTAAGGTTTTTGCGGATTTCAGCGATCAGCAACGTGAGACTTCTCAAAATCGAGCCTCCCTTTCGTCCGGATGGAGTCGGCATGTAGCGGATCGATCCGTTCCAGTTCGACCAAGTCTAATGAGAGAGCCGTCAATTCAAGGGCCTTCCCGTAGAGTTCAAAAAGGTTGCGGTATCCCGGATGCCCTCAACGGCAATATCGATGTCGGAGATTTCCGAAAAGCGGGTCCGGTCGAGTAGGGACCCCCATTGCCAGATGCGCTCGGGCGCGAAGTCGCGCTCAAGTATCCCGATGATTTTCCCG
This sequence comes from Treponema sp., assembly GCA_003527485.1. Lineage (GTDB taxonomy): Bacteria > Spirochaetota > Spirochaetia > Treponematales > Breznakiellaceae > UBA12037. The sequence goes on along the minus strand of DPXI01000092.1, from coordinate 8,137 downwards.
GCATCGAGGACAGCCGCTTCATAGCGCCGGTCGAGATCCCATTCGCGCTTCCGGGCCTTCTCCTCGAAGAAGCGGCGGGTATCCCTGGGGTCCACAGAGAATTCGGCATCCATAATTGTACTTGAAGGACGATGGCCGCGCGTCAGTTTCCCAACAGCGGCACGAGCCCGATCAGGCCGCGGACTTCCTCGTCGGCGAAGCGCAGGCCGCCGCCGAGGAAGAAGTCGCGTTTACCGTCCAGCGCGTTCGTGACGCCGCCGCGGAAGTAGAGCCAGTTCCAGGGCTTGTCCGAATAGGGATCGAAGAAGGGCAGGATCGTCACGGTCGAGCGGACGTTCGGGAGGCCCGCGGAGAAGCCGAAGGCCTCGGCGCTCAGCGTGAGCCAGGGCAGGGGCGAAAGATCCAGGCCCATGCCCGCGCTGCTCTCCAGCATGCCGCCCCTCAGCGTGAGCGGACCGAAGCGACGGGCGAGTTCGACGTCGAAGGCAGTGCCGTAGGCGGGCTCGGTATCCTCGACCGTACTGGCGATGCCGATCCGGTACCAGCGGTCTCCCTTGGCGGGTTCCAGGCGGAGCGAGGCGGCCCCGCGGCCCGTGGCGCCGACGAGGTCCCAGCGCGCGCCGGAGTCCACCTGCACGCCGAGTCCGGTCGCCTTCTGGACGAGGGCGCCCGCCTGCGCGATGACCTTGTCGGCGTTGGCGGCGGCTCCGTCGGCGGTGTTCGCGAAGCGTTCGGCTCCCTCCAGCACCGAATTGAGCCGGGCCGCGGCTTCCTCGGCCTTGGCGGCGGTGACCATGATGCTGTCGTACAATTCCTCGCCGTACAGGGATTTTCCGACATTGCCGCGGCCTGAGCGCACTTCCTCCGTGATCGCGCGGATGTTCTCCAGCGCCGCGCGGATGTCGGCCGCCGAGGCGTCCACGTCCCCTTGCCTGTCGCGCAGGAGGGCTTCCATGCGTTCTGCGATGAGGGCCGAGGATTCGAGCACCCGGGAGACGCGGTCCAGCTCGGCGTCCGACCGCTCCTCGACCTTGCGCGCGATCGCGTTGAAGGTTTCCAGCGAAACCGTCAGCAGCTCCAGCTGCCGGCTCTGGAATTCGGCGATCAGGACCGATACCTGCTTCCCGATATTCGTCGCTTCCGTGAGCGCTGTCCGGTAGTCTCCCGCCGAGGGAGCCGATCGGATACGGGAACCTTCTTCGACGATGGGCGTGAGTTCCGTCCCGGGGGAAAGCGAAAGTACCGAGGTCCCCAGCAGGGAGGAGGGCTGGCGGGTGATGACCGAATCGGCGCGCAGGACGACATCCTTCAGGAAGGCGATGCGGAGGAGCGCGGTGTCGCCCTCAAGATCGATCTGGCGGATCTTTCCGACCGGAACGCCCGCGAGGTAGACTTTTGAATTGGTCGACAGGCCGGACGCGTCCTGGAGGGCGACCTCATAGAGCTTGGTGTTCCAGCCGTTGAACCCGTCCCCGGAGACCACCACGTAGCTCGTGCCCGCGATGCCCAGGGACAGGAAGAACAGGCCGATCTTCACGTAGCGCGTCATGTTGTTCATACGGGCAACTCGCTGAAGGAGATGCGGAGAAAATTGCGCACCAGTTCGTTGTCGGATGCGGCGACTTCCTTGGCGGATCCTTCCGCTACGATCCGGCCGCCGTCCAGGAACGCGATCTTGTCGGCGATCCGGAAGGCCGCGGGTATGTCGTGCGTGATCAGGATGCAACTGACCCCCAGCTCCCCGTTGACGCGGACGACCAGGTTGTCGATGGTTTCCGAAAGGACTGGATCCAGGCCGGTGGTCGGCTCGTCGAAAAAGAGCACGTCCGGCTTCATCACGAGGGAACGGGCGACGCCCACCCGCTTGCGCATGCCGCCGGAGAGTTCATCCACCGTGTAACGGCCGATTTCCGGCAATCCGATCCATTCGAGCATCTCGTCCACCTGTTTCTTGATCTGTTTCCGGTTTTTAAGGCCGAGCGCCTCGCGGAGGGGGAAGGCGATGTTCTCCTCCACGGTCATCGAGTCGAAGAGGGCGGCGTTCTGGAAGGAGTAGCCGAAGTGCTTGCGCAGGTCGATGAGCGCGTCATGCTCCATCGCGGTCAATTCGTATTCGCGGTACCAGACCCTCCCGGCATCCGGTTTCATTATGCCCATGATGCACTTGAACAGCACGCTTTTCCCCGTTCCGCTCTGGCCGACCACAGCGCAGATCGCCCCTTCGGGCACGTCAAGGTCGACGCCCTCCAGTACCGGCCTGCCCGAGAAGGCTTTCCGCAAATCGCGGATCCGGATTATCGGGTTCATTTGATCACCGTCGAAATGAACGTCGCCAGGATGTAGTCCGCGATGAGGATGGCGACCGAAGAGGCGACGACCGCCTTGGTCGCGCCGTCTCCGACTCCCTTGGCGCCCTGTCCCGCGTTGAGCCCGAACCAGCAGCAGATCGTCGCGACCATATAACCCATAATGCCGGATTTGATGAGCCCTATGAAGATGTCCTTGGGTTTGAGGATGTCGAACATGTAGGAAGTGTAGGTGGCCGCGTCGATCCCGTATAACTTGGTCGAGATCACGTAGGCGCCCGCGACCCCGAGTATGTTCGCCAGCATGGTAAGTGCGGGAAACACCAAAATGGAGGCGATGACGCGGGGGAGGACCAGATACTGCACCGGCGAAACCGACATGGACTCAAGGGCGTCGATCTGCTCGGTGACGCGCATGGTGCCGAGCTCGGCGGCCATCGCCGAACCGTTCTTGGCGATGAGCATGAGGGTCGTGAATATCGGGGCGAATTCCCTGCCCATCGCGACGGCGACCGCCGCTCCCGTCCCTATTTCCGCCTGGAAGGGCTGCAACAGCGATACCATCTGGAGGGCGAAGATCATCCCGATCGCGAGTCCCGTCATCATGATGACGATGACCGAATTCACGCCGAGCTGTTCGATTTCGGCGAAGACAAGCGATATGCGGTACGGTTTCCTGACGGCGGACCTGAGCAGGTCCGCGTTGAATGCCATATATCGGCCGAGTTCTTCCAGCTGTCTCGCGATGCTCGTATTTCCCAAAGCCGGCGTTCCCTTCCATGAAGAACAGGCGGCGCGCTTTCAGCGCGTCAGCAGGGCTTCTCTCCTAGTATCGGCTTTGGCGGCCTCGGTTTCCATGCGGGCGGCGGAATAGGTTTCGGCCGCACGCATGTAGAACACGAGGGCTTCTTCCTTCATGCCCGCCTTTTCGGCGACGATAGCCAGGGCGAGGTAGTCTCCGCCTATGCCAGCGGCGTGCTCCGCCCGGCGGTCGCTGTCCAGGGCGTCCCTGAGCGCGGCTTCCGCGCTTGCGTAATCGCCTGATTTGGAGTGGACCGAGGCCGCTATGTACCGGTCGGAGGCGTATTCGATGAAGGCGCGCGCCTTTTTGTCGATCCCGGCCGCCTCCTCCAGGCGCCGGAGGGCACCCGGGTAGTCGCCTAAAGCCTTTGCGGCCGAGGCGGCGATGCGCAGGGCGCGAGCCTTGTCGGCGGTCCGCTTGGCGAACGCCACGGCGGCCGCATCCGCCAGCCGCAACGCTTCCTGCGCGCCCTCTTTGGGCGCGCCCTCCGCACCGTCCTGGGGCGCTACCTGTTGGAGCATGAGTTCCGCGGAGAGCAGGGACGCGACGGCGATGATCTGTACGTTTCCCGATTCGGCGGCGATCCGCCCGGCCCGTTCCCAGAGCAGCTCCTTGGTCTCGGCGGCGTCGGGAACGGCGAGCCTACCCAGACCGTCCAGGGCGCGCACGCGGCCCTCGGCGTCGTCAACGGCGGTATAGATCCGGTAGGCCTCCGCGTAGAAGCCGGCGGCCGACCTGGCGGAGGCTTCGCGCAACGCCTTGGCCCCGAGCTGGATGAGTCGGGCGGCTTCGTTCCGCGCGTCGTATATGCCGGGCGGTGCCTTGGGAGCGGTGGAACATGAGGTCATGCCCGCGCCCAGCACGGCGGAGAGGGCAAGCGCCAGTCCGGCGAGGACGGCGCGGCGTGGCGTGCGGCGGCGCGCGCGGTCGCGCGCTTGATTTTTGGTGGTCATTGAAGTTGCCATGATTAAAAATCCGTCGTGCGCAGGCTCGTCGGGGCGGCCTGCGGTTCTACGCGCTCCGGTATGCCGCCTCGGAGCAGCGGGTTGTTTTTGAGTCCCTCCAGGACGTCCTGCGCCTTGACGATCGCGGAGCGCGCTTCCTCTATGGTCGCGGCGATGCGCGGCATCTGGTCGGAAAGGACGGAGGTCGTCCCTTCGAGGTTGCCGAGCGCTCCTTCTATCTGGGCAAGCGACCCGTCTACTTTATCGAACAGGCGGTCACCGTCGTTCAGGAAGGTCTTGAGCGAGCCCTGGGGATCCAGCAGCCGCGGCACGAGTCCGGTCGGATCCTTGAAGGCCTCGCTCGTCTGCCGGAGATTCTCGCCTATCGTAGCGATGGAGTCGGCCGTCTCCTTGACCGACTTGGCGCTCTGCTCGGCCCGTTCCAGGAGGCGGGGCAGGGAGTCCTCTATGCCCGCGACGATGTTGTCCACCCTGGGACCGGTGGTCCCGACCGCCGCATTGACGCCGGCGACCAGGTCGTTGACGCCCGCGACCGCCTTGGAGGCGCTGTCGAGGGCGGAAGCCACAGGCCCGCCGCCGGTCCCCGCGAGGGTCGCGTTGACGAGCTGGAGGGACTTCTCCAGCTGGATAACCGTCATGTTGATGTTTTCCACCAGGGGATTCACGTTGGAGAGCAGGCGCGTGATCGTATCGTCCTTCGGCGGCCGGTCCACGAGAGCCTGCTCGACCAGCTTCTTGCCTTCGACCGTATCGAAGGAGGGGATGAAGGATCGTTCGGCAGCCTTGGTCTCCGATTTGCCGGGATGGAAGAGGAGCTGGCTTCCGAGGCCGATCGGGCTCGTCACGAGTTCCAGCAGGGAGTTCATGCGGACCTTGTCCTCGTAGGTGTCGTAGACGACGAAAACGGTTTCCACTTCGTTCTTCTCGTTCAGGACCACGGAACGGATACGGCCGACCTGGAAGCCCTTGAGCAGGATCGGCGTGCCCGCGGCGATTCCGGACCCGGAGGGAAAGCGGGAAAAGTAGACGTAGTCACGGGCGAACCAGCGCTGCTTGGATCCTACGGCCACGACGATGAAGGCAAGCATCGCGAAAGCTAGGATCACGAAGGCGCCGACTACCTGGTCCGCGAATCGGATACGGAATTTCATCTTCTGCTCACTTTAGGGCCCGACGCCCGGGCCGTCAATAGAAGCTTCCCGAGAACGGACCGCGCGGACTCTCTTGTGGAGCTCTCCGCCGACCATGGGCGCCACGGTTTCCGCGCTGCCGAACTGGGATACGCGTCCGCCGGCGATGACGCAGATGTTGTCGGCGATCTCGGCGATGAAGCGCGCGTCGTGCGAAACGATCAGGAGCGTTTTCCCCGCGGCCTTGAGTTCTTTCAGGATGCCGATGAGCCGGTCCACCGAATCGTCGTCGATGGAGGCGGTCGGTTCGTCCATGAACAGCAGGTCGGGATCCAGCAGGAGGGCTCGCGCGATCGAAATGAGCTTCTGTTCCCCGGCCGAGAGGTCGGCGGGCCGGAAGCCGAGGCCTTCTAGGTAGCCGACGCGCCGGGCCGCCTCCAGTATCCGGCGGTCCGATTCGGCCTTGGGAAGGCTCCCCTCGTGGATGTCCAGGGGGAGGGAGAGGTTGTTGTATATGGTCTGGTTCGACCAGAGCGCCGCGTCCTGGAAGGCGAAGGAACTCGCCCTGCGGAACGCAAGGTCCTCGGCGCGACTCATGCGCGCCAGATCCTTCCCGCGGAATTGGACGCGGCCATGCTCGGGCAGCATCAGGCCGGCGGCGGTTTTCAGGAGGGTGCTCTTGCCCGATCCGGCCTTTCCCACTATCAGCGTGGACTCCCTTTCGGGGAAGGCGACCGAGAGTTCCCTGAGTATCTCGTAGTCGGCGTGGGCTACGGTGACTTCGGTCAGCTCGATGGCGGCGCTCATGCGAGGTACGAAACGGCCGTGATTACGCCGTCTGCGATCACCAGGGACGTGAAGGCCTGGCCGACCGCCCTGATGCCCGCCTGGGGGATCTCCGTGGAAGCGCGCGCGACCGAGAAGCCCTGGTAAGTGGAGACTATCGAGATGAGGGCGCCGAAGACGACGCTTTTGACCAGTCCGGTCGCCAGATCCGCTCCCTTCAGCGCCCCGATGATGCCCTGGTAGTATTCCGCGTAGGGCAGGGGCTTGATGAGGATCAGCACGCCGTAGGAGGCGAGCAGGCCGAAGAAGTTGAAGTAGATGTTCAGCAGGAAGCAGGAGATGGTGACGCCGAGGAAGCGGGGGACCACAAGGTAGGAGATCGGGTCGATGCCTATGGAGACATAGGCTTCTATCTCGTGGGAGACCACCATGCCGCCGAGTTCGGTCGCGATCGCGGTTCCCGACCGGGCGGTGATGATGAAGGCGGTGAGCAGGGGGCCGAGCTCGCGGGTGATGATCGCGATGAGGATGGTGTACATGAGCTGGCCCTGGCCGAACTGGGGCAGAAGGGACATGCCGACGATGTTGATGATCGCGCCGATGCCGACGGCGAGAATGGTGGCGATCCCGAGGGCTTCCACGCCGGTGAAGAGGATCTGCATGACCAGCACCTTGTAGGCGACCTGCCTGCGCCTGAAGAACAGGAGGGTCTCCGACAGCACCCGTCCCAGGAAGCCGAGGGCGTAGCCGAAGGTGCGGAAGCGGTCGATGGTCCGGTGCCCGAGCGTCGCGATGAAGTTCACGAATCCAGTATAGGGGGACCCGCGGCGGCCGTCCAGCCGGAGGCGCTCCCTTGAAGCAGGGGCGAAGGCGCGCCCTTGACGGGAATGCAGGCGGCGGCTACGGTTCATCCATGCCGACCTCGCCGGGACGGGCTCCCGACTGCCTCAAATGCGTCCATTTCAAGGTGACTTGGGATCCCGCCTTTCCCCGCTCCTGCGGGGTATTCGGGATCAAGAGCGCCCATCTGCCTTCGGTCGAAGTCTTCCGCGCGACGGGCCTGCACTGCCCCTCCTTCCAGCGCAAGGAAGGCCTGAAATGAGCGCGCCCCGGGCTTCGGACGTGCCCCGCGCATCGGCCGCGCCCCGGGCATCGGGCGTCCCCCGAGTCCTCCTCCTCCAGCCTCCTTTCGTCCAGCTGAATTCCCCGTACCCGTCCACTTGGTACCTTTCCTCCTTCCTCGCGGGCCGCGGGATCGGCAACCGCGTCACGGACCATTCGATCGGCCTCTTCGAGCGGATATTCTGCCGCGAGGGGTTCAGGCGCGTATTCGGGGATGCCCGCCCCGCCGCCTTGGCGCGGCTCGCCGCTCCTCCGCCCGCGGGCGGCGGCGCGCCGTCAGTAGACGGCGCGTCCGAGTCGGCGATCCGCTTCAACCTTTCGCGTTTCCTTTCGCAGGAGCGTCTCTGGCTCGGCTCGATCGACCGGCTCGTCGCCTACCTGCGCGGCCAGGACCCGGAGTACGCGCACGTCCTTGCGGCCGCCAACGGCGCGACGCCGGACGGTCCCCGGCTGGACCGCTTCCTCCAGTCCGTGGACTTTTCCCCCTCCACCGACGACGCTCCGGTCGTCGCGAGCCTCCTGCTCGCCGACTTCGCGGATTTCGTGACCACCGCCCTGGATGCCAATTTCGCCTTGGTACGCTACGCGGAATCTCTTTCGGCGAGCGTCCGGGAGTTCCCGACCGCGGAGAAAGCCGCTTCCGGCTGGATACTGTCCGCCTTCTACGCGCCCCTGCTTGAAGCGGAATGGGATAAGGTGGAAGCCGAGGCCGCCCCGACGGTCAGCGAGCCTTTTATTCTGGCCTGCACCATTCCCTTCCCCGGCTGCCTTGGGGGAGCCCTCTTCGCGGCGCGTTCGGCCAAGGCCCGATTCGGTTCCAGGGTCCGGACGCTGGCGGGCGGCGGCTACGTCAATACCGAGCTCCGTTCCGTCAGGTCGGCGCGCTTCTTCGACTATTTCGACTACCTCTGCTTCGACCGCGGCTACGGTTCCCTGAGCGCGGTCCTTGACGCGGAAGGCATTCTGGCCGAGGACGTTGTCGATGGGAGCGCCGGGAGCGCCAAGGGCGCGCTTGCCGGAGCGGAC
>DPXI01000048.1 GCA_003527485.1 Treponema sp. | reverse complement strand
GCACCGCGGCCACGATGCGGACCCTGTCGAAGCCGAGATCCATTATTTCCACGACGTCGGCGCCGGTTTCCCTGATCCAGTCCAGACCCGTGAAGCCCGCGTCGTGGCTTCCGATCTCCAGCAACTCCCCTACGTTCTGGGGCTTCATCACCTTTCCGTCCAGCCAGTCGACGCCGATGTTCGGCCGGTAGGTGCGGTCCGAAAGGCCGACGGGGATGCCCGCCTCGGAAAAAAGCGCGGAGACGTTTTCGTAGATGCGTCCCTTAGGTATCAGAATGCTCAGCTTGCCCATGATAATCTCCTCCGTACTGCCTCGCCGCTTCGGCGCGAGGACATCGAGTAGGAGGGGGGCTTGCGCCCCCCGTCCTCTCACACCACCGTACGTACGGTTCCGTATACGGCGGTTCATGACATACCCTGGAACCTGAGCATGCTTTTGGAAAGGGAGAGAAGCCCTTGCATCTCGAAGAAAGAATTGGGTAAGGCCTGATTCATGTGGCTGGCACCGGCATTCCACCATGCACCCCGACCATTCCATGCTGACTTGGCCGCCCGCTCTTCATCCAGACCCAGTTTATCAAGGTTTCTGAATCTGGTACGGGGGCGCTTCCATTGCCGCCAGATAATGTCACGGAGCCTTCGGCGTATCCATTGGTCAAGTTCATCAAAGACACCCTTGATCGTTGACAGTTTGAAGTAGTTCACCCAGCCCCGCAGGATCGGGGTCAGATCTGCGGCGATCCGGCGGATGTTACGGCCACGGCCCTTCTTGCAGATGGCCTTGACCTTATCCTTCAGTCTTTTAATGGACTGTTTGGCTGGTTTGAGCCGGGGCTCCTTGCGTCCGGCGATGGTGTAGCCAAGAAACTTGCGGTTATCCGGTCTGTCAACCGCGCTCTTTTCTTCGTTCACCTTCAACTTCAATCGTGTGGTGATAAACTGAGTGATCGATTGTTTCACCCGGTCTCCAGCCTTCTGGCTTCCCACATAGATGTTGCAGTCGTCGGCGTAGCGACAGAATGACAGCCCGCGCTTTTCCAGTTCCTTGTCCAAATCATCGAGCATGATGTTCGACAGTAGCGGTGACAGCGGCCCGCCTTGTGGCGTGCCCTCTTTCGTGGGGCTGACCAGTCCATTCTCCATGACACCCGCGTTCAGGAACCCGCGGATGAGTTTGAGCACCCGTTTGTCCGTTATTTTGCGGGCAACCCGGGCCATGAGCATATCGTGATTCACCCGGTCGAAAAATTTCTCAAGATCAATGTCTACAACCCAGGATTTCCCGGTTTTCACGTACTCCCGTGCCTGCAAGATTGCCTGCTGGGCGCTCCTGCCCACGCGGAATCTGTAGCTTGAGTCCGAGAACCCAGAATCATAGATGGGATTGATCACCTGTAACAGTGCCTGCTGGATCATTCGGTCGATCACGACCGGTATGCCCAGTTTGCGTTTCCCTTTTCCATCGGGTTTGGGTATCTCGACCCGCAGTACCGGCTGGGGTTGGTATTTTCCTGCCAGCAGAGCCTGACGGACATTCTCCCAGTGATCCCGGATGTATCCTTTCAGCTCTTCGACAGTAATCCCGTCCACACCGGCGCTTCCGTGGTTTCCGACCACCCGCTTGTAGGCTCGTACCAGATTCTCCCTCTCCAACACCCTTTCCATCAACGCGCTCGTGTCCTGATGCATCGTCTCCGTCGTCGCTGTGCTTGTAGATGTTCCACTTATCCGCACTACTCCCGGATTCTGTCCGGTTTGGTTTGCGAGTGTTTCGGGGTTTCCACCGTCATTTACCAACATCCTGCTCCGCCTCGAGATTCCGGGATGCATCGGCATCCCATGTTCGGCCCTTCGGTCCCGTTGATTGAACCTACTATGGCTTTTGCTGACTTCTGGCTGTCCGTTTCCCTGTCTCGCGGCAGGAATAGCCTCTCCGGCAGACTGCCAGACCTCCCCGGGTAATGCGCACCACTTTCACGCTTATGCCCGCCACATATACACAAAGAGATTCCGGATAAGTATCGGATTTTGAAGATTTATGCCTTCTCATCCTCTCTCTGTGCCTCGTATGTGATTTCTGTACGTCAGGCCAGCGCTTTGCCTTCACCTTCCTTCAGATTCCATCTCGCAATGGACACCCTTGGCGTTCAGCTAACGGTTCCCCTTACCGGGCCCGTACGGGACTTCCACCCGCAAGTAGGTGCGCCCTGCCGGGCGCACATAAAAAAAAGCCGCGGACTCCTGGGAGTCCGCGGCCAAAAAAGTACCGCTTGCGGGACCGCCATACGCGGTCGCCGGACCCTAGAAGTTCCGCCTTGAGCATCCGTGGTGGCTATGATGGAGCTGGGCGACTGCGATCCGGTTCATGGCGAATATCCTAGCGGCGAGAAAGAAAACTGTCAAGTACCGCATAAATATACGCATTTCTGCATACTGCATACAACCCGGGTTCTCCTCGGCTAAGACGACCGGAAGCGGCGGCCCTCCGCCTTGCAGATTGCCTTCACCGCTTCCCTGCCGCTATTCGCGCTCGGGGGCAGGCCGCCGCCGGGCGAAAGCCATTGGCCGGCCAGGCGGAAATTGGAGAGCCCGGCGATGGTCGCGGGCAGGCCTTTTCCGCTCATCGTCTCCGCCATGGCGCTCTTCGTCATCTTCCAGCCTTCCATGCACCCTTCCCAGTTACCGGTGTAGCGCTCGCAGGTCCATGGCGTGGAAACGTCGGAAACCTCGACGCGCTCCGCAAGGCCGGGGAATTTTTCGTCCAGGGCTTTCGTCACGGCGGAGAGCACCCGCGCCTTTTCCGCCTCGTAGCGCGGACGGTCCGACTTGGCGAGGTCGCGCCAGAAGGCGGGAGTGCCGTTCAGGCGCACGAGCAACGCGGTTTTACCCTTCGGAGCCATGGTCGGATCGTAGCCGTAATGGTGCAGACTGAGTTGGCGGACTGTATTCGGCTTGCCGTTTTCGCCGTCGTCGACCAGCAGCGGTTCGGCGAGTTTCCAGGTGCAGGTTTGCGCGACGCCTTCGAACGAGCGGTCGACGCCGAGGGAAATCTGGACGAGGGACGGGAACAGCGCCTTTTCTTCGAAATATCGTTCGAAGACGGGATCGCGGTATTCATCGGCAAGGAAATTCTTGAATGTCGCGTGCGCGTCGGCTGCGGAAACGACGTAGCGCGCATACCGTTCCGTACCGTCCGAAAGCCGTACGCCCACCGCCTTTCCGTCGCGCACGAGCACGCGTTCGACCTTCGACCCGTATCGTATTTCTCCGCCCAGTTCCTTGAAGCGCGCTTCAGCGGCGCGCGCCATGGGGAGGGAGCCGCCGATCGGATATCCCGCGGTGCCCGCGTGCATCCATGCGAGGGTCATGAAGAGCGAAAAGATCGGCATCTCGGGCATTCCGAAAATGTTGGTGATGATCTCCCTCAGCCAGGGATCGGAGAAGCGCTCCGCATATTCCCGGGCCCCGAGGGGCGCCAGCTTGACCATGCGCGCGAACGCGGGCAGCTCGCCCAGGAATTTTCCGATGGTGCGCAGGTCGAAAGCCGGATCGATGATCATGTCGAATTCCGAAAAACGGCGGATGTCGGCGCACATTCCTGCGACGGCTTTCGCGTCGGCGGGAAAGAGGGCTTTCATATGCGCCTGGAGTTTGTCAGGATCCGTGTAGAGGGTAAAAATCCGACCATCCGGGTTTTCCACTGCGACGAAGACTTCATGGTCGATGAAAGTCCTTTCCCGCATGATGCCGAGGTCGCTCCAGATTTTGTGGAAGTCGCTTTTCGGCGACGAGCCGACGAGCCAATGGATGCAATAGTCGAAGGTATAGCCTCCCCGTTTCCAGGAGGTGCATAATCCTCCGGGATGGGTATGCATCTCGTGGATTTCGGTCTTTAATCCGTTCATCGCGGCGTAGCAGCCGGCGGATAAGCCGGCGATTCCGGCTCCGATGACGATGACGTCCTTTTCGTCCATTGTTCGCTCCTTAATTTTGCGCGCTTATGAGACGCAGTATCGTTTCCGCATCGGGGAAGGCGACGTCATAGCCCGGCGTCGAAATGACCGCGAGTCCCTGGATCATGGCCGTGAGGCTCGCCGCGAGCATCGCCGGATCGGCCGCGCGGACGTCCCCGTCCGCCTGAGCCCGCCGGATCAGGCCGGTCAGGATGGACGAGTATTCCGGGGACCGCTCCGCGACCATGGCGCGCGTGGACTCGGGGATGTCCCTGAAGGTGAACGCCTGGATCATGAGCAGGAAGAAAAGCCGGCCCTCACCGCGGTACGCGGAGGGAACTATGCCCGAGACGAGGCGGCGGATCCTTTCATACGCGCTCCCCGGAGCCGCCGCGGCCGCGCGGTACGCCCCGAGGGACGTATCCATGGCGATCGTCGCGAGCTCGTGGAAGAGCGCTTCTTTGGATTCGAAATAGTGGTAGGCCAGGCCGTTGCTCATGCCCGCCTGCGATGCGATCTCGGACATTTTGCTGGCCTGCAACCCTTTTTCCGCGAATACCCGGAGAGCCGCCATGAGGATCTTCGCGCGGCGCTCGTCTTTTATCTGGTTGGTGCTTTCCGCGCTTCTGGGTGACATGCTTCTCCGGTTGATTGAACGTACAGTCAATATACACCCAGAACTGCGACTCGTCAATATCGGAAAGCGACCAAAAACAGGAGCCGCGCTGCCGACGGCAAGATCGATCTGCAGCCCAATGAAAGGATGAGTCGACCATCCAAAGGGATGAGCCGCAAAGCGGCGCTGTCCTGATAAGCTTCGGCAAGAGATATCGCTGAAGATTTCTCGCAATGCCCTTTTTTCGGAGGTAGCTAAATGAAACGATTCTTTCCCGTCGCTGTCGTCCTCGTTCTCGCGGCCCTTATCCCGTCAACGCTCTCCGCCCAGGTATCCGTCTATTTTGACGCCGCCAATCCGCCGTTCATGTACGAAGCGGACAAAGCTCCAGCGGGAGTCTATCCCGCGCTGTTCTCCGAGGCATTCAAGCGCATGGGCGTAAAATCGGACCTGGAAGCCGTACCGTGGAAGCGGGCGATATCCGGTATCGACGCCGGAACGAACGGAGTCGGCGGTATCTATATGAACGCTGAGCGTGTGAAGAAATACGACTATTCCGCGCCTTTTTTTGAGGAACGGCTCGCGATTTATGTCCCGGTTGGGAAGGAATTCAAGTATGAAAAAGTCGAAGACCTCTACGGAAAAAATATCGGCGTGATTCGGGGATGGAGCTACGGCGACGAATTCGACGCGGCGGTCGCCGCGGGAAAGATCAAAAAGGATGAAGTGGAAGGCGACTCTCCCAATTTCAAGAAAATCGCGGCCGGGCGGGTGGACGCGATAATCGCGGTCTGGGAAAGCGGCGAATCGAATATCGCCGAGCAGAAACTCGAATCGACGGTAAAACGCCTCCCGAATTTATTTTCCACGTCCTCCGTCTATCTCGCCTTCAACAAGGGCGCGAAAATGAAAGATACGCTCGCAAAATTCGACGCGGCCATGGTCGGCATGAAAAAAGACGGTCGCTTTGACGCGATCGTGAGGACCGCGTTCGGGAAATAATGCATCGACGATTTAGTCGACCTTCATTTCGTAACGGCATTCCTTGCCGGGTTTCCCGAAAATATCCGAATCCCGTTCCTCGGTCAGGACGAAACCCGCCCGCGTGTAGAGCGACGCGGCTGCCTCCAACCCCTTTTCCGTCAGAAGGTAGCAGGAGGAGTATCCCATTTCCCGCAGATAGCTCATGGCGGAATCCATGAGCTTCTTCCCGAGGCCGATGCCGCGGTACTCGGGACGGAGTAGGAAATAGCGGAGCTGCGCGGCGTTGTTCTCGCGGTGCATGATGACCAGGGAGCCGATGATCGCCCCGGCATGTTCGCAGATCCAGACGCGGTCCAGGGCGGGATCGTAGCGCCGCTGGAATTCCGCGAGGCTCTCGGCGACGTAGGCCTCGAAGACGGGGCCGTACCCGTACTCGCCGGAGTACAATATGCCGTGCAGGTATACCAAGTAACCGAGGTCGCCCGGCTTCCATTCGTTCCTGACCATAATTTCATCCCGCCCGATCATGCCGCGCCTCCCTTGCCGAGGATCCGTTCGATCTCCCGCATGGATCCGGCGAGCGTATTTATATCCTCGTCCGACAAGCCGCGCAGGAGCGATTCCGTCGATCGATCGGACTTTTCGTCCAAAGCGCGGAATTCGGCCCTGCCTTTTCCGCTCAGGACGAGCTTGAAACTCCGCTTGTCCTCCTCCGAACGCGTCCTTTCGACCAGTCCGAGTCTAATGAGCTTTTCGATGGTGTGGCTCAGATAGCCTTCGTCCACCTGCAGGAGATTCCGAATTTTTCGGGCCGTCGCGGCCGGATCGCGGTCGATCTCGAAGAGCACCCGAGCTTCCGTCAGCGAAAACTGGCTGTCCAGGACGCACCGGTCGACCACGCCGATGATGTTCGTATAGAAGCGGTTGAAGGCGCGCATTTTTCGGACAACGGCATTTCTGGATTCCATACGGAAAGAATATTGCATTTGCTTGCTTTAAGCAAGTATAATTCAAAGCGGAATATGCGGAAATCCTGCGTCAGGAAGTAGCCCTCATTCAGCAGGTCGTCCCGACCTTTCCAAAGAACCGTGGCAGCAATTCGAACGCGCTCCTCGGGATCGGCTTGCCGTATAAATATCCTTGCGCGACGTCGCAACCATGGGTTCGCAGGAACTCGTTCTGCGCCACGGTTTCCACGCCCTCCGCCACTACTTCCTGGCGCAGGCTCCGCGCGATGGATATTATGGCTTTCACCAACTCAGCCTGCGGATTCTCGCCTCCTATCCTCTCGATGAACGAGCGGTCTATCTTGAGGGTGGAGATCGGGAAACGGGCCAGGTAGCTCAGCGAAGAATATCCCGTACCGAAATCGTCGATGGCGATGGAAATGCCGAGCCTCCGGAGCGATTCCAGCGCGGTCAACACGTCACCTTCCTCATCCATCAGCAGGCTTTCGGTGATTTCCAGCTCGATCCATTCGGGGAGGCAGCCGCTCTCCTCCATCGCCGCGCGAACCGTCCCGACTATGTCGTTCGATTGGAATTGGCGCGCGGAAAGATTGACGGCGATGCGGTGAGGAGGCAGCCCCTCGGCATTCCACGCCCGCGCGGTACGGCAAGCCTCGCGCAGTACCCATTCCCCGATTTCCACGATCAAGCCACAGTCCTCGGCGATCTCGATGAACTTGTCCGGGGGCACCAAACCGCGCTCGGGATTGCGCCAGCGCAACAGCGCTTCGGACCCGATGAGCGCGCCGGTTTCCAGTTCCACCTTGGGCTGGTAGAACAATTCCAGCTCGCCGCGGAGGACCCCTTTCCGTAGTTCGCTCTCCAGCTGCAATCGCTCCTGCGCGCTGTCGGTAAGGCTGCGGGAATAGAAGCGGAAGTTGTTGCGACCCGAACGTTTGGCCAAGTACATCGCGGAATCCGCGTACCGCATCAGATCCTCCGCGGTCTGGCCGTCCGCCGGGAAAATGGTGATGCCGATGCTGCACGAGGCATATACTTCCTTGCCGTCCAGCAGGAACGGCGCGTCGAACACTCCCAGCATCTTCCGCGCGATTACGCCCAGGTCATCGCTTTGGCGGATGTCCGGCAGGAGGACGGCGAACTCGTCCCCTCCCAACCTCGCCACCGTATCGTATGTCCGTACGCTGGAGGCGAACTTCTTGGCTACCTGCGCAAGGAGCGCGTCGCCGGCCGGATGGCCCAGCGTATCGTTGATTTCCTTGAACCGGTCCATGTCGATCAACATCACGCCCGCGAGTTGCTTATGCCAAGCCGCGTCGGCCAGCATCTGTTCCATTCGGTCGTTGAATAAGGCCCTGTTCGGCAGCGCGGTCAAAGTATCGTAGAAGGCCATCTGGAAAATCTTACGCCGGTACCCGTCCAGCTCGCTGATATCGCGCGCGACGCCGAGAACCCCCGTTGCCGCTCCATCCGCGCCGAACATGGGAACATTACGCGTCTCGAGCAGGGCGCGCCTGCCGTCGTCCGAACAGGTCACCCAATTTTCGTTTACGCAGGGGCGTCCGGTCTCGATCGCTTCCCGATCTTTTTGACGGAGGGTATCCGCCAGATTTGAATCGAAGAGGTCGAAATCTGTCAGCCCAATAATGTCGGATTCCCTCTTTCCGATCAATTGCTCGAAGGCGGGGTTGCAGGCCTGATACCTGCCCTCCGCGTCCTTCTGCCATACCATATCCGGAATGGTCTGAAGCACATCGCTCAGGCGCTTTCGGGTGGCATCGAGGATGACGTCGGCGTTCTTCCGTTTGGTGATGTCGCGCGCGTACCCCACGCTGCCGATTACCTGCCCGTCCATGATCACCGGCGACTTCCAGATTTCCTTACAGCGGGACATGCCGCGGTCATCTGTTTCCCACACCTCGAAGTTCTGAGGCGATCTTTCGGCCATCAAGGCGCGATCGCTCGCGACGTACCGTTCGGCCACATCGAGCGGATATAAATCGAAATCCGTCTTGCCTTCCGCTTCCGCCGAAGACGCCAAGCCCGCGCTGCGCGCGTACTCCGAATTCGCCGCCAGCAAACGGCAATCCGCGTCCTTCAACCAGACGACGAAGGGGAAATTGTCGAGCAAGGTGCGCTGGTACCGCTCGCGCCGCCGGAGTTCCTCTTCCATACGCACGCGCTCGGTGACGTCACGCGACAGAACGATGAAGCGGTCATCGTCGGCGGTTCCGCCGGATTTCTTCGCGATGGAATGGTCATACCAGTTTACCCTGCCATCGGGTTGAACTATGCGGATGACGCGGCCATAGGATGTTCCCTTCGTATCGGCCTCGTCGATCGCCGCCATATAGGCGTTCGCCGCATCGGGTGAGAGCACCTCATGGGCGGTCCGGCCGATCAACGCTGTCTTTTGCGTTTCAAGGACTTCCGGATTCCGCGTCCAGATGTTCAAATATTTGCCGTTCCGATCCATTTCGAAAAGGATGTCCGGAATGGTTTCGATGACGCCTTCGGTGAATTTGAGCGCCTCTTCCAGGCGCCGCTCCATTCGCTTGCGCTCGGTGGTATTGAAGGCGATGACGGTCAGTCCGCATATTTCGCCATCGGCATCGAGGATCGGGGAGGCATAGTTGAAGTGGAATTCCTTTACCGGACAGCCGTCCTCCATGCGGTTCTCTTGAGATTCCACGGATGCGATGCGACCGGCAAGAACTTGATCGAATCCTTGCTTGCTGAACGACCGATGCTCCTCATCAGAAATTGCATCAAGCATGCTCATGCCGACAGCGACGTCAGCGCCCCACATGCGTTTCGCCGAGACGCGAAACGTTTTATTGAACGCGAGGAAGCGATACTTCTTATCCAGCGAATAGATGCCAACCTCGGGCGAACTTTCCAGAATCGATTGCAGCAAGTTGAAGTTGTCGCGGTATCGCGCCTCGCTTTCCCGCAATTCCTCTTCCATGCGCCTGCGCTCGGTTATGTCGTATCCGATAACCAAGATGCTGGCCACGGCTCCGTCCGTCCCGCGCTCCGGTACGATGCGGAGGTGGCTGGTGACCATCCTGCCGCCCGCCGCCGGCCAGGCATATTCGTGATCGCAGGGCTCTCCCTTTTCGAAGGAATAGCGCAACGCGTTTTCATAGGCCAACGCTTCCGGCAGCGGCGAATAGTCGCTCGGCTTGAGGCCGAGCGTTTCTTCCGCCGTTTTCCCCGTCAATTCAAGGAAGTGGGGATTCACGTAGACGCGCCGGCATTCACGATCGTAGCGGATGATGGTATCTGGCGCGTGCTCCACCAATGTGCGGAATTCCTGCTCGCGTCTGACCAGCTCGCTTTGCAGGCGCTTGCGTTCGGTGACGTCCCGGGTGATGACGACGAGCCGGACGATCGTACCGTCTTCGCCGCGCACGGGGACCATCGTGGAAATGTAGGTGCGGATGCCGATCGGCAGGTCTAGCTCTATCTCTTCCTTGTATACCGTCCCGGCATCCACGCAGCGCAGGTACTTCGCGTTCACCTGTCTCGCCATCGATTCCGGCAGGACCTCTTCAATCGTTTTGCCGAGCATCGTCCCGCGAGGTATTCTCACCAGGCGCTCGAACGCCGGATTGATTTCGATCGAGCGGAAGCTCCGGTCGTCCTTCACTTCGTAAAGGACCATGCCTTCCTGCGCGTTGTCGAATATCTGGCGGTATCGCGCCCTGCTTTCGTTCAGCGCCTGATCCATGAGTTTTCGTTCGGTGATGTCGCGGATCGCGACGCAGACCATCCCCGCGCCTATGTCGGTATCGGGAAGGAGCGACAGCGTCACGTCGACCGGGAACTCGCTCCCGTCCTTGCGGCGGGCGCGCAGGTCGCCCTCGTGCGCAGCGCCCGAACCGCGTTCCAGGCCGTCGGCGAATCCGGCGCGACTGTCCGAATGTTCGTCCGCAATGTCCGCGGGCATCAGGATCTCGATGCCTCGTCCGATCAATTCTCCCTCGGAGTAGCCGGACATCCGGACGATTCTCTCGTTGGCCAGCGTGATACGACCCTGTCCATTGGTGACCAGCATGCCGTCCGGCGCGGAGCGCAGGATGCCCCGGTACCATGCTTCGGTCGTCTTGAGCTGCTCCTGCGAAGCATCCAATTCGACCGCCTGCTCCTCCAGGACCCGGGCCGTCTCTTCAAGACGGACGTTGAGCTGGACGATCTCCGAGAACCGGGCTTCCAGCTCGAATTCTGACCGTTTGCGTTCGGTGATATCCTCGACGAAGGCCCAGATATTTTGCCGTCCGTCCTTTCCGGTGATCAGCATACCGTTCACCCGGATCGGGACGAGCGAACCGTCCTTGCGCCGGTAGACTTTTTCGTACGGTCCATAGAGCCCGGTCCTGCGCATCACGCCCATCTGTTCGACGGTGAGGGACTGGTATTCCGGGAGCGTCAGCGCCTTGTTGTCCATCGACAGCAATTCGTTTTCGGTATAGCCGCTCATGGCGCGGAAGGCCTCGTTGAATTCCAGGAAGCGTCCTTCGATATCCGTAAGCGCGATGCCGAGCGGAGAGAGTTCGTACAGGCTGCGGAGCTTTTCCCCGCTCTCCCTGGCCGCATCCTCCGCGCGCCTGCGCTCGGTGATATCGTGGACATAACCGTGCCAGACAGTGCCGCCGTCCGTCTCGCGGTACGGGGTCGCGCGCGCCGATATCCAGCGCTCGCCCCTCTCTGGATGCAGGATGCGGTATTCGTTCTGGTAGGTCTCCAGGTCCCGAGCCGACTCCTTCATGGATTCAATGGTCCGCACCGCATCATCCGGATGAATCGAAGCCGACAGCGACCGGGCATCCTTGACCGCTTCCTCCGACGCGACTCCGTGCACGTCCTCGACACCGAGACTTACATAGCGCATTTCGGCAGCGCCATCAGGACTCAGGCCGAGAGTATAAAAATAGCCGGGCATATTCGAGACGAAGCCGGTCAGCCGCTTTTCCTGGTCGACCTGCCGAGCCAGCATCGCCTCATGTTGCTTGCGCTCGGATATATCGCGCATTACGGCCAGCAGGAAGGCCTCGCCGCCGATCCGGATCCTGCGAAGGCTCACCTGTCCCCAAATCCGGCTACCGTCGCCGCGCTTGAGCTGCCAATCGAACAATTGCGGCTCGCCTGCCGCTGCGAGTAGGTTTCGGCGCGTCGCTTCCTCGAAGGAGAAAGGAGGATCGTTCACCGCCAGAGGATCGGAGCGTCCGGAAAGCATATCCTCGCGAGTACGCCCCCACAGCTCGCAACCTTTTTGGTTCAGGTCGTGCAGGGCGAACGAGGTCTTGCCGTCGCGCTCGATGATGCGATGCAGGAATACGCCGTCGTTGGCGGATTCGAAAATAGTACGGTGCTTTTCCTCGGACGCCTTCAGCGCCCGTTCCGCGCGCTTGCGCTCGGTGATGTCGGTGAAATTGAGCAGCCGGCGTCCGCCGACCCAGATGGTCCGGAGGCTTACATCGCGCGTTCCGCCATCCTTGCAGGCAACGACGGATTCCGTCTCGGAGACGGCGGAACCGCCCTTCCCGGCAAGTTCCATCGCGCGGTTCCACGATTCGGCGACCTTTTCCCGGTACTCCTCGTCCGGATACGCCAACCGCGCCCACGCGTCCAAGTCGGGCACGTCCTCCGCGGCGTACCCGAACACTTCCTTGAAACGGCGATTGACGTATTCTATCCCCTGTCCCTCGTCGGTCCACGCGACAGCGACGGGAGAGGAATCCAGGAGGTCCTCCAGCTGGAGGCGGCGGGTGGCGTTGGAATCGCGGTCGCGCTCCAGCGCGGCTTCCCGGAGCCGCGCGAGCCCGCTCGCCGCGAGCGCCTCCGCCATGCCGACGATGAGCGCGGATATCGATTCGAGCCGTTCGGGTTCGACTACGGGAACGGAAGCGATCGCCGCCGCGTAGGCTTCCTCGTCGAAACCGTAGCGCGCGGCCCGGGAGCGGAAGAAGTCCATGTCGGGCGGCTCGTACAGTACTTGGCTGAGTACCAGCGTCGCGAGATGGCTGCCTTCGATCACGACCGGAACGGCGGAGTACCGGAACCCGTTCCCGCAGAGGCCGCACGTCGCCCGAACCGCGTCCGGGCCGAGGGAGAGCGAGCGGTTGATTACCCTGCACGCCTCGGAAGCTTCCGGGTGGGTTCGATGGAAGACGGTGCAGGCGTCGATCCATCCAGAGCGGCACAGGATATCCCCGTCGGGATCCAGGATTGCGTTGGGAATGCCGGTGGCGCGGTAGAGGTTCTCCAGGATACGCGCGTATGCCGGTAAATCGACGAGATCGGAGAAGCTATGGGCAGTTCGTTCTGTTACGATTGCTTTCATTGCGATTAGGGTATATGGGAAAGGTTCATGCGCTCCGATCCCTCGGCACGTCGATACGAACGTTGAACCCGTCATCGGAAACGCAGGACAGGCGGGCGCCGATCCGGGCAGCGAGCGCGGAAACGATCCCGAATCCTGCATTCTTCGAAAGCCTTCCGTCCTTTTCCGATCTTGATCCCGTTCCGCTATCGGATACGGCGATTGATACTCCCCCACCGGTTGTTTTCATGTCGACGGTGATCGTTCCCGGTCGATTCCCCGGGAAAGCTTGCCGATACGCGTTCTCCACGAGCTCGTTCACGATGAGGCCGATCACGAGCGCGTCGCGGGAATCGGCGTTCGCCTCGGCAAGGGACCAGACGAGGTCGATCCGGTTTCCCTCTTCCTTGGTCTTCGCGATGGTCGAAAGGACCTGCTCCAGGTACGTCGCGAGATCGATCTCCAGATCGCGATGCGCCTTTTCCAACAAGAGCTGGAGCGAGGAAAGCGATTGTATTCTCATCAGGATATCTCCAAGTCTTGCCTCATCGCCGAACCAACCACGGTGCAGCCTCCCGCGCATTATGATGCGGCATCCGTGCGGAACCGCGAGACGCTCGATTCCAGGATCTCCACGCTCCGCGAGTTTTCCAGGCTGAGGTCAGCGAGGCGCCGCATCGAGACCGCGATCTCGCGCGAACCTCCGGCGGTCTCGATCACACCGGAGCGGTATTGATCTACTAGCCCGTCGATCCGGCGGACGGACCCGGATATTCCCTCGACGCTGTTGGCCATTTCTCCGCTCGAGGCTTCGACGTCTTTCGTCAATCCGTTGAGCGTCTCGACCGCCCGCGTAATCTGGCATCCCCCGACGGCCGTCTCACGCAGGGATTCCCTGGTTTCGTTCATGCCGTGCGACACGTCGTTGATTCCCGCGATGATGCGCGCCAACGTCCCGTTCATCTCGTGGGTCTGCTCGCTCGCTTGCGATATGCCCGCGCTCATTTCTTTCAGAGAGGCTGAAATGGATCGCGAATTCTCCGCCGACGCCTCGGCGAGTTTCCGGATCTCATCGGCGACGACGGCGAAGCCCCTGCCGGCGTCCCCTGCGTGGGCCGCCTCGATCGCCGCGTTCATGGAAAGGAGGCTGGTTTGGCTCGCGACACCGTCGATGATCCCGATCAATTCAAAGATCATCCCCGTATTCTTGGAGATCGCGGTGATCGATTGCACGGTGTCGTGCATGTTCCGCTCCCCCTGGCTGGCCAATTCCATCAACTCGCGGGCGACTTCATTCTTCGCCTCCGTCGCTTTATCCATGCTATTTATCGATGCGATCATTTCGGTGATCGCGGCCGACGATTCACCGACGGCGACGCCTTGCCGCTCGATTTTCTCGATGACCGTCCGCACGCTCCGGTCGATATCGTCGAGGACGCTCACCGATCGCTCTATCTCTTTATGGATTTCGGCGACGCCCTTCTCCATATTCTCCATCGACATGGAAATCTGGTTCGAGGTAGCCGATATCTCTTCCGCCTGGGCTCCCAGCTCCGACCCGATCGTCCGGTTCGATTCAGCCACCTCCTTGATCTTCGCGATCGAGGCGCGCAGGCTGTCACCGATTGCGCCGCAGTGGGATGACAATTGGCCCAACTCGTCCCCGCGGTCAACCGAGGGTTTCGCGGTAAGGTCTCCCTCCGCGATAGCCCGGAACGAGCTGTTGATGGCGGATATCGCCTTGACCATCCTTGAGCTGATGAAAATTATGACCAGGACCATCGCGCCGATGGTTACGAGCGAAATCATCAGGAGATAGATCCTCAGCGTCGCGATGACGCCGTAGAACTCGTCGATGTAACTGGACGCGACTACGTACCAATCCAATTCCGGGATGTACCTGAATTCCACGAACTTTTCCCTCGGGAAGGGATCGGCCGCGTTCTTCCACCAGTAGCGGAAATTGCCGTTTTTCATCTCCATGATTTTTTTTATGATGGGCATGTTGTTCGTGTCGGCGAGATCCGTCACATCCTTGCCTTCCAGGGAAGGGTGGACGACCATGATGCCCCTGCCGTCGAAGACGTACGGGTAGCCCGTAGTTCCGATTTTCAGGGCCGAAACGGACTTCCGCAGTTCTTCCATATTGACCAGGTCGCGCAATTCAGACGAGTACGTGGATGCGTAGAGGATGATGTCCCAGGGCTCGAAGTACGAGAGGTACGAAACTTTCTCGCGCTCCTCCGTTTCTCCGGGATTCTTCCACATGTACTTGATGATGCCGCTCTTCTGCTTGATTCCGGTCCGTACGAATTCAACCGAGCTGAGGTCCGTACCGACGGCCGCCTTAGGGTGGATGACGATGATCCCGTTCGAATCAGTGGCTGCGATATACCCCGACTTCCCGATCCGGCCGAATATCGAGTCAGCGAACAGCGCGCGGACCTCGGCTCGCGCCCGTTCCTCGGCTCGGGGATCTCCCTCCGCCGCGGCGTAGCGCATCTCCAGATAATCGCAAAATCGCTCGGAAATCCCGTGGAGGTATCCGTTGATCGAGCTCTCCTGAACCCCGTTCACGAGGATGGCTAATTGGTCCGCCGTATGCATGATCTCCTTTCCGATCTGCGCGTCGACGCTCCTGTCAACGATGCCGAAGACGAAAAGACCCGACAGCGCCGTAAGCGCCGAAACCAAGCCGCCGAGTTGGACGATGAATTGAGTCCGCAGTTTCACTTTATATGCTCCGATCCCAAGAGAATGATTTTTCTACCCGGTGCGCCAGCATACGGCAAATAAGGACGCATCGCCGTCATTCCTTCGGATGATTTATTCCTACTTTCGTATGATCGCGCCGCACCGGTCCTTCGGCAGTACTACCAATAGATGGCCGCCTCATCCGAAAGGATGAACCGCGAACGGGCCTGTTTCAGCATAGGATAATATCGGGTCGATTCCTCTTCCGCACGCCGGGAGGACGGCTCCGAGGAGCGCCCGTGATCCACTATCTCGAGAGCCTGGAAGTCAACGCGATCGACGCGGTTTTGGCGGACTGGAAAATGGTGTTCCCAGACGGCGGAATCCTCGCGCTCCTCCCGGAAGCGGAGGAAGCCAGCGTCCCCGCGCTCCAGGCAGCCTGCTCGGCAAGCGGGCTTTCCTTGGCGGGCGGAATCGTTCCCGCGCTGATCGTCGACGGGGAGTTCCGTACCGACGGAGCGTGGCTGCTCGGCTTCGGGAGGATGCCTCCCTGCGCGTTGCATGAGGACCTGCCGACCGATCAAGGCGGGGCCGAACGTCTCGTGGACGGGATCGCCGAGGAATTGCGCGAATCCTTGCGGGAGGAATCGGAAAAGACCCTCTTCCTCCTTTTCGACGCGATGGTCCCGAACGTCGGAACGTACCTGGACCATCTGTACCTCAGGCTCGCGAACCGCGTGCGTTACTCGGGAAGCAACGTCGGAAGCGAAACGTTCCTGCCGCGCGCGTGCCTGTTCGACAACGAACGGTTCGTCCGGAACGGATTATTGATAATGCTCCTGGACAATCGGTTCGGCGCGAACCTCGAACACGGCTACCGGGTATCCGATCGAACCGTTTACGCGACGGCCGCCAAGGGAAACCGGATCGATCAAATCGAATGGCGCCCGGCCTTCGACGTATATAAGGAAATGGTGCGCGATCGGTTCGGGACGGAGATCACCGCGGAGAATTTCTACCGCTACGCAGTCCACTTCCCGTTCGGCATACTCCGTGCGAACCACCACGCCGTCGTACGAATTCCCGTGAGTCTCTCCGAGGACGAATCTCTGGTCTGCGTGGGGGAGATTCCCGAGAATTCCCTCCTCGCCCTGCTCGAAGCCCCCGCCGCGGATTCGGAGGAAACGGTGGACCGGCTGGAGGAAGGCGTCTTATGCGGCGGCGCTCCGGAATCGGATCAGCTCATGTTCTATTGCGCGGGGCGTCGCATGCACTTCGGTTCCGGGGCCGCGGAGTCGGAAATTCGGCGGTACGCGGACCGTTTTCCCTCGGGGCGGATCGCGGGCGCGCTTTCGCTCGGGGAGATCGGCGGATCGACCATCCACGGATATCCGCTTTTCCACAACGCCTGTATATCTTCGATGATTTGGGACGCGGAATAATCCGGAATGGAGCGCGATCGAATCATCCCGGTCCTGTACGACCTCGCGGTTACGATAGGCGGAGAAGTCAGCCTGAAGCCGTTGTTGACGCGCTTTTTGCAACGCCTGCTCTATTTCACTTCGTTCCCCGCGGGTTTCATCTGCCTGGACCTGCCGGAGTTCGACGGGCTCGCGGAAACCGCCATGGCCAGGCTCGACGCGAGCGTCGGCGAATATGCCCTTTCGCGATCGATCGGCGGGATACTTCCCCTTCCTGCCCGGCTCCTGTACGGAGATGCGAACCGGACGGATTCCGTCGAGCCGGATCCCATCGAATTCGCCGGTTCGAACGCCAAGTACGCGGCGCACCTCAGGCTCCCGTTCGACGGCCGAAGCGTGATCGTGCTCCTCGCGCCGAAACTGCCCGAGACGGACTTCCCCCTGAACCGGGTATTCCAGCCGATCCTCGCGCACCTATCGCGCGCGATAATGCTTTGCAGAAGGAACGATGCCCATATACAAGGGCTGAAGGTGGAGAGGGACCTGTTTTCCAAAGTATTCGATTGCAGTAACGCAGGCATCCTCGTCACCGACGGATCGGGGAGGATCGCCGACGTGAATCCCGCGTTCACGCGGATAACCGGATACGGACTTGAAGAGGTACACGGGCGAACGCCTCATCTATTGACGGCTTCCAAGGAAGAAAGTCTCCGTTACTGGGAAATCCAGCATGCCGTCCTATCCGTCGGACATTGGCATGGGGAAATTTTATTTCGCAGGAAAAACGGCGAGGAATACGCCGTTTGGCTCAACGCGACTCCGGTCCGCGAGGGAAACGGCTCAACCGCGAATTATGTCGGCATTTTTTCCGACATCGGGGAGCAGAAGGCCGCCGAACGGAAAATTACCCGGCTCGCCTACTTCGACCCGGTCACCGACTTGCCGAATCGAAAGATGCTTCAGGAGAGGTTGCCGGGTGCGGTCGAATCGAGCGCCTCAACCGGACGCTACGGCGCTGTCCTCTTCCTGGATCTTGACGATTTCAAGATTCTGAACGACACGAGGGGCCACGCCGTCGGCGACCTGCTCCTGGTTGAGGTGGCTCGCCGAATACGGTCCTGCGTCAGGGAGAGGGATATCGCCGCGAGGATCGGAGGCGACGAGTTCGTCGTCGTCATGGAATCGATGGGCGCTACCAGGCCTGATGCCGTCGAACGAGCGGAACGGATCGCCGAAAAATTACGGATGGTCCTGGAAGAACCCTACACGCTCTTGGAGCACCTCCACCGGATAACGGCAAGTATCGGGGCATCCCTGTTCCGAGGGAATCGGACGAGCGCCGGAGAATTATTGAAGCAGGCGGAAATCGCGATGTACCAGGCCAAACGCGCGGGACGCAACGAGATCCGGTTCTTCGAGCCGTACATGCAAACCATCCGGGACGAGCGGGCCCGGATGGAATCGGAATTGCGGCAGGCGTTGGCGGAGGATCAATTCGTCCTGTACTACCAAGCCCAGGTCGACGAAGTCGGCAGGACGCGGGGCGCGGAGACCCTGATCCGCTGGATCCATCCCGTCCGCGGCCTCGTACCGCCGTCCGAATTCATCCCGGTCGCGGAGGACGCTGGCTTGATCGGACGAATCGGGGATTGGGTCCTCAGGTCGGGGTGCGCCCGCCTCGCCGAGTGGCAAGAATCCGTCGCGACGCGGCATCTGGTGCTCTCGATGAACGTGAGCGCAAAGCAGATGCGTGCGCCCGACTTCGTCGACCGCGTCAAGATCATGATCGCGGAGAATGGAATTCCGCCGGGATGCGTCAAGCTTGAACTGACCGAGAGCGCGATCCTCGAGGATGTCGACGGCACAATCGGGAAAATGCGGGAATTACGCCGATTCGGGATCGGGTTCGCGATAGACGACTTCGGCACGGGCTACTCTTCCCTCCAATACCTGCAAAGGCTGCCCTTGGACGAATTGAAGATCGACCAATCCTTCGTACGCGGGCTCGGCGAGGATTCGAGCAGCGCGGCGATCGTACGGGCGATCATCGCGATGGCGAAGGCTTTGGGCCTTGAGACGATAGCGGAAGGGGTGGAGACGTCCACTCAGAGGGAATTCCTCCGGACGAACGGATGCAGGAATTACCAAGGTTACTATTTCGGGAAACCCGTTCCGATAGAAGAGTTTGAGGGAGCGTTGCGCGCGGGCACGGTCCGGGAAAGATCGGCGTCGCTTCTTCCCGTCTGATGCGCAGTCCCGAGAAACGACCTCACAACGTTTTGAAGTCGATAGTTATCCTGAAGCCGTCCCCGGAGGAATACTCGATTACGCCACCCAACTGATCCCGGGCCAGTGTCGTCACGGACGTCAGTCCCATTCGGCCGCAGCTCGGGATCGAAAAATCGGCGGGGACTCCGATGCCGTCATCGATAACGGAGAGACGAAAGCCGCCGCCTTCCGTCGCGCTCAGTTCGACACGGATGCTTCCTTCAGTCCTGCCTTCGAACGCGTGGCGAATCGAATTGACGACCAGATCATTGACGATCAGTCCGATAGGTATGGCAGTCTCGACCCTCAGGAAGATTTCGTCGGATCGGGCCGAAATGGAGATACGACGTCCCGCGATCCCATAATATAGCGATATCTGTTCCAAAAGATCGGTGAGGTACGCCCCCATATCGACTTTCGTAAGGTTTTTCGACTCATACAGCTCTTTCTGGACGAGAGACATGGAATTAATGCGGGAGACCATATCCCGGAAAATGCCCTTGAGATACTTGTCGTCGGTCTCATTCCCGTACAGATTGAGAAGGGACGATATGAGCTGCATGTTGTTAATGGTGCGGTGATAGAGTTCCCGAAGCAGGGTATTCTTCTCGGCC
Organism: Treponema sp.; assembly: GCA_003527485.1. GTDB lineage: Bacteria > Spirochaetota > Spirochaetia > Treponematales > Breznakiellaceae > UBA12037. The sequence continues at coordinate 62,035 of DPXI01000048.1, read as the reverse complement.
TCCGCCTGACGGCGCGCTTCATGAACCCTGACTTCGTCGAGCGCCCGTTCGATTGCCAGCGGAAGTTTGCACAGCCGATCTTTCAGCACATAATCCGTAGCGCCCTGTATTAATATCTCTACAGCCTTCTCCTCCCCGATAGCGCCGGATACGACGATAAAAGGCAGATCGGGTCGGAACTTTTTCGCGAAGCGGAGCGCGGCATGAGCGTCGAATCCCGGAAGCTGATAGTCGGCGAGGATGAGATTATAGTCGCCGCCCTTCAGGAAAGAAACGAATTCCTGTTCGTTGGACGCCAAGTCGATGCGTTCGGAAGAAACTATTCCGGACAACAACTCCCTCACGAGTTCGGCATCGCGCGGCGAGTCCTCAAGATGAAGGATCCGTATATCGTTCATTGCTTATTTTTTGGCGGCGGCTCGTTGAGCATGGCCCAGAATATGCCGATCTGCCTCACGGCGTCCACGAAGTCGGAGAACCTGACCGGCTTGACGACATATGCGTTGATCCCCAATTCATAGCTTCGGACGATGTCCTGTTCCTCCCTTGAGGAAGTGAGCATTACTACCGGCATATGTTTCAAGTCCGGATCGGAGCGGATGGCGCGGAGGACCTCGATGCCGTCCATCCGCGGCATCTTGATATCCAGGATGGTTACTGCCGGATTGCCGCTTTCCCGCGATTCGTATTCGCCTTCCCGGTGGAGATATCTCATCGCCTCGACTCCGTCCTTGACGCGAACGACCCGGTTGAGGAAATGATTATCGGCCAGGGTCTCCAGGATCAACTCGACATCCTTGGGATTATCTTCCGCGAGCAGGATCGAACCGTATTCAGGCATCGCCGTCCTCCTTGTATTTGGGTAAGGTGAAATAGAATCTGGCTCCACGGTCCGGTTCGGCTTCCGCCCAAACCCGGCCTCCATGCCGATCGATAATTCGCTTCACGATCGCCAAGCCGATACCGCTACCCTCGAACTCCCCCTCGGCATGCATACGCTGGAAAACGCCGAATAACTTTCCGGCGTACGCCATTTCGAAGCCGACACCGTTGTCGGCGACCACGAACGTATGCTCAGCGGCTCCCTCCACGGCATCGACATCGATTTTCGCGACCTCCCGCGTAGAGGTGTACTTGACCGCGTTTCCCAGGAGGTTCACCCAAATTTGGCGGAGAAGGGAATAGTCACCCCTGACGACCGGTAATTCGCCGATGGTCCAATCGATCCGGCGACCGGCGCAGCCGTCCTGGATCTGGCTCAATGCCTCGTTGAGGGTTTTGTTCATATCCACACATTCAAGCCGCATCTCTTCGCGTCCTGTCCGGGAAAACCGGAGCAGGTCGTCGATAAGCTGCCCCATCTGGCGGGCGGAATCGGCGACGATGTCCAGGTAGTGACGGCCTTTCTCCGTCAGGTCCTCTCGACAGCGCGAGATCAGTAGCTCCACATACCCGTCAATATGGCGCAGCGGAGCCCGTAGGTCGTGGGAAACGGAATAGGAAAAAGATTCCAGTTCCCGGTTGGCCGCTTCCAATCGGGAGGTCCGGTCGGCGACGCGCAGTTCAAGATCCTGGTTGAGCCGACGGATTTTTTCCTCTTCCCGACGTAATTTCTCCAGATTCTGCCGGAGCCGGGCCGCCATTCGGTTGAAGGCCCGGGCAAGATCCCCCAATTCATCCCGCGTTTCTGATTTGGCGATCCGCGCGTCCAAGTCTCCGGTCTCCACCTGCGCGACGGCGCGAAGCATCAGATGCAGGGGAGCGAAAACGGTAAGCTGAAAAGAGAAGAGGATGATGATTGAAGTCAAGAGAACGACGCCCAGCGATCCCGTGACGAACAACCAGATAACGGAGAGCTTCTGAGCGGTAGCTTTCGCCGTGGAAACTTCGATATAAACGAAAAACCGCACGGTTTGGCCATCCATCCCGAGCAGGGGAGCTATGGCATGGATTATACCGCCCGACGCATCGCGCCGTACCAAAGGTTCCGTCAATCGCGGGGTCAGCAAGCGGAAATCGAGTCGGGACACGCTATCGGCGGACTTCCCCACATACTCACTGTCAAGGGAAAAGAAGATGTTCCCATTGATCCCGATGACAAAAGCGTTTATCAGTTCCTCACCCACCAGCCCGCGCATGCTTTCTTCGTCGGTAACCACGTCCAGGTTCAGCAACCCCGCATTCATCAAGGAGCCGGGCAAAAGAACCTTCCGCTCGATTGTCCGATCGATCTCCGCGTTGAAGCTGCCGATATAGAGCGCGCCGGTGACCGCGGAAACCGCTATCTCCGCAAGAATGATCATCAAGCCTATCTTGAATCCCAAGGAATGGACGAATGGGTTAGGCGTGCTTTCTTCTTTCATCCGCATTAGGTCGATACTTTTAGCTCCTATGGCCGGTCGATGAAATACTGGCAGGGATTCGTCGGCGCGGGATTGGGATAGAAGGCAGCCGAAAACATCAGGGGGGGCACATTACGGAAATAGCGCCGAACGACGCCATACCCCATCGGTATCGAGTGGATACCAATCACCTGGAACTCTTCCGCGGCGATATCCATGATTCGGCGCATCAACTCGGTCTGCCGATCGGGATCCGCCGCCTGCAGCGCCTGCCGGTACAGGGCGATGGATTCCTTTACGCGAGCGGGCGGCTCTTCCGCCCTGGGATCATCGGCGTCGACAGCCCAATACGCCCACCGGACTCCCTGCTGGGACCAGAAAGTTTCCGAAGGTACGTAGTGTCGCGGACTCAGGATTGAGTCGAATCCTCCCGCGCCGGTGAAAGCCGTCACGTCGAAGTCGTTGGCGGTCCACCGCTTGTCCGCTTCCGTCCGGTGGACAGTTTCGATAGCCATATCTATGCCGACCGCTCTCCAGTCGGCCTGGATCATCGGCAGGTGAACGCTGAAATCTCCGCCAGGGACCGGAGTGGGGTTGAGCATGGTGAAACGCAGGCGCTTGCCGTCGGGGCCCATTCGGAAGCCCTCGGCGTCGCGCTGTCCGTACCCGGCTCGGTCAAGATACCGGTTGGCCGCATCCACATCGTACCCAAGGTATTGGGTAGCCAGCCTTTCATTATAGAACGGCGTTCCCGGCAGAGGCGCCACCTGGACCGGCTGGACGTCGAGCTTTGCCGCTTTGATGATCGCGGGGCGATTGATGGCGCAGGAAAGGCCGATGCGGAAATCCCGGTTCCGGAATACCTCCCGCTTGACCGGGTCACGATGCGTCTGATTGAACGAGACTGCCATATAGTTGGAAAAGGCGGATACCAATGTATAGAGGCCGTATCCGCCCTTCATTTGGTTGTCGGATGAAGCCGCTTCCGCGGGAACATTGCGGTCCTGCATATCGATTTCTCCCGCCAGAACGAGCGGCAGGACATCGGCTGCTTTTTCGACTACGCGGAATTCGAGCCGGTCGATGTACGGCAGCTGGTTGTACTCGGTATCGATCTTCCAGTAATAGGGATTGCGCACGGCTTTCACGATGGGGGCTGGATTGCCGTCGGTATCGAAGGATCCCGGTTCGAGCACCCAGGCGAACAGCGTCGGGAATTCGGGAACCATGCTGAACGGCATCACGTCAACGGTCCGCCAGGACTTTTTCTTGAATAGCTCCACCCAGTTCTTGACGCCTTCCTGGGCGATGAGCCGGTCGATATCCGGGTTATAGTCCCGATGGAACTTGGCTAGATAGTGACGGGGGCAGTTGGTCGCGAAAGCTCCCTTGACGCTCGCCAGATTCTGCAGGAACAAGCCCTGCGGTTCGGCGAACTGGAAAATGACCGAATAATCGTCGGTTTTTTTCACGACGAGCTTGTCTTTGCCGAATTTGAATCGGGTTTCCAGCAGGGATTGAAGCTCCTCGTTGCGGTACATGGCCTCGTACCAAAAGACGACATCATCGGCGGTGAAAGGATATCCGTCGGACCATTTCATCCCTCTGCGCAATTGGAACGTGAATGTCTTCGAATCGGGGCTTATCGTAAAGGATTGGGCGACGTTCGGGATCACCTTGGTCCACGCTTTGTCCCAGCGTACCAGGCCTTCGTACCCGATCACCCGTTGAAACAGGTTATTTTCGACCTTGACCATGGCCATCCGCCACGTTCCGCCGTATCGTCCGATCCGCTCCTCGGGCTTGACAAGCATTGGATTTAGCGGAAGCCGAAGGTCAATCGCAGGCAATATCCCGGCTGCGACCTGTCCGGCCGATAAAGACGATTCACGATAACCCAAGGATTCCGACGCATTCGTAGCGACGATCGGCGTCGCCGACGCCAGAAGCAAGGAGATGATCCTGAATAGGTTTCTATTCTTCTGCATATGGTCCCTTTATCCTGACATTCCCTGAACTGAAAGAAGGATCGGAATCGTGACATCTGTCTGTCCCCACTCCTGAATAGTAAGCTGTATCAATTTTCCCGTCCAGAGAAACGCTCTTAGAAATCGGCTTTTAACGGGGTCATGAAGGCAATGTTGACAATTTCAGATAGAAATATAATGAAGGTAAACACACATTTTCAGATTGCTAGACCATGCGCAGTAGTAGATACTAACATCAGTCTATCAGAAGAGGCGGGCACTCAAGAATGGAAAATGGCGGTAAAATCGCTGAGCGGTTGCGTATCCTGCACTTGGAGGATGACGCCAGGGATGCCGAGCTCATTCGGGAAAGGCTTGTCGGCGAGGAAAAATCCATCCATATCGATTGGGCACGCGACGAAAAAGAATTCGTTTCTTTCCTGGGCGACGGAAATATTGATCTCGTGTTGGCCGACAACTTTCTTCCCGCCTTCAACGCAACCGCGGCCCTAGAACTCGTAAAGAACATATCGCCCGGCGTTCCGTTCATCGTCGTTTCGGGCGCCATAGGCGACGAGAGGGCTGTCGATCTCCTGAAAAACGGAGCGACCGATTATGTATTGAAGGATAAGCTGGAAAAACTGTCCTTTTCCGTTTACCGTGCGATCGCGGAGGTCAAGGAACAGAGGGCTCGCAAGGAAGCGGAGGCGGAGCTTCGGAAAAGAGAAGAACGGCATCGGACCATACTGCAGACGGCGATGGATGGATACCTCCTGGCGGACGAGACCGGCCAGATAGTGGAGGTGAACGATACCTATTGTCGGATGAGCGGTTACGAAGCTGACGAGCTGCTGTCCTTGCGCCTTTCGGACCTTGATTCGCCCGAAGGCGCGGCCGACGCCGCGATGTCGCGGGATTCGGTCGTCCGGAAAGGCGAGGCCCGTTTCGAATCGATTCATAAACGGAAAAACGGTGAAGATTTCTTTGTTGAAGTCAGCATGCAATACTGCAACTTGGGCGAAGGATGTTTCACCGCTTTTCTGCGCGACATCACCGAGCGCAAGAAAACCCAGGAGCGGCTCCAACTCCTCGACTTCGCGATGGACCACGTGAAGGAGAGTGTCTTCCTATACAATAAATACAACCGCTTGGTTTACGTGAACGACGAGGCGTGCATGAGCCTGGGGTATAACCGAGAAACCCTCCTGCGGATGACCACCAAGGACTTCGATCCCAATTGGCCGGAGGAGCAATCCGTCACGCTTTGGGATGAAATCACCAGGAAAGGTTCAGCTACATTAACCAGCAAGCATCGAGCGAAGAACGGGAGAATATTTCCCGTCGAGATATCGGCGACATATTTTCAATACCAGGGCGAAGCGTATAACCTTTCCCTGGTACGCGATATCACCGACCGGAGCAAGGCTGCCGAAATCAAGCGGCTCGTAGAACTCACTTCGAACATCGCGCACGAGCTTTCGGAAATGGTCATCAACTACGAAGCGGTGGAAAGCGCACAAACCTTGAGCGGACTCGGATTCTCCGCGCGGCAGATAGAGATCGCGCGCTTCGTGATCGCGGGCGATCCTTCAAAAGCGATCGCCCATAATTTGGGATTGACCGAGGCTACAGTAAAAACGCACTTGGCGACGATGTACCGACGCCTGAATGTAAACGGAAGGATGGAATTCAGCCATTTGATCGCTGAGAATAATATTGCGCTCGAATAGGAACTGAATTGCGAAAAGCCTGACGAATCCCTGAAGAGCCAGATATATTCTGAGGCCATGGACAGAGTCGCTTCTTCCCGCCTGACCCGGTCCCGGATATTCCGATCCAGATCAAAATTCCCCTATCAGTTCATCAAGCGACGACCACGGTATTGCGTCCGGACCTCTTCGCTTCATAGAGCGCCTTATCCGCGCTTATCAGCGCGTCGTCCAAGGTATCAACTGCTCCGAATAACCTGAGGCCGATACTGACGGTGAATCGGATCGCGACGGTATCCACAGTAACGGAGTGGTCGGCAACCGATCCACGCAGGTCCTCCGCTATCCGGATAGCGTCCTCCAGCGCGCAATCGTTCAAGAAAACCGCGAACTCTTCCCCCCCGGTCCGACCGGAGATGTCCGTATTTCTGAGACGGTCGCGGCAAATCCGTGCGAACGCCTGCAGGACCTGATCGCCGATGGCATGCCCGTAGTTGTCGTTGATCCGTTTGAAATAATCGAGATCGAACACGAGCAGCGCGGTACTTGAACCCCTGCGCCTCGCCATGAGCAAGCACTTGTCCGCCTGTTCCAGGAAAGCCCGGCGATTCAATAGGCCCGTCAGGTAATCTATCGTAGCCAGATGTTTGAGTTCGCGCTCCGCTTTTTCGCGTACCAGCAGCAGGAATCCGAATCCGTTGGAGATCATGAATACGAACATCGCAAGATAGGTCAGTAAGTTGATGATATTTCCGCTTCCCAGGGTATTCCCCGATATGAAGAAGGAAAAGGTGCCCCTCACTAAATTCAATAAGGCCGGTATGCCGTTCACCGCGATTATGACGCGGTTCAGTACCGCTTTCTCTTCCTTGTCCGGGATCAAGGGCAACGTCGCCAGCAGAAAAAAGATGCCGATGACATAGGAGCTTATCGTTATGTTGAGATTTGCCCGCAGGCCGAAGATGCCGGTAAACGTACGGATGAAGATAGCCGAAATCAAAAATGGCAATATATACCTTGGCCAATTTTTATATCCTCGGTATTCCCATACCGCGCCGGCCTCGAGGGCGAACCCCAGGTACAATAGAATATTCGATACCAGCATCAAAAAGATACCGCTCTTGCCGATGGCGATCAGGATCAATCCGCCATACGCGATAGCCTCGGAAAATTTTGCCGCTATCCAGAGCGATTCCGTCCTCCTATTTTTTACTTTTGGAAAACTCAAGAAGAGAACAGCCAAAATCAGATTCCCAAGCCAAAGCATAAGGAAAATCGTTTTCGGATCCATGTAAATGAGCTCCTTCATCTCCCCAGCTGACCATTGATGAAAACCCGCCTCATGCTCCGGACATCCGGACGGCAGGATCATAATCGCCCGCCGGAATTATTCGAAAGAACGGGGCAGCGACTCGAACGCATCCTTCGGGATCGGTTTACTGTACAAGTATCCTTGTCCGAAGTGACAGCCGTGAGACCGCAGGAAATCGGCTTGATCCCTTGACTCCACGCCTTCCGCCACGACGTCCTGGTGAAGGATCCTGGCGATCGAAATAATGGCCTTCACCAGCTCGGCCTGGAAATCTCCGCTATTGATTTTGCTGATGAAAGAGCGGTCTATCTTTAGCGTGCTGATCGGAAAGCGCGCCAGGTAGCTCAACGACGAGTATCCCGTCCCGAAGTCGTCGATGGCGATGGAGAGCCCAAGAGAATGAAGCGCTTCGAGCGCACTGAGCACTTCTCCTTCCTTGTCGATGAGCATGCTTTCGGTGATTTCGAGTTCAATGTACTCCGCCCTGCAACCGCATTCATCCATCGCCGAGAGCACTGTCTTGACGATGTCGTTCGACAGGAATTGCCGTGCGGAGAGGTTGACGGCCACGCGATGGGGGGGCATACCTTCAGCATTCCATGCCCGCGCGGTCCGGAAAGCCTCTCGCAACACCCATTCGCCTATCGGGATGATGAGCCCGCTGTCCTCGGCGATGCCGATGAATCTATCCGGCGCTATCATCCCTCGTTCCGGATGGCGCCACCGCAGCAGCGCTTCGGATCCGATCAGCCTTCCGCTCTCCAAATCCACCTTGGGTTGATAATACAGTTCAAGCTCGCCGCGCGCCATTCCTTTCCGCAGATCGTTCTCCAGCAGGAGGCGTTCCTCCGCGCTGTCGGTCAGGCTGCGGGAATAGAAACGGAAATTGTTGCGGCCCGAACGCTTGGCGAGATACATAGCCGAATCCGCGTACTTGAGTAAATCCTCGGCGGAATCCCCATCCGTCGGGAACATGGCGATGCCGATGCTGCATGTGACGAAGACCTCCCTGCCCTCCAGCAGGAACGGCGTATCAAATGAACGCAGGAGCTTGCGGGCGATCATTCCCAGGTCATCGCCCTGCCGGATATCAGGGAGTATCACGGCGAATTCGTCTCCGCCGAGCCTGGCCACCGTGTCATACGCCCGTATGCAGGCTGACAGCCGTTTCGCCGTCTCGGACAGGAGGATATCGCCGGCATTGTGTCCCAGGGTATCGTTGACCGCCTTGAATTCGTCCATATCAATCAACATGAGACCGGTCAATTGCTTGTGCCATGCCGAGTCGGCCAATACCTGCTTTATTCGGTCATTGAACAGAGTCCGGTTCGGAAGCGATGTCAGCCCATCATAGAATGCCAACTGGGCGATTCTCTTGCGATAGTCATTGAGCTCGGTGATGTCCCGTCCTACCGACAACACGCTGGATACCTCGCCCTTGTCATCCAGTTCCGGTGTCAAACTGACCAAGGTGCACCTCTCCTTGCTGCCGGGTTCAAGCCAATTCAGCTCGAATTGGGAAGGAAACCCGCTGGCGATCACGTTGCATAGTTTTTCCTCCAAAACTGCCGAATTGGCATCTGCCGGGAATTCGGATGGTTTTTTACCGATCAATGAGACGGCCCCGCCCGCGGAAGCAAAAGCCGGATTGGCATACAGGCACCGGCAATCGCGATCGAAGCGGACGATCCTGTCCGGACTGTTCTCAAGGAGGGTCCGCATATCATGTTCGCGCGTAGAGATATCTTCCTCCATGCGCTTGCGGTCGGTGATATCCAGAATCGCGCCAATCACCCCCCCGGGCTCGCCATTCCTTCCCAAAAAAACTGCATGGTAGCAGATGGTATCGCGCGGGAAGCCCTGGACATCCACCACCTTGGACTCGTACTGATCCCTTCCACCCAGTTCGCAAAGCTTCGTGTCATGGGCGAAGTAGAATTCCGCCAGTTCTTTCGGGTGGATATCGAAAACGGTCTTTCCGATCAGCCTCTCCCGTGTCGATCCGAAGAATTCCTCGTAAGCCTTGTTACAACCAAGATATCTTCCTTCCCTGTCGTTATAGAATACAGGGATCGGGATCGTATTGATGAGCAAATCCAGGAAGGCCTCCCGCTCGCGCAGCTTGTCTTCGGCCCGCTTTTGCTCGGTGATGTCGCGCGACAGAACGATGAAGCGGGTATCGCCTGGGTCATCAATGTATTTCCTCGTCACGGAACGATCGAACCAACGTACCGAACCGTCCGGGCATTCGATGCGGATGACATTTTCATGTGAGACGCCTTTTTCTTGGGCCTCCCGGATCGCCGCCATCATGATAGACGCATTATCCGGGGAAAGCACCTCATGGACGGTCCGGCCCAGAAGCGCCTCTTTCTCCATTTCAATCACGCCGGAATACCCCGTCCAAACATTTAGGCATCTGCCTTGCTGGTTCATTTCCAAAAGGAGATCAGGCATGGCGTTGATAATGCTTTCCGAGAATTCCAACGCCTCCTTTAGGTGCTGCTCCATACGCTTGCGGTCGGTGGTATCGCGGATCGCGATGCACATCATCCCGACGCCAATATCGGAATCAGAAAGCCGCGACAGCGATATATCGGCGGAGAAACCGCTCCTATCCTTGCGGAAAACGCGCAGGTCGCCGTTGCGCTTTTCCCCGGCCCCTGACAAGCCATCGATCGGGAGTAGAAGCCCGATCGACTGGCCGACGATCTCCCACTCGTCATAGCCGAACATCCTGCAGAGTTGCGCGTTGGCCATCACGATATTGCTGAGCTCATCAATGACCAGCATGCCGTCGGGCGCGGAATGAAGGACCTCGCGGTACCAAACCTCGGTTCGTTTGATCTGCTCTTGCGAGGCCTCCAGCTCTTGCGCCTGCTCTTCCAGGATTCGCGTATCTTCCATGAGGCGTTTATTAAGGCAAACGATCTGATCGTATTGAGCTCGCGTATCGATTTCGGCGCGCTTGCGATCGGTGATATCGCGGCTAATACCAACGAGGCGCACAATGCGTCCCCCTTCTCCGCGAACAGGCACCAGAGTGGTGTGATAGGTATGCAAGCCGACCGGCAATTGAAGCTCTTGCTCCTCGTGATAGACTTCGCCTGAATCGATGCAGCGGTTGTACTTGGCGGAAACCTTTTGGGCGGTCTCGGGTAGAAGTATGTCGTCGATCAACTGTCCGATCATGGCATCCCGCGGAATGCCGATAATCCGTTCAAAAGCCGGGTTGGACTCGATTACGCGGAAGCGTCGGGCCGCGCTCACTTCGAGCAGGAACAACCCCTCCTGCATGTTATCGAATATCTGCCTATAACGCGTCCGGCTCTCGGCCAGCGCCTCTTCCAAGCGCTGACGTTCGGTGATGTCCAGTACCGTGCCGACCAAGCCGTCGGTACGGTCGGTGAGTCCATCGCGACGGTTCCCGAAAGCAATTTTTCCGTCATAAGCATCTGTCCATCCGAAGCTGAGCAACAATTCGCCGTCAGCCTCCGCTACGCCATTGGAAATGCCGGTGGCCCCGAAGAAAGTTTCCATAACGCCAGAGAATATCGATATATCGACAAGATCGGAGAATCGATACGGCTTTCGGAGTAAGACGATGGGTTCCATGATGCACATTATATTGACGGGAAAGAACTTGATAAATGTCAAACACCTCATCCATTCAGATGAGCGGGCTATCCTTTAGTATGGAAATGAGCCCCTGACCGGACGATGCACGAGACACGGGCTGGGGGGAATATGTTCGAATCATTCAAAAGAATGAGTATTTTCGCCGCGACGGCTCCAAGAACATCCTCTTGAAGCCGCTTGAGCTCTATTCGCTGTATTTTTTATATAACGCTTTCAGGATTCCCAAGTCATTAAGTTTCTTCAGATTCACCTGGACGCGCTTGACGATCTTCGCATCCGCGTTTTTGGGAAATGCCGCGTAAATCCCGATCGGCTGGAACCGTACGGGAAGCGCTTTCACCTTGCTTCCCAACCCTTGGCCGCTGATTCCTTCCATCGTGTTGAAGTCGGATCCGTAATAGAACCTTCCTCTGCCGCTTATCAATTTATTCAGATTAAGAATCGTATCCGTACTTCCCGCATCGATGACAAGACCGCCGACTGATTTCAGATACGTTTCCTGAATCGATCCCGCGATAACCAAAACGCTGCCGTCCTTTCCCAGTTTCTTGACGTCGTCGAAGGTTTTAATATCTATATTGTCGTCGGATCTGATGAAAAGGCATTGGGATGAAGAATACAATTCCGGTTCAACGAAAAGATATTTCGTTTCCCTTGCCGATGATTTAGCCAAACCGAAAAAAATGTCGATCGCCTTTTCATCGAGCATGCTTTCAATTCTTGCTGTGGCCGCTTGTTTCTCCAGGCCCGTTATTTTCAATTCCGGATCGATTTTCCCCATTTCCCTGATTATTTCAATGCAAATTCCGGGCCTTTCCGTATCGCCCGCGTTGTACTTTGACACGTACCCGGTCTGCGAAATGGTATTTAATGTGATCGTTTCGGAATATGCGGAAACGACAACAAATGTAACCAAGAATCCGAAAAAAACCGCTTGAAAATGCTTCATGATATTCCCCCTATGGAATCCAGATAGATTGGAAAAAGTACCAGCTATACTATTAAGAAAGCGTTAAAACCTCACTTCATGTATTTTCCCATGTATTCCCGGATGATCTTGTCCGCATCGATTTTCGCGAGTCCCCTGGTGATGATTTCCGCCGCCTTTTTATTCCCGAACGAATTATTGACGGCCAAGTGGAGATCCTTCGTGTCGATCGTCTTCGCGTTCGCCTGCAATTTCAGCCTCAAGTCCTTGGCGTCGTACGTAAGAAAATACTCCAGGTTGTTGAGGTCGATGAACGCCGCGTCGATTCTTCCCGCCGCCGTTTTCCTGACATTCGTCAAATCGTCCTGAACGACTTCCGTTTTTATGACGCCGCTTCTCACAAGCGCCATGAATTCCGGCGTATTGCCGTAATCCTGGACGACACCTATCTTTTTACCCTTTAAATCCTCAAGCTTTGTCCATGAAAGCGGCTTATCCTTGGGTTCCACGAATCCGACCGGCGATTTGAAGAACACCGGTGACTTTGAAAATCCCTCTACGATGTCCTCCGGCCAGGTGGGGTAGTATCCGGCATACGCGGAGGTTTTCCCCACTTCGATCGCTCTTGTCCATGGGTAAAATTCGACTTCCAGACCGATGCCTTCCGCGTTCAACGCCGCGCGAAGCACGGCTATCCCCGCGCCGCCCTCCGGAAGTGACTTTCCGGAGAAGGGCTGCCAATCGAGCGACGTGACCTTCCAGATTTCTTCAGCCTGGGCGAAGGTGAACGCCGCGATGAACAATACCGAAACGAATACGAAGAACTTTTTCATGGTATTTCTCCTCCGGCCGTCTTCATGGACGGCCAATATCAACATGTAAAACCATAAAACGCATTTGCCCATGCTGCTCTTGCGCGCGCCGTTTTCCTTGACGATTATTCACCTCCCGGATATTCACTTTTGAGCCGTTCACAACAGCTTCCTCCGCAAGCGGTCGGCGATTCGGTCCAAGGCGAGAACCTCCTCGGCGGCCCCCAAGGCGATAGCCTCTTTCGGCATGCCGAACACCACGCACGAAGCCTCGTCCTGGGCTACGGTGAAACCGCCTGAGTTCTTGATGGCAAGCAAACCTTTGGCGCCATCCTTTCCCATGCCGGTCAGCAGGATGCCCAGACTGTTCAATCCGTCCTGTTCCGCCACCGACTCAAAGAGGACATCGACGCTGGGCCGCTGATGGAACACCTTCGGGCCGGATGAAAGGCGGATACGGCGATCCGCTCCGATGGCGCGAATCGTCATGTGATGATTGCCGGGAGCGACGTAAATCGTACCGTCGACAAGGAGTTCTCCGTCTTCGGCCTCCTTGGCCCTCATCGGAACGACGGTATCCAACCGATCGGCATAGGATTTTGTAAAGCGTTCCGGCAGGTGGATGGCCACCAGCGTCGGCGGGAAATGGGCGGGGAAGCCTTTCAACAGGATTTCCAGCGACTGGGGACCGCCGGTCGAGGCTCCGATGGCGATTATCTTCCGGGATAAAGCTGTCGGGATGAATTTCTTGGGTTCCGTCCGCTTCGCGGTCCGTTCGTCGGCGACGTTCAGCGCCTTGAGCCGCTCCGGATCTATATCCGCGCAAGAGAGTATCTTTTCGATAAGGCTCTCCGCCATCCCTTCCAGTCCCTCTCCGGCGTCGGGCTTAAGCGTTACGTCTACGGCCCCCAAAGACAAAGCCTGCAGCGAAGCATGGCTCGATCGGTCGGTCAGCGAACTGACCATGATGACCGGAAGCGGTCGGTACTTCATCAAGTATTTAAGGAAGGTGAGGCCGTCCATACGGGGCATCTCGATATCCAGCGTCACCACGTCCACGGGACGGGATTCCAGGACTTCGCGGGCGGCATAGGGGTCGGCGGCCTCAGCCACCACTTGAATCCGCGGATGATCGTTCAGCGCGGTCCGCAGGACGTTCCGTACCACCGCGGAATCATCGACGATCAAAACGCGGATCGCGTCGTTCCGGATCATTCGGTATCCCTCGATTTGATGTAGACCGATCCATCGAGCTTCCGCAGTCCGGTGGGCGGCGAAAGCAGCACCTCGGATTTTCCGATGAAAAGATGTCCGCCGGATTTCATGTTTCGTACGAGGTTCCCGACGATGATGCCGGTATTCCTCCGATCGAAGTAGATCAGCAGGTTGCGGCAAAATACGTGATCCACCGGGGACTCGAACCGGACTTGTTCCATGAGGTTTATCTTCTTGATCCGCAGATGCTTGCGAATTATCGGAAGTATTTGGTAAAGGTCGTCATCCACGGGGTTGAAAAACATTTCCCGGAATTTTGTCGGAACTCCGGTCATCCGGGCTTCGGAAAACACGCCCCGATTCATGTGCTCGAGCACTATGGGATTGACGTCCGATGCGATGACCAGGAAATCCTTCAACCCACGGGCCAACAGAGTCATGATGATCGAGTACGGCTCCTCCCCCGTCGAACAGGCCGCGCTCCAGATAACCGGCTTGGCCGTCCTGGCCTCCGTGATACGATCCGCCAGAGTCGAAAAATGGCTTTCCTCCCGGAAAAAGAAGGTATGGTTGGTGGTCACGTGCGTAGCAAGAGCTTCAATCGAGGCCGGATGGCCGTCCTCCAGCGCGGCCACCAAATCTTCAATGGATGCATACCCCCCCTTGCCGAGGATCCTTGAGATTTTTGACTCAAGGAGATATAGCCTCTCGGTGGGGATATGTATCCCGAGCCTATTGTAGATGTGGCTATTCACCTTCTGGAGGGAACTACTTTTAAGAATATTTGATGCCACGTTGGCGCTCCTGCTTTTAATGGATCACACCTCCGTGAATTCCTCGTCGCTCTCGAACGATATCGCATGCTCGGGCGCCGGGATCATGGCTAAGGGGAGTTTCGGTCGTTTTTGCGCCGAGGCGGGATGCGCCTGGTGGCTCCGGAAACCGGAGCCCGTTGCCGGTCCGGAGTCCTCCTCCACCTTGAAGAAAGCGACGAGCTCATTCAGCTTGCCGGCATGATCGCTCATCTCCTCGGAGGTGGCGGCCAGCTGTTCGGAAGCCGCGGCGGTCTGCTGGCTCACCTGGTCCAGCTGCGTGATGGCGATACTGATCTGGTCGGCTCCGGTTGCCTGCTCCTTGGAGGCGGCGGTTATGTCGCGCACCAGCTCGGAGGTCTTGACGATGGAAGGCACCAGCTCGGCCAGGAGTTTGTCGGCAATGGCGGTCGTGGTACCGGTGAGCTCGCCGATTTCCTTGGCCGCGGCCTGGCTGCGGGTAGCCAGGTTGCGCACCTCATCGGCGACCACCGCGAAACCGTTGCCGTACTCGCCGGCCCGGGCCGCCTCGATCGCGGCGTTCAGAGCCAGCATGTTGGTCTGCAGGGCGATGTCGTCGATGATGCCGATCTTATCCGCGACGGTCTTCATGGCTTCCACCATGGCCCGGATCGCCGCCTCGCCATCCCGAGCCGCCAAGGCGGCTATTTTTTCTGTGGCGAGCGCATTTTCCGAATTCTGCTTGATGGTCGACGACATCTGTTCGATGCTGGCCGACGTCTCTTCGATGTTGCTGGCCTGCTCGCTGGAACCCTGGGACAGGGTCTGCGCCGTGGCCGAGACCTCCTGGGAGGCCGAGCCGAGGCTCGCCGCGGAGGCCGTCACCTCGGCGATGGTCCGGGAAAGCTTTGCGACGGTGTTGTTGACCGTGTTCTTGAATTCCTCAAGCTGTCCCTTGTAATTCCCCTTGACGCTCTTGGTAAGGTCGCCCTTCTCCATTTCCGTGAGCACCGACACCGTTTCGTTGACCGGCAGCAAGATACCGTCCAATATCCGGTTGACGCCGGAGATCAGATCGTTCCAGCCGCCCTGAAATCGGGAAGCGTCGGCCCGCTTGTCGAGCTCGCCGTCGGCGGCGCCCTGGATCAGGATTCCGGTCTGCTCCAGGAGACCGTTCGCGGTCTTGATGAGACTGTTGAGGTTGTCGCGGATCACCAGGTACTCGCCCTGGTAAGCCGTGGTGTTGGGTGCGGGAATGACCCCGCGGGCGATTTGGTCGACGCAATCGGAGGTGACCTTCATCGGCTCGGCGATGTTCTTCACCGTATCGTTGATGCCCTGCACCAGATTACGGAATTCACCCTCGTGTTTTGCGGCGTCGGCGCGCGCGTCCAGATCGCCCGCCGCGGCGGCCTTGATCAGCAGGTCCGTATCGGCCAGCACGGCCTTGAGATTGCGCAGCAATTGGTCCATTGCCGTCTGGAAATCGCCGATCTCGTCGCGGCGCCGGATCCTGATCGTAGCGCCCAGGTCGCCGCCGGCGATGGCGCGGATCAAGCCCACCCCCTCGCGCAGCGGTAGAATGATCAGGGACCGAAGCACCATGCTGATTACAAACGCGAGCAGGGCGGCGGTTATTATGGTCTTGGCTATGTCGAACCACAACCGGCCCAGAATGGCCCGCTCGACCTGAGCAGTAGTGATGTAGATAGTGAAGCGACCCATCGTCTTCCCGTCATACAGAATCTCTCCGGCGAATGGGATGAGATCGGCATCCGGTGCCGCGGTTGCCGGCCAATCCATCAAATTGCCGTCGGAGCCGCGGCTGCGGCCGGCGATCGGTTCCTCCCCGGTTTCCGGGAAGACCCGGATCGCCTGGATCGCCAGGTCGCTCATTTCATTGTCCAAGTCCTCGACCACTTGATCGGTAGACATATTCCACAATGCGTTTCCCAAGCCGATGCTCAGCCGCGCCGTGGTCTTCGCCATAATGTTGTCGAAACGTTCCATTTCCGTCTTCCAGGTATTGATCGACTGGAATACCTCGAACCCGCCCATGATGAACACCATGACCGCCACGGTCGCGATAATGAATTTAGTCTGAAGGCTTATGGCCTTGGTTGCGGTTTTATCCGATTTCATGCTTCCACAAACTCCTTGTCGCTCTCGAACGATATCTTGTGCTCAGGCGCCGGGATCATGGCCAATGGGGGTCTCGGATGCTTATGCGCCACGGCAGGATGCGCCACGGCGGGATGTGCCTGGCGGCTACGGTGAGCGGATCCAGTTCCCGTTCCGGCGTCCCCCTCCACCTTGAAGAAGGCGACCAGCTCGTTCAGCATGCCGGCCTGCCCGCTCATCTCCTCGGCGGTGGAGGCAAGCTGCTCGGAAGCCGCGGCGGTCTGCTGGCTCACCTGGTCCAGCTGCGTGATCGCGACGCTGATCTGGCCGGCGCCGGTAGCCTGCTCCCTGGAGGCGGCGGTTATGTCGCGCACCAGTTCGGAGGTCTTGACGATGGACGGCACCAGCTCGGCCAGGAGCTTGTTGGCCATTGCGGTCGTGGCGCCGGTAAGCTCGCCGATCTCCTTGGCCGCGGCCTGGCTGCGGGTGGCCAAGTTCCGCACCTCGTCCGCGACCACCGCGAAACCGTTACCGTGCTCGCCCGCCCGGGCCGCCTCGATCGCTGCGTTCAGGGCCAGCATGTTGGTCTGCAGGGCGATATCGTCGATGATGCCGATCTTGTCCGCGACCATCTTCATGGCTTCCACCATGGATTTGACCGCTTCCTCGCCGTCCAGGGCCGCCTTGGCCGCTATTTTCTCAGTGGCGAGCGCGTTCTCCGAATTCTGCTTGATGGTCGACGACATCTCCTCGATGCTGGCCGACGTCTCCTCGATGCTGCTGGCCTGTTCGCCGGAGCCCTGGGACAGGGTCTGCGCCGTGGCCGAGACTTCCTGGGAGGCCGAGCCGAGGCTCACCGCCGAGGCCGTTACCTCGGCGATGGTCCGGGACAGCTTGGCGACGGTGTTGTTGACCGTATTCTTGAAATCCTCAAGCTGGCCTTTGTAGTCGCCATTGACGCTCCGGGTCAGGTCGCCCTTCTCCATCTCCATGAGCACTCCCACCGTCTCGTTGACCGGGAGCACGATGCCGTCAAGCGTGGCATTCACGCCGTCGACAATCTTCCGGAAATCGCCTTGATGTTTTCCGGCGTCGGCACGGGTATCGAGCCGCCCTTCCGCGGCGGCTTGCGCCAGCATGTCGGCGTCGGCGACAAGATTGCCGACCGCTTCAACGCAGGTATTCAGGTTGTCTTTGATCGTGTTGAAGTCACCGTTGTAGTTGTCGGTGATCTTCCGCGGAATATCTCCTTTGGAGATGCGGTCCACGTACTCTGCCGCCATGTTGAGCGGCCCGGTGACCGCGTCCAGTGTCCGGTTGACGCCCCGCACGATGTCGTGATAACCGCCCTTGAACTTAGTAGCGTCCCCGCGTTGGGCAAGCCGCCCATCCACGGCGGCATCGGTCAAAAGTCCGACCTCGGATATGAGGTCGGCTACCGTATCGGCTACCAGATTCAGTGAAATCGCCACTTGCGCGAACTCGTCCTTCGTCTTCACGGAAAGGCGTTCGGAGATGTCTCCCGCCGCTATCTTTTCCAGAACCGAGACGGCCCGCCTCAGCGGATTGGAGATCGCTTTGCCGAGTATAAAACCGAGCACGACCGCGATGACGAACGCCAGGACGGTAACGACGATCAGCAGAACCGAGGACAACTCGGCCGCGGCGACCGTTGTCTCAGGAATCTCCACGCCGTAGTACTGCTTGTCGAATTCCTGCACTTTCCGGATGGCGTTTATGAGATTGTCCATAGCGAGCCGCCGGTCGCTTTCTATCAGCTCGAAGGCTTGCGCGTACAAGACCGCGGATTGCTCCGCGTTAACCGTTTGCGCCTTCGCTACGAGCCCGATGATTTCGTCGTTATAGGCGACCGCCGGAGCGAAAAGTGCTTTCACTTCGTCATAGAGCTTCGACTCCTCGGGAATCATCGGAATCTTCTCGAAAGCCTCTCGGGCCGCCTTGTATCCGGCGCGCGCTTTCTCAATATGCGCCAGTTGCCTTTTCTGGTACTTCTCGTTCCCGTATCCGTTGGGGTTGGCGAGGGATCGGACCGCTCCCTTGAGATTCGTCATTTCAACATCATAGGTCTGAAGATAAGCGAGCGTCGGAATCACCTCGTCCTTGATGGACTTGATGTTCCCGACGAGACTGCCCAACTGAACCATCGCGACGATTCCGACAAACGCGCAGAGCAATGCGACCGAGAGAAAACCGGTCAGAAGCTTCGCCAATATTTTCACTCTATATCTCCTTTTCCGGTCTCAGATCGGCTTCGCGATTTCAGCGTCTTTTTCGATATTCCTCAAAACCGCGAAATCGTCGTCATTCAGCGCGTGCTCCACATCCAGGATGATCAACATACCGTCCGCGCTGTCGGCGATGCCCCGGATGTACTCCGCCTTGATCCGGGCGTTGATGTACGGGATTTTAAGGATCTTCTCCTCGGGGATGTTGACTACTTCCCGGACCGCGTCCACCACCACTCCGAGAAGAAGGGACGAACCTTCGAATTCCGAGTCGATCACGATGATGCTGGTCCGCTTGGTGTTCTCACGGATGTCCAAGCCGAATTTGACCCGCAAGTCTACGATCGGGATGACCTGCCCCCGCAGGTTGATGATTCCGCGGATATGCGGCGGCGTCCGGGGTAACGGGGTCACTTCAGTCCAACCCATCAGTTCCTTTGCCTTGAGAATGTCGATGCAGTAGACCTCGCTTTCCAGTTCGAAGCTCAGGAAACGGGCACCGCTCAGAGATTTCCGACGGGTATTTTCCATTTGATCTCCTTCCGCCTCTGCTGATCCTGTCCGCGGCGCATGGGACTACACTTCCACGAACTCCTCGTCGCTCTCGAACGAGATCGCATGCCCTGACGCCGGCATGATGGCGAGCGGCGGCCTCGCATGCTTCGCGGTGGCATGCGCAGCGGTGGCATACGTCACATCGGTCCGCCCCTGCCGGCTCCGGTGAGCGGAGCCCGATCCCGATCCCGTTCGGGCAGCGCCTTCCACCTTGAAGAAGCTCACCAGCTCATTGAGCCTGCCGGCCTGCCCGCTCATTTCTTCGGAGGTGGAGGCAAGCTGCTCGGAAGCCGCGGCGGTCTGCTGGCTCACCTGGTCCAGCTGGGTGATGGCGACGCTGATCTGATCGGCGCCGGCTGCCTGTTCCTTGGAGGCGGCGGTTATGTCGCGCACCAGTACGGAGGTCTTGACGATGGACGGCACCAGCTCGGCCAGGAGCTTGTTGGCCATTGCGGTCGTGGCGCCGGTGAGCGCTCCGATCTCCTTGGCCGCGGCCTGGCTGCGGGTGGCCAGGTTGCGCACCTCGTCGGCGACCACCGCGAAGCCGTTGCCGTGTTCGCCGGCCCGGGCCGCCTCGATCGCGGCGTTCAGGGCCAGCATGTTGGTCTGCAGGGCGATGTCGTCGATGATGCCGATCTTGTCAGCCACGGTCTTCATGGCCTCCACCATGGACTTGACAGCTTCCTCGCCGTCCAGGGCCGCTTGGGCGGCGATTTTTTCCGTGGCGAGGGCGTTTTCCGAATTCTGCTTGATGGTCGACGACATCTCCTCGATACTGGCCGACGTCTCCTCGATGCTGCCGGCCTGCTCGCTGGAACCTTGGGACAGGGTCTGCGCGGTCGCCGAGACCTGCTGCGAGGCGGAGCCGAGGTTATCGGCCGTCGCGCTCACTTCGGCGATGGTACGGGACAGCTTGGCGACGGTGTTGTTGACAGTATTCTTGAAATCCTCGAGCTGACCCTTGTAGCTGCCCTTGACGCTCCGGGTCAGGTCGCCCTTTTCCATTTCGGAGAGCACCGCCACCGCTTCGTTGACCGGCAACACGATGCCGTCGAGTATTTGGTTGACGCCGCTGACCAGCGTGCGAAAGGAGCCCTTGTGCTTGTCCGCATCGGCACGGGCGCTGAGATCTCCGGCCTCCGCCGCCTTGATCAGAATGTCAGTATCGGCAAGCACCGCTTTGATGTTGCGGCGCAACTGTTCCATGTTGTCGTTGATGAAGGCTTTCTTTCCGGGATATTGTTCGAGCGGTGCTTCCAGGTTGCCTTCCCCGAATTCCTTTACGCAGGACATGGCCTTCTTCATGGAATCGACATGCGTGGAGACCATGGCGTTGACGCCTTCGGCCATCGTCTGGTAACTGCCCTGGAACTTGGAACTGTCCACTTTGGCGTCTATATCGCCCTTGTCATTCGCTGCGGACATGCGGTTCATTTCATCGATCAGCGATTCGATGGTGCCGCGCATGTGCGCGACGGCATCCTGGAACTGGCCGACCTCATCCCGGCGCGGGGTAATGGCAAAATGACGTAATTCCCCCTGGGATAATGCGGTGGCCAGTTTCGCCGCTTCGGCGACAGGCCGGGTTATGGACCGGCCCAGCCACCACGAGGCCCCCCCGGCAATGATGATGAGGACGATTTCAAAAACGCCGAGAATCAGCAAAAGATCCCGCATCTGCTGATCCGCTTGAACCTTTTTGACCAGAAGAGCGGCATCTATGTCGTCGATATAATTTCCGGTTCCGATTGACCAGTCGAATGGAGCGAACAAAGCAACGAAACTTCGTTTGGGCGATGGCGTATTTTGTCCGGGGCGGGGAAACCAATAGTCGGAAAAACCGCTCCCGGATTCTTTGCAGATCTTGATGAATTCCTGGATGATATACTTCCCGTTGACATCCTGGAGATTCAAACGATTCTTACCATTTATGTCGTATTTTCCCGACAGGACAATGTTGACGCCTTCCAGGGTGTCTGCCCAGAAATAGCCGTCCTTGCCATATTTCAGTCCGCTCAATAGAGCTGCGGCCTCGAGCTTGGCCTGGTCGATGGTAAGCTGCCCCCTTTGGCTGCGCTGGTAAATCTGATCGAGCAGACTGACAGCTGACTCCACCTGCCCCTTGGCCATCCGGTCGAAGCTTTCACGCAGGGTTTGTTCCTGCAGACGCAGACTTTCCGCATCCGCGCGAAAAATGAATGCCAACAGCAAACACCCGGAAACCAACCCAGTACCCAACACCATCAGTAATGTCAGCAAGCTGATCTTCTTGCCCAGGCTTGAAAAACCTTTCCGACCGAGATGAGACTTCTGGCTGGGCGGAGATAACGCCTGATTCAGTTCTTCTTCAAGCATTCGTATATTCCTCGTCGCTCTCGAACGAGATCGCATGCTCGGACGCCGGCATGATGGCGAGCGGCGGCCTCGCTCGCTTCGCGGCGGCATGCGCAGCGGTGGCATGCGCCTGGCGGCTCCGGAAACCGGAGTCTGTTCTCGATCCCGATCCCGTTCCTGTTCCCGATCCGGCGGCCCTCTCCACCTTGAAGAAGGCGACGAGCTCATTGAGCCTGCCGGCCTGCCCGCTCATTTCCTCGGAGGTGGAGGCAAGCTGCTCGGAAGCCGCGGCGGTCTGCTGGCTCACCTGGTCCAGCTGGGTGATGGCGACGCTGATCTGATCGGCGCCGGCGGACTGTTCCTTGGAGGCGGCGGTTATGTCGCGCACCAGTACGGAGGTCTTGACGATGGACGGCACCAGCTCGGCCAGGAGCTTGTTGGCCATCGCGGTCGTGGCTCCGGTAAGCTCGCCGATCTCCTTGGCCGCGGCCTGGCTACGGGTGGCCAGGTTGCGCACTTCGTCGGCGACCACCGCGAAGCCGTTACCGTGCTCGCCCGCCCGGGCCGCTTCGATCGCTGCGTTCAGGGCCAGCATATTGGTCTGCAGGGCGATGTCGTCGATGATGCCGATCTTGTCGGCCACGGTCTTCATGGCCTCCACCATGGATTTGACAGCTTCCTCGCCGTCCAGGGCCGCTTGGGCGGCAATTTTTTCCGTGGCGAGGGCGTTTTCCGAATTCTGTTTGATGGTCGACGACATTTCCTCGATGCTGGCCGACGTCTCCTCGATGCTGCTGGCCTGCTCGCTGGAGCCTTGGGACAGGGTCTGCGCGGTCGCCGAGACCTGCTGTGAGGCGGAGCCGAGGCTATCGGCCGTCGCGTTCACTTCGGCGATGGTCCGGGACAACTTTGCGACGGTCTTGTTCACCGAATTCTTGAGATCGAGGAAGGGACCCTTGAAATCTCCCGAGACCGTCTTGGTGAGGTCGCCGTTTTCAATTTCGGCAAGGACGCCGTTCACCTCGGTGAAAGCCTCGTCAAGGGAAACGCAGACCTGAGCGAGGCTGGCGTTGATGCGCTCGAATTGGGCGCGGACTTCCCCGGTATACCGATCGGCATCATTGAGCGACAGGTCCACGGAAAAATTGCCCTCGCCGAGACGTTCGAGATTGACGGCCAGGGACCGCACGGATTCTTCCGTATAATTCTTGACGCGCAGCGTGGCGGTCAGGTCGGTGACGGTCTCCACGTAACCGACGGGTTCGCCCTTGACGTTGAGGACGTGGGCGGTATCCTGTTTGCAGTTCATGCCGCACCAGTCGAAGAAGCTCTCCTTGACGCCTTTCCGCAGCTGCTCGATTCCGCAATTGCCGGTCTTGCAGATGTTCGCGCTGGCGGTGGAACAGGGGCGGCCGACGGCGTCCTGACGGTCGCGGACGCGACCGTTTTCGACCATGAGTTTCTCGAAGGCTTTGTTGAGGAAGGTCCAGTTCATGTTCATGTCGATGACATGTATAGGGAAGGGAACGGCGTCTATGATGGAGCGGTACCACTCCAGCTTGTCCGCCAGACGCCGCATGGAGGCCATCAGGCTGGTCGTGTCCCCCTCCTTGATCTCCATGCGTACCGTGACGTCGCCGGAGGCGATTCTGTCGGCCACGCTGGCTGCCTGGTCCGGCTCGCCGCCCAACTTCTTGGTCAGGCTGCGGGTGATGATGATTCCCAGGAAAACGGAAATCAACAGACTGGCGATTATGGCTCCCGCCATGCTGATCCGGAGGATGACGCCTTCGGCGCTCGCCCTCTCCTTGTCGGCTTGGGCACGCTCTACTTTTTCGTTCACCAGGTTATCCACGTCTTTTTGGTGCGCCATCGCCAAAGCCACCAGACCGCTGGGCGAACCGTCGTTCATCATCACCAGGGCATCCGCATGTTTATCTTCTTTCAATAAAGTCAAACATTGGCCCGCGCTGGTCAGGTATGCGCCCATTGATGCCTTATAACGTTCAACCCGGTCTTCATCGGCTTTGTCGCTGTTGGTTTCAGGAATCTTTCCCAACAAATCACTGGCGTCCCGGACAATGCCCTCGCACTTATCCATGTACTTCAGGGTTTCCGACGGTGTAGTCGCAACAACCGCCTTTACCAGATTCAGCCGGTATTCCCCGAAATAATTGGCCATCCGAGAAACATATTGAACACCCAACAAGTTTTTACGGTAGATTCTATCCAGGTTGGCATTCAAATGATTGATCTGCAGAATGCCGAAAACGCCGATACCTCCGCCGATCATCGCCACGGTGATAAAGCCGGCCAGCATCCTTGCCGCCGTGGTCATGTTTCTCTTGATCATTTCTGCTCTCCGATCTTCTTCAGGATCACGAAGTCGTCGTCGTTCAACGCGTATTCCACGTCAAGGATGATCAGCATGCCTTCCGCGCTGTTGGCGATACCCCTGATGTACTCCGCCTTGATCCGGGCGTTGATATACGGGATTTTCAGGATCTTCTCGTCGGGGATGTTGACCACTTCCCGGACCGCGTCCACGACCACTCCGATCAGGAGGGGCGTGCCTTCGAATTCGGAGTCGATCACGATGATGCTGGTCCGCTTGGTGTTCTCCCGGACGTTCAGGCCGAACTTGATCCGCAAGTCGACTATCGGGATTACCTGCCCCCGAAGGTTGATGATTCCCCGGATATGGGGCGGCGTCTGGGGCAGCGGAGTCGCCTCGGTCCAGCCCATCAATTCTTTAGCTTTAAGGATGTCCATGCAGTAAACTTCGTTTTCCAGTTCGAAGCTCAGGAAGCGGGCACCGCTCAGCGATTTCCGACGGATCGTTTCCATAATCTCTCCCTCATCCCAGAATCGTCTTGATCGCGGAAAGCAGCTTTTCCGGCTCGCAAGGCTTGAGTATCCATCCTGTCGCTCCCAGAGATTTGGCTTCCTGCCGACGCTCTTCCTTGGTCTCGGTGGTGAGCATGATGACCGGCGCCTTGGCGAACTGGGGCAGCTTCTTGAGGTTCCCCAACAGCGTGATGCCGTCCATGACCGGCATGTTCACGTCAAGCAGGAACAGGTCGATCGCGGAGGTTATTGACTTCTCCAAACCGTCTTGGCCGTTTTCGGCCGTGAGCACTTGGTAATCGGCTATCAACGCGCTTTTGAGAACGTTGCGGATGGAGGTGGAATCATCTACGAGCATGATCGTTTTCATCTATATCCTCCTAAAAAAACTCGATCGATTTATCGGATCGGCGCAGGTCCAGGTCCGTCACGCCTACCGAACTCGCGGCGGCTTGAAGGGCATCCAGCTCGCGCGCGGTGGTGAGCCGCAGGCGGACCCGTTCGGCCAGCGCTGCATAGTCGGCGATGCCGTTCCCGCCATCGGCCCGGGCGCCGGACAAGCCGTTCCGCAGATCATCAAGGTAGTCGTCCTGGACCAGCGCCAGGTTCTGCATCTCCTGTACGGTAATCTCGTGCAGCTGGGCCAGAGGGGAGAGGGCGTGCATCATGCCGGACATCCGGTCGATGAAACCCATGATGTCCCGATACAGTTCCACGAACTGCCGGTCATGCCGGTCGAACACCTCGTAGAACTCGCCGAAGTTTCGTTGCTGCGACGAAAGCATCCCCTCGATATCCGCCCGTCGCCGATCCAGTTCCCGGCGGATGGTCTGGAAGGTTCCGACGGTCTGCCCCACGGTTTTGTGTATCCGCTCCGTGATACCCGACGTCTCGTTGGAGAGGGAGCGGATATTATCGGCTATGACCTTGAAGCCCTTGCCGCTATTCCCTGCGCGGGCCGCTTCTATCGCGGCGTTGATCGACAGGATATTGACCAATTGGGCTACATCCTCGATCTGGGATGTGGTTTGCATGATCGACTTCATGATGCCGTCAATGACGTCCAGATTGGCGCCGAAACCGGCGAACCCTTCCTGGACCGTACACGCCACCCGGTCTATGTCATCCTTTACCTCAAGCCGCTTCTCTTCGATCCATCGCGCGGTCGATTGGGACGCGATCTCCCGGTCGTTCTCCTTCACCTTCGCGACGAAACCGACGATGGTCTCTTTGATCGTCAGGGTCTCCTCCGATATCGGCGTGGTCATCGTCAGCAGGTTTTCGGTCGTGGAATCGCCGAGCCGCTTGAGGCAGGTCCTGTAGAACCCCGCCTCGTCGTAGATCCGGGACAGGACCAGGCGATGATCGTCCGTCTCCCGTTCCTCTTCCCGCGGCTCAGGGGCGGCGGGCTCCGAAGCGGCGGGCTCCATGGCGACGGGCTCCGGAACGGGGCTGATGTCAGGAGGAGAGGAGTCGACCGTATCGGCTTTTCTCCGGAAGACGATCCAGCTGCCGAGAGCGAGCGACGGGAGAGCGGCCGCGGCCATCAACGGATTGTCCGGAATGATCGTGGCGCTGAGGACGAAGCCGCCGGCGCATAACAGCACCGCGACGATCCACGCGATTTTCAGCCCGCGGGGAATCACGAAATCCCCTGTTCCTGGTGGACCTGGATCGTTTCATCGACATCGAGCACCAAGGCCAATCCGCCGCCGCTCACTACAGTCCCCGCCGCTATTCCCCGCAAATCCTTGAAGCGGGGGCCCAGCGATTTGATGACCACTTCCCGTTTCGCCAGGACCTCATCGACCAGGAGCACGAATTTCCTTTTATCGGAGGTTTCCACGACGACTCCGATATCCGAAGCGCCGTCAGGGATTTGACCGAACACCTGGCTCAGCGGCACCACCGGTACCGGCTCGTCGCGCAGGCGGTACATCCGTATATCCTTCGCCACCGTATCGACGCGGATCTTCCCGAGGCGGATCGATTCGACGACGGCCGCCACGGGGATGACGTACCGCTGTCGGCCGACGCGGACCACCACGCCGTCGACGATAGCCATATTCAAGGGGAATAGCAGGATGAACCGGGTGAACCGGCCGGACTCCGTTTCGGTGACGATGCGTCCTTTGGCCGCACGCACCGTCTCCTTGACGATGTTCATCCCCACGCCGCGTCCCGAGACGTAGCCTACGCTGGACGCCGTCGAGAAGCCGTTGAGGAAAATGAGATCATAGACCTCCTGATCCCTCATTTTACCGGCGTCTTTCGCGTCGACGATGCCCTGGTCGATCGCTTTCGCAAGGATCCTTTCCCGATCCAACCCCCGCCCGTCGTCGAATATCGATATCTCGATGTGATTTCCGCGGCGTCCCGCCGTGACTCTCACGGTCCCGCCGGCGGGCTTTTTGCTGGCCAGGCGCTCGGACGACGGTTCAATCCCATGATCGACCGCGTTGCGGATGATGTGCAGAAGGGGCTCTTCCAATCGGCCTATGAGGTCGCGGTCGATTTCCAGATCCTCACCGGAAAGCTCGACCGTTATTTTCTTGTCGAGCTTTTTCGAGAGGTCCCGCACCGAGCGCTGTATCTTGCCGAACAGGTTCCGCGCCGAATCCGTTTTGAGTTCCAAGGCGGTTCTTTGCAGTTCCCGCGTAAACTTGCGCAATTGAGCGTACAGCGGGGAATGCTCCTCCACCTGTCCGATGGTGGTGATCAATTCGCCGATCATGTCCACGAGATTTTCGATTTTCGCCGCTTTCACCCGGACGATCTCTTCGGCCCCCCGGGTCGTCTTCGTCGTCTCGACCGGGTTCTCCCGCTCGACCGCATCGGCGGCATCTTCCGGAATCCGCCGCCCGAATGTGAGCTTTTCAGCGAAGACGCCAAGCTCTTCGCGCGACAGCCGAATGGCTTTTCCTTCCGCCAGATCCCTCACCATGCGGCTCGAATAGTCGATGCCCTCAAGCAATAGATCCGTCACGAGGGAATCGGAACGGACCTTTTTGTCCCGCAAACGGTCCAGCAGACCCTCGATATTATGCGCCAGTTCGGCGAACAGGGGAATCTTGAGAAAACCGCACTCCCCCTTGATGGTGTGGAAGATGCGGAATAACTCGTTCACTGTTTCCGCGTCCGCAGGATTCTTCTCAAGCAGGAGGATGAGCTCCTGGGCACGTGACAGCCGCGCTTCGGCATCGGCCAGGAAGACCGGGAGGTTGTCGGCCGCCTGCGTCTCTTCCGGCTGAACGGCTTCATCGTCGCAGGCCAAGTCCGGCGGGACCGATCGCCGCAGGAACTCCCCGATCCGGCTTTGAAGCGAGGGCGAGATCGCTCCCTCGCGGTCGATGTCGTCCAGCAGCTCTACCCCGCGGGAAAGCGATTCGATATAATCCTCCGCGGGTCGCGAAGCCATGTTTCGCCTGATAAGGCCGACGAGACCGTCGATAAGGGACTGCGCCGTCTCCTCATCCGTCCATGCGCTCTTCATCGCGTTGAATTCGGTTATCCAATCGGTCTGGGCGAAAATGTCCCCAGCCTCGAAACGGATGATGCTCTTTGTCAATAACGCGATTTGTTCTTCAAAACGTCCCAATGCTTAACCTCTACCATTACAAAGTAACAGAAGTGGACATTTTTTAATCTCATCCTTTTGGAGGGTACGGTCATCCTTTCGTCTGGCATACCTTTGCCTACACGCGGAATTTCTTCATTTCCGCCGATAATTCGTCGCTGCCGCGCTTGTTCGCCCTGCTGATTCCGGCGACCATGGATACCGCCGCGACCAGATCGTCGACGCCGGCCGACATCTCCGTGACCTTCCCGCCGATATCGTCCGCGATCTCCGAAAACCGACCCGTCTCCCGGGATATCTCCCGCCCCCGGTCGAGCGCCGCGGCGGAATCGGACAATACCCGGGATCCCGCTTCCTTGATTTCAGTGAGGGATCCGAGCACGAGCGCGCCTCCCGCGCTTTGTTCGTCCATCGCCGACTTGATGAGCGCTTCCTGGTCTCCGACCGTCCTGACCGCCCCCACGATATCGTCGAAGCTCGATTCCGCCTTTTCGGCGGATACGGTGATCCGGTCGATTGAATCGGAGATATGCGCCAGGACCGAAGCGATCGCCGAGGACTGCACGGAGGCCTCCTCCGCGAGGTTGCGTATCTCGTCGGCGACGACGGCGAATCCCTTCCCCTCGCGTCCGGCGTGGGCAGCCTCGATCGCGGCGTTCATCGCCAGGAGGTTCGTCCTTTCGGCGATTTCTTGTATGACCCGATTGGTTTCCTGCAATCCGGCCGAATCGGTTTTTATGGATCGGGCGAGCGCGGCGACGTCCGAAATGCCTTCCTTTCCGGTGCCGACAACGTCAAAGAGCGCCCGTATGCCCGCTTCGTTCCGTTCAAGGCTCTTCGTGACGGATCGGATGTTCGCTACCATTTCCTCGATCGCCGCAGAAGAATCGGCGGTGCTTCCCGTCTGGCGCTCGATCGAACGGTTGAGCGCGTCCATCCTGTCCTCGATGGCCGCGACGGCGGAGCCGCTGCGGGATACCGCTTCGGCCTGTTCGCCGATGTTTCCGCGCATGATCGAGAGCCTACGGGCAATCTGCTCCACCGCCGCCGACGCTTGCTCGGCGGTCGCGGCGAGTTCCGTGGAACCTTCCCGTACCGCCTCCGAATCCGAAGCGACGCGGAGGACAAGCGAGCGGATCTTCTCCGCGAAGTCGTTGAAATTCCGGGCGAGAAACCCGATTTCATCCCGGGAATGAGCGTCCAGCCTTCTCGTGAGATCGCCCGATCCGGCCGCGATCTCCTCCAGCGCGGAGGCCACCGAGCGGACGCGCGAAACCACGACGAGGCGCAGAGATACGGACAATGCGACCAGGATCATGACGCCTGCAGCCGCATTCATCAAAAACTGGACGATTCCCTGCTTCCGGGTCTTCGCGGCGAGATCGTCAAGGATCACCCCCGAGAACTCCAGGGAGATTTTCCCGATAATCTCGTCCTCGTATTCGACCGGAACCTCCCGGGCAAAATTCCGCGGAGACGTCCGCGTTCCTTCGGCAGCGCGGACGAACGATTCCTCCCCGTCGTCGAAGACCTCGATGGACGCGATAGCCTCATTGAGGAGGAACGATTCCGCCAGGCTTTCCGCCATCGCGGAATTGAACTCGTACAAAGGCTTGGCGAGGGCGCGGGACACGAATTTCGTATAGGTCTCGATGTCGCGCTCGAATTCCGCGGCCGACGATCGCTTAGCCGTCTCGTACTGGATGACATTCAGAGGGAGCAGCAGCACGATCAGGGAAATCGCGACGACGAACCCGATCTTCAGGAGAAGGCCCGAGCGCGGCATGGTCATCACCGGCCTTTTATAAGCAGCTCGTACGATGCGGGGTTCTCCCATTTCGCGAAGAGCGGCTTCAGCTTTCCGGAATCGATCAGCTCGGCGTACTTCCGGTCCCAGGTGTCCCGCAGACGCCTGCCTTTTTCCGTATCCGAGAAGCAGATGTAAATCTTCAGGTATTTGATCGTATCCAGGACGAAATCGTCTTCATCGAGCTTCATTTCCCGCAACGCGTCGAGTATCGAAGCGCGGTTCTCGATGTAGTAATCGATCCGTCCGGACCGGAGCATGCTGATGCCGCCCTCCCGGTCCGAGACCTCCGTAAGTTCAACGGTTGAAGCGAGGTGCGCGTCGTAGCCGTAATCGGTTATCCATGCGACCTTCTTCCCGCCGAGGCTCTTTTCGCCGGAGTAGAGGAACGCCCGTTCCTTCCTCATCAGGACCGTCACGTCGTCGTAGTCGATCGGGAGCTTGGGGTACAGGCCCTTGGCGATATCGCCGACATAATTGCCGACGCTGATATCCGCCTTCCCCGATTCCAACATCTGGACGGAACGGGCGAACGGTACCATCCTGATATCCAGGGACGCCCCGGAATTTCCGAAAACGAGCCTGAGTATATCGAAATACAGGCCGCTCCCATCCTTCTCGGTACAGCTCGCCCAAGTATCGGACGCTATCGTGATCTGGGACGCGGTCTGCGCCATCGGCGAAACGAGGACCGCAAGAAAGACAAAGCACGAAAGAACCAAGGATTTCATCAAATATCTCCTACTTTTAGGTTGAAAATACCCTACCCGGACGCCAGGACTGAAAGGGGGAATTCCATGCGGACGGTCGTCCCCCCGTCGCGGACGAACCATATCCGCCCCCGCAACCGCTCGATCAGCTCGGTGACGATTTCCATGCCGTCCCCTCCGCGGCATTCCGCGTCGAACCCGTCCGGCAACCCGACGCCGTCGTCGGCGACCAACAGCACCAGCGAGTCCCTGTTGCGGAAGAGACGGATTTCGATCTTCCCCGTCCGCCCGTCCGGATACGCGTGCACGCAGGAATTGGCGGCCAATTCATTCACGATCAAGCCGATGTAAGCGGCCGTATCGGACGGGACGCGCATAGATTCAAGATCCTGCTCAATGCCTATCCTGTCACGGGGAATAACGGAATCTGCGATGCGGCCGATCGATTGACGCAGGCACAGCGCGAGGTCGATTCCGTCCGTATGAAGATTCGGAATCATCTTTTGCCCTAAGCCGGGAAAACGTCGGCGGAAAATAACGTATCGACCGCCAGCTCGTGCATGATCCGGTCCCCCCCGTTCGAAACGGTATCATCCAGGAGGATCGCTTCCTGCATCTCATCGATCAGGATGCCTACCAGGCGCCTGCGGCCTGCGGCGAACGAGGAGAGGATGACGACGGCGCTCGCCGGCCCGGGCGACGTCACTCCATAGCCGAGTATCCAGGCGGCGTCTATCACCTGGACGGACTCCTTGCCGATGCGGACGGCGCCGATCGCGTGTATCGGTCCACCGTAAGCCGTCTTCAGCGTCGTGCCCTCCAGGACGCTCTCGACCCGAGCCAAGTCGACCGCATAGGTCCGCCCCAATATCAAGAAAGTCAGGAATTGCTTCATCTATGGATCATCTCCCCGTCTGAGCCGGTCCAGACAACTATAGGGAATTAGTCCGGCGACGGGGATCATCCCTTCGGATGATCCGTTCATCCATTCGGAGGGAATCCCGGACGGCCCGCCCTTGACCTTCCAGCGTCTGGAAGGTCGAGCATTATTGGGAAAGGGGGTATGGACCATGATGACGATAGGGGAGTTCTCGCTCAGGTCGGGCCTCGGAGCGAAAACCCTCCGGTACTACGACGAGGTCGGCCTGCTCAGGCCCGCCCGCATCGAGGAAAAGAACGGATACCGGCTCTACGACGAAGCGTGCCTGGAACGGGCGCGGCGGATGCTGATATGGAGGGAGTGCGGGTTTTCCCTCGATGAGATCAAGCTGCTGCTGGACGCGAGCGGACCGGGGGAAAACATCATCAAGGCGATCGGGAGGCAGATAGGAGTGCTGAGGATCCGGCGCGACGAGATCGACTCGACGATCCGCAGGCTCGAGGAGATCTCTGTGGATCTCTCCGGCCTGAAGGGAAACGAGCCGGCCGTTGAAGGGGACGACGCCCCGCCGGCATTGATCAACCGATTGCGCTCGATCTCGGACGCGTTGACGACGACCGTCGCCACCCTCAACGAGATGCTGGCCCCGGATCGGGAGGCGCCATAGGCCGTTCCGGTATTCCTCGTCGAAAACAGAGATAATCGGATTGAGTTTCCGTAGGGCCTACACTACTCTATCTATCAAATGGACGAGGAAAAACGAAATAAAAACGGATCCGGCGGACTGGCTGCCGATGCCGGACGGCAGTATGAAGAAATATTCAAATATTCGCAGGATGCAATATTCCTGCTGGAAGCGACCGAGGACGGGCGCTTCCGCAATCTGGATTGCAATCCCGCCTTCGAACGTTCGGTCGGCATTCCCCGGGCCGCGCTCATCGGAAAATTCACGGATGAAACGGTTCCTGAGGAGGTCGCCCGGAAGGTAAACCTGAAGTATAGCAAGTGCGTCGAAACCGGCGCCGTCCTCGACGAGGAGGTCGAACTCGATCTCCCCGTCGGCCGCAGGACCTACCGGTCGACGCTGATCCCGATCCGGGTCGAGAGCGGTCGAGTCGGCCGCATCATCGGCGTCACCCACGACATCACGGAGATCCGGCAGGCGAACAAAGGACTCGAGGTAAAGGAACGCAAGTTCCGGACCCTCGTGGAGAACACTCCGGACATCATCGTCCGTTACGATCGGGAATGCCTGCGGACCTACGTGAATCCGGCCTACGAACGGGAAATCGGGATAACGTCCGGGGAGGCGATCGGCAGGCCGCCCCGCGACGACTGGCCCTCGGTCGCCTCGGCCAACGAGTACAAGGCGGCCTTGCGGGGGGTCCTGGAAACGGGGAAAACCGAAGACATCGTGGTGGAGGGGACTCATCGCGGCGATGTCCTTTCCTGGCTATCCTTCAGGATCGCGGCGGAACGGGACGAGCGGGGGCTGGTCGTCGGCGCGCTCTCAATCGGACGGGATCTCGGCCCTCAGAAAACCTTGGAACTGCGCCTCCGGAAACTCATGGAGAACTCTCCCGGGGTGTCCTTCATCCTGCATGTCGCGGCGGACGGTAGCGCGAGCATGCCGTACATATCGCCGCGGTATACGGAATTCGTCGGCACCCGACCGGACGGATTCGCCTCGGACGCAATGCCGATGGAAAATCTGGTTTTTCCCGAGGACTTACCGCTCGTGCGGGAAAAGTTCATGGAATCGGCGCGCAGCCAAGCGCCGCTTTCCTGCGAGTTCCGCGCGCGCAAGGAAGCGGGCGGGACGATTTGGATCGAGATACGCGGTACGCCGCAAGCCGACGCCGACGGCGGCATCACGTGGTACGGATATTTCCAGGAGATCGACGAACGCAAGCGGATGGAGGAAACGCTGCAGAGGAGCGAGCTGAACCTCAACCGCGCGCAGGCCGTCTCCAAGACGGGGAGCTTCCGTTTCACGATTCCGGGTAACCACCTGGCATGGTCGGACGAGACGTACCGCATTTTCGGGATTCCGATCGGCGCCCCCGTCAGCGGCGCGATGATCGTCGAGCGGGCGTATCCGGAGGATGCGCCGTGGCTTTCGCGGATATTCGCCGAGGCCGTCGAAGGGATACCGTTCGATATCGAATACCGTATTTTGGTGGGGTCCGAAACGAAGTGGTTGCGGGCTCGGACGGAGAACTACTACAACGGGAGCGGCGTCCCGGTCGAAGGCGTCGGGACGGTCCAGGACATCACCGAGATGAAACGGACGGAAGGCAAACTGAAAGAAAGCGAAGCGCTGTACCGGAAGTACAGCCAGTTGTTGGCGTCCATTTTTGAAAGCCCGTCCCAGGTGAGCATATACGCCCTTGACCGGGAGTACCGGTATCTTGCCTTCAATAAAAGGCACCGGGAGGGGGCGAAGTTCCTGTGGGGTTCGGACATCGCCGTCGGCATGAGCATGCTTCAGGCCATAAATACCGAGGAGCACCGGCAGTTTTGCCGCCGGAGTTTCGATCGGGTTTTGCGCGGCGAGAGCTATTCCGTCGAATCCAAGGAAAGCGTCGTCCGGGATGGACGGCCGGCCTACGAATACCGCGACAACTATGCTTCGCCGATTTTCGGTGACGACGGCGAAGTTGTCGGGTTGACCATCTTCGCCATTTCGATCAACGACCGGAAGCTGGCGGAGAGGCGGCTAGCCCAGGCGCTGGAGTTCTCCGAAGGGGTCATCAACGCGATTCCCGATATGCTATTCGAGGTGGATCGGGACGGCAGGTATCTCAATGTCTGGACGAAAACGCCGGAGCTGCTCGCCGCGCCGAAAGAGGAGTTGTTGGGGAAGACGATCCACGATGCGCTTGCTCCGGAGGCCGCCGCGATCGCGCTGGCCTCCATACGCGAGGCCGAAACGAAGGGACTCTCTTTCGGCAATTCGTTCCGCATCGATTTGCCGAGCGGACCCGCATGGTTTGAGCAGTCGGTTTCCCGAAAACCGGGAGGAGATCCGGAGAATGCGCGTTTCCTGGTGCTATCGCGCGACATCACGGAACGCAAGAAGACCCAGGAACGGCTCGAACTGCTGGACTTCGCCCTGGACCATGTCCGGGAAGCGGCGTTCCTCATCCATGAGGATGCCCGCTTCCTATACGTGAACGACGAAGCGTGCAGGTGCCTCGGATACGATCGGGACAGCTTGCTTCGTCTATCAGTGGCCGACATCGATCCCGATTGGTCGAACGTGCGCTGGCCCGATCATTGGAAGGAGATCGCGACGAAGGGATCGAAACTATTCACCGGAAGGCACAAGGCGAAGAACGGCCGGATCTTCCCCGTGGAGATATCGGCTAACTTCTTTCAATTCCAGGGACGAGCGTACAATCTCGCATTAGCCCGCGACATCACCGACCGGAGCCGGGCGGCCGAGATCAAAAGGTTGGTGGAGCTCACGACGAGCATCGCGGGCGAACTGTCGGAAATGGTCGCCGATTACGAGGAGGTCGAGGATTCGCCGACATTGGGCGGCCTCGGATTCTCCCCGCGCCAGATAGAGATCGCGCGCTTCGTGATAGCCGGAGACCCGTCCAAGGCGATCGCCGCCAACCTGGGATTGACCGAGGCGACGGTGAAGACGCACCTGGCCGCGATGTACCGGCGCCTGCACGTAAACGGGAGGATGGAGTTCAGCAAGTACATAGCCCAGAACTCGATTCTCCTTGAATAAGTCGGTCGCCCGCCCGGTCGCCGCGACGAAGGAATGAGCGGATCATACCAAGTGATGAGTATCCGGAGAGGGCCGTCCGGGTACAATCCTCCGCATGAGTTCACCGTACGAAGCAATCGTCAATAATAGCGGCGCTTTCATCACCTTGGTAAACCGGGATTACGTTTACGAATTCGCGAACGAGCCGTATTGCCGGAACCTGAATCGCTCCCAGAATGAGGTCGTCGGGAAATCGGTCGGCGAACTGTGGGGGGAGGAAGTATTCCGCCGGAGTATCAAGCGCCATCTGGACGTCTGCTTCGCCGGGCAGGAATCCCATGAAAACGGCCGTTTCCGCTTCGGCGACGGATTGCGCG
Source organism: Treponema sp. (assembly GCA_003527485.1). GTDB lineage: Bacteria > Spirochaetota > Spirochaetia > Treponematales > Breznakiellaceae > UBA12037. The sequence continues at coordinate 26,160 of DPXI01000048.1, read as the reverse complement.
ATATCAAGGTCTCCTATTACCCCTATTTCGACGGCGGCGGCATCACCCATGCGATGGTGTTCTCGCAGGACGTGACGACCGTGGCGAGGCTCGAATCGAAAATCATGGACCTTGAGTACAAGGACCGGGTGACCGGCCTCTTCAACAGGAATTCCTTCGACGTCGTGCTCGAGATGGAGATCGACAAGGCTCAACGGTCCCGACCGGATGACGGCCGCGTCCTCATGATCCTTTCCTTGGAGAATTTCGGGCAGGTATCCGCCCAGCACGGACACGCCATCGCCGATATCATCATGGAATCGATCAGCATGAAAGTGAAGAACGAACTGGGATCATCGGATCACCTCTTCCGGCTCGACGGCGCGGAACTCGCGGTACTCCTTACCGAGCCGCGATCCCGGTCCGGGATAGCGGCCGTCGCCGAAGGAATCGTCGATTGCGCTACTTTCCCCTACCGGTACCGGAAGGCGTTGATCGACATCGGTTGCCATATCGGGATCGCCGTCTTCCCGACCGACGCCGGGGCGAAGGAACCGCTGGTCGCCTGCGCGCTTACGGCGCTGGAGAGCGCGAAGAGCGAGGGGAATCCCTACTCGTTCTTCGAAAGGAAGTCGTACGAAACGACGGCCCGTACGAACCGGATCCGCGCGGAGTTGAAGAAGGCTATCGTCGATTCGGGCTTTGAACCTTACCTTCAACCGATCGTCGACGGCGAAGGCCGGATCGCGGGCGCCGAAGCCCTGATCAGGTGGAACCACAGCGATCTGGGGCCGATCCCTCCGTCCTCGTTCGTTCCGATAGCCGAGGAATCGGACGATATCCTTGCCATCGGGCGGTGGATGCTTTTCCGTATTATCGAGTTCCTGAAGCGGAACCGCGACCGCATCGGTTCCCGCTACATCTCCGTCAACCTATCGGCCAAGGAATTCTCGAAAACGGGACTGGTCGAGCATATCGGCCGCGTCCTCCGGGACGAGGGACTGTCGACGAAACTCCTGAAGATCGAGATCACCGAATCCAGCATGCTGGACGATTTCGATCGGGCCGTCCTGAAAATCGCTGAGCTGAAGGACGAGGGAATCGAGACGATGATCGACGATTTCGGGACTGGGTATTCCTCCTTGTCGTATCTCAAGAAACTTCCCGCAAGCGTCATCAAGATCGACAAGACCTTTGTCGACGGGATCGTGGAGGACGAAACCGAGAGGAATTTCCTTGCCGGCGTCGTCGGGCTTTTCCGGATCCTCGGCAAGCGGAGCGTGGCCGAGGGGGTCGAGACGGAGGAACAGTTCTCCGTCCTCAAGGAGCTCGGCGTGGATCTCTTCCAGGGATACCTGTTCAGCAAGCCGCTCCCCCTTGACGGCTATCTCGCCCTCCTGGAATCCGAAGGAGTTCGGAACGCGGAAACGGACGAACAGGCTATTTCTCTTATCCCGTCACAAATCGCTTGATCAGGTCGACCATGGAATCGACGACCGGCTTCAATTCATCAAATAGTATCTCGGCCTTCACGTCCTCTCCGCATTCGTGCAGGCGCACGATTTCCCGAACCAACGCATGGACCCGCTCGTGGGTCGTGGCGAAGGTTTTATAATTCGCCGGATCCGATATGGTCTTCCTGCCGTATTCGACGAACCATTTTCCGAGATCGCACCTTGTGTGATCGGCGAGGCTTTCCGCGGGGATCTCCGCCTTTCCGTCGAGGACCGCACGGATTCGGGAGATCCAGGATATGTGCTGGAGGATGAGCACTGCGGTCGACGTGCATTCCGCGGCGCACGCGATCCCTTCGCCGGTCTTCAATTGCGCGATATTGCTCTGGGCGATGAGGAAGGTCCTCCCGTTCGCCTCGGCCGCGCGGTCCCTGATGGACCTGACTTCGTCCCGGATGGTCTCGGATTTCTCCCGTAGGCGGACGATACGTCCGTCGAGGTCCCCCGAAGCGTCCACTACAGTCAAGACCGAATCCTTCAGGAGGATGCTGTTCTGCCGCAGTGCGGCGACGGCGTCCAGGATTTCCCGCCCTCCCCGGGTCAGCTCCCTCGTTCCGTTCATGATCTCCAGGAAGCTGTCCGCGGCCCGTCCCACCCGTCTCTCCGTGGTATCGAGGATATCGGAGGCGATCGCGCTCGCTTCCTGGGCCTTCGAGATCCCTTGGATGAGCTCTCCGAGGCGTTTCGATATATTGATCGAATTCGCCGTTGCCGCGTCGGCGAGCTTGCGGATCTCGTCGGCGACGACGGCGAACCCTTTCCCTGCCGATCCGGCGCGGGCCGCCTGGACGGCCGCGTTCATCGACAGGATCGACGTCCGCGCCGCGATGTTGTCGATAGCCTCGATGAATCCCCGCAGGTCAGTGATGCCGTCGGTGATCTGCACGATCACGGCGCGGGTCGTCGCCATGGCCTTCCGGCTTTCCCTCGCCAAGGTGAGGAGTCCGTTCGCATCCTCGTACCGGGCGCCGCTCTCCGCGCTGATCCGCTCGATGGACGCCGAGATCTCCTCCACGACGGTAGCCGATTCCTCGGTCACGGACGCCAGAAGCCCCACGCTCTCCGAAAAGATGTCGAGCTGCGAATCGATGGAGGAAACGGCGGCCGCGGCTCCGGAGAATTCCTCGTGGAAAACATCAACCCGGGCTTGCATCTTCCGCGTCTCGCCGCTGATCCCCGACGCGCCCAGGACGGAATCAACCACCTCTCCGGAAATATTCTCCTGGAGACGCCTCAATTCCCGGTATCGGGTTCCGACGGCCTGCCGCGCGCTCCGGGCATCCGCGTTTTCCGTCCATGCCCGCTCATAGGCCGCCTTGAAGCGATCGGCTTTTCGCGATGCCAGGATCGATGCGGCGACGGCGCCCAGGAAAGCGAGACCGGTCGCGCCGATCGCGGGAACGTGCATGGACGGATAGAACAGGGACGCGATGATCGCGCCGGAAACGGACGCGACGGCGAGGATGTACGATAACCTGTATAGGAAAGGCATTCCCGGAGATTTCCGGCGGGCGCGGGATTCTTCTTGGCTTCTCACGGTTGTAGGGCTCCTTCATTCTGTGTCTCCCGCAGCGCGTCGAGGACCACCCTCAATGCGTCGAGCAAATCATCGGGGTTCGGATCACCGGATGGCCGGCCTCCGGCGGTGGAGAGGCGCGATTCCAATTCACGGGCGGCGGCTTCGACCGTGCCGAGGGCCAAGGTCGCCGACGCTCCTTTCATGGTATGGGCCAGCCGTCGGGCTTCAAGGAGATCCCGCTTCCGGAAAGCGTCGGATAGCGCCTCGGGGAAGCTGGAATAGGAACGGAAGAAGATCCCGAGCAGTTCGGCGTAGAAGCCGCGGTCGTCGCCGAAAAAGGAGAGGCCGCGCCCGACGTCGATTGCGCCAACGGCTCCGAGGCGCCCGAAGACGTCGTCCGGAGGAACCGGGACGCCCGGGGAGAGATAGCCCGATACGATCTTCCTGAGTTTCACGAAATCGATGGGCTTGCAGAGAACCGCGTCCATCCCTTCAGCCATAAAACGCTCCTGGTCGCTCTTGAGCGAATAGGCCGAAAGGGCGATGATCGGCATCCGCCTCGACATGGCGCGCCGATCCGCGGGTTCACCCTCCGAGCGGAGGCTCCGGATCCGCTTCATCGTCTCGATGCCGTCGATGCCGGGAAGGTTGATATCCATCAATATGAGCGCGTAATCCTTTTCCCGGACCAATTCGATCGCCCGCTCCCCGGAAGGCGCCATGGTCACGGAGTATCCCCATTTCCCGAGGATCGCAGAGATCAGCTTCTGGTTGAGCGGAGTATCCTCAACCACCAGGATATCGCCGCTTGCCTGCCCGCGGGCCGGCGCGCCGGGCCTCGGACAGGCCACCGCATCGGGAAGCGGCGGGGCCGGCCGCGCCCGATGGTCCTCGGCCCTACCGGGAAATACCACCATGAACCGGCTCCCCGCGCCCAAAGCGCTTTCAAGTAGGACGCGTCCGCCGTGGAGTTCAACGAGCTGCCGGACGATGGGAAGGCCCAACCCCGTTCCCAGGATCGCGGCATCGGCATCGATCCGCCGAACCTGTTCAAAGGATTCGAACACGCGGCGCTGGTCCTCCTCGGCAATTCCGATGCCTTCGTCCCATACGGTGATCTCCGCGGAGGAGCCGGCGGCGGCGGCCCGCAATCCGACGGCCTTTCCGCCCCCGGTGAACTTGATCGCGTTCGAGAGAAGGTTGTACAAGACCTGCCGTACCCGGACCTCGTCCGCTTCCAGGACGCCGATATCGGGCGCGATATCGGCGGTCAGCCGCACGCCCTTCTCGTCCGCGAGCGGGCGCATGGATTCGAAGATCTTGCGCAGCGTTTCGCCGAGGTCGAAGGGCTTCTTCACCAGGTCGATCTTCCCGGCTTCGATCTTGGAAAGGTCGAGTATATCCCCTATGACGTTCAGGAGGTGCTCTCCGCTCGACCGGATGTCTTCGACGTAAGCCCGATGCTTCTCGCTCAGCCCGCTGGCCCCGTCCATCGCGAGCAGTTGGCTGAATCCGAAGATGGCGTTCAGGGGGGTGCGGAGTTCGTGGCTCATGGCGGCGAGGAAATCGCTCTTCGCGCGGCTCGCATCCTCCGCGATCCTTCGCGCATCCCGGAGCTCCTGTTCCATGAGGACGCGACGATTCATGTCGATGATGAAACCGTGTATACGCGACGGCTTTCCGTTCGCGTCGCGCTGCATGCGCCAGGTGTTCAGGATCCAGGAGACCGCTCCGTCCTTGCGGATTATCCGGAATTCCGTCGAAACCGGATCTGGTCCCGCTCCGCTTCGCTTGACCGAATCGATGACCTTCCGGCGATCGTCCGGGTGCACCGTCCTGAACCACAGGCGAGGATCCGCCTGGAAATCCGCGGGTTCGTACCCCGTGATATCGCGGCATTTGGGACTGTGGTAACATTCCTTCGGGACTCCGTCCTCGTAATCGACCGAATAGACGTATTCGTCGATATTCTCGATGACCGTCCTGAACCTTTCCTCGCTCCGGATCAGGATCCTCTCGTCCCGCGACCGTCGGATCGCGATCGAGTGATACTCCGCGAGACGCCGTATCGCGTCGAGGTCGTCTTCGGTATAGGGCGCCGACGGATTGGCCAGGGCGATCTGCCCGACGATATCGCCCTCCAGACGTACCGGAACGGTCAAGAACTCCGCGCCCGCGATATGCCCCGGCGGCGTGAGGCAGACGTTCTCGCCCGTATCTTCGTCGACTATCGACACGAATCCGTACCCGCTCCGGGTCAGGACTTTCGCCTGGTCCAGGATGATCGAGGCGACTTCCGGCAAGGAGATGTTGGACCGCATCATCGGCTCGTAGATGCGTGAGAGCGCCTCGTAAAGCTGCTTCTCCCGCTTTGCCTTCTCCTCCGCCCGCCTGCGCAGCAGCGCCACGCCGATGCTCGCGCTGATGTCCTCCAGGAAGAGAACGAGTTCACGGGTGAAGCGATGCGTCCTGCGGTCGTTCAGTTGCAGGAGTCCGATGACCTCACCTTCGGCATGGATGGGGATGAGCGCGATGGACCGGTATCCGTAGAGTACGCAATGATTCCTCGGACAGTACCTCGGGTCGCGATCCTTCGGAAGATCGAAGTCCGAGACCGCGTCATTGGTCAGGACGCTTCCGCCGACGGTGATCAAGGGGTTCGGCCCGTCCGCATTCCCCGCGATCACGAGGCCGCAGGCGCATTCCAGACGCGGTCTTCCCGCGGGATCCAGTACGACGCAACCGTCGCGATCCCGCTCGGCGATGCCGTTCTCCGCGACCGCGAAGCCGTCGGGAAACCCGCTCAGGCAATAATAGGGGTAGTCATCCCCGCTGCGCAGCCGGATCGCCGCGGCTTCCGCGCCAGTCTCGTTCTGAATAGCCGCGAGGATGGATTTGATGGAATCCTTGAGGGGATCCGGGGCGTTGAGGATCCGCAGGATATCCACCGCGAGCGCCTGGCGCTGGCGCAACGTATGGGCACGGAGCCGCTCCGTCCGCTCGCGCTTCTCAAGCCGGTGCAGTCGCGAGGCGGTCGCAAGAACCGCGTCGATGATGCGGTCGTCCAGGGCGCGGACGAGGAAGGCGAACGGAAAGTCGTCCCGGCGGTCGCACTGAAAAATACCGCGGTCGGCGACGTCGCACGACAGGACGACCGGGACGTCGAACCTCGTCCGAACGTAGACCGCCGCTTCGATCGACCCGATATCGCCGCCGATTCCGGTGCTCATGATCGCGATATCGGGCGGGGGCATCTCCCGTGCCAGATACTCGTATGCCGCCCCCGCGGAATGCGCGGGCTCCAGGACGACGTATCCCAGCCCCGAAAGCCGCGATCCGAGTTCCGCGGCGGTTTCCGGATCGGGATCGACGATGAGGACGCGCTTCATACGGATACGGCCTTATCCGGACGCCGGTAGTAGACCGAATGGTGGTAGCGCCGAGCTTCCAGGCTTCGGCCCGTGCCGAGCAAGGACTCCGTCGAGCCGACGACGAGTGAGCCGTCATCCGCAAGGACCCGCTCCAGGCGATCGAATAGCCTCCGCTTCTCCGGCTCCGCGAAATAGATGGCGACGTTGCGGCAGAAGATCACGTCGAACGGGCCGAACCGGGAGAAGTCGTCCAGAAGATTCCATCGCTTGAACGTCGCGAGCGATCGGATATCGTCCCTTACCCTGAAGCCGCCGGCGGCGGGCAGGAAATAGCGGGAAAGCAGTTCGGGAGACATTCCGCGGTCTATTTCTCCCGGCTGATAGATTCCGCGGCTGGCGTACGCGATCGCGGAATCGGAGATGTCCGTCACCAGCAAGCTGACCGAGAATCCGGAAAGATCGCCGAGCGCTTCCTTCACCGCGATGAGTATCGAGTACGCTTCCTGTCCGGTGGAACCGGCTGCGCTCCAGATGCGGAGGGGTATCCGCGATCCTGCCGGGAAGGAGCCGCGCCGGGAGTCGATCAATTCGGGCAGGATCTTGAATTTGAGCATTTCGAAAGGAGACCGGTCCCGGAAGAAGGAGGTTTCCTGCGTCGTGATCCTGTCGATCACCTTCCTCGCGAGCGCTCCGGAGGAATCGTTCCTTATCCGGTAATATAGGTCCGAATATCCCGTGAGTCCGAGCTCGCGGACCAGGGGATCGAGACGCATCTCGATGAGGTACCCCTTTTTGGAGTCCAGGTCGATACCGGTGAGATCGATGATCAGCTTGGCGTAGACGGAGAATTCCTCTGTCGTGAGCGCGGACATGATTACCGCGACCTTACGGAAATCGCGGCGGCGAGGTCGTCCAAGCGCACCGCGGCGTCCGCGTCACCCCGGGCGGACACGGCTCCGGGCATTCCCCAAACGACCGAGCTCTCCTCGTCCTGCACGATGACTTCCCCGCCGGATCTCCTGATTTCCCGCGCGCCCGCGGCGCCGTCCTCTCCCATGCCCGTCATGACGACGCCCAGAGCCCGTCCGTAGTAGTGCAACGCGACGGAGCGGAACAGGTAGTCTACGCTCGGCCTGCAGTGGTTCACCGGCGGATCGTCGGTGACCCGCAGGATCTTTGTGACGGCGTCGGCGCCCAGGTCGACGCGCATGTGCCTCCCGCCCGGGGCGATATACACGACGCCGGGCAGGACGACTTCTCCGTTCTGCCCCTCCTTGACCGCCAGACGGCTACGGGAATCCAGGCTTCGGGCGAGCGAATCGGTGAACAGGGCGGGCATGTGCTGGGCGATGAGCACGGAAACCCTGAAATCAGCGGGGAGGGCGGGAATCACCTTCAGGAGGGCGGCCGGTCCCCCCGTGGAAACGCCGACGGCAACGATCTCGCAAGGCCGCTTAACCCGATCCTCGGCAAGCCTGTCGGCGATCGGGGCGGACGGGCCGCGGGCGGAGAGGATGGAGCGTATCCGGCTCTTGCGGACGAAGGCGTCGATCCGCGCCTTGAGGTCCGCTTCGAACTCGCTCCGTCCGACCACGACTCCGTCGGGCTTCGCGATCGCGTCCATCGCGCCCGCCTCGATGGCGCGCAGGCTCAAAGCGGCTCCGCTCTTGGTGAGGGCTGAAACCATAAGGAACGCCGACCCGACGCCCGCCTTCCGGGCCGCCTTCAAAACCTCGATGCCGTTCATCTCCGGCATCTCCACGTCGAGGGTGACGAGATCCGGCTTGAGCAACGCGATACGCGAAAGGGCGATCTTGCCGTTGGATGCCGTGCCTACGACGCGGACGTCGGGTATGGAACCAATGATTTCCGAAACGAGCTTCCGGTACAGTATGGTATCGTCTACGACGAGAACGGAAATCATTGATTCCTCATATCTTGAAGCGCTCCACGAGTACGCGGAGCTGCCCGGATAATTTGGCGAGATCCTCCGCGGAGACGAGGACCTGCGCGCTCGAACCGGCGATTTCCCCTGATGCCTGGTTCACTTCCGTCACGTCCTGGGCCATCGAACCGACCGCCTGCGATGCTTCGGCGATGTTCCTGTTCGCGTCCTCCACGCCCTGGGACGCCTGCGCCACGCTGGACGCGATATCCCGGGTCGCCACGGTCTGCTCCTCTATCGCGGCGGCGATCCCGGTGACGATCTCGTTCACCTGCCGGATCACGTCCGCCACAGAGCCGATATCGCCCACCGCGGCGCCGGCCGAACCCTGGATTCCCTCGATGCGGCTCTTGATGTCCTCCGTCGCCGACGCCGTCTGCCGCGCCAGCTCCTTGATCTCGTTCGCGACAACCGCGAAGCCCTTGCCCGCCGTTCCCGCACGCGCGGCCTCGATTGTTGCGTTGAGCGCCAGGAGGTTCGTCTGGGACGAGATGGCGCTGATGGCCTCCGTCACCTTTCCGATCTCCCGCGCTGCGACGCTCAGGGTGTCCATCGTCTCCGAGACCTGCCGGGCCGATTCCACCGCCCCGGATGTGATGTTCCGCGCTTTCTCCGCGTTCTTTGCGATCTCGAAAATGGTCGCGGTCATCTCCTCCGACGCGGCGGCGACAGTAGCCAGGTTGGTGCTCGTCTGTTCCATCGCGGCGGAGACGCCTCCCATGTTGGTGTTCGTCCGCTCGGACGCGGCGGCTACGCCGTTCGCCCGCGCGCTCGTCGATTCGGCGCCCCGGGACATCTGCCTGGAGATCGCCGACAGCTCGGTGGACGAGGAAGAAAGCGTCTGGACGCCCTCGTGGACCTGCTTGAACATCGCGCGCAGGTTGCCGGAGGCATGGTTGAGCGCCTCCGCGAGTTCGCCGATCTCGTCGTTCCGGGCGATGTCCATCCGCCGGGTGAGGTCCCCGTCCGCTACAGCGCGGGCGAACTCCACTCCATTTCCAAGCGGTCTGACGATAGAGCGGGAAAGAACGAAGCCAAGAATAATGATGAGTAGGGTGAACAGAAGTTCCGTAACCGATACTCCGATCACGAGCCTGCGGGATGAAACCGCGAAATCATTTTGTCGTCGAGCGATCAAGGTTCCCGCCACCGTTCGAATTTCTATGACGCGTCCGGTCAGTTTTTCAACCAGAGGTGAAACCCGCTCGATATATTGTTGCCTCCCCATGTTCGTGTCGCCTACGAGGATCGCTTCCATAACGTCAGAGTCGGCCTTTAGGAGTTCTTCGGTCGATGAAAGAAGGTCCGTACCCGTCTTTGAGTATTCATTAACCATAGCGCGGACATCAGATACGGTTTTTTCGTAATCGGCCGCCAGTTTTTCGATTATATCCACATCGCGTTCCCGAAGAAGCGTCTGCACGATTCCTTGCAAGCTGTCCATGCCTTGGAGAATCTTGAACGCGTAACCGTCCGACGTCACCAGTTCATCCATCAACCTCGAGGCAGTCGAGTTCGATCGGGTAAGGAGGAAAACAGAAACGCCGAGCGAACCGAGAATAGAAAACCCGCTCATCAGGACGAGGATGGAGAGGCGTCCGGAAATCGTAAGTCGCGTCATGGGTTGTTCCTGTTAGAGCTTCGAAATATCAAGGCCGATCACGATGGAACCGATCGGCTTTCTCCCGTCGAGGACGGGGAATGCGATCTGTACTGTTATCTTCCCGCTCGATTCGTCCAGTTCCGGACTGCCCGTCCAAGATTTGCCCGACATCGGCGCGTCGTGCTTGGCTTTGCCTTTATGGCTCCAACTCGTCGTCTTGGCGAAGAAAGCGACCTTGGTTCCATCGGTTCCGGAAACGAAGAGTTCCGCCATGACTGCCGTTCGCTTGGTCTTCAAGTACGCGGCAAGATCGTTTTTGGATATTGATTTAATTTCTGGACTCAAGACGCTCAATGCCGCCCATTTTTCCTGCGTCATGATCCCCGCTTCGGCGGGAGGGGCGGCGTTATATGTCTTCACGGCTTGCACGACGACCGGATCGCTCCCGAGCGCCGAATACTCGGCGCTCAATGACTCGATCTTGGTTTTTTGGGACGGAGTGATGTCCTGGACCTGGGCGAAAACGGTAGCAACCGCGCCGATGAGCGCCAATAATACGGTAAAAATCTTCTTCACGCTGTCTCTCCTAATAGAGTCGAATTCTTTCCGCAACTATTTTCATGGATACGATGATTCACCGTATATTCATGCCGCCAAGGTTCTTTTCGGATCGAGGACGGCGGCCAGGATATCCTCCCGCCGGAGGGTCCCGATGACGCAATCGGCGTCGCCGCCGTTGGAATCCGCCCGTACCGGCAGGATTTCGGAAGAGTCCACTTCCAATACGTCCCGGAGGGCCGGGACGTATACGCCCACGGCCTCCCCCCCGCGTTCCTCGATGACGAGGAGGCGGGGATCGGACGCCTCGGTCCGGTTCAGGGCAAGTTTCGCCTCAAGATCGATGACCGTAATGATGCGTCCGCGCAGGTTGACGACCCCGAGGACGTACGGCGGAGCGCCGTAAGCCTTGGTGATCGCGGGGACCCGGATCACCTCCCCCACCGACCGGGCGTCGAAGGCCATGAAGGAATCGCCCGCCGCAAAGACGACGAGCATCACGCTACCGGATGAGGTTTCCCCGCTCATATCTTGAAACGCTCCACGAGTACGCGGAGTTGCTCGGATAATTTGGAGAGATCCTCCGCGGAGACGAGGACCTGCGCGCTCGAACTGGCGATTTCCCCGGATGCCTGGTTCACTTCCGTCACGTCCTGGGCCATCGAACCGATCGCCTGCGACGCCTCGGCGATGTTCCTGTTCGCGTCCTCCACGCCCTGCGACGCCTGCGCTACGTTGGACGCGATATCCCGGGTCGCCACGGACTGCTCCTCTATCGCGGCGGCGATTCCGGTGACGATCTCGTTCACCTGCCGGATCACGTCCGCCACCGAGCCGATATCGCCCACCGCGGCGCCGGCCGAACTCTGGATTCCCTCGATCCGGCTTTTGATATCCTCCGTCGCGGACGCCGTCTGCCGCGCCAGCTCCTTGATCTCGTTCGCGACGACCGCGAAACCCTTGCCCGCCGCTCCCGCGCGCGCGGCCTCGATGGTCGCGTTGAGCGCCAGCAGGTTCGTCTGGGACGAAATGGCGCTGATGGCCTCCGTCACCTTTCCGATCTCCCGCGCTGCGACGCTCAAGGTGTCCATCGTTCCCGAGACCTGCCGGGCCGATTCCACCGCCCCGGAAGTGACGTTCCGCGCCTTCTCCGCGTTCGACGCGATCTCGGAAATGGTCGCCGTCATCTCCTCCGACGCGGCGGCGACCGTAGCCAGGTTGGTGCTCGCCTGCTCCATCGCGGCGGAGACGCCTCCCATGTTGGTGTTCGTCTGCTCGGACGCGGCGGCTACGCCGTTCGCCCGCGCGCTCGTCGATTCGGCGGCTTGGGACATCTGCCTGGAAATCGTCGACAGCTCGGTGGAAGCGGAAGAAAGCGTTTGGACGCCTTCGTGGACCTGCTTGAACATCGCGCGCAGGTTGCCGGAGGCTTGGTTGAGCGCCTCCGTGAGGTCGCCGACCTCGTCCTTCCGCGCGACGTCGATCCGCCGGGTAAGATCCCCGTCCGCCACGGCCCGGGCGAACTCGACGCCCTTGCCGAGAGGCTTGGCGATGGAAGACGCGATGAAGAGCCCGAGGAGAATAGCGAGGACCATCGCGACCGCGACGACGGCGATGAGAACGACGATAAGTGTTCGCGCTTGGGCGTCATTCGAACCTGAAATCTCTTTTGCCGCTTTGATGTTCAGTTCAAGCAACTTGTCGACGGCCGTCATCAACGAGGAAACGATTGGCGGGCTCGTATTCCCCAAAGCGATAGCCTCGGCCCGCCTGTTTTGACGCACCAGATCTGTCACAGTCTCCCCGAAGACAACATACTTATCGTATGCGGCGCGCATTTCGTTCATGAGCCTTTCATCTTCGGCACTCAGTATGGTCTGGGCGTATTCGGTTATATTCTCTTCGATTATTTTTTTTGCTCCCGAAATTCCCGCGACGGTATTTTCTATCGACGCGTCCGGGTTATACGTGATTTGAAGGTAACCGGTTCGAAGGGTCGTCAAATGAAAAAGAACGACACCCAGTTCTTCCAGCGGTACGGCGGTTTTTTCGTACATTCTGGTTTCCGCGTCTTCTATCGTCTTCATGCCGAAAATGCCGATGCCTCCGACCGCTCCCGTGAACAGGGCCAGGATCACGAAAGCCGTTACCAGCTTCGACCGGGTCCTCATGTCGTCGATATATTTCATTCTTTCTCCTTTTCGGTCCGGTCTCGGCCGGTCGTTTCCAGTATCGAGACGACGCTATCAAGGAGCGCGTCCTTGTCCAATTTCACCAGGTAATCCCGCACCCCCGCGTCCCGCAGCCGTTTTTCGTCCGCCTCCGAGGCGAGCGAGGTGAGCGCGACGACGGGGAGCGCCGGATATTGTTCGGCAAGTTTGAGCGTCAGGGAACAACCGTCCATCCGGGACATCTCCACGTCCGTCAGCACCAGATCCAGATCGCCGTCCAGGGAGCGTACGGATTCGAGCGCCTCCTGACCGTCGCGGGCTTCGATGACCCGGTATCCCGTTTCGGTCAGGAAATCGCCGACGACTTTCCGGAAGAAGTCCGAGTCCTCGGCGACGAGCACCAGGGGTGCGTCGCCGCTCGGTCCGGCCGCTTCGGGTGCGCGGCTCGACGGGGATTCACGGTCCGCGGACGGTCCGCGCTCTCCCTTGCGGGAGAACCATTCGGGCTTCAAGGCCGCAGCGGCTCCGACCGGATCGATAACCACGGTCGTGCGGCCATGGATGACCGTGGTGCCCGACACGCCCGCCTTCCTCATCGAACGATCGTCGATCGTGGCGACCGCCGCCACGGAGTCGACGGGCGGAACCGCCAGGAAGCCGAAGCGCCGGCCGGCGGCATGGCAGAGGACGCAGGCTTCCGCTGTGTCGCCTTCCAGCCTCGAAAGTCCCGTGAAGGCCGATACGGGGAAAACCGGCAGCGATTCCTTTCCGACTCGCAGGTACAGGTCGTCCCCGATCGCGTCCAGGTCGTCCGCCACGATCCGGACCACGCGCTCAACCGCCTCGATCGGCATGGCGCATTGCTCGGATATCCCGTTCCTGAAGATGAGCCATCCCTGCGCATTGTCGGAATCCATTCCGGCTTCGTCGATAACGATCCGCTCCTCTCCCGTGGAAACCAGTCCTGCCTTGAGGGCGAGCCCCGCCGGATCGATGATGAGCGCGACCGCTCCGTCCCCGAGGATCGTAGCGCCCGAATACTCTTTCAGGCCCTTGAGATGACGCCCCAACGGCTTCACCACGATCTCCGTCGTATCGTATAGCCGATCCACGACGACGCCGTAATTGAAGCCGGACGCGCGGATCACGACGATGCGGTAATCGCTGGCCGAATGGAATCGGCGATCCTCCTGAGAGCGATCTCCCTTCTCTTCGTTCCGTCCCCCCCGGCGATCCTCGAGCCGCTCGCGCCGGTCCGGCACGACGGTTCCCGCCTCGGGATTTTCGAAGCTGCGGGGCATCCCGATCGCGTCGGATAAGCGGACCAGGGGCAATACCTCGCCGCGCAGGACGAGGACGGGACGGTCGCGGATGCGCTCGATCCGCCGGTGGACGTCCCCGGGCCGGATCTGCACCAATTCGGCGGCGGCGGCCTGGGGCAAGGCGAACCGTTCTTCCCCGATGCCCGCGATCAAGGCGGGAATGATGGAAAGGGTGAGCGGCAGGGTGATGCGCACGGTCGTGCCTTTCCCCGGCGTCGAATCGATATCGATCCGTCCGCCCAACCGGTCTACGTTCGACTTCACGACGTCCATTCCGACGCCCCGTCCCGAGAGATCCGAAACCGACGAGGATGTGGACAAGCCGGGGACAGTGATAAGGAAGAGCTTCTCCTTCACCGACATGAGCGCGGCTTTTTCGGCGCTGATGAGGCCCATGGATACGGCTTTCGCCGCGACCTTCTCCGCGTCGATGCCCTTCCCGTCGTCCTCCACGAGGATGACGACCTGCCCGGCTTCGTGTTTCGCCGAAAGGGAAATGACCCCGTTCCGGGTTTTTCCGCCCTTCGCGCGGACCTCGTTCGTCTCGATCCCGTGATCGCAGGCGTTGCGCACCAGATGCGTCAACGGATCGGAAAGGGTCTCGATCAGGCTGCGGTCGAGCTCAGTCTCCTTCCCGGAAATCTTCAGGTCGATCTCTTTCCCCAGGTCGCGCGCCAGGTCGCGCACAGTCCGCTGGAAACGGGCGAACAGGTTGGAGGCGGGCTGCATACGGGAACGCATGACCGCATCCTGGATCCCGGTCGTGACCGCGCTCATCCGCTGGCCGGCCGTCTGGATGGCGTGGGCATCGGCGCGCCTCGTCGCGTCCGCCAGCTCGTTCCTCACGAGGACGAGTTCACCGGAAAGGTTCATCAGGTCGTCCAGGACGTTCACGGACACGCGGACCGTTTCGTTCTCCACCGCGGCCGGACCCGCTTGCACTGTGACCGCATCCGCTTCGGGCGCGCGCTGCCGGCTATCGACGGCTTCCCGGGACGGTTCCCCCGCGGTTCGCGGCACGGCACCGGAATCGGCGACGGCAACCGCGGCTACCGTCGCCGCGGCGAGCCTGTGCAGAACGATTCCATCCCTCGGGATCTCGTTCTTCTCCGAGATCTCGCGCATGCCGAGGGAGGTCGCGTACAGTACGAGGAACGGCACGTCGTCTCCCGACGAGTCGTCGTCGAGGGTTCCGACCGCCAGGAAGTCCACCGCGCAGTCCAGGATTTCACCGTTCGTCAGCAACGCGCGGATCACGTCGAGAGGATTCTTTCCGTGCCGATGGATGTCGTGGACGAGATCGAACCTCAGCATGAAGATCGAGAGCCCCCGGGCCAAGGCACGCTCGATTTCTCCGGCATCGGCTTCGAGTTCCCTATTCGAACCCGGAGCGGCGAATTTTTCCGTCCTCCGTTGGGCGAAAGCGTCCGGAGAGTATTCCGACGTCAATCCGACGAGGGATACCAGTTCGTCGGATACGTCCGCCGAGTCCGAGGAATCCGACGCGTCGATGAGTTCGGACAAGCGGTCGAAGCCGCGGAGCAGGATGGTGACGATTTCCGGATTGGGCACGATCTTTCCGGATCGCACAAGATCAAGCGCGTTCTCCAGCTTATGCGCGAGTTCCTTGATGACCTTGAACTCGAAAAACCCGGCGCCGCCCTTGATCGAATGCGCGGCGCGGAAAATCTTATTGACGAGCTCGTCGTCGCGCTCCGCCCCCCGGCGCTCGAGTTCCACGAGATCCTCTTCGATGGAGGCCAAGTGCTCCCGTGATTCCTCGATATAGGTGTCGATCAATTCCTGGTCGTAATCCACGCCGCCTCCTACCCGATCGTCAGGTGCCGGTCGAGCCGCATCATCTTGAACAGTTCGACCAGATCGTCGCTCGCCCCGATCACGCGGAGCTTCCTTCCCTCAAGGTCGAGGGAATTGACGGCCGCGATGAGGAGGCCCAGTCCCTTGGAATCGATCATCGAGACCTCGGAGAGGTTCACGAGGAACTCCCCGGCGGACGACACGACCAGATCCCGCAGTTCCGGCTTCGCCTGGGCAACGGTAGCCGCGACGAGATCAGATTTCGGACTCCAACTTCCGCTTGAAATCGACATCTGCATGAATCCCCCCTTTCAAAAAAAATACAGCTATAAGGGTACGTCCGCCGTCGACGTATTCGAAACGGTCCGTATACCCCGAAATGATCCTGATTCCGTTTCCGGAGATTCCCAATCCCGACCCGAGTTCCCGCGCGATTGTCCGGACCGTATCGAAACCCGGACCATCGTCAGAAACAACCATGAGGAACGACCTTCCCCTCTCCCGTACGGAGAAGCGGATCGTTTTCGCGCTATCGCGTCCGCATCCGTAGTCGAGCGCGTTCTGGATCGCTTCCCGCGCCACGATCTCCATCGCGAAAGCGAGTTCCGAAGGAGCGGAGCCGGCCAGGCGGGCATGGAGCAGGCGACGCAACTGCTCGAATAAGTCCGCCGCCGCGGAAACGGTTCCGGGTATCTCCATCTCGAAGAGCGCGGTCATGTCGTTCATGCGTCGATCGCCATCAAGCACCGATCGTCGGATGCGGGACCGCGCGGCACCATCGTTTCGCGCACGCTCTCCAGCGCTTCCCCGATAGGGAGTCCATTAGTCTCCGAAACGGCGGCCTCCAGGCGCTTCAGCCCGGATTGCCAAGAAAGCCCGGTACCGAAATCCTCAAGGATGCCGTCCGTATAGAGCCAATACCGGCTCCCGGTTTCAATTTCGTGCGTCGCCGTCCTGAAAAATGGATCGGTGAATGCTCCGAGCACATCTCCCTCCGTAGTCAGCCTCCGCACGCGGCCGTCCTGTGCCGTGACCAAGGCGGGAAAATGCCCGGCGCTTGAAAAGGAGGCGATCGCGGTCCTGCGGTTCAGGATCATGTAGAAAGCCGTCAAGTGCCGATTTTCGGAAAGGTGCGCCCTGATCGACCGGTTGATCATGAAAAGGGTATCGCCCGGAAGTTCCAGCACGGACGCGTTGTCCCGGAACAAGGCTTTCAATGCCGAAGCCTGGAAGATCGTCTCGATTCCGTGGCCCGCGGTATCGGCGACAAGGAATCCGAAAATATCGGGACCGAGCTCGACGATATCGTACTGATCGCCGCCGGCCTCCTCAGCCGATTCGTAGTACACCGCGCACCGAGCCTCGGGCACCGCTCCCGGATCGGTCAGGAATAGCCGCTGCGCGTCCTTCAGGCTCGCGAGCCGCTCCGATCGCGCGTCCGCGAGCATCCTCGCCTGACGGGCGATTCTGATATGGAGCCGCACGCGAACGACCAGCTCCTCCGTCGCGAACGGCTTGGCGATGAAATCGACCGCGCCGATCGACAAGCCGCGGACTCGGCTTCCGACGTCCTCCAGGCTTGTGAGGAAGATGATCGGCGTCCCGACGAGGCGCGCCTCCCGTTTCATCTGTTCGCACAAGCTGAATCCGTCCCCGTCGGGGAGCATCACGTCCAGCAGTATCAGATCCGGATCGAATTCGAGCGCGGCCCAGAAGCCGTTCACCACCGTCGAGGCCACCTCTACTTCAAAGCCTTCCCTGAGGAGCGCGCGCTTCACGTATTCGGAGGAGATGTAGGTATCCTCGATCACGAGCACGCGAGGAGGACTCTTCAATAGATTAAGCATACCCACCCGCATTCCGGAAAAATCCGACTTTATTCCAATACGCGATAATATTACCGAATTTCCCGTGGGTCCGGGGTACATCCTTTGGTATGGAAGGCTCATCCCTTTGTATGGGATCTATGCGGGATTTTATGGATCTTCAAAAGTGGCGGCGTCTCTTTTCGATCTGATAATATTATTTATTTCTATATATTATATACAATTGGACTACACATGCCGATAGGGTACACATTCCTGGATCCATCAATGCCCGCTCAAGCTGAAAATTGACAAATGGAAGTCGATATGTTCATATCATCCGCCCGCGCTACCGGAATCGAATCCGGAAACGATCGCGGCATTCGTGAGGTTCGCATGACGTTCTTATCAGTCGATGACTCGGTTACCATCAGGAAGATCGTGAGCCTGGCCCTGAAGGGCGCTGGCCATACCGTCGTGGAAGCCGGAAACGGGAAGGAGGGTCTCGAGGCGCTGAAGATAGTGAAGGCGGATTGCATCATCCTCGACATCAACATGCCGGAGATGAACGGTATCGAGTTCCTTAAGGCGCGGAAAACCGACCCCAGGATCTCGAGAATTCCCGTCATCGTCCTCACGACCCAGGACGAGGACGCGTTGAAGAACCAAGCCTTGGCGCTCGGAGCGAGCGGATTCATCGCGAAACCTTTCCAGAAAGACGCGCTGCTCGCGACGATCAAGGCGATCGCTGGTTAGGTATTGGAGTATCCATGGAGCCGGTAATCCTGATAGTCGAGGACAGCATGATGTTCGGGCGTTTGCTCGAGAGAAGCATAATCAACGGTTTGGGTTTCCAGACGGTTTTGGTCACATCGTATCTGGAAACCGAGAAACTCCTGGAATCGGGTAGACTCCCAATCGTAGCTTTGCTGGATTATTGCCTTCCGGATGCCCTCGATGGGGAAATAATAGATCTCTGCCTGAAATATCAGGTGCCCTCAATCATCATGTCATCAAGTTTCTCGGATGATCTCCAGGAATCCATTTGGTCGAAAAGGGTCCTTGACTACATTGTCAAGGAAGGCGCTCAATCCATCCAATATGCCCTCGACCTGATCGACAGGATCGTCAAAAATTCCGACATCGGAATCCTCATTGTCGATGATTCCAAGGTTGCCCGTAATAGTATCGTCCAGGATTTGAAGCCATACCGCTACCAGCTCTATGAAGCCGCCAATGGCATGGAAGCGTTTGATATCCTGAATGCCAGCAATGGCATCAAGCTCGTATTGACGGATTACTACATGCCGGTTTGCGATGGCTTTGAACTGACGAAAAAAATACGTCAGGTATACCAATTGGATAGACTCGCCATCATTGGAATTTCCTCCCAATCCAGCCAGCAATTGACCATTAAGTTCATTAAACATGGGGCAAATGACTTTTTGATCAAACCCTTCAATCGGGAAATGTTGTATTGCCGCATAAACCAGAACCTGAAAATTGTTGAACATTTTGATACCTTACGGCAAATAACCCACATCGATCACCTAACAAATACCAGCAATCGGCGCTACCTTTTCGAAGCCGGTGACATAATCTTTGAGGATAGTCTCCGAACCGGAAATTTCCCGATCATCGCCATGATTGACATCGACAGTTTCAAAACGATCAATGATACCTACAGCCATCAAACCGGAGATCAAGTGATCCGCACGGTCGCGGAAACCCTCAACCGAAGTATCCGTAAAACCGATATCCTCTCACGGTATGGGGGAGACGAATTCTGCCTGATCTGCCGTAACATGGACATCACCGGAGCTCCAGGTAAATTTGAAAAGTGGCGAAAGCAAGTCGAGAATTTGTCGTTTGAAAAAGATGGGAAAACGTTCCATGTCACCATATCGATAGGTCTCTGCCTTGAAAAGGGAGACTCGTTCATGCAAATGATCGACGCTGCGGACAAAAAGCTTTATGAGGCAAAACAGGCTGGGCGCAATCAGGTTTGTTGGTAGGGAGTTGTCGCTTACGTCCGAAAAAAACAGGCGCGCCGAAGATCTGCTTCATGATATCAGTGAGCTTCATGCCATCCTTACCTCAAGACGCTTGCCGAGAGCTCGGGCGACGCGCTCAAGGGTCTTGACGGTTGGATTGCCCTTGGCTGGATTTTCAAGACGTTGATAAGCTTGGTAGGTGAAACCGAGGCGGGCGGCGATCTCTGATTGGGAACGGTTGCCGCGGAGCTTGCGGATTTCCCAAGCGATGACGATATGCGGGCCGACTTCCACCGGATACAAGCCTTTCCCGCTATACGTCATCACTTCGGGGAGCGCTAATCAGCGCGATACATCGCTTTCAAGAGCCGCGTTCAGCGCTTCGGTGGCCAGGTTGATCGCCTCGTCATGAGTCGACCCGACGGTAATAATACTTGGAAGGTCAGGGAATTCAACTCCATACAAATCGCCGTCCTTCGTTACCGTGCAGTAGTATTCCATCGCATTACCCTTTGATCCGGGCTTCCTTGAGGATTTTTTGCCCCCATATTCCGAGATCGGTATTACAACAAATATTTTGTAGTATCAAGTTAGGGCAGTAATCGCCTTGATGCATAAATCGCTTCGATTTAAAGAAATAGAGCCCTTTCCATCCAATACAAAATACGATGTGACATAGGTCGCACGGGGCGGTTGTCTGAGCCGTTACCACAAATTTGTCGTGCATCCGCCCCCTCATAAAAAAGGGCGCCCGGAAGAGCTGACTCTTCCGGGCGCCCACACCCGCGCCTGATTCCGCATCGCGAGGCTGCGGTATTCTTTATTTGAATAGTGCGAGGATCTTCTTGTTCGCGTCCTTCAGTCCGGCATCGGCGGTAACCTTGCCGAGGAAGATCGCGTCGAAAGACTGCCTCATGATGTCACCGATCTTCACGCCGTTGTCGACGACGGGATACACGAAGGTTTCGCCTTTGGCGGTCGCCTCCTCGGTGAAGGCGTTCACGTTGATTTTCTTGGCTCCGAACGCCGCGAGGGCTTCCTTCACTCCGGCTTCGACCGCGGGGAAGACCACGCCGAAGGTTCCGACCGTCGTTTCGGCTTCAACGGACGAAAGGTATTTCACCCAACGCCACGCCTCATCAGGATGCTTCGTGCCCTTCCAGATCGAATCGGCCAAACCGTTGGTCATGCTCTTGCGTCCGACGGGGCCGACGGGAAGTTTCGCGTAACCGACGGGGAACGGGGAGCTGCCCGAGTAGTACCCGATCATCCATGACCCGTCGAACGTGGTCGCCGCCTGCTTGGCGGTAAAGAGCGGATTCGCGTCGTTCGCCGTCAACTCGTACGGAGCCATGAATCCCTTCTTGGTCACGCGGACCATCCAATCGATAGTTTCGATGAAGCGGGGATCGTCGAAATGGTAGTTGGCGTCATAAAGGCCGTCCGTGTACATCCAGCCGGTGCTGACGGCGAGGGGGCTGAACTGCCCCTGGCCGCGATCGTCGTTGTGATTGAGCGCGATGCCGTAGCGGACGACGTTCTTGGGATCGAAAGCCGGATCGAGGCCGTTCTTCCCGTTCTTGTCGACGGAAAGCACCGCGATGAATTTCTCGAAGCTGCCGCCGTCCTTCGCGTTCCAGGTCAGGACGTTCGCTTCGGTCACGGTGAGGCCCGCTTCCTTCAGCATGTCGGCGTTGTACACGATGGCGATAGTGTCCCAGTCCTTCGGCAGGCCGAAACGCTTCCCGTCCTTCGTGGCCCAAAGGCCGGCCAGTCCGGGCATATAGACGGAGAGATCGACTCCGTCCTTTTTCACGTAAGGCGCGAGGTCGATCAGCTGGCCTTTGGACGCGAAGTCGGGATACTTCGCCAGATGGTTGGTGAAGACGTCCGGAGCGTTGCCTCCGACCATGTCGGTCTGGAGCCCCGCCCAATAATCGTTCCAGCCGAGTTGGGAAATTTCGATCTTGATGCCGGGATTCTTCGCCGTGAAGTTCTCCGCGACTTTCTGGTACGCCGGGAGCTGGTTGGCATCCCAGAGGACGTACTTGATCGTTACCTGCCCGGCTGCTCCTTTCGCCTCGCTGGTGCCCTCGCACGGGGCGAATTGCACGGCGATGATCGCCAAAGTACCCACGAGAGCCATCAATCTTTTCACTCTTTCCTCCTTGCAGTATCCCTGTCAGTCCTTCCCTCCTCGAGGGGAGGACGAATAGCCAATTACTAACGGAATCCCGAAAAGCCGATGGAATCTACGATCTTCTTTCCGAACACGAAGAACAGGGCGAAGGTCGGGACCATCGCCAGGGTCGTTCCCGCCATCATCCCGCCCCAGTCCGGCTGTCCCTGGGGAGTCTGCAGGCGGAAGATGCCCAGCGCGACGGTCAAGGTCCGCACCGCCTCCTTCTTCCCGACGATCAGAGGCCACATATAATCGTTCCACGTGGTGATGAACGTTATCACCGCGAGCGTTGTGAT
Organism: Treponema sp.; assembly: GCA_003527485.1. Classification (GTDB taxonomy): domain Bacteria; phylum Spirochaetota; class Spirochaetia; order Treponematales; family Breznakiellaceae; genus UBA12037. Next base: position 4,083 of record DPXI01000048.1, on the reverse strand, counting down.
CGCGGTCGCGGCGATCGGCAGGATGATCTTGGTGAACGTCGCAAAGAATCCCGCGCCGTCCAGATACGCCGCTTCCTCCAATTCCTTGTTGATGCCGAGAAGGAACTGCCTGAGGAAGAAGACCGCGAACGGCGTCATCAGCAACGTCGGGGCCATGATCCCCAGGTGGCTGTTGAGCAGGCCCAGTTGCTTGACGAGGATGAAGTTGGGCAGCATCGTGACGATGCCCGGAATCATAAGGGTCGCGACGTACAGAGAAAACAGCTGGTCACGGAACTTGAAGCGCAACCGGGCGAACGCGTACGCCGCCATGCATGAACAGAACACCTGCGCCAGCGTCACCCCGATTGCGACGATGAACGAATTCGCCATATTTTGGAAGAAATTCACCGTTTGCCCGGAACCGCCCAAGCTGATGGCCGTCGCGCTGTCGATCAGCCCGAGCACCCTGCCGTAATTCGTCCAGGTGGCCCCCGGCGGCAGGAAGGCCGTCGGATCGGAAAAGATGCCGACCTTCGGAGTAAGGGACGTGCGGAATACCCAATAGAACGGGAACATGGTGACGAATAGAAGGAGGGCGATGGAGACCCAAAGCAGTGCGAGATAGACCCTGTTGCCGGGTTTCAAGCTGCCGGTTTTAATTGCGCTCATGGGGCCCTCCTAAAAATCCGATTCGTTCGCACGGGAGAGCCGCATCTGCAGGAAGCTGATGCCGATGAGGATCAGGAACAGCACCATCGAAACCGCCGTCGCGAAGCCCATCCGGTACGATTCGAAGCCGTTCTTGAAGATGTACAAATAGATCACCCAAGTCGAAGCGACCGGCCCTCCCCTCGTCGTCACCGCGACCGTATCGTAGACCTGGAAGGAACCCACGATCGAGGTGATGACCACGAATGCGAGCACCGGCCGCAGGAAGGGCAGCATGATCTTGATGAAGCGGCGCCAGGGACCCGCGCCGTCGATGAGCGCGGCTTCCTCCACTTCCTTGGGAAACCCCTGCATCCCGGCGAACACTATCAATGCCGTGTACCCCATGTGGCGCCAAATATTGATCGCCGCGAGGGAAGGCAACGCGAGAGCGTCGGAAGAAAGGAAGTTGATCGATTTGAGGCCGAAGGACTTGATCACCCCGTTGATCACGCCGACCGCCGGGTCCATCAACCACAGCCACAGCAGGGCGGCGATCACGTTCGGCAGCAACCAGGGAATCAGGATGACGCCCCGCACCAAGGTCGACTTCGTCGCCCTATCCATCACCATCGCGATGCTGAGGGCCAGGATAGTCTGGGCCGGTATGTTCCAAAGTACGTATTTGGTGGTGACCCACAGCGAATTCCAGAACTCCGGATCGGACGCCAGCGTGAGGTAATTGGCGAAACCGATGTACTTCGCTTTGCCGAACAGGTCCCAGTCGGTGAAGCTGAGCGACAATCCGCGGATAGTCGGCACGGCGAAGAACGCGATGAAGCCGATCAAGCTCGGCAGGATGAAGAACCAGGCGGCCGCGTTCTCGGCCTCAAGACGCCTATTTCCTTTTCTTTTTGGGGTCATTCCGACGCTCCCTGCTTCATCGTTCTTTTCATGATTGAAGTGTAGCACCGCTTGGATGATCTGTAAATCTTTTTTGTAAACATTTTCATGATTACTGTAAACTTTTACATTTCTTATCGATAGTATGTATCATACTCCTTTACATTCGTGAAAATTCCTTTACAATAGGTTGATAAGGAATAATCGACATGACGATACATGAAATCGCGCGGGAATCAGGCGTATCGATCGCGACCGTCTCCCGCGTCCTCAACAAGGGACCGGTCAGCAAGGAAAAGAGGAATCTGGTGGAAGCGGCCATCCGCAGGCTGAACTACATTCCCGACGACCTGACGCGGCGCAATCTCGGGGCGCCCTCCAAAGCCGTCGCGGTCCTGACCCACAGCATGACGAATTTCTTCAGCATGGAATTCGCGGAAACCGTAATCGCCCGCTACGGGGATGCGGGGACCATCGTCTACCTCTGCAGGAACGACACGGGCGAGGCTGAGTATCGATGCCTGGCTGACCTGATGGCGCGCGGCATCGACGGCATCATCCTCCACGACCCGCCTTTGGATAACTTCGAATCGGGCCTTTTCGCGAAAATGGCCCAGCGCGTGCCCCTCGTCGTCGTCCATTCCTTCCCGGAAGCCTATGAACTGAACGCCGTGGTCGTCGACCAGAATATCGGTATGAAAAAGGTGATGGCGCACCTGCTGGAATTGGGGCACCGCGACATCCTGTTCCTCCGGAACCCCTACGGCTTCTCATTCGACCTGAAGGAAAAAGTCTGGAGGGAAGAACTGACGGCAGCCGGTTCGCCGCCGCCGGATGAAAACGTGCTGTCGCTTCCCGACACCGACCGGGAGATCGGCATCGAGCGCACCGAAGATGCGCTGACCGCCCTGCTGGAAACGGGCCGCCGTCCGACGGCGATATTCGCGGCGAACGATATCATAGGCGTCGGCGCGCTGAATGCGGTGCGCCGCGCCGGACTGCGGGTACCCGAGGATATCTCCATCATGAGCCACGACAACACGATCCTGGCGTCCAGCTACCGGCTGAGCTCGGTGGACCTGAAAATACGCAGCCTGGCGCACGCGGCCGTCGACTTGATGACCTACGCGACCGAAGGCTTCGACAAGGAACCCCGGCGCATCATGATCACTCCGGAATTGGTGCTGCGGGATTCCACCGGTCCGGCGCGGCCCGCCTGAATTCGGCTCCTAGGTCTCCTTCCTGCCCCTTGCCATGATGAGCTTGCCGCTCCTTACCACCTCGATGATGCCGTACTTCTCCAGCATGAGCTGAAAGTCGTCCAGCTTGCGGGAGGAGCCGACGGTCTGGAAGGTGAGAGTGTCTTCGGTGAGGTCCACGCCGCGGGCGCGGAAATGGTCGGCGATCTGCAGGATCTCGGTCCGCTTGTCCACGGGGCAGGCGACCTTCACCAGGGACAGCTCGCATTCCACGATCTCCTCGCCCGTATGATCGGCGACATGTATGACGTCCACCAGCTTGTCCAGCTGGCGGATGATCTGGACGAGGATTTCCTTGTCGCCCGAAGCCGTGAGGTTCATGCGGGAAAAGCCGCTCTGGTGGGAAGGGGAAACCACCACGCTGTCCAGGTTGTAGCCGCGGCGGGAGAATACGAGGGCGACCCGTATCAGGACCCCCGGCTTGTTGGAGACGAGGAGGCTGATCGAATGACGTTCGGCTTTATGGCTCATCTCAGGTACTCCCCACCGGTTTCTCAACGCGCCCGGCGGGCCGCGCGAACAGCATGGAATCGTAGCCGCCGCCTGCGGGGATCATCGGGAAGACGTTGTCTTCCTGTGTCACCTCGGCGTGTACCAGGCAGGGGCCGGGATGCGCCAGGGCCGCGGCGACGACCGAATCGGCCTCTTCCGCCTTCGAGATCCTGAAGCCTCTGACCCCGTAGGCTTCCGCGAGCTTCACGAAATCCGGATTGCACTCCATGGAGACCCCGGAAAGGCGGTTTCCGAAGAAGATGTCCTGCCATTGGCGGACCATGCCCAGGTATTTGTTGTCCATGACGAAAATCTTCACGGCCGCCTTCTGCAGCACGGCGGTGGAAAGTTCCGCCTCGGTCATCTGGAAGCCTCCGTCCCCGACGATGGCGACGACGGTCTCCCCCGGCCTGGCGAGCTGGGCGCCGATGGCGGCGGGAAAGCCGAAGCCCATGGTGCCGGCGCCGCCGGAGCTGAGCCAGCAGTTGGGCTTGTCCGTCTTGTAGAACTGCGCGGCCCACATCTGGTGCTGGCCGACGTCGGTGGAGACGATAGCGGCTCCCTTGGTGGCACGGTACACCGCGTCAATGACGAGCCGCGCGGAAAGTTCCTTCGGGTCGAAGCTGAGGGGATGCTCCGCGCGGAAACCCTCCACTGTCCTGATCCAGTCGGAGGTGTCGCCGGGCCGGGCGACGGCCAACAGGGCGGAGACCGCTTCCTTGGCGTCCGCGTGGACGAAGCAGTCCACCCTGACCTGCCGGTCGCGCTCGGAAGCGTCCGCGTCGATGTGGATGCGGAC
>DPXI01000026.1 GCA_003527485.1 Treponema sp. | reverse complement strand
GCTGAAGAGGTCATTCCAAGCCTCCCTGAAAGGTTCTTCATTTGTTATAACCAGCGACTCTATCTCACGTAGTTCGCTTCTGTGGAATTACTGCTGGAAGCAAGCCGAACCGGCAGCAACCAAAATTTGGCAACAGCGCGATCTTTCTGTACATGAACATGTATTGGCTCGGCGCCATCAGCAGAATAGAAGAAGAAGCGATATCCACCGGATTGCATGACTGTCGGCATTCCTATCCTCCGCTATTCAGCAATTGGCGTAGTCAGGCAATGATGAAGGGGAAGAAATGGGGGAACCACGAAGGCACAAAAGCACGAAAGGAGGAGGAGAGAGAAGGGAATCGGAGAAGATGGGAACCACGANNAGGCACGAAAGCACGAAAAGGAAGAGAAGAGAGAAGAGAATCATAAAGTGGGGGAACCACGAAGGCACGAAGGCACGAAAGCACGAAAGGAAATTTCAGAGAAATTGGTGGCCGCCCGGTTGGCACAGGTACTGCGCTGAATCTCGAAGGTGGACATGGTCTGTTGATCGGAAGGGAAGTCAGGAATTCAATCTGCCAAGCAAGGAAAGCCTCCCGGCCTCCACCGTGCGCAGTACCATATAATCCAGCCCCGGCTCGAAAATGGAAATGCACCCGTCAAGCAGGTTCCGGATCTTCTTCCGGTCCGTATCCGCACAGACAACTGTTATCGGGTGCAGAGGGGATGGATGGCCTCGGAATCAGACCCCGGAATCCTTCTGCAGTTCCCGGGCTAGTTGTTCTTCCGTAAGGCCGGTGCAAAGCAGAACTGTCTGGAGAGAAATACCGTTTCGAAGCATGGCCTTGGCGGTATCCAGCTTGCCTTTCAGTTCGCCTTTCAGTTCGCCTTCCAAGTAAGCCTTATCGGCTTTCGCCGCCTTCACTGCGTTCTGATTTACTTACTTTGCCAGTTCGCTCAGCATGGTTTTGGCTACTCTCAGATTTCTCAACTGATCTACCGCTGCCGGTTCGGTACCAGCAGTGAACAGTTTGCCTATCCGTCCATCAGGTCACGGATGGCTGGCATGTCCTCGCCCTGGAGGTTGGCTAACACAGTTAAGCGTAAACTGAAAGTATCCAGAAAAATAATTTAGGCATGGACCAAAAAAACGTCGGAATTCCCCCGTTTGAGCGTGGAGGAAATGGCGGTTGAACTGACCCCCGAAAACTTGTCCAGCTTTTAGGGGTCAGTTCAACTATCGACCGTGCCTTGCTCTGTCCGGTTATTTCCTATTATCATCCCAAAAGAATCCCCGTTGACAGAATCTCGTTCTTCAACAAAGGATCTGTTCTATCGGCTAATTGGACCACGTCAATTTGGATTTCAAAATTTTTTCTGGTCATTTTTGCGATGAATTTTATTCTTTTTGAACGAAATTCGGCTTTTTCCATCTCGGTTGCGACGGCCAGATCGATATCTCCGCCTTTCTTCGTATCGTCGGCCCGACTGCCGAACAGGTACACCGGAACGTCACCGAACATGTCCATCAAAGCGGTCCTGATTGGATCGCGAAGCCGTTCGGGCAACCTCATTCAAGATACCCCGCGACGAATCTCAGTGAGTTTGCGTAATACGATTCAAGGACATAAAGATGTTCTACACAATAGCGCATATCGGCAAGAGCATCGGCTAAATCATCCGGATAGTCGTGTTCCAATTCATTACGTATCTCCCGGAGTTCAATCCACTGCTCGAGACTATCAATAATTTCCTCTTTTTCGATTTTCTCAAGGACTTCGCTCATTTTCTCAGTACCGATTCCGCGAATCTCCAATAGGAGAGGAAATATCTTGGCCCCAAGGAAATCCTGAATTGAGGCAAATCGTTTCAAATATGCCTCAAGAATGGCCCGCTCTTCCGCCTTCAGCTTTTGGAAAATTTCAGGAGAGTAGATGTCCATTTCTTTCATTAACGATTCGATAAGCGAGCGGTATTCCCGGATTGCGACAAAATGCCTGTCCAGCTTATTCATTCTTTTTTTCAGAATTTCCTTGCTGTCATTCATGGTTTTTCTCCATCCGTAGGCCTTCACCTAAAGTCAAGCGACGTATTCCTCACCGGGAAGCGGAAGGGTCTTCGGTGAACACGACTTCGACCAAATTGCAGCCGAGCCTTGTGAGCTACCAGTATTGGCTTTGCCTTGGTCCTGGGGCATTCCTCATTACACACAGTTTAATGCCTCCACGCAACCTTGTGCGCTGTGAGAACGCTGAGATCGCGAAGCGAAGGCGCGTTTAGCCTAAGGCAACTGGCGGGAGAGAGAAGAGAATTGAAGAAGTGGGGGAACCACGAAGGCACGAAAGCACGAAAGGAGAGGGAGGAAGAGATAAAAGAGGTAAGAAAGGGGGGTCGGGACTGGCAATTATGGACACGGAGCAACAAAGCATCATCTTTCCGTATCCGTGATGATGACAGTATTTAAAAATCGGAAAGGCAAGCGTCTGATAGTCTAGGTACGGACGGTGGCACTAGCTTGCCAGTGGTTCGGGGCGCTGTCTTTGTGAGCGGGGACGACCCGGATGGTCTTTCCGTTTATTAATATCGTATCCGACGTATCGGCTGTTATGATGAATCCTTCCGAAAGCCCAAAAAAGTCCAGCGCGGACACCAGGCCTGCGATTTCGCGTTCCTCGTTGTCCTTGGTCAGCGTCCAGCATACCTGGACGCATAGCGGCTTGCCACCGTGGGGATTGACGATGAAGTCGCATTCGCGATCGCCTTCGCCGAAATAATAGATATCGTCGGTTCGCCTTCTGTACTCCAGAAACACAAAATTTTCCAGGCGCGAACCGGTATCGGGCGAAAAGGATAGCGATCCGGTGCGCGCCAGGCCGGGATCGACGATGTATACCTTTTTGGGCGCCAAAGACTGAGCCTTAGCCGACCAGGCGAAGCGCGGAACCTGGTGGATGAGGTAGGAGGTCTCCAGATGCGAGAAATACTCCAGGACCGTCGACGGTGATTTTACGCCGATAGTACCGGTAAGCTTGCTCGGGGACACCAGATGGCCAGCGTTTGAAATCAGGTATGTCAGCAGGCGCTTAAGTGATGCGATATCCCGTATGCCGTAACGGACGGCGACATCACGGTACAGAATATCCTGCTGCAACTGTACCAGGATGTCCTCATTGCCGGTCTTCAAGTATTCCGGAAAGCCTCCCGATTCAAGATACTTTTCCAGCGTCTGGAGGCTCCTGGATGCTTTGCTGAAATCAAGGAACTCGCTGTACGAAAAGGGATACAATTCCTTGGTGATATGCCGACCGGTGAGCTTGGTCCCAAGTTCGCCGCCGAGCAATGACGAATTTGAGCCTGTTATAATTATCTGAAACCGTTCATCCAGTTTTTGCCTGACATACAGTTCCCAGTTAGGAGCCGACTGAATTTCGTCAAAAAATATGAAGGAGTCCCCTGATTCGGCGATAATCGCGTCCAGGAGGCCGAAATCGGGAACCGAAAATGCCGACAGCCTGAGATCGTCAAAGTTGAAATAAAAATACGGCTTTCCGATCCGCTTCGTAAACTGATGCAGGATCGTGCTTTTCCCGCAACGCCGGATCCCGGAGACTATCAACGCGTGGGAGACGATATCGGGCAATGTTGCCAGTGACTCCCTGGGGAGTCCCAAGTCCGAACCTTCAAGACGTTTTCGTTGACTTTGGGCTATTTCCCGGATTTCTGACAGCTTCATAGTACAATTATATGCTGTACTGTCGTATCAATCCAATGCTAACGAAATATGTATTCCATTAGTAATGGAATACGAGAGGGAAATAGGGAGGAGAAGGGAAGATAAGAAAGGGGAACCACGAAGGCACGGAAGCACGAAAAGGAGAGAGAGAAAGGAGCGAATGGGAACCACGAAGGCACGAAAAAGAAGAGGGAGTCGAGGGAAGAGGACCGAAGAAGATGGGGAACCACGAAGGCACGAAAAAGAAGAGGGAGGAGAGAGGAGAGGGAGAGATGGAAGAGAACCGGAGAAGTGGGGAAACTACGAAGGTTCGAAAACACGAAAGGAAGAGGGAGAGAGGGGAGAGGGGAGATGATCGGAGAAAATGGGAACCACGAAGGCTCGAAAACACGAAAGGAAGTGGGAGAGAGGGATGATGATCGGAGAAAATGGGAACCACGAAGGCTCGAAGGCACGAAAGGAAGTGGGGGAACTGATTGGGTTTTCCGTGATGGGAAGGGGGATCAGGATTTGCCGCGCGCGCTTGCCGGTGCGCCCCCTCCCAATTATCTCTCCCCGTAGTTCTTCTTGATCCAATCACGGTACGCCCCCGATCGGACGTCTTCTATCCACTTCGTGTTTTCAAGATACCAGGCGACGGTGCGGTCCAGACCCTGGTCGAAGGTGAACGATTGCTTCCATCCGAGCTCTTTCTTGAGCTTGGAGCAGTCGATCGCATAGCGCCGGTCGTGACCGGGGCGGTCCTTGACGTAGGTGATGAGTTTTTCGTAGTCGGCGAGGTTTTTCCCGGTATGGCGGGCGACGGAAGCCATCAGTTCCTTCAGGAGCTTGATGTTCTCCCATTCGTTCTCGCCGCCGATATTGTAGGTTTCACCGGGTTTTCCCTTGGTCATGACCGTCCAGACCGCGCTGTTGTGGTCTTCCACGTACAGCCAGTCGCGGATATTGCGGCCGTCGCCGTAGACGGGGAGGGGCTTTCCTTCGACCATGTTCAGAATCATCACGGGGATCAGCTTTTCGGGGAACTGGTAGGGGCCGTAGTTGTTGGAGCAGTTGGTCAGGGTCACCGGGAGTCCGAAGGTATGGCTGTAGGCCATGACTAGGTGATCGGAACCGGCCTTGGCGGCGGAGTAGGGGGAACGCGGGTCGTAGGGGGTCTTTTCGGTGAAGTAGCCCGTCTCGCCGAGGGAACCGAACACTTCATCGGTGCTCACGTGATGGAAGAGGACATCCTCGCGGCCTTTCCAGGCATTCCGCGCGACGTCCAGCATGGTGAAGGTTCCCATGACGTTGGTTTTCACGAAGGCTTCGGGGCCCAGGATGGACCGGTCCACATGGCTTTCCGCTGCGAAGTGGACCACCGCGTCGGGGGCGTGCTTGGCGAAGATTGCTTCCACGGCGGCGCGGTCGCAGATGTCGGCGCGCTCGAAGAAGTAGCGTTTGCCGCCGTGGGTCTTTTCGATGTCGTCGAGGCTCTCAAGGTTGCCGGCGTAGGTGAGGACGTCAAGGTTTATTATTTTTCCCTGGAAATCAGGGCGTGAAAAGAGGTAATGGATGAAGTTGGCCCCGATGAAGCCGGCGCCGCCGGTGACGAGGATTGTGTTGAATGAACGCATGGATGTTCCTTCTCAGGCATCGGACTTGGAATAGATAAGCACCCCGACCCTTTCAATGTGCCGGATCAGGTCGGGATTGTCGATGGCGGCGAAATCGAGGATGTCGAATGAATAGGGAAGAACGGTCTCCTCGTTAAGGCAATTGCTCAATTCCACGACGGTTTCCCGTCGGACGGCGTCCCCGAAGAGCGCGATATCCACATCGCTGCCGCGTTTGCTTGTTCCCTTGGCCCGGCTTCCGAAAATTACCGCCCGTTCGACCTGCGGCAACTTCCGGATGGCGGAGATGACCTGGGTCAACTCTTTATCGCTCAACTGGACGGCGCTCATCGCGCCTCTTCATTCAGGGAGCTTATCAGGCGGAGGATGGCGGGGAAGTATTTCTCCCTGATTAGGGAAATGACTTCCTGAGCAACCTTCTCATTATAGGTATGGCTGGTGAGATTCCTGTCCTCGAGCCCTTGGAGCCAGATGGAACCGTCATCCACCAGACCGATCTCGAATGCTTTCTTCACGGCCTTCCGGGGTGTGGCCACATCGTTGAAACCTTGCGCTTCCAGATAATCCTTCATCGCGTTCCACGAAAGCTCAAAAGACATCTCGAAGAACTGGATGAGGCCCGCCCGCTGGATGATGTCCGGATTCTCAATGCCGAGCGCCGACTCGAGGGTATCCGCCGACCGCGCCAGATTCTGAAGGCGTTGTTTCCATCGAACGTCGTCCGTCATCGAGTACTCCTTCTTGTCGGACTCAACCCTTCAAGAACCGCTCGAGGCTTTCCTTCCAATCCGGAACCTCCACGCCGTACTTCTTCACGATCTTTTCCTTTGAAAGTACGGAATACGGCGGGCGGTGGGTCTTGGTGGGGTATTGGGCGGTCGTCAGTGCGTTTACGGTGCAGTCATTTTCAAGGAGACCGTAATTCCGTCCCAGGCGCTGGATCTCCACGGCGAAATCGTGCCATGTGATCTCCCCTCCGTCTGTGAAATGAAAGATGCCGTAGACGTTTTCTTCGGCGCTCAGGATGGCGGTGATTGCGTGCGAGAGGTCGCGTGCCCAGGTGGGGCTGCCTTTTTGGTCGGCTACGACACCGATGGAGTCCTTTTCCTTCATGAGCCTGAGCATGGTGGTGACGAAGTTGGGGCCGTGCCTGCCGTACAGCCAGGCTGTACGGAGGATGACCGTCCGCGGGCAGGCTGCGAGCGCCGCCGCTTCTCCGTCCGCCTTTGTTTTTCCATAAACTCCGGTCGGACAGGTCTTGTCGTCTTCCTGATAAGGCCTGGAGCCTTTTCCGTCGAAGACGTAGTCGGTGGAGATGTGCAGGAGGGAGGCGCCTATGGAGGTCGCCAGTCGCGCGATGTTGGCCGGGCCGTCCGTATTCAGGGCGCGGCAGAGTCCGGCTTCGTCCTCCGCCTTGTCCACCGCCGTATAGGCGGCGCAGTTGACGATCCAATTTATATCTTTGCCGCGGGTGAAGGAGGCGAGGGCTTCCTGGTCAAGGATGCTCACTTCCCGGTCGGTTCCGACGAAGGGGAGGGAACTGCGTGCGAGCGCTTCCGATAGTTCCGTGCCAAGCATTCCGCGGTTGCCGATGAGCCAGATCATATTGATGTCATCCTAAGCAGTGTTCTTTTGGATCGAACAGAGGCAACGCCTCGTCCTTGGCCGAGAGCTTGGGAGCCATGCCGATCTCCGGCCACCGTATGCCGACCGACGGATCGTTCCACCGAAGGCCGCCCTCGTCCTCCGGATGGTAGAAGTCAGTGCACTTGTAGGCGAAGACGGCGGTTTCGGAGAGGACCAGGAAACCATGGGCGAACCCGGGAGGAACGTAGAACTGGTTGTGCTCGCTCGCTTTCAGGACGACCCCCGCCCATTTGCCGTAGGTCGGAGAACCGGAACGCAGGTCAACGGCGACGTCGAATACTTCGCCCTCCATTGCCCGTACCAGCTTGCCCTGGACGAAGGTCTTCTGGAAATGCAGGCCGCGCAGGACGCCCTTGACCGACTTGGACTGATTGTCCTGGACGAAGGAAGCGTTTATACCGGCTTCGGCGAAATCGCGTGCGCTCCAGGTTTCCAGGAAGTATCCGCGGTCGTCGCCGAAGACTTTGGGCTGAATCTCCATGAGACCATCTATGGCAAGCTTTTGGAAGGTAAAGGGCATGGAGATCCTTGGATGGCGGAATATCACCATGAAAGCACGAAAACACGGAAGGGAAGGGGAGAAAATAGCGGAAAGGGGAAGGAGGTGCCGGTATTCAAGAATCGTTGGCTATGAACTTCAGGTATTCGCCGTATTCGGTCTTGAAGCCGTCGGCGAGGGCGAGGAGGGCGGGTCGGTCGATCCATTTTTTGTGGTACGCGATCTCTTCGATACAGGAAACGTACTGGCCCTGGCGTTTCTGGATGGTCTCTATGAAATTGGAGGCTTCAAGGAGGCCATCGTAGCTGCCGGTGTCCAGCCAGGCCATGCCGCGTCCCATGAGTTCAACCGACAGGGTTCCGCGCGAGAGGTACTCGTTGTTGACGGAGGTGATTTCGATTTCGCCGCGGGCTGACGGTTTGACGTTCTTGGCGATACGGACCACTTCGTTGTCATAGAAATATAAACCCGGCACCGCGTAATGGGACTTGGGGTTCGCCGGTTTTTCTTCGATCGAGAGCGCTTTTCCGTGCGCATCGAAGTCCACGACACCGTAGGAACCAGGGTCTTTGACCCAATAGCCGAAGATAGTGGCGCCGGAGGGGCGCTCATAGGCTTTGGCAAGGGTCGCGCTGAAGCCTTGGCCATAAAAAATATTGTCGCCGAGCACGAGGGCGACCTTGTCAGTCCCGATGAACTTCTCCCCGACGATGAAGGCGTCGGCCAGGCCCCGCGGCTTGTCTTGGACGGCGTATTCGAACCGCATTCCGAGTTTTTCGCCGGACCCGAGGAGTTCCTTGAAGACCGGGATGTCACGAGGCGTGGAGATGATGAGCACTTCCCTGATGCCCGCAAGCATGAGACAGGAGAGGGGGTAGTAGATCATGGGCTTGTCGTAGACCGGCAGGATCTGCTTGGAGACGGCGAAGGTGACCGGGAACAGACGTGTGCCGGAGCCTCCTGCCAGGATGATGCCTTTCATGAATTACCTCCGGGCATGGCTAGCCCATGGCGGTTGATTTCAGAATTGGAAACCACCCGGCCGCCGCCGAAACTGGCTTGCCGGATCTGCGGAATAGCCTGCTAGGCTTCCCTTGGTACAGAAAAATATCACTTCGGGAGTAGTTTCGCAAGGTTTTCAGGCTGGAGTTGTTCAATTCGTGAACAACTTTTTAGGAAAATTTCAAATCGAAATCAATAGCGTGCACTAAATTTGTGCGTATTCTCCAATAGTTCCAAAAAAGGAGCAGAGCTGGTGATTTTCCACAACTTCATGGCAGTCCGGATGATTCCAGGCTGCGTAGCTTTCAAACTTCGCTATATTCCCTTCGCAAGATCATTGGCCAGGGAATTGTCGCGGCCCTCGGAGATATCGTGAATGATGATGCCTAGATCATGCGCATCGGGCTTTCGATCACGCACGAATATGAACGATATGGAATCGTAAAAATTGATGGGAAATGACGATAGTCGATATTTCAAATCTTCAGGGGCGAAAACCGCCTTGCTCTACGCCTCCATGAGAATCGAAGGCCATGAAAAATTCCCGCCACGGGCGATCGCGTGAATATCAACCATGTCCCGTGCCTCATCGCGTCCAAAATCGCGCAGATTTTGTTGCTGAGGATGTTCCGGACAGTATCGATCAGGTGGCCATCCCGCTTACGATATGTATCGGAATCCATCATGAACCCTCGCGCGTCGGCTGTATCCAATCAATCTTCAGGCAAATCCCGGGTATTGCCCCAAGTGCAGGCCTGCCAAGCTTTGCGAATCTGCTCTATATCAGTTTCTTTCATGTTGATTGTACGTTGATTCATGAAGCTGTATACCCGACCGGCGGATCATCCGCTCGATGAAATCGCCCTTCGCCAAGCGATATCCGCACCGATCGTTCCCGCAGGCCGCCGCTAACTCCGATTTGAAGGTCGCATAGCGACGCGCCAAGATTGAATCGCCACGCAGCAGATCGCGAACCGCAAGATGATCCTTCCAATAGGAACTTTCGGGCCTTACGACATGGAGGTGATGGGTGGTGTTCGCTCGGCCGACTTTGACGAAAAAAAGCGATCGGGCCTTCCGCATTCCCCCAGGCAGGAGTAACCCGCTCCGGATAGGAGTTCGATGATATTTTCGATTGGATCGAAGGGCGTTGCCGCAACGACAATATCGATGATCGGCTTGGATGGCAAATCGGGGACGGAGGTGCTTCCGATGTGTTCCATTCGGACTTTGTAGCCTGCCATGCGTCTTTCGAGAGCGGCGGCCTCCCGCACATACAACAGAGGCCATTCAGGATCGTAGGGGATGATAAGGAGCGAATCGTAGGGGAGGCCGAGCTTCGGATGGCCTCCTGTTGCCCGTATGGTGGTTTTCACAGATTCGTTTGAAGTTCCCTCTTTATTCCCCGGTCCCGCGTATGGTACAGTCGGGACCGAGGAGATCTTCCATGAAGGAAAAACTGAAGAAGCACAAATTTTCGATCTTTTTCGCCTTCATGTGGAGCGTGCTGGGCGCATTCCTTCTGGCGTACGCTGCGTCGCAGTGGTTCTCGTTCATCGGAGACAGGGGAAGGATAACCAAGGCTACGCCGCTTCTGACGGGATCGGCGTTCGGCTACGTGATGATAGCCTTCTTCCTGGCCCGCCTGCGCGCCCATCCGTATACGATCAAGCCATTGGTCGTCAACTTCGTCGCGAGCGCGGCGACCATCATCCTTTTCGTGACCCTGGCCGCTTTCCGCGTCTATTTTTCCCTCAGCTTCCTGCTTCTGTACTTCGTGTTCACGAATCTTTGGTTCAGCGCGGAGTTCTTCATGCGGGCCAAGGTCGCGCTGTACCTATTCGCCATTGTCCCGGGCGGGTACGCGCTGGAGGAGGGGAACTACCAGAACGTCCGGCTGACGAATCTGACGAGCCCCGAAGATCTGCCCCAGGGCGTGGACGGAGTGATCGTCGATTTCCACCGGGAACTTTCCGAGGCTTGGCTTTCCTTCGTCAGTCGTTGCGTTCTGGAGGGAATCCCGGTGGTCTCCACCGACGATTTCGTGGAGACCCAGAAGGGGACGATCATACTGGAACACCTGACCACGGCACGGTCCATCACCTTCCAGACGACTTCCCTGTACCTGGCGGTGAAGCGAATCGTGGACATCGTCCTGGTGCTCGGTTCTTCGCCGCTTTGGGTGCCGCTCTTGCTCGTCGCCTGCGCGGTGGTTCGCGCGGAATCGCCGGGAAGGGTCATCTTCTCCCAGAAACGGGTGGGGCGGAAGGGGAAGCCTTTCACGATCTACAAGATCCGTTCCATGCGCTTCGATTCCGAGAAGCACGGGGCGGCGTTCGCCTCGGCCCGGGACGCGCGGGTGACCCGGATCGGCGCGGTCATCCGCAAGTTCCGAATCGACGAGATTCCCCAGTTCTGGAACGTGCTGCGCGGCGACATGAGCCTCATCGGTCCCCGGCCCGAGCAGGTTCCCTTCGTCCTCAGCTTCGAAAAGATCATCCCCTATTACCAGCTGCGCCACATCGTTCGTCCCGGCATCTCCGGCTGGGCGCAGATCAACATGGGCTACGCGGCAGGCGAGGTGGAAGCGGCGGACAAGCTGGCGCTGGACCTCTACTACGTGAAGCGCGTTTCCTTCGTGCTGGATTTCCTGATTTTCATCAAGACTCTCGGAACTATGCTGACCGGATTCGGAGCGCGCTAAAAGCAAAAAGTAATAAAGTTAATACCTGACACCCGCCTAGTAGTGGTGGCCGAGGCCGAAGAAGAGCTCCATCGGCTCGCTGCGGTCGCGGAGGTCCAGGCCGGCGCTGATGCGCACGTAGAAACTGCGCGCGACGTAGGGATAGCCGATAAGCTCGAGCCCGCCCGAATACCAGAAATCCTCTTTCAAGTCAAATGACGCCCCTGACCGCTTGGAGAGCGCCATGTCGAAGAAGGGCGAAGCCTGGCCTTCGAATTCGAAGAAGCGCATCCAGGACGCGCCGAACCACTTGGACGGTTCGAAGAAGACCAGGGAAACCGGGGCATCCAGGTTCAGGGTAATCGCGGCCTCGGCGTCCAGGCGCTTGTCCAGAACGCCGCGCAGGGCCGAGCCCGCGGAGGTCGAGGTGCCGTTGATGTCCCAGAAACCTTTCAGACGGGACGAAGCGCCGAATACCCAGATGTAGCTAAAGACCGCCGCAGAAGCGGAAAGTTCATGCTTCCATTCGTTTTCCAGGAACGCGTAATACAGCCGTTCCTCGGATTGCCAAGTAAAACCTTGTCGCTGGTTTCCGATCCAGTCAAAACGGCCGCCTGAAATGGATTGACCGCCGCCGAGATTCAGGGCGCGCTGGTCGGGATCCACGACCTTGTCCGGCCGCCATGTGGCCGACCAGAAGGCGAAGGGGCCCCATTGCGGCGGTTCCACCGCATCGCCTATAGGCCAATTGTTGCCGATCTGGACTTCAGTATCGAACACCCAATTCTCGTCTACCTCGCCGTCCTCTCCGCGCACGTTGGTGCGGAAACCCTGGGTGAGGCGGCCGACCGAATTGAAACCGGCGATGGGAAGATTGAGCTCGAGGAAGGATTTGGCTTCGTAGGTAGGGTCGATCGCATCGTCCGCGGGAACCGTGAATCCCTGCGACAAGCCCCAGATCATCTCCTTTTTCTTGAAGGAGAAGGGAATTTCAAAGGATGCGTCCAGGCTGATTTCCGAGCGCTGGTTTTCGTCCAGGGTGTAGTCGAGGTTGACGCGCAACGGTTCCATGGTTCCGAAAAAATTGTAGTCGCGCCCGCGCAGGGAGAGCAGGAAACCGTCGTTGGAGTCGTACTTGAAGTAGGGCAGGACAAAGATATTCCAGGTATCCCTGATGCTGGCGCTCACGGCGACGGGGATGTCGCCGTTGGCGGCGGGTTCGCCCAGCGAATATTCGATCCGGACTTCCGCCAGCACGCGCTCGTTGATGAGGGCCTGCTCCCGGTTTTCCAGAAACGCAGCAAGTTTTTCCTCATCGGGAAAGCGGAGGCCTTCCTTGATCCGCGATTTTTCGACAAGGACGGCTTCCTGGGTCCTTCCTTCGATCGACCACGAAACGTCGGTCACCAGGTACTTCCCTTCGTGACCATTCTGGGCAAAGCCGGTTTCCGCGACCGACACGAAGGCCATTGTCGCGATGATCGCGATGATTCGGTTCAAACGCACTGATCTCTCCTGCGCAGGGATTATTTTTGGAGGGTAACGATCCAAAGATTCCATTTCTTCGGTTTCGGCAAGCCCCTGACGTAGATCGCGCCCTTTCCCGGCTCATAAAGCTCAAGCCGTTCCAGGACGGAAGAGAAGGGAAAACGCTTGACCTTGACGCCGTACGAATGGTCGAAACGGAGGGGCGACAACTTTTCAAATCCGAATCGGGTCTCGTAGACCGCCGTGCCTATCTCGATGAATTCTTCGCGGGACTTGGATAGCCAGACATCCATGGCTTGTTCGCCGGGACCTTGCACCGCACCGATCTCAATTTTTTCAAGCACGTCCACCGGCAGGAGGGACCGGACGCGTTCGCGGCCGAAATCGAAACGCGCTTCGGCTTTCCGCAGGGAGCCACCCGGAATGCCCAGCCTCAAGCCACGGGGAAGCAGGTAACGATAGGACGCGTCCAAGAGTTCGAAAACGTTGATCCGCAGCCGTGCGGCGAGGGCTAACATGGCCTCCGTTCGGCCATCATCCAGCATGGAGGTCCCCGACGCCGGGAGTCCGAAGCTCGCGAGCAGTGCCGCGACCTCCGCGGCCGCCCCGTCGGCGCCCGGTTTTTCGCCCTGAGCCGGAAGGCAGGGCGCCAGGGAGAGCAGGATGAGGAAGGCGAACACACGCAGGCTACCGCTACCGCCGGAAGTCTGCGTCATGGCTGTCCCTTCGCGTAGCGGGGCAGGAACCAGGAGGAAAAGCGGGCGAGGCCTTCCTCGATACCCGTGGTGGGTTTCCAGCCGAAGTCGCGCACGAGGTCGTCGATGTCGGCCTCGGTCGCGTACACGTCGCCCGGCTGCATCGGGAGGAAGTTTTTGACCGCCTTCATGCCCAGACAATCCTCCAGGACCTGGATGAAGCGGGATAGGCGTTCCGGCTTGTTGTTCCCTATGTTGTATACGCGGTACGGGGCGCTGGAGCGCGCGGGATCGGGGGCGGCCGCGTTCCAGGCGGGATCGGGAACGGGGATGCTGTCGGCGGCGCGCATTACTCCCTCCACGATATCGTCGATATAGGTGAAATCACGCAACATGTCGCCGTTGTTGTAGACGTCGATTGTCCGTCCCTGAGCGATTGCGAGGGCGAATTTGAAATAGGCCATGTCCGGCCGACCCCAAGGGCCGTACACCGTGAAGAATCGGAGGCCGGTTGTCGGCAAGGCATAAAGGTGGGAATAGGAATGGGCCATGAGCTCGTTGGCTTTTTTGGTGGCCGCATACAGGCTGGAGGGATGGTTCGCCGGTCCGTGGACGCTGAAGGGGCGAGTATCGTTCAGACCGTAGACCGAGGAGCTGGATGCGTAGACCAGGTGCGGCGTCCGGGCCGCGCGGCAGGCTTCCAGCACATTCAGGAAACCGGTGAGGTTGGAGGCCGCGTAAGCGGCGGGGTTGTCTATGCTGTAGCGCACGCCTGCTTGGGCGGCCAGATTGACCACACGGTCGAAACTGCCCGAAATCACGAGCCCGCGGAGGGCGGCGGCGTCTTCCAGATCCATTTTTGTGAAGCTGAAGCCGGTGGAGGGCGTAAGCAGGGCCAAGCGGTCGCGCTTAAGTGCGGGATCATAATAGTCGTTGAGGTTGTCGATACCGACTACTTCATCCCCGCGGTCCAGGAAACGGCGGCAGAGGGCGCTGCCGATAAAACCGGCGGCGCCGGTGACAAGAATATTCATGATTAATTGTTACTCCATGCTTGAAATCGAGTTATAGTTGATCCATGTCGATAAAGTCCTCGCTTTCCTTGATGCTGGCCGCAATCGTGCTACTTGTAGACCTCGGTTGCGCGGCATCCCCTCGTGCTGCGGAAGCGCAAGGCGTGGGGGAGCGGGGCTGCGATTTTGAGAGATCGCTCCGAAGCAGGATCGCGGAGCGGCGTGAGACTGGCCTGGCGAGAAGCAAGGCGCGGCTCGCCGGGCTCGCGGGGACCGTTGGCCCCGCAGGGGCGGGGGCGGGGGTGGGCACGGGCGTGGGGGCAGGGGCGGGGGCAGGGGCAGGGGCTGGCGGCGTCGCTGGCAGAGTAGCCGACGCGTCCGCTTGGCTTCCGGCCCGGGGATCCGGTTCCGCCGGCAAGCCGAGCGCGACCGAGATGACCCGGGCGCTGAACGCGGCCTTCGGCGCGAAAGTGGACCTGTTGGTGGTTCCGGATCTCGGGTATCCGTGGACCATGGACAAGCCGCTTTACGTGGACGGACCCGCGGAAATATTGTTAGCCCCGGGATCAGAAATCACCACAGCCGAAGGAGCTTTCAAGGCCAAGGGCGACTGTCTGCTGACGGTCCGAAGCGCGAGGCTCAAGCGCATTTCCGGTTACGGCGCCCGCCTTTCGATGCGCGGGGACGATTACCGTGGCCCGGGCTACGGGCGCTCGCAGTGGCGACATGGTCTGGCCTTGTTCGAGACGGTGGACCTTACGGTGGAAGGCCTGGAAGTACGGGATACGGGCGGCGACGGGATTTATGTCGGTCAGGAGCGGGGCGCTCCTCCGAACAGGAACCTGTCGCTCCTGGACCTTCGACTGGAAGCCAACCATCGCCAAGGCATCAGCGTGATAGCGGCGGACGGATTCCTGATGGACGGGTGCGTTGCCGCGCGCACGCGCGGAACCGCTCCCCAGGCCGGCATCGACTTTGAACCGAACGCGGGAACCTGGGGCTTTGAACGCTGCGTGGTCCGTTCGTGCATCCTTGAAGGGAACTCGGGAGCTGCTCTGAGCGTCCACCCCGTCAAGCTCGGCGGGGAAGGCCGGCCGATCGACATCCGCGTGGAAACCTCGCTCGTCTCGGGCGCGCCTCTAGCGCTCTGGGCGCGGGGCATGGGCGGCGGCGTGAAGGGGCGGCTGGAGATCGTCGATTCGGTGGTCCGGGGTCTGAGATCCATACAGAAGACGCGCGACTTCAGGGTCGAGTTCCGTTGACGCAGGCGGCGACGATTTCCAGGTATTTTTCGATCACGATCTCTTCACGGAAGCGCTCCAAGGCGTAGGCGCGGGATGCGGCGCCCATATCCGCCAGCGCCGCGCCGTCCTGCCGCGCCATCGCGAGGATCTTGGCGGCCAGGTCGGCGGGATCCCGGGGGCGATGCAGGAAGCCGTTGACGCCATCGCGGACGGGTTCCCTCGTACCGACCGAATCGGCCGCCACCACCGGCTTTCCGCTGGCGATGGCTTCCAGGAGGCTGCGCGGCGTGCCTTCGCGGTAATAGGATGGCAGCACGACGCAATCGGCGGCACGGATGATGGGACGGACGTCGTCGGTTTCCCCGAGCAGCTCGATGGTCCCGTCGTCGGCCGCCGCGCGTACGAGAGCGGGATCCGCGGTATGCGCGTCCGTGGGGTCGAAGCGGCCGAGGAGGCGGAATCGGAGCTCCGGCGCCTCCGCGCGAGCAAGACGCGCCGCGGCGATGAGGTCCTCGACTCCCTTCTCCTTGAGCAGGCGCCCGATGAAGAGGAAAGAAAAAGGACCGTCGGGGCGGGGACCGGGGGAAGGCGCAAAGCGGTCGGTGTCCACACCGGAGCCGGGCAGGAGATCGGCCTGCGCTTCCTTCACGAGTCCTGAGGAAAGAAAAAGCCCGTAGTCGTCGGGGTTCTGGAAAAATACACGGCGGACGGACGAAAAGGACGCACGGTACAACAAGCGGGCGACGGCTTCCGTGATGCCTCCCCGGTTGAAGGCCGCGCCGAGCCCGGTGATATTGCAGACGGCGGGGATTCGCAGGAATCGGGCGGCGATGGATCCGTAGAGGTTCGGCTTGATCGTGTACTGGAGCACAAGATCGGGTTTCAGTTCCCGGTAAGCCCGAAAGAAGGCGACGATTGTTCCCAAATCTTTCAGGGGATTGTTGCCCTTGGAATCTATCGCGATATCCCGAAATGCCGCGCCCGTCTCCATCACCCGGTCGGTGTATTCGTCCCGGGGAGCCAGGACGGTCACCTCGTAGCCGGCCGCAAGGAGGGCGCGGATGAGGGGGCGGCGGAAGTTGAAGACGTACCAGCAGGTGTTGTAGGCGATGAGGATTTTCACGATGCTCCGATGCTTGTCCGGCGCCGCACGTAACGTTATGATCCCTCAGCACGGAGGATTCCCATGAAAACAGCGCGGACGATAGACGCATTATTCAAAGACAAGACCAAGAACGTCCCCGTACAGGTCTTCCGGTATCTGATCGTTTCGGTCGTTTCGCTCGCCGTGGATACGGGTATCCTGTTCCTTTTGACCGAGGCGGTGGGTCTGCATTATCTGGTGTCAGCGGCGATAGGCTATGCGGCCGGACTCGTCGTCAACTATTTCATCTCGGTGGTGTGGGTATTCCATTCAAGCAAACTGAACAGCAAGACCGTGGAATTCGGCGTCTTCGTTGTCATCGGCCTCATCGGGATGGGCTTGAACGAACTGATACTCGGACTCTGGGTGGGCGTCATCGGCCTCCATTACCTGCCGGGCCGTTTCGTCTCGGCGGTGATCGGGTACACCTGGAAATATGTGGCCCGCAGGGTCGCTCTTTTCAACTGACCGGCTTCACCGCTTGGGGAAAGCGTCCTGGGTGAGATCCGCGATGGAAGCCAGTTCAATGCGCTGAAGCCTAAGCGGATCCCTGACGGCGGCGAGCGCGGTGTCGGTTCCTTCCAACGCCTCGATCCGTCCGAGAACCGCGAAGGATTTTCCCCCGACGATGACGGTCACGATCGAAGGAAGTCTGCCGCCTTCGAATTTCTTCGAATCCAGGAAATACGCGGCGCATGACCCAAGAGCGTTCCTTCCGCCGTTTGAGTCGGCCGCGAGGATCGCGCCGCCCGTCTCATAGGCCGAACGGGCTTCCTTCATGTACCTGTCCGTCAAAACCAGCGTGTGCTCCGTCGGTTCCAGCGGCGAGAGGGCGTATTCGGCGACGCTCGCGGGCAATTTTGCTTTGAAGGAGAAAAGGACGGGGATGGCAACGGCAAGGAGCATAGATGCAACTACGTAGCGGGCTCCGGTGAGGCGGATGCGCAGGCCGAGTCGACGGGATGCGATCCGCAGGATATCCTCCGCCGCCGAGGCGAGCACCAGGAATACCGGGCCGAGCACCGCACAGAAATAGCGGTTGATGAAATCTTCCGCCGGTACAAGAGGATCGAAGGATCTGACGGCGAAGGTCAGGAAGAAGAAGAAACTGGCGGAGATCCCCGCGAGCGCCATGACCGCCTTTTCCTTCCTCCGGATGAAGGCGGCGATGCCCGCGACTGCAAAGAACGCGAAAGGCCAGCGCCAGTAGTCTTGCAGGAATTCGTCCGAATATCGCCGGAACAGATCAGTGAAGCGCAGATCGGTCAGTAGGGGCACATCCTGGCTCAGATGATGGGATGCGATGACCTCCAATTGACCGAACCGGTATTCGGTAAAAATGGCGTAGAGGCCCGTTTCCGCCAGGTACAGGCTGAACAGGGATCCGCAGAGTATGAGGGCATCGGCGACCCTCCGCTTCCCGGCGAGGATCACGGCGACAAAGCCCGGAAGGAAAAAAAGGTTCGTGATCTTCGCCTCGTAAGCAAGGAAAAGAAACGCGGAGATGAGCAACAGGGGTGCGACCGGTTTTTCCTTTCGCTCCAAATAAATAATGAGGAACCATACAGCGAACAGCATGTATGTCATGGAGAATATTTCAGGCCGCACCTGGCTTCCCGCGCGCACGAGATAGGGAAACAGGATCAGGCCGAGCGCGGCCAGGAAACCGGTCAGCCGCCCTTTGATCCGGACTCCGACCGCGAACGCGAGCGCAACCTGGGCCATGGAATTGAGGATGGGCAGGAGATAATAAACGTTCGGATGTACTCCCAATACGAGTTGGGCGAGGGCGACGGGAAGTATAACCGAGAAACGCACCGTCCGATGGGTCAGTTCGGGATACGGCAGACTCTGCGTCAGCGCCTTGGCGGCGAACCAGTAGTCCCGCTCGTCTATGCCGGTGTGAACCATCATGAGGGTTGAAAGTCGGAAAATGAAGCAAAACAGGAGCAGAGAACCGAGAATGATGGCATCAGCCCTCCGGTCCGCCGCGGAAGATCTCCGGATTCCGGTATCCATCAGATCCCCTTCTTGGTTTTAACGATCAGATCCGCGAGCATGCCGATGCCGAGCATCTGGAAGGCGCCCGCCGAAAGGATGACGAAGGAAATATCGTACATCTTGCCGAACAGCATGCCCCCGAAAAGCAAGGCGGCTCCTGCGATGAATAGCAGGAGGCTCAAGGGTACGAACACCTTCAGGGGATCGAAATACATGACAGTCCGTATGATGAGCTGGATGAAATTGAGCGTATCCTTGATCGGCCTGATCTTGGACTTCCCCTCGCGTTTGAGGTAATCGATGTCGAAGTAATGCACGCGGTAACCGTTGGTCATCATGGAAAGGGTTATCGTGGTCGTGAACGAAAAACCGTCCGAGATGATCCCGAAGAAGCGTTCGGCTATCTCCTTCCTGAAAATACGCAATCCGGAATTGATGTCTTTGATGTTCTCGCCGGTAAGGAAATTTGCCAGCGAGGTGATCGCCCATTTGGCCGGCTTTGTGAGCAACGGTAGTTTCTTGAACGGGCGACGGCCGACGACCATGTCGAAGTCTTCTGCGCGCAACTTGGCGAGCATCTCCGGCAGGCGTTCGTTCGGATAGGTTCCGTCCGCGTCGGTTATCGCGATCAGGCTCGCCGCCGCCGAACGGATACCCGTCTTCAGGCTCGCTCCATAACCGCGGTTCCGCTCATGTTCGATCAGCCGTACCCTTTCCGCAGCCCTGCTTGAACCGGCGATGAACGAGCGAAGTCTGTCGCCGGTTCCGTCCTTGGAACCATCGTTGACAACGATGATTTCCACATTGACGTCGGATGATTCAAATACCAGGAGGATTGATTCAATGGTCGGTACGATGGCGTCTTTCTCATTGTACGCGGGGACGACAACGCTCAGGTCTGGTGTTTGCATATGTATTCCTGTAATGAAATATGACTATAGTCCATCAACCGGAACTTGGTCTCCGGCTTCAACTTTCCTCACCAGCTTGAAGATCACGAGCAGGGCGCCTCCGCCGTACACCGCGGCATAGGCAAGCACAACCCAGTGGAGGGCGCCGAACGCGTAACCGACGACGGAAAGAGGCAGGAGGAAGCCGGTGATGCCGATGGTTTCGCTCAGTTTCTTCTCGCCGCCGACCTCCTTTTTCCCCGGATCGGGAGAGACCGCCCGGAAACTCTGGTAGACCACGCGCATCAGGAGGTTCGCGGCCGCGGCGATGCCGCCGACGAGAACCCAAGTACCGGTCGGAAGGGGTGCGGGGGCCGGTGATGACGCTTCGGCCGCGGCGCCTATGCCGAGAAGCGTCACGGTATAGGCTATGTAGCCGCCCAGCGCGTCCACCCATTCGCCCCAGATGTTCGGAATCCCGCGCGCGCGCGCCATCGTGCCGTCAGCGCAGTCGAGGATCCCGAACAGGAAAATCAGCGCGAAACCGGTATAGGCAAAGGGGGGCGTCGCGATGACGAGGAGGGGAAAGGCAATGACGCACAGGAGTATGGACAGATAGGTCACGGCGTTCGGCGTCCAGCCGATCGCGAGGAAAAATCCCGCGGTTGGGAAGGCGAGCGGGCGCAACAGGTACCGGGTCCAGGGCCCGTCAGCCGCGCGCTTTTCGGGAGTCCAGGATGCGCGCAACTCGCTGGCAGTATATCTTCGTTTGGCGTTCATCCGCTCAGGCTCCTTCGATCTCGGCCAGGGTTTTTTCCAGGCGGGCAGGCATTTCCCGCAATTGGGACCGGAAGGTCTCGACGGCCGCGCGGGCGATTCGTTTCCGCTCCGTCTCGTCCTCAAGATAACGCTCCGCCTGATCGATCAGGTCCGTCGCGTCCCAGTCGAAGGAAACATAGGTTTCGCCGGGGAAGAAGATGTCGGGCCAGGTCTCAAGGTGCGACATGTCCGGTTTGAGAAGGAGGGCGCCGTTCAGTACGGCTTCATAATCGCGTAGGCAGAGCTCACCCCATCCGAAAGGGGAAAGAACGATCTTTGAATGTGCGGCTTCAAAATTGAACTCTTTTTGGGATACGGAACCTACCAGGAAACGTTGATGCCCGGCGATACGCTCCAAAATGAGCTTGCGTTGGTATGCTATGGAAGGTCGGGATGCGAGGGCTATGCGGGCGTGAACGTCGAAAAGGCCGCGATTGGCCGCGACGGGATCCTTCGGAAATTTCTTTCGCGTATGGAAGGGACGGACGGCTTTCATGCCCAGTGCCATCGCGGTCGCTACCCCGGCACGCTGACGGAGTTTCCCGCGCGGATAATCCCCGACGCCGATATTCCATGACAGGCGCAACTTGGCAAGTTGCCCGGCCCTGTCCTCGGTGGGACGCTCCACCCAGTCCGGATCATCCACTCCGTATTTCCGGTGGTAGTAATCGGAAAAAAGCTCCTTGCCGTATAGAGGCCGGGAGTAGAGGCTCCGGTCCTTTAGCAGGGCCTTGGAATAGAACAGGTCGACGAAGGGGAGGATCTGGAGCCGGGGTATGCCGCCTCCGGCATCGTCGTGGAAATAGGCGATGCGATCGTATTTTGCGCGGAGTTTTCCCAGGAGTTCCGTATCTACGACGTCGGGCTTTATGAAAAGCCGGACGATGATGAGTATCCGGTTACGGTCCTTTTCCAGGCACCAGAACGGATCGGCGGTGAAGGTGAAATCCTTGAGCCGATCGGAGAAAAGGAAGGGCTTGAGCGAATGGAAGCAGGAAATCCGGTCGAAAATCGTCAGAATCGTGATGCCGGCCATAGGCGTCCTTTGTAAATCGAAATTCCGAACGTTCATTGTCCGCCCGCGGCTTGCGACAGGCCGTCCCTGCGCTATATCATCGGATCCATGATCCGCATCGGCGTATTCTCAAAACCCCTGGATAACTGGACTTCCGGCTCGGGACAACACCTAAACGAGATCCTCACCCATGCCCTTGATATTAACGACCGGGAAGGACGCTTCGAGTTCACGTTCATCCATTACCGGGAGAGCGGCAATCCCATATACGCGCGGGTCCGGGAACTCATCATCCCGCGGAATCCCCTGCTGGCTGCCTTTATTCTTCGCCGCGAAGGCTTCGACCTGCTCCATTACGGGCCCCTGACGATTTTCGCTCCCATCTGGTTCGTCCGAGCCAAACGTATGGCGACCATCCACGGAGCTGAACAACTCCTGAATCCGCAGCTCTACGGTTGGCTGGAAATGACCCATGAGCGGATGGTGGTTCCGTTCTACGCAAGGCAGATGGATGCGATCGTGACGGTATCGGAAACCAGCAAACGCTATTTTACCGAGCATTTCGGCGTGGAGAGCGCGCGGGTGACCGTCTGCTATAACGGTCTCTCGCCCGCATACAGGACGCTTTCCGCGGAGGAGCGCTGCGCAGCCAAGGGACCGGCCATCGACGAGCCGTACATCCTGCATTTGAGCCGATTTTCCGAACGGAAGAACCCCTGGACCATGCTTGAGGCCTTCGCGCGCCTGCGCCGGACGGATCCGCGGGCGAAGGACTTCAAACTCGTCTGCGCGGGCAAGGGCTGGGAAGGGGAAGCCGTCCGCGCCCGGGCACGCGAACTCGGCTTGGCCGATGCATACATGGCTCCCGGATTTATTGACCGCGAAACCTCGGTGGCCCTCATGAACGGCGCGCGCGCCTTCCTGTTTCCGTCACTCGCCGAGGGTTTCGGCATGCCCAACCTGGAGGCGATGGCCTGCTCCTGCCCTGTCGTGACCACGCGCGTCTTCGCCATCCCGGAAATCGTGGGGGACGCGGCCATCATCCTGGATGATCCCCTGGACGCGGATGCGATGTCCGGAGCCCTGGCGCGTGCCTGCTTTGACGGGGCACTCCGCGAACGGCTGATCACAGCAGGGCTCAGGCGCCTGCCGTTGTTTTCATGGGATGAAAGCGCCGGGAAATTGTTGGGGGTTTACGGGATGCTGACGATGGGTGACTCTTCGAGCAATCCATCGGCCGTCCGATGATATTTCATTCGACACTCGCCGCAAATCAGATCGTCTCCCAGTTTCACGCCGCAACGGCACAGCCAGCCGCGGACGCGGGCAGGATTTCCGTACGCCATCGCGTAAGCCGGGACGTCTTTGGTAACGACGCTCCCCACTCCGATGAAACCGAGATATCTGGAAAACTATCAGAACAGATTTATTACACGATTAAGCGGCCGTTTCGCAAAAGCCCAGTACAACGTTCGGGCTAGGCCGAACTTCCGCTCTGATCGCACTTTCTGCTCCGCGAGCCATTCAGGATCGATCACTATCTTGTCATCCATGGCAGCGGTGAAGGTACGATACCATTCAAACCGTATACCATGCGCTCTGCATGCATCAGCAAGCGCGAGCGTTTGCTCAATAAGCGGGACATGCTCAACCGGATCGCTAAATGAACGGTAACCGGGCCTCATTTCATGGTGTTCGGATTCTACTGCGGCAAAGTGCTCCGTTTCAGGCTTGTACATTCCGTGCCCGCAACCGATAAGGTTGATCTCCCCGGCACCCATCAGTACTGCCATATAGATTGCCGTATGCAGACATGTTCCATGTCCGCCCCAGACCTTCGCTTTTCCGGCTAGGGTTCGTGCGACCTTCCAAAGGGTGAAAGACGGATCAACCTCTCCACGTACGCCCGTCGGCGGGTAGGATACCATCCGATGAAAATAGACTTCACGGAAGTCCGAAAGCAACTCCTTCGTTTCGCGGCAAGTCTTTCCGTACATCGGCATGGCCGCGATGAGCGGCTTTTCGCGATAAATCGGATCGATGGCGATCAGGTGTTCCGAACGGTCGTACTCGCTGGAATATCGATACGTCGCTTCAGGAAATTTTTTGTGGGACAGATGCAATGAGATTCCGAGCTTGTCGGATAAAAAGGAATCGGGGTACTCAGAAAGAGAAGGATCGGAACCGGCGATCCATATCGTCGACCCGCGATGTATCCCTGTCAGGGCAGCGACGGAATTATGATGTGATGCAGCTTTCATAGAGATCAACCGTCCTTTTGGTTAAAAGCGGTATGTCGTAGGTCTCGGCGACGAAATCGCGACCTGCGTTTCCGTATGTTTCGCGCAGATCCTTGTCCGAAAGAAGCCTGCCGATTGCATCCGCGAGAGCGGGCGAATCCTTTTCCGGGACGAGAATCCCGGATCGGCCGTCAAGAAGTCCGTCAGGAATCCCGTTATGTAACGTGGAAACAACGGGCAATCTTGAAGCTTGCGCTTCCTGGATTACGAGGCCTTGTCCTTCCATGTCCCCGTCGGTGGCTGTGACGCTCGGAAGGACGAAAACCGTCGAACTCATGTAAGCTGCCGCGACGTCCTGATCATTTTTGGTTCCTTCAAATGAGACGATTTCGGAGACGCCCAATTCCTTCGCGTGATCGCGGAGGACATTCATGAAGGGCCCGTCTCCAATGATCCGCCATCGAAGGGCGCTGAAACGGGTCCTGAGCGAGGGGAGGGCGTCCATCAGGTAGCGATGTCCCTTCTTCTCGACAAGTCTGCCGACGGTCAATAGGGTGGCTTCGTCGCGGGATACGCGTTCTTTCGGGAATTCGTACTCTTCCATTCGCAAGCCGACAGGAAGGATCGCGATTTTTCCTTCGGGACATCCGTTCGCCACAAGCTTTCCTTTGGTGAAGGACGTATTCGCGGTGATAAGGTCGGCGCGTTCATAGAGGTACCTGAAAACATTCGTGCCGTGGCGGCTTGGATATGAATTGATGTCCGATCCGTGGAAGGTGACGATCAGCGCTTTCGCGATGCCGCTGTCCTTCAGAAACGAGCCGGTAAGTCCGTTCGGACCGAAATGGCAGTGGACGATGTCATAACGTTCCTTGCCGAACGCTTCCAGAAAATACAGGGTTTTCAGGTTCCTTGCCGCAGTTGCGTACCTTTTAGTGGAGAGCGCCCTCGTGGCGGCCACAGGGTTACTCCAGAAATTACTGAGTATCAAGCGCGGGGCATCCAATACTCGGGTCTTGGTGGATCGGGCTGCTCTCGTATACCTGGTACGGTCGTACATTCCGTACCGTTCCGCGGCAAAATGCCGCATGGAGCCGGAAGGCCTAACTGCGGCATAGATGTCAAGATCGATTCCGGCTTCAAGAAGCCCGCTCACCTGGTTTATGAGGAATTTCTCCGAGATTTCAGGGAATCCGTTCATGATCATCGCGATCCGCATTCATACCTCCGAATTCGACATCGCGAGTTCCCATCGCTCGGCCCAGTCGAAATGGAAGGATGTCGCCCGGGATGCGCAAAGTGATTTGATCTTTGCATATTGACCGGGATCTTTCGCAATCAGGCCGATCCGATCGGCGAGCGCGGCGGCGTCCATGGGAGGGAAAAGGAGCGCTTCGTGGAAAAGCATTTCCGGGATTCCTCCGACAGAGCTCGCGATCACCGGAGTCCCGGCGTGCAGGGCTTCCAGGATGGTGTCCGGATACGAATCGAACACCGAGGGGACCACCAGTAGATCCGCTGAGGAAAGATACGGAAAAGGATCCGGAACCCGCCCGTGGAATTCAAAGGCCTCCGACAAGCCCATGCCTTCTGCTTGTCGAATAAAGCGTTCCTTCTGCTCGCCCGGACCGACAATGACGAACCGCAGGAAGATACCGCGCGACGCCAGAATCCCGGCAGCTTCCAGGAGGTAGCGCAAGCCTTTGCGGCTTCCGTAGGTACCGATGAAAAGTACGGAGGAAAGTGATTGGCTCGTGTTCGCATTCGCGTGGTCGCGTTTGAAGCGGGGCTCTCCGATGTTTCCGCCAATGACGTGGACCGAACCCCGAACGGTAGTGCGGGAAAGGAAATCGTCCCTATCGTATTCGCTCTGGAAGACGATGGCATCCGCGGATTTCGCGATACTGCGTTCGTAGGCGCGATAGCGTATCAACTCCAAACGGGACCGGATCGAGTCCGCGAACGTCGCGTTGCCTTCCATCCTTGAGTTGAGTAGTTCGCGTACCGCATTGCTTCTATGACCGAACAGCAGTCTGCCACCTAAGAGGGCAGAACAGGTCATGCCAGCCTTCAAGTGAGTTTCCCCGTGGATCAAGATCCAATCCGCTTGCGGGACGACCGCCCTGATGTTCCCTACAGAATCGGCGATTGCCTGCGCGAAAATTCCGGAGGCGGGCGGAAGTCCCCTCCGTGTATATTTCGCCTTGACCCTGAGCGTAATGGCTTTGTTCGCTTCATATTCCAGATCCTCGTTGAGAATGAGGAATACCGTATTGCCTCTGCCCGCCAGATCCTCCAGCAGTTCGAGGTACCGCCGATGGCCGCCTGTCCTGATCTCATTGTTGAGGAATATGCCTACGATGGTCATGGGGTCAGCCCCATCGCGAGAGCATGGAGCTGGACGGTTTTTATATTCCAGGAAAGGTGTTTCTCAGCAAAGACGCGCATTACGTTCTAATAATCCCGAGGACCGCGAAGAGAACGTGCGAACACGATGATTTCTCCAATTGGAAATGTTTTGCTATCATATGGCAACCTGCGTGCGAAAAGATGATCATCAGGGATATCGGCATCATTGAAAGCATAAACGGCGATTCTCCTTTTCGAGGGACGACTCTTGGCCCGATTTCATGAAAATACCGTCTTCAATACCAGTTGAGCGGGAGCAAAAAATCATCCAAGTTCACTGACAGCGGCGAAGGCTCGGGCAGCATGCACGTCAGGATCTTGAGATTCATATCATCGATATCTTTGTACCCGTAACCCTGCGCCTGAATTTTTCGTATTCGGCTATTCAGCCCTTCTACAAAACCAAGCGGTAGGTAGTTTGATTCATCACACCACGAGGCTATGCCTTCCCAGTGGCTCTCCGCCATCCGGACCACATTCTGGAATGGTTCGAGCCGTTCCCATTACAGGCCTTCTTTCCAGGATGTCCAGAACTTGAGCGTTCATTTCGGTGTTTTGTAAACCACAGCCGATCGAAGTCTTCCTTCAGCAAGTAGGCCGTAAAATGCCTGCGAATCGCCTTGGTCGTCTGTGCCAGTTCCTCCCATCCGGTTCGAGACAGACTTCTACGATTTGCCAGCAGGTTGAACCCTTGTCCCTTGATGAACTTGCGTTGTTTACCGTTGAGGCGGGCGTATTCGTCGCGATAGACCGCATCCATGGCATCGGACATCTTGGCTGCAATGTGGAATTTATCGAAGACTACTGCCGCCGTCGGACAGCATTTCTTGAAGGCTGCGAGGTATGGCTTCCACATGTTCATGACGCAAAGACAGATCCGCTTGGTTCTTTCATCGCCAAACCATGTGAAAAAGGCTTCGAAGCTCTCCTGCTTTCGGTTCTGGCCGCTATTCCAGATGTGTCTGCGGGCGTCCGGGCCGCTTGCTACATATATTTATGCGCTCTCTACGGTAAAACGAGAGGGCGATCGTTTGCGCTTGCTCACCCAGTCCGCCAACGACCTTTTGCGTATTGCCGATCTTGTGCTCCTTGTTTCCGGGATCGGGCACTCGGGGCCGAAGCAAGGCCAAAAGTCCGAGCCTTCAAAAAATCCAGATTCCCGCTCGGTGATAGGTTTCATGAAATCTTCGATGCTCATCGGATAAGTCGTGCTTTCAAGGTAGATGAGAGTGCCGGTATTCATATTCCGGCCGAATTCAAGGCATGAGTCCTCGATGAAACACATGTCAGGCTTCTGGACTTATCTAGTGGGGAATGCGATTAATGACGGCATCGTATTCCCGTACATGGGAAAAGGCTACCGTAACCAAAAGCCTTCCGGATGCGCCTACAGAAGATATGTCTTGATCTTCAATAACCCGAATATTGTTGTCGCCCACGCGCACGCGGTCAGCCTTAGATTTTGATTTCTCGAAACCGAGTCTGGAAACCCCTTTCTTGACTAATTTGACGCCAAGGGGCAATCCAGCATAGCCGAGGCCTAGGTTTCCGATCCTATCCGTTCGGTCCGCCTTGCGTTTAATGATAAGGTCGATACCAAAATTCCCGCCAAAGTTGTAACCAGGTATCCGGATTCAGTCCTAATTTTTTCACTGCAGAGATTAATAACCGGATTCTATCTTTACAAACCACCTGGACATAGTACTGTTATAACTATATCGTATGTCATTGAACAGAAAGTCAAAGGCATACCTAACTCTATGCGTCGAAAGCTACTGCGATAAAGAGAAGCGGCAACCGCGGCAGAGAAGAACCTACATAGGCAGGAAGGATCCGGTATCAGGTGATGACGTAAAGCATCCTGAAATCCATGATGCGTTGGAGTTCGGCAACATCTTTCTTCTTAAAAGTATTACCGAACAGATCGGACTCACGGATGACTTGAAGTCGGTCATTCCTGAAACCTGACAAGATATCCTGGCACTGGTTTTTTTACCGTATATGCGAAAACAAGTCCTCGCATCTCTGCGAAAGCTGGCTTAAGACAGTTTGGTCAATTGAGCTTGTCGAACTGTCCTCGCCCCGAATAAGCGAGTTGCTCGTCCAGATCGGACATACCCAGGAATATCGGGAGCGCTCTTCAAGCGGTGGGCCGCATGATTCCCCGCGGTCAACCGCTTCATCGTATTCGACATCACATCCATATCATCGTATGCCGAAGGCATTGACTGCATCGAATAGGGATATAACCGTGATCGGGTATCGTTGCCGCAGGTGGATCTGGGAATCGTCTATGGCGAGCTATCCGGCATGCCCCAATATTACTCGGCCTACCCCGGCAGCATCCAGGATGTCTCCACCCTCAGGAATACCATCACCGAACTCGAGATCCTGTCCTTGGAGAGGACTCTGTTCATCTTGGACAAGTGTTTCTACTGCAAGTCGAATCTTAGGCACATGGACGGGATGAAGTTCATAATTCTTTTGCCTATAAGATGTTCAGTTAAAAGTGAAACGGTCTCTTCTTTTCAGGAAACGATTCGGTCATCGGAAATTGCCATCCGATACCGGAATTATGTTTCCCATTGCGTCCGGAAGCCGGTTACCATCGCCGGCAAGACGTATACTGGCCCGGAATACAGCTGCCATCGATCACCACATAGAACGCCTCGGCATCTTCGTCCAGATGATAAATACCGATCTTGACAGCGAAACTGTGATCAGCTATTGCCGCGGGAAGGACGGGGTCGTGAAATGCTTCGAATCCTTGAAGAACAGCCTCTCCTTCAAACGGCTCAGGGTCCATTCCAACCAGTGCATGGAAGGCCTTCTACTTGTCGAGTTCATCGCCATGATCCTGCGGTCAAAAATTAATGTTGTCCTGCGTGACTCGAAGTTGCGCGATTCGATGTGCATTCCCGAAATGCTGTCCGAATTGAGGAAATTTATGGAGATCACCTTCGGGAAGAAAAAGGCACTCAATGAGGTCAGCAAAATGCAGAAACTGATCTTCTCGGCATGCGGGCTAAGGCTCGAGTCCAATATCCAGTCACTAACTTTGCCGAGAATTTCGGGTCAATAGAGTACCTTGGAAACCTC
Organism: Treponema sp.; assembly: GCA_003527485.1. GTDB lineage: Bacteria > Spirochaetota > Spirochaetia > Treponematales > Breznakiellaceae > UBA12037. The sequence continues at coordinate 39,642 of DPXI01000026.1, read as the reverse complement.
ATTTTCGTGTCTCAATAGTTTATCTCTTGATAACAATGGCGCTTATCACATGCGATTCGGTGAAATGATATCCCCCAGCGCCCTCAACAACTTGTCGTTATCTTCAGTCGACCTCACCGCGAGCCTGATGAACTGCCCCTCGTGAAACCCTGCCTTGCCAGCCAAGTCCTTGATGAAGATGCGGTGCACGCTCATGAGGCGCTCAGCCAAGGCTCGTGATGTTTCGGGTCCGGTCAGACGGCAGAGGATGTAGTTCGCTTGGGATGGATAAACGGCGACCATGCCCGTTTTCGACAGGAGGTCGGAAAAACGTTTCCGCTCGGCGGCGATGCGGACGCAAGCTTCCCTATAGTCGGACTTGTACTTATCGACGATCTGGAGGAAGAATTCACCGAACGAATTGACGTTCCAGACCGGCAACACCTTCCTGAGTTTCGTAGCCATTTCTTCATTTCCCGTTGCGAGGACGCCAAGACGGAAGCCTGGTACTCCGTAACTTTTACTGATGCTTTTCACGACCGCCAGGTTGGAGTGTTCGCGAAGGTAGGTTTCGCTCATCAGGCTGAACTTGAAACCTTCCTCGGCAAAATCCACGAAGGATTCATCGACGATGAGGTGTATGCCCATTGCACCAGTACCCTCGACGAGGGTCCGGACGTCGGATTCGTTGAGGAAATGCCCGGTAGGATTGTCGGGATTCACCAGTACGAGCGCGCCGAGTCGATTTTCACGGGCAAAATCAAGGAGATCCTGGACGGAATAGGTAAAGTTACCCCGGGAAGATTTGAAGCTGCGAAGCCGTTCCTTTCCGGCCCGCGCCGCATATTCGTTGAAGCTGGGAACGGGAAGTCCGACGGGACCTTCGATGAAATCGAAGAGTGTCGCGATCAATTCCGCCGCGCCGTTTCCGACGACGATCTGCTCCTCCGCGGTTCCGAAAACCTTGGCCGCCAGGACGGACTGCACCTTTGCGCCCGAGGGATACTGCGACATGAGGTCCGTGAAACTCGACTTGATTTCCTTGACCATCCTTTTCGGCGGAAAATACGGATTGACCAGATAGCAGAAATCAAGGAGAGCCGGGAAGCGCCAGTAGCCGCCATAACGTTCCTGCATCTTGTCGAGTTTGCGGCCATCATCGGCGAATATCGTTTCCGCCACCGACAGATCGTGCGGATCATCGATCTCATACCACCGCCTGCCCTTGACGCGGAATCCTTTCAGATCGGCGTTCTCCAGGAACGCGAGCACCTTGAGGACCTGTTCGTAGTATTCATTCCTTCCTCTGGAGGACATATAGGCTTCAAGGAAGGGAAGGTAGTGATCGCGGACGAATTCCTTGGAAAATTTATAAATGTTTACGGTCTTGTAGTAATCCTCGATGTCGCCCCAGCGGAAGTGGGCCTTGTCCACCACGCTCACGATATCGTCTTCTTCGTCAAGGACGGTGACCGTCCCGTCCATCCAGCTTTCAAATCTTGAGACGACGGCGAGGTTCGGGGACTTTGCTTTGAGCAGTTCACGGATGATCGAAGGTTCGAAGATGAGGTCGCTTTCAAGGAGGAGCGTATCGTCGGAAGCGAATGCCTCGCGCGCAAGCCATAGGGAATAGATGTTGTTGGTCTTGTCGTAGATCGGATTATCGATATAGACGATTTCAAGCTTGGGGAATCGTCCCTCCAGAAATTCCTTGAGGTGATCGCCCCTGAATCCGATGACGATGATGACCCGTCCTATTCCTGCCGCCTGAAGGGCTTCGAGGCTGCGTTCAATCAGGGTCTTTCCGTTTACATCGACCATACACTTGGTCGAGTTCTTCGTGTATTTCCCTAATCGCTTTCCCATTCCGGCAGCGAGAATCAGCGCTTGCATATGATTGCTCCTTTTTTCAAATTCCACTCGGTTTGGTTGCGGAGGCAGCTTTTTTCGACCTGTCGGTCAGGAATCGGCGGATATAAAAGAAGAATTTCCCCGGATTATTACGTAATTTGGCGAGACGTTGGCGCCAATCGACCCTGGACGGAAAGTGCGCGATCGGAACGTTCCAAGTGCGGCCATAGAGATTGCGTACGACCGCATACGGGTCATGGGGCACTTTGAATCTCTCTCCAAGAAACTCCGTTTCATCCAGGGTGTCGAGGTGCCTGGCGGGAATGGACGCCCGGCCTTCGAGGTCCCAGCGGCGTCCGAACAAGTTCTTTTTCTCATACGCGAAAAAGAAGTCAAGGTCCTCGCCCTGACGCTTGAACTTGTACAGCCTTTCATCGCGGGTATATACGATTTCGAATCCGGCCGCCTTAAGTGCAGGAATCAACGCCTGGATAGCCTTCTTATCGCTCCCGTAAACACCGACGTCGGTATCGTCATCGTGGGCGATAAAATCCTTTTCCCGCAAAGCACCCAGCAGCGTGCCGAAGTGAAGGAACATCGGGATTCCCTTCGCGCCGAGGATATCGCGTGCGATGGTCAGATTCTTCAGGGCTATTTCCCGGTTGATGATCATGCGCGTCATTCCTTTTTCCATGCCGAAGGGTCATCCATGCGTCCGTACAGGGAATACTTGGTGAAACGGGCATCGGCCCCTTCGAGTAGGTGTTTCCATGTATCGAGGAGGCGATAATAGTCGAGGCTGGTCCTCTCGCGGGCACCAGGGGCAGTCGGATCCGGTCCGAAGGTTGCATTCGCGATAGTGTTGAAAAGGATGGAGGGTACGTCGGCGTTGCTCATCAGGCGACCGTCTGTCTTGAGATCGCCGTTTTCGTTCGACTTTTTGACCAGAAGGAGCACGCGCGCCCGGGAAAGGTTGGTCCGGTCGAGGGGGTTGTCCAGGTCCGCGGGTAAAGCAATGTCATGGTCATCGACATTGTTACCGTGATCCGCGACCACGATGATGACTGAGTTGTCGTAAACCCCCGATTCCTTCATCCAGGATATCCAGGCAGCCATGAAATCGACGAATTTCCGTGCCGTATAGTAGGCGCTTCGCTTATCCACGAAACTGCGTGTCTTTGGATCGGGAAAGTCCCCCTCTATAATGGATCCGTCCGCGCGAACGCCGTACGGTTCGTGGGGGAATTGCGTATGGATAAGGATTAGCCGATCGCCGCTTTCAGCGGTGGAGGACAGTCTCGGCAGCAGGTCGAGGTATCCGTAGGTTTTTGCCGTCCTCCGGGCGATATAGTCGAACTGGTATGAACGGCGGAAGACGATCCAGCTGCCTTCATCGTAAATGCGAGGCTTCAGGAAGTTGGGGGCGGCATTGAACACCGAAAGCATGGCCAGCAGGATTCCTTTCGGGTTTTCGTCCAGGTGGGCAGAAACGGACCCCTTCCTTTCGTTCCAATAACGTTCATAATCCTCGGAACGCAGGACCTTCGCTCCGAAATCTGCCGGATCGACGTAAAGGGTATCGACGGCCGTCAGCGCGAAGCCGGCCGCTCGAAAGTTCCCGTAGAAACGCTCAGCAGCCGATCTCAGCCTTTCCAAACCATTCTCGTGAGAACTGAGGTACGATTCCGGTGTATAATCCTTGCCCCCGTAAAGAAAAGGCAGGCTTGCTGCCGTGTGCGAGGCGGCGGAGAGGGTGTTCGGATACCACGTGAAGCCGCTGAACGTTTTGGCGTAATCGGGGCGTTCCTCAAGAATCCTTCCGAGATAATTACCGTTGAACATATCGGCTATAACGAAGACCACGTTCCGCCCCTTCAGGGAGAAACGGTGCGCTTCCGTGCTGCCGTCAGGCAATTTTCCGGCCACGGGGCCGGGGGAGGCTTTATAGCCGTCCTTTGAGCCGTTCGTCGCCGCCAGTACTGTCTGGGTAGCCCCCGCTGCCAGGACCAACGCTATGCCCGATATGACCAGCTTGTTTTTCTTTTCGACCAAGTACTTCCCGAGGACGAGGGCCGCGGTGAGTATTGCCGCATCCAGAAGGAACAAGCCGGCAGAGGCGCTTTCCAGAAGGAAATCCTTTTCCAGGGCAAATTCGTCGAGAACGCCGAAGCGCCCTGAGGAGATGAAGCGATAAGAGAAAGCCGCCAAGAACATTGCGACGACTGCGGCGGCGATCTTCCCGTTTCCGTTTTTCCGGCACAGTAACGCGATCGCCGTACCTGCGATCGCCATTAAGAGGAAGGACGGAAGGTTTCCACCGACCAGTTCCATCGGCGACATGGCGACGTCGCGCGGGGAAGAAAAATAAACCTGAAGGGGAGAAAGGATAAAGACGAAGAGCGCGAATACAGTCGATCCTCCGGCGACGATCAGAAGGTTTCTTCTCCCTTCTTCCTGCCCGAGGTTTCTGTCGGATGAGCGGGCCGGGACACCGGTAACAACCAGGGCGCCGGCGAAAGCAGCGAAGTCGAGAAGGAAAGTGGACAAGGCCTTGATGTTCAGGTTGGAGATCGAAGAGTTTTGCCGCCGTTCGAACAGGAGGACGTAGCCGCTGGCTGCGAAAAGTACCCAGATCGCAGCCAGGGGGAGGAGCTTCCCGAAACCCTTCAGTTCCCGTTTCCGCACGCAGAGCACGATTGCAGCGAGCGTGAAACCGGCGGCGAGCGCGAGGGTCAGCGCCAGGCAATACTCATAGGATTCCACTCTTTCGATCAGCCACCAGCTTTGCATGGCGCAAGATAGAAAAAGCAAGGCGTACATTGCCGGCCGCGTGAGGCTTCCGCCGTACAAAGACTTGACCGAGCTGAACGCGACGTTCAGGATTCCCGGTTCCTCGACTTCACGGCTCTGCAAGGCGCGTTTGGCCGGCATAAATGTGTTCTTGAGCAACGACAGGAAATTATTCGAAATCCAGTACAGTAGTAGTGCGGAAGGACTGCGGAACAGCAAAACGAGAAAGAGAAGGGCCATCAGGATCAGGTTGCCGTTCTTGCGGAAGGAAATAGTCCGGTTGTATACGAATGAGGACGCAAGGTTCATGGCCGTCATTATGAAGGGAAGGAGATTGGCGAATCCGAGCAGACCGTCCGGTTTCCCCAAATCGCTGAGGAACAGGAACGCCTGGCCTTTCAAACCTTCATTCTTGCTTAAAAGTTCATACGCGCCGAAGAAAAAGGGAATTTGCACGAGAAGTCCGAAGGAGGCTCTCAGCGCGTACCAAGGGTTGTACCCGTAGAGTCGATGGACGTTTCTGATCAGATAGAACTGTTTCTGGCCTTCGTAGTGTCTTTTTACGCTCTTGATTTCTCGGGCCATCAGGGCTTTTATTTCATCGTCCATTCGCTTCCAGCGCTCCGCCACATAATAAAGCGGAGCTACCGCGAGCGTAACCGACAGGCTCATCAATAAAAGGGAACAGCCGTAGTTTCCCGTGGTTCCGACGAACGCGCCGAATAGTAATCCCAAGCCCAATTCGATCGGCCTGACGAAAATCGAATAAAGCAGATTCATGAAATGCCACGCAGAAGGCTTGCCAGGTTTTGCGCCGCGGCGGCTCCGGATTTTCCGAAGTTGTAGAAAGTCCGATCGCGGAATTCCCGGATACGTTCCTCGTTCTTGTCGGAGAAAGCCAAGGCGGCCTCAACCTGTTCCGGAAGCGAGGAGAGCTCTCCGTCTATGAGCGCGAAGGAAAGCGCCTTACTCGCCTCGATGTCCCATAGTGGGCGGGGCAGTTCTTCACCTTCCTGTCCGCCTGTATCCGCCTCTGAGTTGGCAAGAAGAATCGGTTTGCCGAAGAGCAACGCGTAGTCAAAAAGTACGCCCGAAAGATCTGTGATCATGAGATCCGATCGGAGCATCGAGTTAATGCCAGTCCGGTTGCGGTCGATTTCCACGAGGGGATTGCCTGTGAACCTTTTTTCAAGGTAACCAATTATTTCTTTGTGTGATATATAAAACTGGGGATGGGGTCGGAAGATGACTTGATTGCCGTCACGTGCAAGGACATCGATAATTTCCGCTCCCCGTGTTAGCGCCGAGCTCCGCACGCCCCAAGCCGGGGCGTACAGCACAGTCGTACCGCTCGTCGCTTGCCGCTCCTGTCGGGCGAATTCTTCAACCATGTAATCGTAATAGGTGCATCCGGTCGGAAGGAGTTCCTTTCGGGCGGTCCCTCGCCGGGTTTCAAGGTACCGAACGCTTCGTTCCTGAAAAGTCCCGACGGTGAAAAGGCAATCGTACCAATCGAACGCGTATTTTTCATAGAAGCAGAGGTCAGTAGGAGCGTGGAAGAGGTGTACATATTTTCTGACACCCCGCGAACGCTTGAGCATGTAGATGTCGAGATGCGGTGTAGTCGAGACCACCATTGCCGCGCGCGCGGCATTCATCCATGCGATGGTGGCCATTTCTCCGCCCGGCCTGAAGGCATTGAACCCCCCAGCCTTGAAAGCGAGGCCGGGATCGGACGCGTCCGGCGTTACATACGCACAGGCGATTCCTTCCATTTCAAGCGCTTGGACGACGGGTTTGAAGACGGGCCAGTACTTGCCGCCTTCCGAATGGAAGATGACATCCGGCATCCGCATTGAAACGCTTACATCGCTGAAGAGGACCAACTTGCCCCGCAATCCGTACCAGGCATTCCTGATTGCGGAAAGGGCCGTCGCAAATAGCCCGAAGACCGCATAGAGAAGCAGGCTCCCCGTCCCGGGATCAAGATAGGCGAAGGCGGATACAGGCAGGAACAGGAACAGGGCAAGATAAAAAATCCGCATCTTGCGGGACATTACTTCCCCACCGCGAAATAGGCGAAACCCTCGGTCTCCAACTCTTCCCGCTTGTACACGTTCCGCAGGTCGAAAAAATTCGGCGCTTTCAGTAACGTCTTGACCCGGTCCAGGTCCAGGTTCCTGAACTGGTTCCATTCGGTCATCAGCACAAGGGCGTCCGCTCCGTCAAGGGCGTCGTATTCGTCATTGGCGAAAAGAAGGGAATCCTTGATGGAAGCCAGGCGCCAGGCGGCTTCCTTCATCGCCGCGGGGTCCCAGGCGCGGAGCTTGGCGCCGCGGGCGACCAGTCCCTCGCATACGGCGATGGCGGGGGAGTCGCGCATGTCGTCGGTGTTTGGCTTGAAGGAAAGGCCGAGGATCGCGATGGTTTTGCCGGAAAGTGAACCGGTTCCGCCGAGGCCGGTCTCGATCTTTTCGACCATGCGCGCTTTCTGTTTTTCGTTGGCTTCTATCGTGGCTTCGATGATGGAAAGAGGCTCGCCGTGGTCGCGGCCGGTGCGGGCCATGGCCTGGGTGTCCTTGGGAAAGCAGGAGCCGCCGTAGCCGGGGCCCGGGTGCAAGAATTTGGCGCCGATGCGGCCGTCGCGGCCCATGGCCTTGGCGACGTCCTGGACATTCGCGCCGACTTTTTCGCAGAGGTTGGCCACTTCGTTGATGAAGGTGATCTTGACCGCCAGGAAGGCGTTGGACGCGTACTTGATCATCTCGGCGGTTTCAAGGTTGGTTTCTATATACGGGGTTTCGTTCAGGTACAGGGAACGGTACACGTCCTTCATGATCGTATGCGCGCGCTCGCTTTCCGAACCGATCACGACGCGGTCGGGATGGGTGAAATCCTGGACCGCCGAACCTTCGCGAAGGAACTCCGGGTTGGAGACGACGTCGAAGGGGAGGTCCACCCCGCGCGCGGACAATTCTTCGCGTATCCAGCCTTCGACCTTGCGGCCGGTGCCCACGGGAACGGTGCTCTTGTCCACGATGATCTTGTAGAAGTCCATCGCCCGGGCGATTTCGCGGGAGACCTGTTCGACATAGCGGAGGTCGGCGCTGCCGTCGTCCGAAGGAGGGGTCCCGACGGCGATGAAGGCCACATCGTTCGCTTTTACCGCGGCGGCGAGGTCCATGGTGAAGGATAGGCGGCCCGCGGCGATGTTGCGCGCCACGACGAGGTCCAATCCGGGCTCGTAGATCGGAATGACGCCGGTTTTCAGAGCGGCGATCTTCTCCGCGTTGTTGTCCACGCAGACGACGTGGTTTCCGAAGTCGGCCAGGCAGGCGCCCGAGACGAGGCCGACGTAGCCGGTTCCGATGACGGCGATTTTTGACATCGATTATTCCTTATTGGTTGAAGTAAAGCATTCGATTACGGCAGTCCGGCCTATGCCCCCCATAACCCGCGCCCCCGTCTCCGTCGGCACCACGAACCTGAGTTCACCGCTCTTCTTCTTTTTGTCGCTCTCCATCGCCGCAAGCAGGAGTCCGGCGGCGGCGGCGCCCGCGCCGCCACCTGCGGTTGCGTTGCCGCCGGCGGCCGCAAGGGCGGCAGGGTGCATCGGGCGGGTCTCGTAGCCGAAGGAGTCCAGCAGGGAGACGATGCGTCCGGCGCGGGCGGGGGAGAGCGAGCCGAGGGAGAGGCCGAGGGCGCAGGCGCGGGAGATGCCCCAGGCGACGGCTTCGCCGTGGGTGAGGCGGCCGAGGCCGGCGACGGATTCCAGGGCGTGGCCGAAGGTATGGCCCAGGTTCAGCAGGGCGCGTTCGGCGCCGGTTTCCAGGGGATCGGCCTCCACGATGCGGGCCTTGACGGCGACGCAACGGCGCACGAGTTCGGGGAGGAAGGCTGCGGTGTCGGGCTTGGCGGGTCCGGCGAGCAGGGCGTCGCGCTTCCCTTCCATGAGGTCCAGGAGTCCGGCGTCGGCGATCACGGCGGTCTTGACGGCTTCGGCGAGGCCGGAGAGCCATTCCCGGTGGGGAAGGGTGGCCAGGGCGTCAGTGGAAAGGACGACGAGGTCGGCGGGGCGGAAGGTACCGACGAAGTTCTTGACCCCGAAAAGGTCGAAGCCGGTCTTGCCCCCGACGGCGGCATCCACCATGGCCAGGAGGGTGGTCGGCAGAAGGGTCAAGCGCGCGCCGCGCATGTAGACGGAGGCGGCGAAGGCGACCAGGTCGGTGACCACGCCGCCGCCGATGCCGATGAAAACGCCGTCGCGGCCGAGGCCCGCTTCCTTGGCGGCGCGCAGCGCCGCTTCGACCGATAGCCAGTTCTTGGCTTCCTCGCCCGGCTCCAGAACGTGGAGGGGAGCGGAAGGCGCGGCAGCCGCTGCGCCCGGCAGCGAGGAGGAGGGCAGGCCGCGCGCGGGCAACGAGCGAGCGAGCAGGGCGCGCGCGTAGGGCTCGGTGTTCCGGTCGCAGACGACGAGGAATCCGGACTTATCCGGGATGCCGAGGTCGGCGAGCGCGGGAAAGGGACGGCGGACGGCGAGTCGGCTTTCGTATCGGCCGAAGAGGTGGACGGTTTCCGTCGCGTTCATCGAGCGGTCTCCGATCCCGACAGCACGTCGGACAGGTACAGCGAGCTTTCGTGCGCGCCTGAAAGCGCGCCGTCGCCGTTCCCGTTCGCCCTTTGCTCGGCATAAACGGCGAATACGAGGGGGGAAGAAGCGCGCATGGCGAGTTCCTCGTCGACGGCTTTGAAGAAGCTCAGGCCGTGCCGGTCGCAGGCATGCTCCACGATGAAATCCAGGTCGCTGATCCCGATCAGGAGGACGGAATCGGCGCCGCGGACCTTGGCCCGCGCGATGGCTTCATCGATGCGGTCGCGGTAGAAAACGACGTTGCGGATGGTCCGCTTGAAGTACCGGTAGCTCCGCCGGGCGATTTCATTGACGCCGTCGGGGGTGATCGCGTACTGGGCATTGCGGCTGTTAATCTTGCGGACGATGATCCAGCCCTTCCCGGCAAGGCGCTTCAGGATGGCGTTGGTCATCCCGAGCGAGGCGCCGGCGCTGCTGGCGAGGTCGCGCTGGCGGGGGGAGTCGTTCGCTTTTCCGGACGAGTAGATGCTTTCCAGGATGGAGAGCTCGGTGTCGTCCTGTTCGATCGTTTGGGTGGAATTCATGATTTTTCCGGAGGGGCGCGAGGGGTGCGATGGGGCGAACGAAGTCCGGCCGCGGGGGGAGCGGCTTTTTTACGTACGCTGTACCCGGACGCGATTGCGCGGGAGCGGCCGAAACACGCTTCCCCTCCGCGTTCGAGTTGTTCAATCCGTGAACAAGTTACCACAGGCTCATTCTTTTTACAATTGCGCCGCGGATTATCTCCGGAACCCAAGCGCCGCGCACGGCCGGTCCGTATCTCAGCCGGAGGGGAATAATGGTCCAATTGAAACGTCCGCCCTTGATGCTCACCGCGACTTTCATGCGTTCCCGCGGCTACTCGGAACGGAGCATCCGCGAGATAACCGGACTTTCCGAGAAGGAAATGCTCCGGTGGTATGCCCTGGAGCGCCTTGCCGGGACCGGCAGGAGAAAAGGAGGAACGGGTGGGCCGCCCGCCGATGCGGGGGAGGCGCGGCCCGTGTTATAATCCCGGGCATGACAATACGGCGCGAAGTATACGAAAAGCACGTCCTCAGCGTATCCGAGGGCCGGATAGTGTTCGGCGAAGGCGACGAGGGAAAAGAGATGTACGTCATCATAGAGGGCGAGGTCGAAATCATGAAGAGGATTTCGCTGGAAACGTCCAAGACCCTGACGACCTTGAAGCGGGGGGACGTTTTCGGCGAGATGGCTCTGATCGATTCCCTGCCTCGTTCCGCGACCGCCATCGTCAAGAAGGCGGGGAAACTCCTGGTGATGGACCAGGCGCTCTTCTATTCCCTGGCGCGCACAAATGGCGATTTCTCATTCAAGATGATCAAGGTGCTTTCCGACCGCATCCGCAGGTCGAATGAGCAAATCGGCCGGCTGGCTTCCGAAAACCGGGAGGTCCGCACCCTGAAGGGCATCGCCGAGTTCGCCGCGGAGAACGGCAAGTCCAGCGTGCACGGCATGCGCGTGGAGCGGGTGGCCTTCTACCGCTGGGCGGAGCAGCACCTGGGGCTCCGCACCGCGGAAACCCAGGCCGCCGTGGAAGCCCTCGTGGCCCGCAAGGTCATCGCGGCCGGCGCCGCCCCGGGCGAGGTGGTGATCCCCCGTCGAGCGTCCGAGGCTGCGGCCGCCGCGGAATAGGATCCTTCAGTCGCAGAGGCCGAAGACGGCCTGTTCCACGAGATTCAGGAAGCGGTCCTTCAGGAGCCCCGAGGGAAACTGGGCTTCGGCCACGGCCGTCCGCCAGCGGTCCACGAAGGCCGTGGCCATCCTGGCCTCCAACGGCAAGGACTTTCCGATGATCGCATTGTCGATTTCCCGGTCCCGCACCAGGGTCTTCCCCGCGAACGCCATCCTTACGTCGCTCAGGATGCCCTTCTGGGCACGGGCGATGAACGAGAATACGGCTCCCTCGTCGTCGGGCCATCGGGAGGTTCCCAGACGCCGGTGGACGCAATAATCCCAGGTTTCCAGGGGAAGCCGGATCCGCGTGAGCAGTTCGTTCGCCCCGAGCAGGGGGGGGCCGAAAGCTGGCGCGAAGCGGCTGGCGGAGATCCAGCGCGAGGAAACCGCGGTACGGAGTTCCAGCCGGGCATCCAGGGCAACGAGCGGCGCGAAGGTGTCCATGCGGCGCGAGGGACAACAGATATTGCCGCCGATAGTGGCCAGATTCCGGACCTGGGGATTGGCCGTCTCCGCGATCGCCCTGCGCAGGGCTTCCGGCAGGATTTTCCCGAGGGCGAGGATTTCCGAGAGGGTCGCGGTCGCCCCTATATCAAGGAAGCGCTCCGTACGTGAGAAGCGTCTGAGTTCCTCGATGCGGCCAAGGGCTATGAGGTTCCTGGGCAGGCGGAAGACCAGTCCTCCCTGGCCGCGCACGAGTTCGGTGCCGCCGGAAAAAAGGACCGCGTCGGGGAAGCGGCTCCAAGAGGAGAATAGCTCCGGGAGGCTGCCCGGCGAGAAGACCTGGTTATGGAGCTCGTCCATACAGCCTCCTCTGCCTGGCGTCGGACGCGGCGGCGACGCCCTCGGCCAAAGTCCGCGGATCGGTGCAGCGGCAGAGCACGCCGTCGAAGGCGGAGAGGATCTCCTCCCTCGTGGGCCGGGGCGACTTGTCCAGCAGGGCTTCCGTGGCGAGGATCTTGGCGCTTTCGCAGAAACCGCACATCTCCACACCCGAGCGCGCGAATCCTGCCGCTATGTCCAGGTACTCGTCGGTCTGCATGAAGCCTTCGATCGTGATGACCTCTCCCCCGCGGACGCTGAAGGCGGGAATCAGGCAGGAGGGCACCAGCTTCCCGTTGAGGATGACCGAGCAGGATCCGCAGCGGCCGACGCGGCAGCTGGCTTTGGACCCGAAAAGCTTGAAGGTGTCCCGCAGGATATCGAGCAGCCGGCGGTCGGCGCCGGCTTGTACTACGACGTCCTCCCCGTTCAGGATGAAGCCGACGGTCATTCTTCCTCCAAGGCGTCGCGGATCGCCGCGGCGTCGATCGGGATTTCGCCGAGGCCACGTCCGGCAGCTTGGGACACCGCCTGGACGAGGGCTGCCGGGACGCAGGAGAAGGGCAGCTCCCCGATGCCCTTGGGGACCGACGAATCGTTCCAGGTGAAGTCGATGCGCACCGGCGGGGCTTCCGAGGGCACCGCCAGGTCGTAAGAGAGCATCTCCTGCAGGTCGTAGGCGCCGTCGGACAGGACGGCGCGCTCGCGCGTCGCCCAGCCGATGGAGTGCAGGACGCCGGTGGTAAGGGAGGACCGGGCCTTGCGGTCGGAAAGGATGCGGCCTCCGTCCACGGAAAGCCATACGCCGCGCACCTTCGGCTCGTAGTCCACCGGATCGATCTCCACTTCCACCACGGCCGCGGCCCAGCTGAACAGGGAAAAGGGCAGGCCCTCCATGCGGATTCCGTCCCATTCGGCGCTCTTGGGCGACCGGTACGAGCGCTTGACGGTGATGGGCAGGGGATCGCGGAAACGCTGCTTGCGGATCGCCGCGCAGCAGCGCTCGATGAGCTTGGTGACTACCGTGACGTTCCGGGAGAGGCTGGAGGGGCCCGAGTCGGGGACGGCGTCGGTGCGGTTGGGGGCCAGGCGGACCGCTTCGTCGTCCAGCGCGAGCAGTTCGGACGCGGTGCGCCGCCATAGGGCGGCGGTTTCGCGGCTTCCGCAGACCGCGCTGGTGCGGATCTCCAGCGTCCCGTCCTTTTCCAGGGTCGTTTCCACCGAGTACGAGCCGGATTCGGTTCCGGTCGAAAGGAATCCGTTTCCCTGGTAGGCGAAGGAAATCCCGATGCCGCGCAGGGGTCCGTCCTTGCGCCGTCCTTCCTTGCCCGCGCGCGAGTGGCGCATGAGCTCGTAGGAGGACCATTTACGCCGGTAGTCGCTCATCGTGATCACGGAGTCCATGAGCTCGGCGGAGGGAACGTTTTCCTTCAGGAGCGCTCCCGAGGCCAGCCGGTCGCTCTTGCCGAGGGCATGCGATTGTCTCCATTCCACCGGATCGGCTCCAACCGTTTCCGCGATCCTGTCCGCGTGCCGCTCTATGGCGAAGAAGGCCTGGGCGAGGCCGAAACCGGCGAAGGGTCCCGCGGGCGGGGTATTGGTGCGGACTGCGAAACCTTCCACGCGGATGTGCGGGCAACGGTAGGCTCCGAAGGAACCGAGGCAGAGCCGGTCGATTATTTCCTCGGCGAAGGGACTCGCCGCGCCGATATCCACCACCGCGCGGGATTCCAGGGCTATCAATTCGCCCATCGGTCCGACGGCCGCCCGGTGGCGGATGGTTACCGCAGGACGTTTGGGCGAAAACCGGGCGTCCTCTCCGCGGGTGAACAGAATCCTTACGGGCCTCTTGGACACGACGGCGGCGACGGCGGCGAAGGCGGCGACGAGGGAGGGATACCAGAGTTTGCCGTCCAGGTGCGTGCCGATTTCGCAGGGCAGCACGACCACGTCCTCGGGTTTCACGCCGAGCACCGAGGCGACGGTCCTGCGGACGTGGAAGGGCCACTGGGTCGCGACCGAAATCTCCAGCTTGTCGTAGGCGAAGCGGGCGAGGGCGCCGTGCGGCTCGGCGTACCAGTGCTCCTGGCGGCCCGTGCGGTAGACGCCCTCCACGATGTGCGCCGCCGATTCGAAGGCGGCGTCGGGGTCGCCGACGACCGCCGTCCGCTTGGCTTCCAGCTGGTCGGACGAAAATTTCTCGTACGCGAAAACCGGCGTATCCTCGCGGAAGCGGACGACGCAGTCCCCGGCGAGCTTCTCCACGGCGAAGCGGTCGGGGCCGACGGCTATCGCGATCGCCTCTCCCTTATAGGAAAGTTCATCATCCGCAAGCACCGGCATCGCGCGGCCGAAAGCGTCAAGGCGGTTTTTGCCCGGGATGTCGCCGGCTTTGATGAGCGCATAGGAATGGGGGAGGCGCGGCGCGTCTATCCCGAGAAGCTCGCCGTGCGCGCAGGGAGAGCGGACCAGGGCCGCGTGCAACATGAGGGGCTCGGACAGGTCCTCGAGGAAGCGCCTGTCTTCGTTCAAACGGGAGTCCTCCCGGACGGAGCGGCCTCGCGGCAGGCGGCGCGGACGGCCGCGGCGCGGACGGCCGCGATAACCCTGTCGACCTGTCCGTCGCTCATCCCCGGCCAGATCGGGAGGGAGAGCGAAGCAGAAAAGCTTTCCATCGCGTTCGGAAAATCGCCGTCCCGCAACTTGTAGCGTCCGGCGTAGTAGGGCATCGTATGCAAGGGGATGAAATGGACCGAGGTGCCGATGCCCGCCTCCTGGAGGGCATCGATCATCCGGTTGCGGCCGGCGGCATCCGTGCCGGCGGCATCCATACCGGCGGCGAGGCGCAGGGGGTACAGGTGGCGCGCGTCGGCGAAACCCGTGGGAGGCGTGCGGAACCGCGGGTCGGACGAGAAGGCCTGGTCGTAACGGGCGGCGATGGAGCGGCGCATTTCCAGCATCCGCCCGGCCTTGGCCAGCTGTGCCCGGCCCACGGCGGCCAGGAGGTCGGGAAGATTGTACTTGAATCCGGCTTCGATCACCGCGTAGCGCCAGGAGGCTTTCCTGTCCGTATAGCGGTTCCAGATGGACCGGTCGATGCCGTGCGAGCGCATGACGGAGATGCGGGCGGCAAGCTCCGGATCGGCCGTGACGACCATGCCTCCTTCTCCGGTGGTGATCGTCTTGGTGGCGTAGAATGAAAAAACCCCGACGTCGCCGAGCGCGCCGGCGCAGCGGCCGTCCGGAAAGCGCGAAGGGAAGGAATGGGCGGCGTCTTCGACCACCCGCAGACCGTGCCGCGCTGCGACGCGCGCTATCGCGTCCATGTCGCAGGGGAGGCCCGCGAAATGCACAGGCATGACGGCGACCGGACGCCCCGTCGGGCCCCGGCCGTCCGCATAGGCGCTCAGGCCTTCCGCGAGCCGCGCGGCGGTCCGGTCAAGCGCATCGGGGTCGATGAGGTAGCTTCCCGGCCCGACGTCCACGAAGGCGACGTCGGCGCCGAGATATCGGATCACTTCCGCGGTCGAAGTGAAGGTGTAGGGACTCGTGAGGACCACGTCGCCCGGGCCGACGCCGCATGCTTCCAGCGCGAGGTGCAGGCCGCTGGTGGCCGAATTGACGGCGAGGGCGCGCAGTCCGCTTTCGCCCGAAGGATCGAGCGCCGCGGCGAATTCCTTTTCGAATTCGAGCGCTTCGCGGCCCGTCGTCAGCCAACCGGAGCGAAGCACCCGGATGGCCGCTTCCTCCTCCTCGCTTCCCATGAAAGGATAGGCGAAAGGGATGGCCTGGGCGGAGCTTTCCGTTCGATCAGTGGGTGCGCTCATGACCGGGAATCATAACCGTGGGGACCGCGCGCCGCAAGACCGAACGGAGCAGGACGCGGTCCCGATAGGCTCCCGCATGGCCGGGATCGGGCCGGCAAATGGGCCGCAGTTCGTCCAGAAGACCGGCGAGGTCGTAGGAAGGCATAATCCTGCGCTCGACCCGCCTGATGCGCGGGTATTCGGTCTCCACCGGGATTTCGTCCTCGCTCCAAAGCCGCTCGTCCACGCGCTCGCCGGGACGAAGGCCTATGTATTCGATGCGGATGTCCTTTTCGGGTTCGAAACCGTAAAAGCGTATCATTTGTTCGGCCAGGTCCTTGATGCGGACCGGATCTCCCATGTCCAACAGGTACAACTTCCCGTTCGCCCCGACGCCGCCCGCCTTCAGCACGAGGGAACAGGCTTCCGGTATCGTCATGAACCAGCGCGTGGCGTCCGGATGGGTGACGGTGACCGGCCCGCCCTTGGCGATCTGGTTCTGGAACAACGGCACGATGGAGCCGCGGGAGCCCAGCACGTTGCCGAAGCGGACGACCATGAAGCTGCGCTCGCTTCCGGCCTTGCCGCCGGCAGCCTTTTCGTTTCCAGCGACCTTCTCGTTTCCAACCACCTTCTCGCCCGCCGCCAGCACCAGGCGCTCGCAGATCTGTTTGGAGGCTCCGTATACGGAGACGGGATCGACGGACTTGTCGGTGGAAATGAGGACGAAGCGCTTGACGCCAGTCTCAAGGGCCGCGTTGATCAGGTTGTCCGTCCCCAGGACGTTGTTCTCTATCGCGGCGACGGGATTCTCTTCCGTCATTGGGACGTGCTTGTATGCGGCCGCGTGGAAGATGACGTCCGCCTTGAGCTTGCCCAGGATGTAGCGGATGTAGTCGGCGTCCTTCAGGTCTCCGATCACGGGGATGATGGTCGCCTTTTCCCCGACGCCCTCTTCCTGCAGGAGCCTGAGTTCCCGGTCTATCTGGTAGATCGAATTCTCGCCGTGCCCGAAGAGGTAAAGGCGCTGGGCACCGCCGGAAAGAAGCTGACGCGAAAGTTCGCTGCCGATGGACCCGCCGGCTCCCGTCACGAGGACGCGCTTGCCCCGCAGGTAGCGGAGGCTATCCTTCAGGCCGATGGCGACGGGCGTGCGGCCCAGCAGGTCTTGGGGATCGATGGAACGGGCCTGGATGAGGTGGGCGCTCCCTTCGATGATCTGGGAGATGCCGGGAAGGATGCGGATCCGCTCGAAGCCCGCGCGTTTCAGGATCCCGTACAGCTCGCGCAGGTAATCCCGCGAGGCGCTGGGAATGGCGATGATGGCCTCGTCCGCCGGGTTCATGCGCACCAGGCGGGCCACGTCCCGGATCGGCCCGAGTACGGGTATGCCGTCCAGGTTCCGGCCGATTTTCACCGGGTCGTCGTCCAGGAAGGCCACGACCTCCCCGAATATCACCTTCGCCTTGATTTCGGCCGCGATCGTGACGCCGGCCAGGCCGGCTCCGATGATGTAGATGCGCGCGTTCTTCGTGTTGGTCATCAGTGCGCGAAGGAGCCGTCAGGTACGGGCGATCACCTCGAACGCGAGATCGATCGAGAAAGAGTCGTCGTACAGATCCAGCTTGATCTTCGCCCTCCCTTTCCTTTTATCGACCTTCACGATGCATCCCTCAAGTCCCTTCAGAGGTCCTTCTGCTATGACTATCCGGTCGTGGTCGTCGAACCATACCTTGGACTTCTCCGCGACCGCGCCGAAACCGATGAAATGGCGTACGGTGGACAGGTCCTTGCCCTCCAGGGGGCGCACGTCCTGGTTGGATTTCAGGAAGCGGAAGAATCCGTCCGTCTTCCGGACCGCCCAGTACAGGCGCGGATCCAGTTTCAGTACGGTGCCGTAGGCTTCCGTTTCCACGAAGATGTAGCCGGGAAAGACGGGAGCAAGCTCGTCCACGGTCTTTCCGACGCGGCGGACCTTGAGCCGGCGGCGGGGGAAAACCAGTTTCGTCCGGAGTTCGGGATGGATATTGCTGAACAGCTTGATGAATTTGTCTTCGGAGCCGGTGCGAACCTGGATGGTGAAATAATCCATACTCAGGGGAAAATATCATGAAACGGAAGGCTCAGCAACCGGGCTCTTGAGGCGGAGGCTTTTCCTGTCGATAGGGAAGTGGAGGGGCCATGCTCAAATCGAAGATCGCCGCGTGCGCGGCATTGTTGTCGTTGGTCTGGATGGGGCGCGCCGCGGACGCGAACGCGGCTACGATATGCGTCTACATCGCGGAAACGGGCCTCGGCGAGGACGGCCCCCTCGCCGAAGCGAGTTCGGCCTGGGAAGGCGGCGTCATGGACGCGGTCTTCGACGCCGGACATATCGTCTGCAACGCGCCGGCATCAAGGCTGCCCGACGACGGGAAGATCCTCAAGGACGGTTTCGTGGCCGATCCTGCGCTCGGCGTCGAAGCGGCTTGGGAAGGCGGCGCGGAGTACCTGCTCAGGGTGGTGTTGTTCTACGAAGCCAGGGACGGGGCATCCAGGGCGGCGCGGCTTTCGCCGTCCCGCGTGACCATCGAACTGCGAAGGCTTGAACCGGGGGAAATTATCGCCCGGGAATCGAAAATCGGCATGGCGGCGACTTCCACGGGTGCGGAGGATGCCCGGTCGGCCAAGGCGCTCGCGCGGGCGGTCATCGCCCGCATGAAGGATAGGTGAGATGATGAAACGGATCATGATCGTTCTCTCGTTGGTCGTCGCGGCCTTGGCAGTAGGCGCCTCCGTATGGGAAGGCACGGCGGCGGTGGCCGCCTCGGGCGAGCTTCCCGATACCGGCTATTATGTCGCAACGAATTCCTTTCCGCGGAATACGGTGGTCGACGTGAAGAACCTGGAGACGGACAAGACGGTCCGCGCCATCGTCGCGGGGCCGCTCGGCTCGCCGGGTCTTCTCGCCTCCGTTTCCCGGGAAGCGGCGGCGGCCATCGGACTCGGCGCCCGCAACGTCGGACGCATCCGCATGACTATGCCCGCCGACCCGATCGCCTTCTCCCGCTTCACCGAGGGCATCGTTCCCTCGGACGACCCGGACCGTAATCCGAAAGCCGCTATCGCGGCCTCCGCCTCCGCCCCCACCCCCGAACCGATCCCGGGTCCCGCCCCGTCCGCCATCGCTGAGCCCGCCGCTGAGCCCGCCGCTGAGCCCGCTCCCACGGTTGCTGTCGCTGTCGCAGCCGAGCCGACGGTTTCCCCGGTAGAGCCGGCTGTCGACACGGTCGTCGAAACAGCCGCCGAGCCGGCACCTGAACCGGCAGCTGAACAGGCACCTATGGCGGAAACCGCGATGGCCGAGGCCCCGTCGGTCGATACGGCCGCAGCCGAACCGGCCGCAACCGAACCGGCCGCAGCCGTCGATGAGCGGGCCATAGAGATTCCGGAGGATTTCGTTGCCACCGTCCCCGAACTGGCGCAACTCTCCGAACCCGAACCGCTTCGCGATGAACCCGCCATCGAGGTGGCCCCCGAAGTTCCCGAGGCTGCAGAGGTTGCCGAAGCTGCCGAAGCTACCGAAGCTGCCGAAGCGCCGGAAATTGAAATAGCCGCGCTCGAGGAGCCCCTTGTCGAGGAGCCAGTCGCGGCGGAGACTGCGGCCGAACTACCCATCGCCGAAGAACCGGAGCTGGCGGAATCCACGCCGGCAGCGGTCGAGCCGGCAGCGGTGGAGCCGGCAGCGGTGGTGGAGGCACCGGCGCCTGAACCGGCGCCTGTACCGGAGCTGGCGGAATCCACGCCTGCAGCTGTCGAGCCTGCAGCTGTCGAGCCGGAAGCGGTGGCGGAGGCCCCCGCGCCTGAACCGGCGCCGGTCGCCGAGATGGCGGCTCCCGTGTTGCCTGATCCCGGGACGACCGAGGTAGTCCTGGTTCCGGCCGAAGCCAGGCCTCCCGAACCCGTCGCCGAGCCCGAATTACCGCCTGAGGCGATGGCCGGCGCGGCCGTTCCTGCCGGAGCGGCAGGCGAAGAAGTAACTCTGGAGCTTCCCGGAGATCTTCCTCAGGAACCGGCCGGGAGTTCTTTCGTCGAGCCGATACCGGCTCCCACGGCCTCTCCCGATACCTCTCCCGCGGTCGCTCAGGTCGAGCCTGCCGTTCCCGCCCCGGTCGTGCCGGAACCGGTCGTCATCGAAAGCGCGGCCATAGCGGAAGTCCCGGCGCCGGAGCCCGTCGCGCCCGCGGCCGGCGCGGAGAGGAATCCTGTTTTCAAGGCGCCTTTGATCGAAAAGCTGGAGAAGGGAAAGTATTACCTGCAACTGGGCGCCTGGTCCGCGCCCGAAACGGTGGCTTCGGAGATCGCGAAGTTCATAGGCTTCTATCCGGTCGCCGTCGAGGCGATCCGCACCGGAACCAGACCGGTCTACAAGCTGCTCATCGGTCCCTTGAACCTCGGCGAGGGCGGCGCCCTTGTCCAACGATTCAAGTCGATAGGCTACAAGGACGTGTTCGTGAAGCAGGGGATCTAGTCTAGACCAGGAACGCGCGCCGGGACGCCCGGGCGCGCGCTTTGTCGGTTAACTGAACAACTTCATGAAGAACAGCGCGATCGAATCGAAAAAGCGCACGAATACATTCCCCCGCGGCACGGATTCCGCCGCCGCCAGGGGGACGCGATGGAGTTCGCCGCCCCCGTCGGAAAAGACGATGCTGCCCAGTTCGTCGCCGGCCCGGACGGGAGCGACTACCCAGGGATTACGCCTGACTTCCCAGCTCACGCTGAGCGCCCTGTCCGCCGGAGCGGTGAAGGCGAGGGGACCGGCGGGGACCACGCCCAGCTTCCGGCTCCGTCCTTTCCAGACGCGGGTAGCTTCCAGGTTCTCCACGACGGGGCGCACCGTTTTGAAACGATCGAAACCCCAGTCCAGCAGGACAGCGCCGTCGTCGGCGCGGATGCGGCCTCCGCGCGAGGAGCTCGCGCCGGGACCGCCCAGGAGTACGGCGAGCAGGCGCGTTCCCTTCCGCTCGGCGGTAAGCGCGATGTTGTAGCCGGATTCGATGATGAATCCCGTCTTGAGCCCGTCGACGCCCTCGAACTCCCCCAGGAGCAGGTTCCTGTTCGATTGCACGACGGTGCCCGGGTCGTCCCTGAACGCGGCGCCCTGGTTCTCCGCCTTCGGATAGGCGAATTCCCGTACCGAATGGAAGTCGCGCAGGGCTTCGGGATGGGCGCGGATGTAGGCCACGCAGAAAGAGCCGAATTCCCTGGCGGTGGTGAGGTTGAGTTCGGAGTAGCCCGAAGGTTCCGTGAAGCGCGTCTTCTGAAGACCCAGCTCCCGCGCCTTCAGGTTCATGCGCCCGGCGAAAGCCTCGACGGACCCGGCGACGTGGAGGGCGACGGCTATCGCGGCGTCGTTGCCCGAGGAGACCGCGAGCCCGAGCATCAATTCGCCGAGGGTGACCGTCTGGCCCGGCGCCAGGAACATGAGGCTGGAACCCCAGGGCTGGCTGGCGGCCCAGGTGGACCGCGGCAGGTCGACGATATCGGAAAGGGAGAGTCTGCCCGCGGCGACGTCGTCCAGGACCACGAACATGCTCATGAGCTTC
This sequence comes from Treponema sp., assembly GCA_003527485.1. Taxonomy (GTDB): domain Bacteria; phylum Spirochaetota; class Spirochaetia; order Treponematales; family Breznakiellaceae; genus UBA12037. The sequence goes on along the minus strand of DPXI01000026.1, from coordinate 18,478 downwards.
GTCAGGGAGGCGGGCGGGATGACTTCGTCCGCGTCCTTCTCGTACAGGAGCTTCCCCGTCGTCGCGTCGAAGAGTACGGCGGATCGGGAAGCGAGTACGGGTGGATCGGAAGCCTGCGCGAAAGACGGAACGGAACAGACGGCGCAAAAAAAGGCTGTCATCGCTAAAATCCGGATAAAAGTCGCTGGTCTCATCGGCGTAGGAAGCTCCTCCCGTCAGAATTCCGCTTGCCCGACGGCGCGCGGATAGGGGATGACATCGCGGATGTTGGCCATGCCGGTCACGTACAGGATGAGGCGCTCCAGGCCGAGGCCGAAGCCGGAATGGGGTACCGTCCCGAATCGGCGCAGATCAAGGTACCACCAGTAGTCCTCTTCCTTCAGGCCCAGTTCGGCGAGCCGCGTCCGGAGCAGATCCAGATGCTCCTCGCGCTCCGATCCTCCGATGATTTCCCCCAGTCGGGGCACCAGGACGTCCATCGCGCGGACCGTCTTGCCGTCGTCGTTGAGCTTCATGTAGAAGGACTTGATTTCCTTGGGATAGTCCGTGACGATCACGGGGCCTCCCGCCACTTTCTCGGTGAGGAATTTCTCGTGCTCGCTCTGCAGGTCGCAGCCCCAGTACGGCTTGAATTCGAAGGCGCCGGCGCTCTTCTCCAGCTCCTTGACCGCGTCGGTATAGGTCATGTGGGCGAATTTCGACGCGACCACGGACTCCAGGTTGGCGATGATGCCGTTCTGTATCCTCGCGTCGAAGAATTCCAGATCCTCGCGGCAGTCGGCGAGGGCGCAGGAGAACAGGTGCTTGAGGAAGTCCTCGGCCAGGGCCATGTTGTCTTCCAGGCGGGCGAAGGCCACCTCGGGCTCCACCATCCAGAATTCGGCCAGGTGGCGCGTGGTGTTCGAATTTTCCGCGCGGAAGGTCGGCCCGAAGGTGTAGACGCGGGATAGGGCCGTCGCGTAGGTTTCCGCCTCCAGTTGGCCGGAGACGGTGAGGTAGCTGCGCTTCCCGAAGAAGTCCTTGGAATAATCGACGGGTTTGCCCGCCTTTGCCAGGGCGTCCAGATCGAGGGTCGTGACCTGGAACATGGCGCCCGCCCCCTCGGCGTCGCTCGCCGTGATGAGGGGCGTATGCAGGTACTGGAAGTTCCTCTTTTGGAAGAACTCGTGGATGGAAAAGGAAAGCCTGCTCCTGACGCGCGCGACCGCGCCGAAAGTGTTCGTGCGCGCCCGGAGGTGGCCGATCTCGCGCAGGAATTCGAAAGAATGCTTCTTTTTTTGCAGCGGGTAGCTTTCGGCGGGGGCGTCTCCGATCACCGACAGGCCGGCTGCGGCAACTTCGACCGATTGGCCTGCCGCGGGCGAGCTGACGAGCGATCCGGTCGCCTCCACGGAGGAGCCGGTGGCGGCGCGCTCCAGGGCGGCTTCGGTGTCCGCGGAAAGCCCCTTCGTCCGGTCGAAGGCGAGCTGTATGCTCCTGAAACAGGAACCGTCGTTGACTTCCAGGAAAACCAGATTCTTGGAATCGCGCTTCGTGCGAACCCAGCCGCGGACGACGACGCTGCGGGAATCCGCGTCGAGTGCGAGCATGTCCTTGATGAGGATCGTATCCATGCGGCGGAGTATAGCTGGATTCGTCCGGGAAGGTCAAAGGTGTCTTTGATTGGCCCGGGAAGGCATTGCATAAGTATTCAATTCGTGCGCACATTGTGTGTATAATTATGCAATGGAGGTTTCCATGAAGGAAGCTGAATACGTCGCTCTCGCGACCGAGAACAACTCGATCGAGATGGACTTGTACGCCAAGTACAACGTGAAGCGGGGATTGCGCAACGCGGACGGAACCGGCGTTCTCGTCGGCCTGACGAGGGTCGGCGACGTCCACGGTTATATCATGGACGAAGGGGAGCGGATCGCCATCGACGGAAAGCTGTACTACCGCGGAATCGACGTGGAGGAGCTCGTAGCCGGCGCCGCCGCCGCCAACCGCTTCGGCTTCGAGGAAACCATCTTCCTGCTCATGTTCGGCCGTCTGCCTTCCGCCGTCGAACTCGCCGACTTCGAGAACCTCCTGGGCGAGCAACGGAAGCTGCCCGACAACTTCGCCGAGGACACCATCATGAAGGTGCCCTCCCCGGACATCATGAACAAGCTGGCCCGTTCGGTGCTCACCTGCTACGCCTACGACAAGTCGCCCGAGGACCTGTCGCCGGCGAACGTGATGCGCCAATGCATCCAGCTCATAGCCCGTTTCCCGACCATGGCCGCCTACGCCTACATGGCCAAGAAGCATTACTACGATCATCAGAGCCTTTTCATACATGAACCCGAACCTACGAATTCCACGGCGGAAACCATCCTGTCCCTCATTCGTCCCGACCAGAAATTCACCCGGCTGGAGGCGGAAATACTTGACCTCGCCCTTGTCCTGCATGCGGAGCACGGAGGCGGCAACAACTCCACCTTCGCCGTCCACCTCGTATCCTCCGCCGACACCGACACCTATTCGGCCATAGCGGCGGGCGTCGGCTCGCTGAAAGGCTTCAAGCACGGCGGCGCCAACCTCAAGGTCATCGGAATGATGGACGACATAAAAGCGGGGGTGAAGGACTGGGCGGACACCGGCGAGATCGCCGACTACCTGGTCAAGATCATGAAAGGAGAGGCTTATGACGGATCAGGCCTGATCTACGGCCAGGGCCATGCCGTCTACACCGTTTCCGATCCCCGCGCGACCCTGCTCCGGGACAAGGCGGGCGTACTCGCCGCCGAGAAGGGCAAGACAGACGAATTCATCCTGTACAGCAACATCGAGAAGCTGGTTCCGGAGGTGTTCAGGAAGGTCAAGAATTCCGACAAGACGATCTGCACCAACGTCGACTTCTATTCCGGCTTCGTCTATCGCTTGCTCGGAATTCCCAGCGAACTGTACACCCCCATCTTCGCGGTGAGCCGCATCGCGGGTTGGTGCGCGCACCGGATGGAGGAACTCGTCTCGGGAGGCCGGATCATACGACCCGCCTACAAGTGCGTCCAACCGAGGCTGCCTTATACGCCCATGTCCGGCCGGTAAAAAAAGGCCGTCCGGAATCCCGGACGGCCGCCCCCTTTTTTATCGCGGTAATCGCTCCGGATCGGAAGGGTCCGTTCGGACCCCCGCCGGACGGGGGCCGCGATTCCCCCGATCGAACGTCAGTCGTCGTTGTCCTGTACGCGGGTCGCCTGGGACGACTTGATGACGTCGTCGGCGATCTTGCCCGAAATCGGCGAATAGTGGTCGAACTCCACGCCGAACGACCCCGTGCCGCTCGTCATGGACCTTAAGTCGATCGAATAGCGGAGCAGTTCCGCCTGCGGGACTTGCGCTTTGATCTCCTCGATGCCGCCGCCGAGTACTTGCTGACCCTGTATCTTGCCGCGGCGGCTGGAGAGATCGGACATCACGTCGCCCATGTACTTGTCCTCAACGAGGACGGAAAGATTCATGACCGGTTCGAGCAGGACGGGCGAAGCCTGCCTCATCGCTTCGCGGAACGCGTTGCGCGCGGCGAGCCTGAACGCCATTTCCGAGGAGTCCACGGGATGCTCCTTGCCGTCGGTGATCTTCACCTCCACGTCCACGACCGGATAGCCGGCGAGAACACCGGAGGCCATACCTTCGATCACGCCCTTCTCGATGCCGGGAATGAAGCCCTTGGAGATCGCGCCGCCGAAAACGGCGTTCACGAACTTGTACTTCTCCCCGCGTGCGAGGGGGGCGACTTCGAGCGCCACCTTGGCGTACTGGCCGTGTCCTCCCGTCTGTTTCTTGTGCGTGAACTCGGCCGGAGCCTTCTTGGCCAACGTCTCCCGGTAGGCGACCCGCGGCACCTTGGTCGTCACTTCGATCTTCTGGTTGGCTTTGATCTTGTCCAGGATGATGTTTATCTGAAGCTCGCCCATGCCGGAGATGACGGTTTCCTTCGTTTCGGCGTTGTAGGAATACTTGAAGGTATGGTCCTCGTCCGCCGCGCGGAGCAGGGCTTCGGCAAGTTTATCCTCTTCCTTCTTCTGCACCGCGGTCACGGCCACCGAATGGACGGGGTCAGGGAGGCTCAGGGGGACGAAGTGGAGCGGAGCCTCCGGCGCCGTCAGCGTATCGTTGGTCTTGGCGGAGGCTATCTTGGAAATGATTCCGACGTCGCCGGCGTTGAGCACCCGTACCTCTTCCAGCTTTTTGCCCTGGCAGATGTAGATTTTCCCGATCTTTTCCTTTTTATTCTCCGTCACGTTCAGGACGTCCGAATCGCACGAGAGCTTGCCCTTGACGACTTTCACCCAGGACAATTTCCCGGAAAATTGGTCGTAGTTGGTCTTGACGATGAGTACCGCGAGCGGCTTGTCGGGGTCTACCGTGGCTTCGCGCTCGGCGCCGTCCTCGACGATCGTCTCCGCCGCCGTCCGAGGATCGGGCCCGATGTCGGATATGTAGTCGAGCAGGGGGACGAGGCCGGAATTCTTCAGGGGAACGCCGCAAAAAGCGGGAATGAACTTGTTCTGGGCGAAGGCCTCTATGAGGCCGACGTGCATCTCTTCGCCGTCCAGTTCGCCCTTGTTTATGTAGTGCTCCATCAGGGTGTCGTCGCCCTCGGCGGCCGCCTCGATGAGCCGTTGACGGGCGGCATCGAGGGCGCCCTGGTATTCGGCGGGGATGGGACCTTCCTTTTCAAGGCCGTCATTCTGGACGTAATAGGCCTTGCTGTTCAGGACGTCGATGACGCCCTTGAAGGAAGCTCCCGCGCCCATCGGAAGCGTAAAGGGGACGGGATCCACTTTGAACTTGTCTTTGATATCGTCGAGCGAACGCTGGAAGTCGGCGCGCTCGTCGTCCATCTTGTTTATATAGATGCCGTGCGGCTTGTCACGATCGCTCAGGTTGCGCCAATGTTTGATCGTTTCGATCTGGACGCCGGCCTTGGCGTCGACGAGCAGCAGCACGAATTCGGCGGAGCGGAACGTGAGGATCACATCGCCCACGAAGTCGGAGGATCCGGGAGTATCGAAGATATTGATCTTCTTGCCTTTCCAATCGACATGGGAGAGGGTGGCGTAAATGGAGATCTTCCGTTCGATCTCTTCGGGAGTGAAGTCGCTGACGGTTTTCCCCGATTCGACCGTCTCGGCCTTCGTTATGGATCCGCCGGCGAAGAGCAGGCGCTCGTACAGCGTCGTCTTTCCGGTACCTCCGTGCCCCGCTAACGATACATTCTTGATGGAATCCGTGGTGTAGCTGCTCATGGTGGCGTCTCCTTCGGCGATGAATGCCCACAGGATGGGAAGACGTAAAACATGATGAAGCCCCATCTATGGATTGTCAAGGAAATTGTCCGCTCGAAACACGCGCGCGCGCGTCTCCTCGTTCACCAAGGCGGCGTCGCCGTGCTAGTATCCTCGCCATGGCACCGAAGAAAGAGTCCCCCTCAGTTTACGACGAATCGAAGATCAAGACCCTGACTTCCCTGGAGCATATCCGCCTGCGTACCGGCATGTACATCGGACGCCTCGGAGACGGATCCAACCTGGATGATGGTATCTACATACTGCTCAAGGAAGTGGTCGACAACGCGATAGACGAATTCATCATGGGCAACGGCGAGCGGGTGGAGGTCGAAGTCAAGGACGGCATGGTGAAGGTCCGCGACTACGGGCGCGGCATACCCCTGGGCAAGCTGGTCGAGTGCGTTTCCGTCATCAATACCGGGGCGAAGTACAACGATGACGTTTTCCAGTTCTCCGTGGGGCTCAACGGCGTCGGAACGAAGGCGGTGAACGCCCTTTCCTCCCATTTCCGGGTGGTCGCCGTACGGGACGGAAAATTCGCGGAGGCGGTATTCGGGCGCGGCGTGCTTGTTTCCAACCGGACCGGCAAGGTCAAGGACGGGGGGAAGACGGGCACCTACGTGGAGTTCACCCCCGACCGCGAGATCTTCGGCGACGTCGATTTCAACCTGGAATTCATCGATCGCAGGATCTGGAACTACGCCTACCTCAACGCGGGTCTCACCCTCCGCTTCAACGGGAAAGACTACAAGAGCGACGACGGCCTGCTGGACCTCCTGAAGGACGAAGCCGGCGAAGGAACCATCTACCCGATCGGCCACCACAAGGGAGCCAGGATCGAATTCTCCTTCACGCACACAAACAACTACGGCGAGGAGTACTTCTCCTTCGTCAACGGCCAGTTCACCTCCGACGGCGGCACCCACCTGTCGGCCTTCAAGGAAGGTTTCCTGAAGGGCATCCAGGCCTTCTTCAAGAAGGATTTCAAGAGCGAGGACGTGCGCGAGGGGACGACAGCCGCGATCGCGGTGAAGCTCCAGAACCCCGTGTTCGAAAGCCAGACGAAGAACAAGCTCGGCAATACCGACATCCGCGTATGGATCGTGCAGGAGGTCAAGGCGGCGGTGGAGGATTGGCTCCACAAGAACGCCGAAGCGGCCAAGATGCTGGAGCTGAAGATAGTCTCCAACGAAAAACTCCGTACCGAGCTAAACGCGGTCAAGAAGGAAGCCCGCGAGGCCGCGAAAAAGATCGCGCTCAAGATTCCCAAGCTCAAGGACTGCAAATTCCACCTTGACGACGGCGAGAAGGGTTCGAATTCGACCATCTTCATGACCGAGGGCGATTCCGCCGCCGGTTCGCTCGTCAGCTCCCGCGACGTGATGTCGCAGGCCATCTTCGCAATGCGCGGCAAGCCGGAGAACATGCACGGCAAAAAGCGGACCGCGATCTACAAGAACGAAGAGCTGTACAACATGATGATGGCCCTGGGCATAGAGAACGACGTCGCGGGGCTCCGCTACGCGAGGATCGTGATCGCGACCGACGCCGACTTCGACGGCTTCCACATCCGCAACCTGCTTATGACCTTCTTCCTTTCGTATTTCGAAGAGCTCGTCACCGGCGGCCGCGTATACATCCTGGAAACGCCCCTGTTCCGCGTGAGGACCAAGAAGGAAACGCGCTACTGCTACAGCGAGAAGGAGCGGGACCAGGCGATCGCCGAGCTCGGCTCGGGCACCGAGACGACCCGCTTCAAGGGCCTCGGCGAGATCAGCCCCAAGGAGTTCGGCCAGTTCATAGGTCCCGACATCCGCCTGGTCCCCGTCTCCATCAACACCTTGAAGGCGGTTCCCCAGGTGCTGGAGTTCTATATGGGAAAGAACACCCCCGACCGCCGGGAGTACATCATGAAGAACCTCGTCCCCGACGCGAACTGATTGGAGCTGAAAAATGGCATACGTAAAGACTCTCTTTGACAGGAATTTTCTGGAATACGCGTCGTACGTGATCAAGGACCGGGCGATACCCGACCTTGAGGACGGTCTGAAGCCCGTGCAGAGGCGCATCCTCCATTCGCTCTTCGAGATGGACGACGGCAAGTACCACAAGGTGGCGAATGTCGTCGGCCATTGCATGAAGTACCATCCCCACGGCGACGCGTCCATCGGATCCGCCCTCGTTGTACTGGCCAACAAGGACCTGTTCCTGGACCGGCAGGGGAATTTCGGCAACATCTTCACCGGGGACGACGCGTCGGCGGCGCGTTACATCGAATGCCGTGCGACGGGTCTCGCGAAGGACCTGCTTTTCAACCCCAAGCTCACGGAAATGGTCGATTCCTATGACGGGCGGAACCGGGAGCCCGTCGCCTTTCCCGCCAAGATACCCGTCGTGCTCGCCATCGGGGCCGACGGAATCGCGGTCGGCATGTCCACGAAGATCCTTCCCCACAACACGCTGGAAGTATTGGAGGCCGAAAAAGCCTGCCTCGCGGGGAAAAGCTTCCAGATCTTTCCCGATTTCCCCACGGCGGGCCTCGTGGACGTCTCGGAGTACAAGGACGGGAACGGCAAGGTTCTCGTGCGCGCCAAGCTGGACGTGAGCGATCCCAAACGCATCGTGATCCGAGAGCTTCCATACGGTTCCACCACCGAGAGCCTCATCGCAAGCGTGGAGACGGCCGCGAAGGCGGGAAGGGTGAAGATCCAGGCCATTTCCGACTTCACCACCGAAAACGTCGAGATCGAGATAAAGCTGGCCCGCGGGGTCTATTCCGATGAAACGGTGGACGCCCTGTTCGCGTTCACCGAGTGCGAGCAGTCCATCTCGGTGAACCTCCTCGTGATCCGCGACGGTATGCCGGCCGTCATGACCGTCACCGAGGTGATCCGCCACCATGCCGGGCAGCTGGTCGACATACTCACCAGGGAACTGGAGCTGGAGCGAAAGGAACTGCAGGACCGGCTGCACCAGCGGACCCTGGAACGGATCTTCATCGAGGAACGGATCTACAAGAAGATCGAAGAGATGAGGACGGCCGAGACCGTCACCGCTTCCGTCATCGAAGGCTTCAAGCCCTTCGCCAAGGAGGTCGGTCCGCGCGGCGTGAGCGCCGAGGACGTCGAACGCCTGCTGAAGATACCGATCCGCCGCATTTCGCTGTACGATATCAACAAGGCGCGCGCCGAGATGAAGGAGATCGAGGCCAGGCTCAAGCAGATCGCTTTGCACCTGAAGGATATCACCGGATACGCGCTCGGATTCCTGGACGGCATCATCGCCAAGATCAAGGCGAACGAGGAACTCGGATACGGAAAGCGGAAGACGAAGGTCGGCCGTTTCGAGAAGACCGCGGTGAAGGAGGTCGCAGCCAAGGACCTGGTCCTGCGCTACGACGGCTCCTCGGGCTACCTCGGCACCTCCATCCCGAACGGCGAAACGGTCTGCGAACTGTCCGGTTTCGACCGCGTGCTCGTGCTGAAGAAGTCGGGCAACTGGACCGTCATCGACGCCCCGGACAAGGTCTTCATAGACAAGGGCATGTGGTGGTGCGGTCTGGCCGACAAGGAGCTGCTGGCCAAGACGGTGTTCACGGTCCTGTACAAGGATACGGCCACGGGCTTCCCCTGCATCAAGCGCTGCAGCATCGAAGGCTGGATCATGAACAAGGAGTATTCGCTGCTTCCGGAGGGCGGCGAGCTCCTCCATATCGACGCGCGCGACAAGTTCGCCTTCACCGTCCACTACGTTCCCAAGCCCCGCCTGAAGGTCGCAAAGGAGGCGTTCAAGGCGCAGGACTACCTGGTGAAGGGCTCCAAATCAGGCGGCGTCAGGTTGGCTCCGAAGGAAATGAGCAGGATCGAAGTGAAGTGAGGTTGATAGGCGAAGAAGGAAGCCGGTAGGAGGAGGGGCGCCGGCGGTTACGGCGCTACCGGCTACCGGATTCCGTTCTGCTGGCTACCGGCTGTTTCTTCCTCACCTTCCGTGGCACATCTTGTACTTTTTTCCGCTGCCGCAGGGGCAGGGATCGTTGCGGCCCACCTTGGGGTAGGCGCGCACGACGGTCGCCGCTTCGGGCTCGGAGCGCGACGAGGGGCCGGCGACCCGGTCCCCGCCGAAGCCGGCCGGAAGGCGGCTCGTGGATGCGGGGCCCTTGAAGGGAGCCGCGCCGGTCGTCCTGGTCGATCCGGCCGCGCCGGCGAAGCCTTCCATGCTGCCGTGGCTCGCCGCGTGGATCACCGGCTGGGGTTTCGCGCGGACTTCCCGCTCGTCGGCGGCGCGCACGCGCACCAGGTACACGCGGGAAGCTATCTCCTGGCGGATGTCTTCGATCATCCGGTCGAAGATCTGGAAACCTTCCAGCTTGTATTCGGTCAACGGATTCTTCTGGCCGTAGCTGCGCAGGTATACGGCTTCCCTGAGGGCTTCCATGCTCTCCAGGTGGTCCAGCCACTTGCGGTCCACAGCCTGCAGGTACTGCATGCGGATGAAGGCGTTGAGATTCTCGGCGCCGGCGAGCTTCTCCTTTTCGGAGAGGTCCGCTTCCAGACCCGCCTCTATGCCCGCCGCGAGCTCCTCGAATTTCTGCGCTTCGGTGGAGTGCGGCTCAAGGTCCAGCTTATAGCCGAATTTGGTTTTGCAGAATTCCTGCAGCTCATGGATCGCGACGATCGCGTCCTTGCGGAACGCGGCCTTGTACGCGTCCACCGCGGCGGAAATCATGTCGGAGGCGGCGCCGACGACCCGGTCGCGCAGGCGTTCGTCAAGCAGGATGGCGTCGCGCTGGTCGTAGATGAACTTGCGCTGCTGGTTGAGCACGTCGTCGTACTCCAGCAGGTGCTTGCGGATTTCGAAGTTGCGCTCTTCGACCTTCTTCTGGGCGCGCTCGATGCTCTTGTTCAGCCAGGGGTGGTAGATGGGCTCGCCGGGTTCCATGCCGATCTTGGACATCAGGTTCTTGATGTTGGCCCCGCCGAACAGGCGCATGAGCTCGTCGTCCATCGAGATGAAGAAGCGCGATCGTCCCGGATCGCCCTGCCGACCCGATCGTCCGCGCAACTGGTTGTCGATGCGGCGGCTTTCATGGCGTTCCGTGCCGACAACGTAAAGGCCGCCGGTGGCCTTCACTTCGTCGTATTCGGTTTTCCACTTCCCGTATTCGATACGGTAGGCTTCCTGGTACTGCTCTTCGGTCGCCTGGGTGCCCGCGCGCTTGCGGGCGCGGAATTCGGGATTTCCGCCGAGTTTGATGTCCGTTCCGCGGCCGGCCATGTTGGTGGCGATGGTGACCGACCCCTTGGCTCCGGCTTCGGCGATGATCGTGGCCTCACGGGCATGGTTCTTGGCGTTCAGAACCTCGTGCCGGACTCCGCGACGGGTCAGCAGGGTGGAGATGCGCTCGGATTTCTCGATGGAAACCGTACCGACCAGCAACGGCTGGCCCCGGCCGTGGGCCTCTGCGATCTCGTCGCAGAGAGCGTCCCATTTCTCGGCCTCATTCAGATAAACGACGTCGTCCTCGTCCGCCCGCGCCACGGGCAGGTTGGTCGGGATCACGACGACGTCCAGGCCGTAGATCTTGCTGAACTCCACCGCCTCGGTGTCGGCCGTACCGGTCATGCCGGATATTTTTTTATACAGCCTGAAGAAGTTCTGGAAGGTGATGGTGGCGAGGGTCCGGTTCCGCTGGGCGATCTTGATGCGTTCCTTCGCTTCGATCGCCTGGTGCAGGCCGTCGGAATAACGCCGTCCGTGCAGGATGCGGCCCGTGAATTCGTCCACGATCTGGACGAGGCCTTCCTGCACCACGTAGTCCACGTCGATATGGAAGAGTTTGTGCGCGCGCAGGGCCTGGGTGAAGTAATGTATGAATTCGAAATTTTCCTCGTCGAAAAGGCTGCCCTTGATCAGGCCGCGTTTCTGCAGGATGATTTCGATTTTGGCCATGCCGTCGTTCGTGAAGGAGATGCCCTTGTTTTTTTCATTCAGCTTGTAGTCGCCGATGATCTCTTCGCCCTGCGCCTCATCCGGGTAATCGCCGTCTTCCTTTTTCTTGACCTCTTCAAGACTCCCGAGGAGCTTGTCGACCTCGAAAAATTTGAAGGTGTCGTCTTCGGCGGCGCCGGAAATGATCAGCGGGGTACGGGCCTCGTCGATGAGGATGGAGTCTATCTCGTCGACTATGCAGTAGTTGTGCGAACGCTGGACGCGGCCGCCGAGGTCCCAGCGCATGTTGTCGCGCAGATAGTCGAAGCCGAATTCGTTGTTGGTGCCGTAGGTGATGTCGCAGGCGTAGTTCATCTTGCGGCGCTCGTTGTCCATATCCGACAGGATCACGCCGACCGTGAGGCCGAGGACCGTATAGACGGGCCGCATCCAGTCCGCGTCGCGCGAGGCGAGGTAGTCGTTGACCGTGACGACGTGGACGCCCTGCCCGGCTATCGCGTTCAGGTAGGCGGCGGCGACGCTCATCAGCGTCTTTCCCTCGCCCGTCTTCATTTCGACTATCCTGCCCTTATGTAGGACGATCGAACCGAGAACCTGGACGTCGTAGGGCCGCTCTCCGAGTTTCCGTCTTGCCGCCTCGCGGGCCAGGGCGAAAGCTTCAGGCATCAGGGAATCGAGGCTTTCGCCTCCCCGGCAGCGTTCGCGGAAGGTTTCGGTGATGCGCGAGAATTCCTCGAGCTTCAGGGACGCGGCCCAGGATTCTTTCTCATTGACCGCATGCAGCAGGGGGAGCAGTGCCTTGAGATCGCGTTCGTGCTGCGATCCGAATATGATCTTTACGAGCTTTTCCAGCATGGGCATGAATGTACCGGGATAGCGCTCCGTTGACAAGCGGCTTTTCGCCGTCTATCGTTCCCCCATGATCGCCATGATCGCGGCCGCCTTCGTCGCGGCCCTCACGCTCAGCGCCTGCTCGCCCGCGGAAGTGCCCTCCGTGGATCGGGAGAACCTCTTTTCGCTTTCCATCGGCCGCATGGAGGATCAAATAGATCTTTTCGGTCTGGAAAGCTACGCCCGTACGGGGAAGACCCGCCTCGCGATGCGCGACGGCATCTTTTACGTTTCCGACGGCAACGGGGCCAAGATAACCCGCTTCACCTCCTACGGGGATCTCCTTTCCATGATCTACGATCCGGACGCCAATCCGCCCCCGCTCACTCTGGAGACCGAATTCAAGGAAACCGACGTCGTAACCCGGAGGGCGGTCGCCTACCCGCTCAACTCGCCGGGGGAACTCGCGGTGGATTCGCGCAAGCAGCTGTACGTGGAGGACCGCCTCCCACCCGAACGTCGCAGCTACGATGCCGGGAATCGCTCCCTTTTGGACAGCGTTGTGCTCCACTTTGACGGGGAAGGGCGCTTCCTGGAATACTTGGGTCAGGAAGGCATCGGCGGAACTCCGTTTCCGCTGATAACCGGCCTCCACGTTTCTGTCGACGACGAGCTCGCAGTCGTCTGCCGTCTCTCCACCGGCTGGAACGTCTATTGGTTCGATCGTTCCGGCAATCTCCTGTTCCTCGTGAAGCTCGCTTCCGACGAGCTTCCCGTCCCCCCGGGACGCGCCGCCAAGCCTTCGCTGGACCGCATCGTCCCCGCCTGCGACGGGCGCACGCTCTACATCAAAATCGATTACTACCGTGATACGATCGACGAGTCCACCGATACCCGCGCGGGCATCGGCTACGACGGCTCGGTCGTCTGGAGCATGAATGCGGAGACCGGGGCCTACGGCGATCGGCTTGACGTCCAGGCCCTGGAGCGCGTCGAGACCGAAAACGACCAGAAGGTCGCCGCCCATGCCATCTACTCCTTGACCGGCGCTTCGCGCGGCGGGAAGGTATTCCTTTCGGCGCCCGCCGATGGCGGCTACGATATCCTGCTGTTGCAGGAAGGTTCCCGCGACCAGAAGCGGGGCTTCATCCGCGTCGACAACGAGGAGCTCATGTTCAACGCCTTCTTCCTTTCCGAGGACGGTATACTCTCCGCGCTCCTGGCGAGCGAGTTCGAAGCGAAAACGGTCTGGTGGCGCACCGACCGCTTCGTCGGGGAGCCGCGGACGTGAGGCTGGCCAGCGCCTCTTCAGCCAAGAATATCGACGCGCTCGCGGCCGCCGAGTGGGGCCTGGACAGTCCGGCTCTCGTTGAGGCCGCCGGTCGCGCCTGCAGGAAAGCGCTCCTCGGTTCGGCGTTCCCCGGAACGGCATTTACCGGAACGGCGATCCGAAAGCTCCGCGATACCAGGATCGTCGCGCTCCTGGGCGGAGGCAACAACGCCGCTGACGCCCTCGTGATGCTCCGCGCCTTGGCCCTTTCGGACGAAGCCGATCCCCTGCTGTTCACGCTGGTCTTCGCGCGGCCCCCGAGGCGCGAGAACTCTCCCTTATCATCTGCCCTGACGACCCTTGAAAAGCTCGGTTCGGCCGTACTCGGATGGGACGGACCCGCCGGGCGGGCTGCCGAAGCCCTCGATCGGGCAGGACTCGTCATCGACGGCATCGCGGGCACCGGGCTGCGCGGCGCCCTCAGCGGTGAAGCGGCCGAAATGGCGCTCGCGGTTACCGCGCTTGCCGCGGCGGCGGCCGGAGCGGCGGCGGCCGGAGCGGCGGTGGCGGCCGGAGCGGTCGCGGCGGCCGGAGCGGTCGCGGCGGCCGGAGCGACCGCGGCGGGCCGTCCGCCGGTCGTCTCGATCGATGTTCCCTCCGGTCTTTCGGACGAATGGATTCCCGGTTTCCCGGTAGTACGCGCCGACCTGACCCTTGCGGTGGAGCCGCGCAAGGCCTGCCTTTACCGGCCGCTCGCGCGGGCTTCGGCCGGCCGCATCGTCCCGGTGGCCGGTATTTTCCCCGCCAGCCTCCTTGAACTGGCCGACGGCGGCGAACTCATGACCTTCGCCGAGGCGGCCGTCATGATTCCGCCCGTCGCGGTCGACGCTTACAAGCACCTGCGGGGCCTCGTCGAGGTCCGCGCGGGCTCCGTCGGATCCACGGGCGCAGCCTGGCTCGCCGCCCGCGCCTCGCAGGCGGCCGGCGCCGGTCTCGTCCGCCTCGTCGCGGACGCCGACATCTACCCGATTCTCGCCGGCCGTTGCGCGGGGATCATGGTCGTTCCCGAAGGGCGGGAAGGCGGACGGGCCAAGGCCGATGCCGTGCTGGCAGGGCCGGGGTGGGGCAGGAACGAATCGAGGAAGGCGGTGCTCGCCGCCCTCCTGGACGCGGAAAAGGATGGCGCCGCTCTGGTGCTGGATGCCGATGCGATCGCTATCGCCCGCGGCCTGCGATTCGCCGGCCGTACGATCCTGACCCCTCATCCGGGCGAATTCGCTGCCTGGCTGGGGGTGGAGAAGCCGGCCCTCATGGCGGATCCCTTCGCCTTGGTCAGACGGGCGGCCGCCGAAGCCAACGCGGTATTCGTGCTGAAGGGGGAAGTCACCCTCATCGCCGGCCCTGACGGCAGGACGGTCGTGGTCGACGGGCTCGTTCCCGCGCTGGCCGCGGGAGGCTCGGGCGACGTGCTCGCAGGACTCATCGCGGCCCTCGCCGCGCGTACCGTCCGCCTGGAAGCGGAAACGGGACGCCCGTTCGATCCCCTTGCGGTCGCGGCGGTCGGCGCGGCCCTGCTGACCGAGGCGGGGCGGGCGGTCGCCGCATCGATCGGCTTCTCGGATGCCGAGGATCTCTGCGCCGCCGCGGGAAGGATAGCCGCCGGCGCATGGCTTCCCGGGGCCGACCGTGGATAAGCCCGAAGTAGATGAAGACCGGGAAATCGTTTTCCACTATTCCCGGAGCGCGCGCCTCGCAAAAGCCAGCGAACGGGTCAGGCAGCTCGCCGATGAGGGCAAGCAGCGAAAGCCGACCCTTTTCGGCACCCTCACCGCAACGAAACCCCTGGCCTTCCTTTTCCTCGCGATCATCATGCTTTCGGTCACCGCGGCGGTCATGGGTTTCCTGCTGCCTCCGGAAAACCGGATCGAAATTGCCGGAAACCGCTTCACCGTATCCGCTTTCCGTTACCAGGGCAGCACCTACGTCGTCATCAAGAAGGCCGCCCCCCGCCCGGGCGCCGCGACGGGGACCCTAATGGCCGCGGCCGGAGGCAGCAACGCAGGGGACGAAGGACGCTACGCCGGCAGCTTCTCCGTCGACGAGCGGGGCGAACAGGAGTTCCGTTTCGCGATGGACGGCGAGGTCGAAGATTTCGCGGTGCTCGTGGAGTTCGGCGGCGTCCGAAAGACCCTTCGGGCCCGCGCTGAATAGCGTACGCGCCGGATGACTGCGGTAACTCAATTGACGGTGTGAGAGCTTTTCGATATTCTTGGGTTCCAGGAGCCGCGCGGATGATCCAGTTCTATTTCTTGTCGATCCTCCTGAACGCTCTCGCCGGATACGCTCTGGTTTTGGACCAAGACGACCGTACCCCGGTGACCGGCGGACTTCGTGAATACCTGCTGGACGAAACTTTCCGGCTGGTGCTCGGCGTCCTCGCCCTTTCCACCGGTTTCTTCAAGCTGCTGTCTGCCGTGCGCGGCGATATCCCGGTCATCGGCGATCTTGTGCCCTCCGCCGCGGGCTTGGCATCGGGCTTCGCGCTCGTCTTCGAATTCTACCGATCACGCTCCACGATACTTTCCGATGCGTCCGAACGTTTGGAACTGATCTTCGTCAAGAACCGGAAATGGTTGGGCTACGGCGCAATGGCTGCCGCAGTGGCGCACTTTTTATTCCCCACCGTGCTTTTTCTATAGGCGGAGCCGTCATCCCATGAAACGTTCAGTCGCCGGGATCGTGCGCAACGGCGAATTCCTGCTGGTCGCCCACCGCCTGCCCGGCGGAAGCCTCGGCGGCAAGTGGGAATTCCCCGGCGGAAAGGTCGAAGCGGGAGAGAGCGACCGGCAGACGATCGCCCGCGAGTTCGACGAGGAGTTCGCCGTTCAGGCTGTCGCCGGCGCGCTCCTGGCTACCGCCGACTTCGAGCATTCCGGCGATTACAGGGCACTGAGCGCCTATGAAGTGACCATGTCCTCCTTCGACCTCACCCTTGCGGAACATTCCGAATGGCGCTGGGCGAAGGTGGAAGAAATCCTCCGGATGGATTTCGCCGATTCCGACCTCAAGCTGATCGGCCAGCTCCGCGAACGCCTCGGGTTGTAAGCTTTTTAGGCGACTTGGCGCCGGTCCTCTTGCTGTTTTCTGCCCTATTTCATACAAAAACAGTGCAAATCTGGCAGTATTGACATAGTCGACGCCCATGGATACCAAGTATCGATATTTTGGACCTATTCTGGCAAAGAAGCTGCATAAGCCGTTCGTCCACATCGTTTTCGGAGCCCGGCAGACGGGCAAGTCGACCCTGAGAAGAGTACGAGACGAATCCGTATTCCCCGACCGCGCCGATATTCTTTCGACCTACGCGACGGCCCATCTGGAAGAGGAGATACGTCGGGGATCGAGATTGAAGGACTGGGGCTCCTTCCTCCGTTTTCTGAAGTTCGCGTCAGGCGATTCGGGCGGGATTGTGAACTTCGCCGCGGTCTCCAGGGAAACGGGAATAGCGGCTCATACGATCAAGGTTTACGATCAATTGCCTAAGGATATATTCATCGGTTTCAGCGTTCCCTTTTCACCGGAAGCGCCCGGAAAAGCGTCCTCTCCAGTCCCCGCTTCATTTTCTTCGACCTCGGCGTCCGTAACGCGGCGCCGGGGCTTCCCCTCATGGAAGCGACGGTCAAAGCGGCTCCCGGCTCCCTGTTCGAACAATGGGTCGGGACCCAACTCCAGCGGAGGGTCGCGTTTTTGGGCTCGGGAAGCCTTGGCTATTACCGCACGACGGACGGAGCGGAAGTGAACTTTATCATCGAGCGGAACGATACGCTGATCCCGATCGAAGCGAAATGGAGCGGGAATCCGGGCCTGAAAGACGACAGCCACCTAAAAGCCTTCATCGCCGCCCATCCCGCGCGTTGCGACCGCGGTTAAATCGTATCCGGATGCCCCTATGTCCTCGACCTTGACGACAAGATAAGCGTGGTTCCCTGGTGGATGGTTTGAGAGGGACTATGTTGATAAGGGAGCACGAAATCCAGGTGATGTTGAACCACGAAAACACGATATCCGGGTGATGATGAACCACGAAAACACGAAAGCCGGGTGATGATGAACCACGAAAACACGAAAGCACGAAATTCGGATGAGGATGAATTACGAAAGCACGAAAGTAGGAAAGAGCGAAGGGCGCCTCAGCGGACGAAGAGGACGGCGTCGAGGGCGGTGCCGGAGACGCGGGGGAGGTATTTGTATACGTCGGCGGCCGTCGCGTTGAAAGCTTTCTCGACGTAGTCGACCGCATAATCATAGGCTTCGGCCGCAGTGACGAGACCGTCGAGATTCAGGTCGCCTGAGGTCTTCGCCTCCAGCAGACCCGAAGTGAACACGCCGTGGCCGTCCTCTGCCGCATCTCCGTCTATTTCCCAGGAAAGTTCATCCGCTCCGGCCGCGCTCAGCGCGATTATTCCGCCTCCGGCTCCCGCGGAAAAAGCGGAAGCCGCCGAAGCCAGGAAACGGGGCAACGAGAGGGAATCCGTCCAGGCCGAGCCTTCCTCATAATCATCGGGGACCGGAGAATACGCCGGTTCCTCCCGCACGAACGCGCCGGAATAGCAGGAATCAAGAATCGCGACCCGTGTCCGGGCCGGTATTTTCGCGATCAGGGATAAAAGTTCGTCCGTGCTGATTGCGGCTCCCGCGGATAGCGACGGAGTGACATCGGCCATCAATATGCTGCCGCCGAAAACAGGATCTCCGTGCCCGCTGTAGTAGAATAGGAACCGGTCATAGCCTCCGGTCGGCGCTTCCGCTGCGGCGGATTCCAGCGCGTCAGTCACCGTCTGCTTGACGACCGGAGAGCTTCCGACGCTTCCGTCGATGAGAGTGGTTCCCTCCGCATCCAAGGCTTCCACCATTGCTTTAGCATCGGCCACACACCATTCCAGGCTGTTGATATTGGGATAATTGTCTATTCCCACCACGATGGCCCGGCTCTCCGGCGCTTCGGTGAAGTACGCGCAGGAAGCCAGCGCGCAGGACGCCATGGCGAAGGATGCGGCAGCAAGCATGGTGGCGCGGCGGTTCCGCCGCAAGGTTCCGTTCATCGTAACGC
>DPXI01000024.1:57514-58600 GCA_003527485.1 Treponema sp. | reverse complement strand
TGCTGCCTTCGTCGGCCGTGCCCGTTCCCGCGCGGTCGAAGGCGGTGCCGTGATCGACCGAACAGCGGATCACCGGCGTCCCGAGCGTGATGTTGATGCCCGAAATCTTCGGGCCTTCCGAGCCGCCGTAGCGGAAACCCGCCATTTTCAGCGGGATGTGTCCCTGGTCATGGTACATGGCGACGACAGCATCGTATTCGCCGCCGGCGGCGCGGCTGAAAACTGTGTCCGGGGGGAAGGGGCCGAGGGCGCCCAGGCCCGCGGCTTCGGCGACGGCGGGCGCGATCTCCTCGATCTCCTCGCGTCCGAACAGGCCGTTTTCGCCCGCATGGGGATTCAGGCCGGCCACCGCGATGCGCGGATTCGCGATGCCCATGCCGATCAGGGCTTCGCGTACGAGGCGGATCACGGAAACGACCCTGTCCTTCTTCACCAGTTCGATCGCCTGCCTGAGGGAAACGTGCGTAGAGACGTGGACCACCCGCAGACTCCCTTCCATCAGCAGCATCGTGTAGTCGGACGTATTCGTGAAATGCGCATAGATCTCGGTATGGCCCGCGAACTTGTGGCCGGCGCGGCTGAGGGCGTCCTTGTTGATCGGAGCGGTGGCCGTGGCGTCGATGAGTCCGGCCAACGCGTCTACTATCGCTCGGCGGATGGACTGGAAGGCCAGGTCGCCGCACGCCGAGGAGACTTCTCCGATCCGACATTCCGCCGGTTCGATGTGCCGGCAGCTGACGACTTCCAGCGCGTCTTCCTCGAAGCGGCAGTCGGCAGGTCCCGCGACCTCGCGGATACGGCCCTTCCAGCCCACGAAGGACGCGGCCCGTTCCATGACCGCGGGCGATCCGTAGACCAAGTATCGGGCGGCTCCACGGGCCTCGGGGTTTAGGAGGGCCTTCAGGATGATCTCGGGACCTATGCCCGCGGCGTCCCCCATGGTGATCCCGACGATAGGTTTTTCCGGCATCGAACTCACCTCATGCTCTCGTAGATGGCGCGAATGTCGGCCTTGGACAATTCGATCGGGTTGTTGTCAAGGAGGCGGCGCACGCCGAAAGCGGCTTCGGTCAGTTCGCCGAGGGC
>DPXI01000024.1:0-57418 GCA_003527485.1 Treponema sp. | reverse complement strand
AAGGTGCCCCCCAGGGGATAGGAAAGCGCATGGACCGCGGTGGTTCCCGAGGCGGCGATGCAGATGCCCCCGTAGTACGCGGCGAGCATCGCCGCCGAGCGCGCCTCGATGTCCGAACCGTTCCTGAAGGCCAGCGGAAGGGCGGGGACCATGATGCGCATGCCTTCCCGCGCGTACATATCGCTGAAGGGGTTCGCCTTCTTGCCGACGAAACATTCCACCAGGTGGCAAAGGGTGTCTATGCCGGTGGAGGCGGTCAGCCGGGGCGGAAGGCCTATGGTAAGCGCGGGATCCAGCACCACCCTGTCCGGGACGAAATGGGGGCTTACGATGCCGATCTTCAGGTTCCTCTCCGGGAAGAGCACGATGGCGTTCGGGGTCGATTCGGATCCGGTTCCCGCAGTGGTGGGCAACATGACGCAGGGGATGCCTTTTCCGGGAACGCCCCGTTCGGCGAGTACGGAAACGGACCAGTCATTGCCGGCCAGGACCGAAAGCACCTTGGCCGCGTCCATCACCGAGCCGCCGCCGATCGCGACGATGGCCGCCGATTTGGCGGAGCGGACCGAAGCGGCGAGGCCGTCCAGTTCGGCGTCGGTCGGTTCGGCGGGAACGGTATCCACCACGCGGGCGTCGAAACCGGCCCCGGCCAGCGAAGCGGCCACGCGGGCGGGGACGCCGGTCCCCGCGATGCCCCTGTCGGTGAGCACCAGGACGGCCGCGCCCTTCGGGCAGAGTTCGGCGACGGTTTCGGGAACGGAATCCACGGCACCGACCGCGAAACGCACGCGGTTCGGCAGTGTGACGGAAAAGGGTGTCATGCGCTGAGCTCCTTTCGGGGAAGCGGTTCGGGAGAGACGAGCGCCAGAGCGTCGGCCATGGCGTCCGGTCCGCCGAAACCGCCGGACTTGGTTACGAAATACAGTTTCCGCCCGAGGGCGGCGGAACGGAAGGAACCGAAGGGCAGGCCGGGCAGAAGCTCCGCGAAAAAATCGATCGCGTCGGTTTTCATGGCGCCCGCGATCCGGGCGGCGGTATCGCCGCCGGAAGCGAAAAGGAAACGGATGCCGCGGTCGCGCGCGATACGCAGGGTCAGCTCGCCGAGGAATCCGGAAATCGCCAACCCCGAGTACTTGTCGGCCAGGGCCGCCGATCCCGGATTATTCGATCCGCTCGTGCGGATCAGCAGGGCCCGCTTCGCCGGAGCCGAGCGGACGAGGGAAAGCAGGCGCTGCAACTCGTCGACGGGCGAGGAAAGCGCCGCATCGGAATCGACGACAAGCTCCGTGGCATTGCCCGTGCCCGCCAGCCGCGCGCATTGGAGCGCGCTCACGGCCGTGACCGACCCTATAACGAAAAGCGAACGGCCGAGCGGGACCCGCGGTACCGTCGCCTTGCGCGCGGCCTGAACGGAGGCGACCGCCTCCGCGAGGCCCGACGAACCCACGAAGAGCACCCCGTCCATCCCGATCAAGGCCGCCGCCGCCTTCAGGTCATCCATGGTTTCCGCGTCAAGCACGAAGACGCGCGCTCCCCGGGCGAGCTCCTCGGCCACCTTCCCGGCAAGCCGTCCACCATCCGAGCGCACCAATTCCAGGCCCAATTCCCGTACGGCTCCGGGGAACCGGCGCTCCAGAATGCTCGCGATGCGGGAATCCTTCACCGGGGTGAAGGGATCCTTGGATACCTCGGTGTCCGAAATCGGCCTTCCGTTGACCAGGCAGTGCCCGCCGATGACGGTCCGTCCGTTCCTCGGCGCGGCCGGAGCCACGAGCGCGAAGCGATAACTTGCCGCGTCCATGACCGCGGCGATCTCATCGGCTGGATTTCCCCGTAGGGTGGAATCTATCTTCTTGAAAAACGACCGCGCGCCGGCTTCGTACAGTTCGCGGGTCGTCTTTTCGACGCGTTCGTAGGCCTGGTCGGGGGACAGGAAGCGCGTATCCGTATCGACGACGACCGCGGCAGTTCCGCGGACGCCGGGACTCTTTCCCTGGGTGGAGAGCAGCAGACGGACCGGCCGCCCGGCCGAGCCGAACTGGATCGCCGAGTCGCCCGCTCCTGTGAAGTCATCGGCGATGATGAACCATTGGCTTTTCATTTAGCTTTTTTAATGCAAATAGCGTGCCAAGAGAGAGAGCGTTTGGAGTTCCTAAAGTAAGGCGCGCGCCTTTCCAGCCTTTTCCGGCATAACGCAAGCCTCTCAATTCAATAATGAGAAGCCGTAGACCCGGAATTGGAGAAACAACCTGACAGGATAAGATGCGGTGGTGAATTTATCACCATCAATGCTGGAATTTTACTCAGCCGAGCTCCACCCGGTTGCGTCCGGCTTCCTTTGCTTTGTACATCGCGTGGTCCGCACGGGAAAGAAGATCGTCGATGTCGGCCTCGACGGGGGATTCCACCCCCGCAAGGCCGAAACTTGCCGTCGCCCGGAGGGCTCTGCCGTTCCATTCCAGCGTCTGGGCCTCAAGGCTCGAGCGCAGCCGTTCCGACAGGATTCGCGCATCCGGGACCGTGGTCTCCGGTAGAAGGAAGATGAATTCTTCCCCTCCGTAGCGGGCCAGCAGGTCGCAATCGCGCAGGCATCCGAGCCACACCTTCGCCGCCAGCCTGAGTACCGCGTCCCCGGCCTCATGCCCGAATACGTCGTTCACCGCTTTGAAACGGTCCAGATCGACCATGACCACCGAGAGCTTGCCTCCGTATCGACGTTGGCGCTCGGCTTCCTGCCGGAAGCGTTCCAGGAAATAACGGCGGTTGGCCAGGCCGGTGAGTTCGTCGGTTCCTGCCATGAGCGCGAGCTGCCTGGAGAGCTCCACCCGCTGGGTTATGTCGGCGAACATCAATATCCGTCCCTGGGCCCCGCGCCGCCTTTCCCGGAGCGCGGACTTCTCCACCTGGTAGACGGTCCGTATCCCGTCTCGTTCGATGACAAGGTCCTCCGGCGGATCGCCGTCCAGCCGCCAGAGGGGAGAAAAGTCGGGGAAACGGGCCTCCAATTCGTGCACGCTCTGCCCTATCAGGTGGATGGAAAGATCCGGGCAGATCCGAAGCATCGCGGGGTTGAAGCCCGCGACCCGGTCCTTCGCGTCCAGCACCAGGACCCCTTCCCGCATGTCTTCGAACACCTGATCGGCCACGAGAGGTGTCAGATCGAAGAGCTTGAAACGGAAAAGCGCGAGGGAAAGCAGGATGCCGCTCAGCGACAGCCCGAAAGGCGCCGTATCCAGGCCCCAGGGGCTCAAGCCGGACTGATATACGAACATGCCACCCCAGGGGACCAAGGCCGCGAAGAACAGGAAAAGGAAGGGCTTTCTGAGGGCGGGCGGGGATTTCAGCCCTTGTCGCAGCGCGGATAAGGTACCCAGGAAGAGGCAGAGGTTCATGTAGACGAGGTTCACCATATAGAACGGCCCCTTGCCCAGCACGGGGACGGTGAACGGTCCGCGGAACCGGATCGAAACCGAGCTGTAGAACAGATGGTGGTACTGGTTCGTCGCCACCAGCAGGATGATGAGGCCGGGAACGAGGAACAAAGCGGCGAGGCTTCCGGGGCTGATCCGCCGAACGCCTCCGACGGCGCACCACAGGGTCAGCATCCATAGCGGTCCGACGGTCGCGATTCCGAAATATTCAAGGGTCAGGCTGGACATGACCCGCTCTAACGTGGGCGAGACTATCTCGAACATGGAGCCCAAAGCATAAACCGCCGCCGCGAGATTGCCGAAAAGGAAGGCGGCCGCTCCCGGCACGTCGGACCGGAAAAAGGCGAAGCAGGCCAAAGTCAATGAAACCAATACCGCGGCGATCAGCCCGGAGGAGTAGAGGACCAGTGCGCTATCCATTCCGGATATTATGGACTGTCCGGAGAAAGATGCAAAGAGGTTCGCCCGTCAGGACCGCGCCTTGAAGCGGACCAGTACGAGGCTCCACCAGCGGAGGGCGGGTACCGCGATCCGCACGCAGCGTCCCTGCGGATGCGGGGCGTAGTCCCAGCGCACTTTTTCCAGGCTGCCGATTCCGTAGTCGGGACTCGCGCAGGAGACTTCCTCCACGTCGGCCCAGGCGATCAGTTCCAGGAAGAGGGCGCCCACCGGTTCGGGATCCTCCTTCCCGGTCGTCCAGCGCTCGTCCTCGATTCCCGTCAGATTCACGAGGTTCACGACGATCGAATCGGAACCGAGGCGGGCGACCGAGACGCCGACGGCGCCGCATTCGTATTCCGCTGACCAGGGAACGCCCGCGATGCGGACTTCGTCGTTGACGCCGCCCGCGTACGTCAGGCTTTCGTCACGCACCTCCGCGCCGAAAAGCAGTTCGCGGTATTTGACGATGAAGTCCATGTACGATCGCAGGACGGGCTCGAAGGAAGGCCGCCGGTGGCCGTGGTTGACATAGTAGCCTTCGGCGAGAACGCCGTCCGCCTCGCCCAGGAGGAGCTGCGTCGCCCCGTTCGCGCAGATCACCGCCAGGGACAGGCGCGCGCTGCTTTCCCGCCGTTCGTCGCTTTCGGCGGCGTCCAGGAAGCATTTGAGGTAGGCGGCGAGCACCACCGGCCGGCCGGGGGCGAGCAGGCGCGCCTTCCGCGCCAGTTCGGCCAGATGCCGGTACCGCCACCAGGGATCCCAGACTTCGATGTAGGTGGCGTCCTGCGCGGAGCCTGCCAGGAAATCGGCCGGCCAGGCGTTCACGCAGTTGAACACGACGAAGAGGTCTCCGCCCTCCCCCGCCAATTCCGCCTTTGTCCGGTCCACGAGGGGCGCGAAGCAGTCCGCCAGATCCAGGAGTGATCCGTCCGCGCGGAGGGCCAGCTTGGGCGCTCCGTACTGGTCCATGTGTATGCCCCGGAAGCCGAAAACCCGGCAGGCCCGGGCGAACTCGGCGACGATACGGGCCGACCAGGGTGAATCGGGCGAGATGTCGCAGATCGAGATGATCCCGATGAAGTCCGCCTTACGGCCGTCGGAGCGTTCCAGCACTTGGAGGGGATTCGCTTCGGAGTATTCCTTCTCGGCGCCGTAAACGGCTCCGTACGCGACGGGCGCCATGCCGCGCGCCAGGCAGATGCCGACGCGCTCGCGGACCGCATCGGCATCCACCGGACGGCCGAGGGCGTCCTCGAAGATTGCGGTCGGCGGCACGAGCTCGTGATGGCGGTACATCCAGTCGTAGAACTGCACGTGCGTCGCGTGCAGGCGCGCGAGCGCTTCCCCGGCGCGAACCGCCCGCCTGGATCGTTCCGCAGGTTCGCAGGGCGAGAAGTCGCTCATGAACGCGTAGCGGACCGACTCCGGCGCGCCCGCCGAGACGTCGAAGGCCGTCGCCGCCAGTACCTTCCCGCCGCCGGTTCCGCCGGTTCCGCCGGTCAGAAGGACCTCGTATCCGCCCGGGGCGAAGGTCCCCAGATCGACCGTCGCCGATTCCGTCGACGGCCTCGGCGCCGGCTCATTCGGCGCTCCTGCCAGTTCGAGTTCGAGCACCTTCCGCCCGAGCCGCTTGATGGTCAGGCGCGGGGCCGGAAGGCCGGACGGCGAAGCCTGGACCGTCATCAGGACGGATTCCCCGGTACGGTAGGTCGCCCTGTCGGGGAAAAGATCGACGGTTTGATGCGGTGCAGCCATATTCATCTCCATGCGCTCAGCCCTTTACGGCGCCCGCGCTTATTCCCTTGACGAAGGAGGCCTGGCAGGCCAGGAAAACCAGGACGGCCGGCGCCAGGGCGATGACCGCCGCCGCGGCCACGAGGTTCCAGCGGGCGCCGTACTGCTGAAAGAACATCGATACGGCAAGGGGCGCGGTCTTCATGTCCCGCGCCTGCAGGAAGAATACCGCCTGGCCGTAATTGTTCCAGATGCCGATGCCGTTGAGTATGAGGACCGAGGCGGTCACCGGCGCGAGGGTCGGAAAGACGACCCGCCGGAAGGCGGCGAAGGGAGAGCAGCCGTCTATGGTCGCCGCCTCCTCGATCTCCCGCGGTACGGCCTTTACGAAACCGGCGTACAGGAAGACGGCGAACGGCAGGGCGTTCGTCGCGCAGACGACGATCATCGCCCAGTAGGTATTGATGCCGCGGAGGCCCACGAGCATCGCGTACAGGGGCACCGTGTTGACGATGCCGGGTATCATCATGCTTCCCAGCAGGAGGGCGAAGAAGATCCGCACGGGCCGGGTCGGGAAGCGGGCGATGACGTAGGCGGCCATGCTGGCCGCGGCCAGGAGCAGGGAAACCGAGCATACGGCGATCAGCGCCGAATTGAAGACCGCCCGTCCCATGCGGGAAGCGCGCGCCGCCTCCGCGAAATTCCGCAGGCGCAGAGAGGGGCCGGCCGGGCCGGAAACGGCGAGGAGGAGCAGCACGGCGAAGGGCAGCGCGTACAGCAGGCATACGGCCGCCGTCGCGGCGAAGCGGAAACCGCGCGCGGCGGCCGCTTGATGCGGGGGTTTCATCGTTCGAACTCCGAGGACCGTACGGCGCGCAGGTAGACGGCCGTCGGGACCAGTATGATCAGGAAGAGCACGACGGCGACCGCCGTGGAATATCCGGTGAAGCTCCCGAAGCATTTTCTCATGATATAGATGGACAGGGTCTCGGTCGCGTAGCCGGGTCCGCCTTCGGTGAGGCCCATAACCACGTCGAAGACCGACAAGGATCCGATGATGTTGGTGACCACGTTCACCTTCATCGACGGAATCAGGAAGGGCAGCGTGATCTTGCGGAAGCAGGTCCAGGCGCCGGCCCCGTCCAGACGCGCCGCCTCGTACATTTCCTGCGGCACCGCCTGCAATCCGGCCAGGAAGATCACCATGGTCATGCCCGCGTATTGCCAGACGTTGACGGCGACGAGCAGGACGAGGGCGGACGAGTCGCCGGAGAGCCAATCGAAGGCGAAGGAGGGCCCGAATGCGGAACGCCCCGCCCGGGCGATAAGTCCCCGGCCCGGCTGGAGCAGGAAATACCAGACATAGCCCATCACGAGGGGACTCGCGATCGCCGGAAGGTAGATCACCGTCCGCGCAGCCCTGAAGAAGCGGGAGGGGCGGTCGATCAGGAGGGCCAGGGCCAGCCCGGCCAGCACGAGTCCCGGCGCGCTGCCGAGCGCGAACAGCACGGTATTGGAAACGTCGCGCAGCGCGCGACGGTCCCCGAAAAACTCCAGGAAATTGTCCAGGCCCACGAACCGGGCGGTACCGATCCCGTCCCAATCCGTCAGGCTCAGGCCGATGCCGCGAAGCAGGGGATAGGCGAAGAACATGCCGAACAGCAGCGCGGCGGGAACCAGCATCGGGTATGGCGTCTTCGCGATATTCGCTCGCTTCGCGGTCATGGCTTACCTCCGATAATCCGCTACTTGGGAGCCTTCCAGGCCCGGTCCCAGTTCGCCTTGTACTCTACGGCGAAATCGCCCGGTTTCGCGAACTGGCCCGCGAAGAGCCCCTGCACGAGCCGGCCGGCATCGTCGCCGGAGAAGCCCGCTGGCCCCTCGGTGGTGAAACCGATGTTAACGGCTTCCTTCACCGCCTTCTGGACCTCGGCTTTCACGATGCCCCAATCCGGAGAGACGTCCCTGAAGGCGCTCGGCGATTTCAGGAATTCGGAATAGGCAAGCTGGTTCCCGGCCTTGAACAGGTAGTCGAGGAAGGCCTTGGCCTCCTCGGGATGCTTGCCCTTGGAGACGACGCAGTAGCCGGAGTCCTCGGCGCTCAGGATGACCGGCTTCATGCCGTCTATGACCGGCGGATACGCGGCGAAGCCGATGTCCTTCATCGCGGGATTGGCTTCCAGGATGCCGCCGAGCGCCCACATGCCCTGGCTGATCATGGCGGCCTTGCCGGAGGCGAAGGCGGCGATCTGGTCGCCGTAGGTGGCGGTCACGATGTCCGCGTTCACCAGTCCTTCGTCGCGGAGTTGGATCATGCGTCGGGCGAAGGATTCCATGCTGCCCCCGGCCGCGCCGAAGTCGAGCTTGGTTTGGTCGTTTTCCAGGAAGGCCTTGCGGGAAGCGAGCGTACCGTACTTCTGCTTGATGACGCCGTGGGCCATGAACTCGACGAAGTGGCCGAGCATCCACGCATCCTTCCCGCCCATGAACAGGGGCGCCACATCCGGTTTTGCCTTCCTGATCGCGCGGAGGTTCGCGGCGAACTCGTCCCAGGTCTTCGCTTCCTTCAGGCCGAGTTCCGCGAAAAGCGCCTTGTTGTAGAAGAGTCCGGCCATCGTCATGTTCGTGGCGATGCGGTACTGCTTGCCGGAGCGTATATCGGTGCACATTTCGCGTATCGCCGGATTGATGCGGTCCCACCAGCGGGCTTCGCCGGAGAGGTCCAGGTACAGGCCATGGTCCACGTAATCCTGGCCGTAGACCGTCGTCAGGTCCGGATAGTCGCCCGAGGCGAATTTCAGCTTGATCACGTTGGACGCGTCTTTCTGGAATTCCTGTTCGACCCTGATCCCGGGATTTTCGGCGTTGTAGCGTGCGATGAGCGCCTCCATCCACTCGACCGTTTCGGCCTTGCCGTTGAAGAATTTGACGACGACGGGCGCCTTGGCGGCGGCCTTTCCCGACGAATCTTCCGAACCTTTCGCGAAAGCGGCTCCCGCCGCGGCGAAACCGATGAGTGCGACCGCGATCGCCTTGACAGCGCGTGTGCTCATGGCTACTGTCCTCCTTGATTGTATGTCGTCGCGTCCGCCGCGTATCCCCCCGGATCCGGCGGGCGCGCGATTTCCTTCCTTATTCACCGGCGGCTTTCGCCTCGGCGATTTCCCTGCACAATACGATATGCATCGCATGGGACCAGAGGAGAGGCTTCGCGACCGGTCCCCAGCGTTCCGTCCATTCCTTCACGTACGTCCCGTCCACGGCAAGGTCGGTCGTCTGCTCGGGCATCCCGCCCTCACCGTCGGCCGTTAATTCGATCCATTCGAGCAGTCGTTCCGCCTCGGAGATCCGTCCGACGGAGACGTACCACCAACCGAGCCAGGCCGACAGGATGATCCAGCGCCCGCCCCCGTAGTAGGTATCCTCCGGATAGCGCTTCACGCCGCCGGAAACGAGGCAGCGACGTTCAATCTCAGCGACGGTCGACGCCATCCGGGGATCGTCCGGAGCCAGTACGCCGAAGGGCAGCGCGATCCAGATGAGGCTCGCATCCACGCTCGGGAAGCCTTCGGATTTCGGAAAGCGCCCCTCCGGCAACAGCAGGGAATCCAGCCGCGCCTTCACAGCCGAAGCGATCGAGGCCCAGGCCTCCCCTTCGCCTGTTCCGGCCAGCCGGGAAGCCATGCGCGCGGCGCCGCCGAACACGCAGGCGTAGGTCGCCGGATGCCGGAGGTCCCCGCGCTCCTCCCAGCAGTCCCAGTTGGGCTGATCCCAGACGAGCTGCAGGTATTCCAGGGTCAATCCGACCGCGGGACGCAGCCGTTCAAGCAGGGCGGCGTCGCCCGTCGCCGAAAGGTATTCGTCCAGGCACCAGAGCCAGGTTCCGTAGCCGTCCACCTGGAAATTGGGCCAGTCGTCCTCCACTGCCGTCCCGTCCAGCGCATAGCGGGTCGGGAGGTAAGACGACCCCACACCTTTGCCGGAGGAGAGGTTTTCCCGCAGGGCGTCCAGGCGGCCGGCATGGCGAAGGATGGCCCGCGCCGTCCATTCAAGGAACCTGAGCGCACCCGCGGGACGACCGGCGCGGATCATCGCATAGGCGGTGAAGCTTCCGTCCCTGAGCCAGCAGGATGCGTAGGTCGGGAAATTCGGGGAGGCGATGTA
The DNA here is from genome assembly GCA_003527485.1 of Treponema sp. Classification (GTDB taxonomy): domain Bacteria; phylum Spirochaetota; class Spirochaetia; order Treponematales; family Breznakiellaceae; genus UBA12037. Next base: position 47,648 of record DPXI01000024.1, on the reverse strand, counting down.
GGCGCCCGATGCATCCTGATGGCGTTCGATGATATCGGCGCTGCGGATCTCGGCCGCTCCCGGCAGGCTGGTTTTCATGGCGCCTTCGACACCCATTATTGCGTTCAATCGCTCTCTCGCTTCGCCATTGTGAGTAAACGTTTACGTACAACAGCCGGAAAATTAGGCGCGGACACTGACAGTCTCGCGCTCGGTGATGCCGAAAGGCATCACTATGCTCCTCCCCGCTTCCCCTTCGAACAGGAGCTCGGAGGCGGTCCTTCCCATTTCATAAATCGGCTGGCGTACCGAGGAGAGCGGCGGGATAGCCATCTCCGCCGCCAGGGTGTCGTCGTAGCCGAGGACGGAAAGCCCCGAAGGGATCGGCATGCCCTTGCGGTATGCCCAGGAAAGCACGCCGAGGGCCATCTCGTCGCTCGTCGCGAAAACGGCGGTCGCTTCCGGATAGCTCCCCGAAAGGGTTTCCGCTCCCGCGATCCCGCTGGCGAAATGGAAATCGCCGTAGGCGACCATCCTCTCTTCGACCGGCAGTCCCGCCTCCTCCAGGGCCTGCCTCCATCCCTCGATGCGGGGAGTACCCGCGATGCGATCGGAAGGAGAACCGCTTAATAACGCGATATTCCTATGCCCCTTATCAAGTAAGTAACGGGTCGCGCTGTAGGCCGCGAGCCTGTCGTCGACCTTCACATAGGGGAACGGGAACTTCATGGACATGGTGGCCGTAAGTACGACCGGAACCTTCATGGCCCGGAGCTCGCGGCCGTAATCGTCAGTTATCCACTCCGAAGCGAACACGATCCCGTCGACGCGCTGCTCTTCGAGCACCCGCAGGTACTCCATCGTACGATTGCCGTTGCTCTCCGTGTTGCAGACGATCACGCTGTAGCCCCGCTCGCGCGCTCCGTCCTCGATCCCCTGCAGCAGGAGGGTGGCGAATTTGTCTGTCACGCAGGGAAGCAGGACGCCGATGATGCCGGTGGACTGGTTGACGAGCCCTCTGGCCACCGCGTTCGGCCGGTAGCCGAGTTCGGCGATCGAAGCTTCGACCCGCGCCCGGGTCTCCGGAGAGAAGCCCTGCAGCCCGTTGAGTATCCGCGACACCGTCGCCACGGAGACTCCGGACTGCCTTGCCACATCCTTGATCGTCGGTTTCATCCCCTGCCTGCTTTGGAAGCGTTTATTTTGAGTAAACGTTTACGTTCACAGGTTAGCACAGAGGGCATACCCTGTCAAGGAATTTATGCGCGATACGGTTTGTGATACGGTTCGCGAGGTTCGCGATACGGTTCGCAGCGCCCCCGCCGGCAGATCCCCGCGACCGCGGCGGGATACTGGATCGAAGCGATGGGGAGCGAGTCCCAAGGCAAGGTTTCCGGGGCGCCGACGGAAGGCAGCAGGCCGGAGGCATGGAGCCAGGACCAGGAGCGGAAGTCTCCAAGCAGGGGATCTCCGGGAAGGTGGGGCCGGAAGCTTCCCGAGACGACCAGTCCGGCACGGGAGAGAGCCGCCTCGGCCAGTGAGGAGCCGGAAGGCTGGGGCGAATCGAAGCCGGAGGCGGGAATCGCCAGGAAATCTCCGTTGCGGGATTCGAGCCAGCCGTCCGCGGTCCTGAACGAAAGCACGAGCGCCTCCAGCTCCGCAAGGATGTCCAGCCGGCTGCGGTCTTCCTCGTGCAGGAAGGTCGCGAAGAGAAGCAGGGCCGCGGCGTCCTCCAGGTAACTCGTTTCGTTCCGGGTGCCGTCGAATGAAGAATGGCTGAGAACGCCGCCGATGTAATGAAATTCCAGGAGACGGTCGAAAAGGAGAACGGCCTCCTCCAGGGCTTGCCGGTCGCCCAGGAGCCGCCAGGCTTGGATGAGTGAAATGCCGGCCAGCGCGTTCCAGGCGGTGACGACCAGACCGTCACGCGCGGGCTGGCTCCTGCTCCTGCGATCGGCCAGGAGCAGTTCCCGGGTAGCCTCCGACAGCGCGGGCTCGCCCGCCCCCGCCCCCGCCCCCGCCCCCGCCCCTGCCCCCGCTCCGCCGGGGAACCGCCGTTTCAGCACAAGATGGTTCATTCCTTCGAAATTGCCGCCTTCCGAAAGGTCGAAGAGTTCGCGAAGGCGGGCTGTCTCCTCAGGACCGGCCACCGCCCGGATCCTCTCCATGCTCCAGAGGTAGGTCGCGCCCTCATGATGATCGGTGTCGGCGTCCAAGCCGGCGATGAAAAATCCCTTCTCCGAGAAACTCTCCCGCAGGCAACGGAGCACCCCGCGGGTGGTTTCCGCGTAATCGCTCCGGTCGAACAGGCGCGCGGCCAGGGCGTAAATCCACAGGAGCTGGGACTGGTCGTACAGCATCTTCTCGAAATGGGGAATGATCCAGCCCCGGTCGGTGCTGTAGCGGAAGAAGCCTCCCTGAAGGTGGTCGTGCAGACCGCCGGAACGCATGGCATCCAGGGTCGGTTCGATGATCAGGCGGAATGCGGCGCGCTCCGAAGGTTCCGCGGCCGCCGCCGCGTGTAACAGGAAAAGCAGGGAAGAGTGCGGCGGGAATTTCGGGGAGGTCCCGAAACCGCCCCATTCTTTGTCGAAGGCGCCGCGATACGCTTCCAGATGGAGGGCGATCACGGGATCTTCCAGGACGCTCCATCGGCCCGGGCTTCGGAACGCTGCCGACGCCTGCGGGGCATGGCTCCCCGGTCCGGTTTCGCTTGTGGTGCTCAGCCTCGGCAGTTCATGGACCGGGACCATAGCCCCGCGCTCCCGATGGAATTCCAGGACCTGTCCCAGGTAGTCCGTGAAGCCGGGCCTTCCCCGGGTGCTTTCCAGCGGAAGGTAGGTCGCCGCCGCGAAGGGTTTCGCCGCCGAAACGAGGAAAATGTTCAAGGGCCAGCCGCCCTGCCCGTAGTTGCGCACCAGGAAATCCATCGCGAAAAGGTCAATATCGGGACGCTCCTGCCGGTCCACTTTTATGGAAACGAAGCTCTCGTTCAAGGCGGCTGCCGCCGCAGGATCGGAAAAGACTTCCGATGCCATCACGTGGCACCAATGGCAGGTCGCGTAGCCTATGCTCACGAACAGGGGCTTGCCTCTCTCCTCCGCATAGCGCAAGACCTCCGGTCGCCACTCCTGCCACCAGACCGGATTGTCGGCATGCTGGCGCAGGTACGGGGAGGAAGCCCGGTCCAGGTTGTTCCGATGGAACTTTGAATCGTCCATGGTAAAGAAGATACTGAAATGAGACGCTTCCGGCGCGAACGGGAACCGGAGGGAACAATTGATAAGATGACGCCGGTTATAGTAAATTGTCGTTCTGAGGCTTCATCCATTCCCGATTCCGGAGGCGCCATGTCCGTTTCAGCAACCACCCCGATCGAACTGGTCAACAAGGTCTACGCCACCCTGGACGAACGAGTCGCCGCGGGTAGGAAACGCCTCGGACGGGGCCTTACCTTCGCCGAGAAAATCCTGATCAACCACCTCGCCGACGGCCCATCCGCCGGGATCGAACGGGCCGTGAGCTACAACGATCTGGACATGGACAGGGTCGCAATGCAGGACGCCACCGCGCAGATGGCGTTGCTCCAGTTTATGACCGCCGGCCTTCCCACCGCCGCGGTCCCCTCAACGGTCCATTGCGACCATTTGGTCGTGGCCAAGACGGGAGCGGTCTCCGACCTGGCCGCGGCCGAAAAGACGAACAAGGAAGTCTACGATTTCCTGGAGTCGGTTTCGGCGAAGTACGGGATAGGTTTCTGGGGTCCCGGCTCGGGCATCATCCACCAGGTCGTCCTGGAGCAGTACGCCTTTCCGGGCGGAACGATGGTCGGAACCGACAGCCATACGCCCAACGCGGGCGGACTGGGGATGGTCGCGATCGGAGTCGGCGGCGCCGAGGCCGTGGACGTTTTGACCGGCTTCCCTTTCAACGTACGCTGGCCCAAACTTATCGGCGTGCGCCTCACCGGAAAACTGGACGGTTGGAGTTCGCCCAAGGACGTGATCCTGAAGGTGGCCGAGATCCTCACCGTCAAGGGCGCCACCGGCGCCATCGTCGAATACTTCGGCAGCGGCGCCGTATCCTTGAGCTGCACCGGCAAGGCCACCATCTGCAACATGGGCGCCGAGATCGGCGCCACCGCCTCCGTTTTCGCCTACGACGCGGCGATGGCCCGATACCTCGCCTCTACAGGCAGGGCGGCGATCGCCGCCGCCGCGGACAGCGTGGCCGGAAACCTCCGCGCCGACGACGAAGTGGCCGCTTCTCCGGAAAAATACTTCGACCGGGTCATAGAAATCGACCTTTCCGCCCTGCGGCCGCTGATCAACGGACCGCACACCCCCGATCTCGCCCGCGAAGTCTCCGCGCTCGGCGCCGAAGCCCGCGCCAACGGCTGGCCCCTTTCGATCAGCGCGGCCCTCGTCGGCTCCTGCACCAATTCCTCGTACGAAGACATCGGCCGTTGCGCTTCCGTCCTGCGCGACGCCACGGCCAAGGGCCTGAAGGTCAGGGCGCCGCTTTTCATTACACCGGGTTCCGAACAGGTCCGGGCGACGATCGAACGGGACGGCCTGCTGGCGGTCTTCCAGGCGGCCGGCGCGACGGTGCTGGCCAACGCCTGCGGACCCTGCATCGGCCAATGGGAGCGGAGCGCGGAAGCCGTCTCCGTGCCCAACACCATCGTCAGCAGCTACAACCGCAATTTCCCCAAACGGAACGACGGCTCGGCCAATACCCTGGCTTTCGTCGCCTCGCCCGAGGTGGTCACCGCTCTGGCGCTCGCCGGGACCCTGGACTTCGATCCTGTCGCAGGGACGCTCGCGACGGATTCGGGAAAGCGGGTCGGCCTCGTAGTGCCTGCCGGCGCGGAATTGCCGGACTCGGGCTTCACCGCCGGGAAAAATCTGTTCACGGCGCCCCCGGAAGACGGAAGCCGGATCACGGTCAAGGTCGCGCCCGGCTCGGACCGCCTTCAGCTCCTGGAACCCTTCGACCCCTGGGACGGCGGGGACTTCCTGGACCTTCCCATCCTGCTGAAGGCCAAGGGCAAGTGCACGACCGACCATATCTCCATGGCGGGAAAGTGGCTCAAATACAGGGGCCATCTGGAGAACATCTGCGGCAACCTCTTCATCGGCGCGGTCAACGCCTTCAACGATGCGGTCGGCGAAGGCAAGGACCAGCTGGACGGCCTGACCAAGCCCTTCCCCGAAATCGCCAAACACTACCACGAGGCCGGTCAGGGCTGGATCGCGGTCGGCGACGCCAACTGGGGTGAAGGCAGCTCGCGGGAGCACGCCGCGATGGAGCCGCGCTACCGCGGGGCCAGGGCCATCCTGGTCCGTTCCTTCGCCCGCATACACGAAGCGAACCTCAAGAAACAGGGCGTGCTCGCTTTGACTTTCGCAGATCCCCGCATGTACGACGAGATCGGCGAGAACGACCGGATATCCCTCGTGAACCTTTCGGAGCTGGCGCCCGGAAAACCGGTCGAATGCCTGCTGGAAAAGCACGACGGCAGCCCCGTAGCATTCTTCGCGAACCACACGATGAGCCCCGAGCACATCGATTGGTTCAAGGCAGGATCCGCCCTGAACATCATCAAGAGGCGGACCGCGAAGACCAAGGCCTGAGAGCGTGCGTATCGTCTACGATTACGCGGGACGGGGACCGGCGGTCCCCGTCCCGGCATCCTCCACCGCGCGCGGCGGGGAGAAGGTAATCGTCGTAAGGCTGGGAGAGGCGGAAGGCGGGAAGGCNNTCGCGGTCGGCGGCAGGATCGCCGTCGATCTGGCCGAAGTGCCCGGAGATCCCGCGGCCACCATCAGGAAGGCCAAGGCCGTGTTCGCCGCTGCCAACGCCCCCGGCGATCCCTCGGCGGCCGACCTCCGCGTGGCCGCCCGCGCCTACCGCCTCATGCAGGAAGCCCAAGCCGAGCTGAAAACCGACGAGATGGCCTGAGGGCCGCACGGCCGAACGGCCGCACCTCAGGCTATCCAGTCCTCACCCTCAAAAACCGCCGCGACCGCGGTGCCGTAGGCTTCAAGCGTATTCGCCTTGCATATCCTCTTCAGATTCCTGTCGGAGCCCGAAAAGGACAGGCCGAGGAAGGTCCAGACTTCCTTCATCTTGTCCAGGACGTGCTTCTGCCCGGAGAGGATCCCGCGGTACCCGTCCAGCAGCTCGTCGTGGAAATCCCGTACGACGCGGACCGGATCGGCTGGCGGAGGGGCGCCCTTCAGCGCGGATGCCAGGAAGGGATCGGAAAGCGCCCAGCGCCCGACCATCCATTGGCCGATGGAAGGGAAGCGGGCTTGCAGGGAAGCGAAGGTTGCCGCGTCCTTGATGTCGCCGTTGTACATGACCTCATGGGTGGATTCGGCGGCGGCTTCGGAGAAGCCGTCAAGGTCCACTTCCCCCTCGTACATCTGGGTGGCGATGCGTGGATGGATGACGATCCGTCGTAACGGGAACGAATTGAAAACCGGCATCAGGCGTAAAAGCTCCCCGCGTTCCGTCCGGCCGAGGCGCGCCTTCACGGAAATCGGCAGGGCCGAACGGGAGCAGGCCCCTTCCAGGAATTTTTCGATCAGGTCGGGAAAGGGCAGGAGGCCGGAACCCCGCTTCTTGTTCGCGACCATGGGGTACGGGCAGCCGAGGTTCCAGCTGACTTCGTCATAGCCGAAATCCTTCAGGATCTTCGCCGTCGCGACGAACTGGTCGGCGTCGTTGCCCAGGATCTGGGGAATAAGCGGAATTCCCGAGTTCGCGGGGGGCAGGAGATCCTTGAAGTGGGTCTCCCTGACGCTGGCCGCGTTGACCGAGGGTATGAAGGGCGCCACCGCCGCGTCGAAGCCCGAAAAATGGCTGAAGAACGCATTCCTGAAAACGCAATTGGTCACGCCGTGGAGCGGCGCCAAGTGGAGAATCGGGGTCAAACGGAAACCTCGCGGACTGGGCTGAGCGCCGCCTTCCGTCGGACGGACGGCGGCGCATGGCGCATAGTACAGCGGAGAGGCGTTCGCTACCAGCGGAGGGCCCGGCAACCCGGGCGCCCGCAAATTTAAATATTCACAGGCTCAGCCTATAAAGACGGATGAAAATGTCCGATACTGGTGACAGGGCTGAGGCTCAATCGATCGAATGCGGAACGAGTCTTACCCGCGGTTCATCAAGGAAGGAATTGAATTGGAAAATGAAACGATCATACCCAATTTGGAACTTACCGGCGATGAAACGATCCGGCTGAAGGCGGAGATCGATCACCTTCAACGACGCGTCGCCGACCTGGAGCGGAAGATATCCCTCCAGCCGCAGACGGGCCTGCCCACCCATTTCCGGCTTGAACTGGAATTGGACGAGATGATCGAGACTTCCCGCGCTCAGGGAGACCGAAAAGGCTTTTCCGCCCTGATCGTCCAGCTAGGGGAGAATTACCGCGTAGTCCGCAAGACCGTGAAGTCCGGCGTGAGCGAATGGATACTGTACCAGACCGCCTGCCGGATCACCGGCCTGTTGCGACCCGTCGACAAGGTTTTCCACACCCACGAGAACGAATTCGTTCTCATCATCCCCGGATTGAAAGGCCAGGCGCTCACGTCTTTCCTGAGGAAACTGATCGAACGCCTCAACGAGGCGCACATTTTTTCCAGTTTCAACGTCAACATCCAGACCGCGATAGGCATCGCCTATTGGCCGGAGCACGGCGGAGACCGATCCTCCATCCTGCACAATGCCGACATCGCCGTCGGCGCGGCCACGGAAGCCCGGAAGCCCTTCATCCTGTTTACCGGCGAGCTGCTGCGCGCTGTCGTGGAGAAGGCGGAACTCCAGAATTCGATCATCCAGGCCATCGAAAAACCCGTGATGGAGCGCCTGGGAGAGCAGTTCGTGCTCTATTTCCAGCCCAAGCTCGTCGTGTCGGCGGTCGAAGGACGGATACTGCGGGTGGAACGGATAGAAGCGGAAGCCCTGATCCGTTGGAACCATCCCCAAAAAGGCCTCATCATGCCGTCCACCTTCATTCCCTTGGCCGAGGAAACCGGGCTCATCATCCCTCTCGGGAAATGGCTCATCTACCAGTGCATGCAGAAACTCTCCGCCTGGGAAGCGGCAGGAAAATCCGGAATCGGCATTTCCATCAACCTGTCAGCCCAGCAGTTCCGCTCCTCCGATTCCGCCCAGGTGCTGAAATCCGCCATAGCGTCCTCCGGCATAGATCCCGACCGGATCACCATCGAAATAACCGAGACCAGCTTATTCGAGGATACGACCACCGCCGACGTCATTCTGGAACGCTTCGAAACCCTGGGCGTACGGATCTCGGTGGACGACTTCGGCACCGGCTTTTCCTCGCTGAGCCACCTGCACCGCTTCCCCCTGGACGAGATCAAGATCGACCGTCTTTTCATCGAGAACCTGGACCAGAACCGCAAGGACAGGATCATCGTGGAATCCCTCGTCTCCATCGCGAAGGGGCTCGGCCTCTCCCTGGTGGCGGAAGGCGTGGAAAAGACGGAAGCCCTGGAGATCCTGTGGGAGCTCGGATGCCGCACCTTCCAGGGCTATCTCATCGCCAAGCCTTTGACCCCCGAAGCCTTCATCGAATTCCGGGATCGCATCATCGCCGACGACAACCGCTTCCGCTGCCCGGAATGAATTTCAGTCGCCCCAGATGAGCGGATCGCCTTCCGGCCAACGCTCGAACTTGATGAGGACGAAGCCGTCCTTGCCTTCTTCCACTTTTAAGGAAAGATCCGCGGGAATTTCGTAGGACTTGTCTTCCGCTTTCTTTTTCCCGGGAGCGACGGAGTACCATTCCACCCCCTTCCCGCCTGCGCCTTTCCGCACTCCCACCCAGATGCCGTACGTCAACTGATCGCTTGACTTGGCCCCGCGCGGCAACGCGTATCCGACGGTTACCGATCCCAATGCCGCGGCCGAGGTGATCTCCGTACTTCCGTCCGGCCCGAAAAGAGTGAACTTGGCCGCGTGAAGATTTGCCGGCCCGAAGATAGCCGCAGCCGCGGGACTGGGAAGTTCCTTCTTCGCCAATTTGACGAATTCCACCAGTACGCGCCCGCCCGCGGCGCCCGACGAGACGATCTCGACGGAAGCGACGAGGTCCGTCCCATCGCCGTCCGCGGCCGCCGGAACGATGAAGACCGCCGAAGCGAGGACCGCGAGAATGAGGACCGCATTATTCCCTTTCATTTCAACCCCCTATCCAACTACTTTTTTTCCGGAGAGGACTCACCGATAGCCTCCCGCAAGGTACATAGCCTCAGACGTTCCGCTTCGTCGGCGCTCCCGCCCAGCAGCCTTTCAGCCGCATGCAGGCACCTCCGCGCGCCGTCGGGGTCACCGGCGGCCAGGCGGATTTCGGCCGCTATACGCTGGGCCCAACCCTGCTCCACGGAATACGAAGCCGAGCTTTCCGCCGCACGCAGGGCCGCCTCCGACGCCTCCAAAGCCTCCTCCTTCCGGCCGAGGGCGAAAAGCGATTCCGCCAGACCAGAGAGCGCGGTCGATATTTGCCGGCTCCATCCGAGGGATCGGGCCATGGTTTCGATGGCCCGGAATTCCTCGATCGATTTCTCGTGCTCGCCCGCCGCGGCCCGGCAGCAGGCGAGGTTGTTCATCGCCATGAGGCTCGTCTCGCGGTCCCCGAGGCATAGCGCCAGATCACGCGAGCGCTCGAAAGCCGCGACCGCAGCCCCGATCCTGCCGTCAAGGAGAAGCACGTTGCCGAGATTGGAACAGGCCGACGATTCCAGCGCGCCGTCCCCCGCGGCGGCGAAGTCGCGCATGGCTTCCGTCAGGAGCCTCTCCGCCCCAGCACGATCCCCCGCGCTCCCCGCCGCGACGCCCCTCCCGAATTTAGCCCAGGCAGCGGTGACCGGATCCCCGTCGGAAAGCGCCTCGCCGGCTGTCCAAGCCTTCAGCGCGAGCGCCGTCTCGCGAGTGCGGAAACGGGCCCAACCCAGACCGGTGAGGGCTTTCGCTTCAAGGTCCGGTCTCCCCGCCTCCGCGGCCAAGCGCCCGGCCCGTTCGTATTCGGGGACCGATTCCGCGAACTCGCCGCGGTGACGACAAAGTTCCGCGATCCAGAACGCCGCGATCGACCGATCGGCGTTTCCCACGGAAAGATCGTCGACGACCGCCCGGAAGCATTCGATGCCGTCGGAATACATACCCCGGGCCTTCCACCAAGGCGCCAGAGCGCGGGCCAGGATGAAAGCTTCGGAAACGTCCTTCCGTGTTCGCGCCCGCGCCCAGGCGAGCAGGTATTCTCCGTATTCCCGATCCAGGCGGGCAAAGTACCCCGCCTCTTCCATGCAGGTTCCGTCGGACCGGCGGCCGAGGCGGGCCAGTTCCCCGTACCTTCGGGCATGGGCGCAGGCATAGCGTTCAACCTCGCCCGCCTCCGCGAGGCGGACCCGCGCGAAGTCGCGCAGGGGCAGCAGCAGATGCAAGAATGTGGACCCGTCCTCGTCCTCGCTTGCCGCCAGCAGACTCTTCGCGGCAAGGTCGGAGAGAACCGAAGACTGGTCCGCGCCGACGACGCTCTCGGCCGAATCCAGGCTGAATTCTCCCGCGAAGCTGCCGAGCGCCCTGAAGACCGCCTTTTCGCGTTCATCGAGCAGCCCGTAACTCCAGGCCGCGGCCGCCTGGAGGGTTCGTTGCCGCTCGGGAAAATCCGCGCTTCCCTCCAGGAACGAGAGATCGCGCTCGATGCGCCTGTAGATTTCCTCCGGACTCAGGGAACGTGAACGGGCGGCCGCCAGTTCTATCGCGAGCGGAATCCCCTCGAAAAGGGAACAGATCCCGGCGATGGCAGGAGCGTTGCGGGCGGTCACACGGAAATCCGGCCTGGCGGCGCCCGCCCGGTCGATGAAGAGGGCGACCGCCTCGTATTGTCCCAATCTGCCGGGATCCAGTTCGGCACCGGGAGGGGGAAGACCGAGGGGCGGGAGGGGAAGGACGCGTTCCCAGCGGAGCCTCAGGGGTTCCCTGCTGGTGGCGATGATCGAGAGCGACGGGCAGTCGGCGAGCAGGGAGGAAAAGAACCCCGCGGATGCGAGGTCCTGCTCCAGATTGTCCAGTACCAGGAGGACGCGCCGGTCGGCGATATGGGCCGCGACGGCTTTTGCCGCGCTCAGCCCTCGCCGCTCGCGGAGGCCGAGGGCGCGGGCGGTCCTGCGGGCGGTGGAGGCGGCGTCGACGCAGTCCGAAAGTTCCACGAACCAGCATCCCCCCTCGAAGCCGTCCAGAAGCTCGGCGGCGATCTGGAGGGACAACCTCGTTTTCCCGGCACCGCCCGGGCCCGTCAGCGTGAGCAGGCGGCATCCCCCTTCCACGGCCCCTCGCGCGGCCGCCAGCTCCCGGTCCCTCCCGATGAAGGCGGTCGGTTGCAGGGGAAGGTTGTGGGCCCGGCCGTCCAGGGACTTCAGGGCGGGAAAGTCGGCGCGTAGTCCGGGCGCCGCCACCTGGCAGAGGCGCTCCGGACGCGCCAGGTCCTTCAGACGGTAGGAGCCGAGCTCCACCAGCCGGACGTCTTCCGGCAGGCAGTCGCGGAGAAGTTCCGCTGCGGAGAGCGAACAGACTATCTGACCGCCGTAGACCAGGGAGAGGATGCGGGCGCTCCGGTTCATGGCGGGACCGAAATAGTCTCCGTCGCGTTCCTCGGCGGTGCCCGCGTGCAGGCTCATGCGGACCGAAATGCCGCCTTGGACCCTCCAAGCCATACGCGGGATCGCGGCCTGGATGTCGAGGGCGGCGCCGAGGGCGGCGGAAGGATCGGCGAAGGCGGCGCAGAACGCGTCGCCGACGGTCTTGAAGATATAACCGCCGCGCTCTTCGATTCCCGCGCGGAGAAGCGCGTCGTGACGGGCGAGGTCGGCGGACATGTCGGCGGGTTGGACCTCCCAGCGCTTGGTGCTTCCTTCGATATCGGTGAAAAGGAAGGTCAACGCACCGGAAGGCGCGACGTTCTTTTTTTCATCCATAATTGAAGATGAATTCACGTATACCGCGGAGGATTTGTCAAACAGGAAGGGAGTTCCGGCATCGGGGACGACCGCGCAACCGGCCCCGATCGGGCGCGTCTAAACGATCCAAAGGAGAATAAATGAAAGACAACCCTCAGGATGCGCCGCGCGGCGAACGTCAGTTTTCGGTCGGGGAGGAGATCTCCCATTCGATCACCCACGGTATAGGGGCGCTGATTTCGATAGCCGCCCTCGTGCTCCTGGTCGTCTTCGCGGCCCGGACCGGCAATCCGCGCATCATCTCAGGCTACGCCGTCTTCGGATCGACCCTCGTGATCCTGTTCAGCGTCTCATCGGTCTTCCACGGCCTAGTCGTCGGGCGCGCGAAACAGGTGATGGAGATCATGGACTATTCGGCCATATACCTGCTCATCGCGGGAAGCTACACGGCCTTCTGTTTCACCGCCCTGAAGGGCGCCTCGACCTGGATACTATTTTCCGCCGCCTGGACCATCGCGGTCATCGGCATCGTGATGAAAGCCGTCTTCCCCACCCGGTTTCCCAAGGCTTTCCTGTCGTCCTATCTCATAATGGGCTGGCTGATCGCGCCCTTCTTCGATCAGGTCCGGGCGGCCCTCCCGACCGTCTCCTTCGCGCTGCTCGTCGCGGGGGGACTTGCCTACACGGTCGGAAGCGTCGCCTTTGCCCTCCAGCGCTTCAGGTGGCTGCACTTCGTCTGGCACCTCTTCGTGCTGGCCGGGGCGGTCTGCCATGCGCTTTCGGCGATGAGCATCGTGGCCTGAACCGCAATTCCTTACTTGGTAACCAGGTTCACCGGATTCCCGCCGAGGAAGGACCTCAGATTTTCGACCGCGATGTCCATGAGCCGGCCGCGGGACTCCTTGGGCGCCCAGGCGATATGGGGAGTGATCAGGCAGTTCTTCGCCTTCAGCAGGGGGTTGTCGGCGGCAATGGGCTCGGAGGAGACCACGTCCACTCCGGCCGCGGCGATCTTGCCGCTATCCAGGGCGTCCGCCAGGTCCTGTTCAACCACCAACGGCCCCCGGGAGGTGTTGAGCAGGATCACGCCGTCCTTCATCTTGGCGATGGAAGCCTTGTCGATCATGCCCCTGTTGTCGTCGAAGAGGGGACAGTGGAGGCTGATTACGTCCGACTTGGCGTACAGTTCGTCCAGTTCCGCATAGCGGACGGTTTCGCTTTCCAGTTCCTTGATCCTTACGCGATCGTGGGCAAGAATCTTCATGCCCAGGGCCTGGGCGATCCTGGCGGTGGTCTGTCCTATGCGGCCGAAGCCGATGATGCCCATGGTCTTTCCGGCAAGCTCGATGAGCGGGTAGTTCCAGAAACACCAATCCTTGTTGACCGTCCAGTCGCCCTCCATCACCGCCTGGCTGTGGGCGCCGACGTGGTGGCAGACCTCCAGCAGGAGGGCGATAGCCAGCTGGGAGACGGCGGCCGTGCCGTAGGTCGGGATGTTGGTGACGACGACGCCCTTCTTTTTGGCGGCATCCACGTCCACGACATTGTAGCCGGTCGCGAGAACGCCGACGTATTTCAGCCTTGTCGCAGCCGCCAGGACCGCGGCCGTGATCGGCGTCTTGTTGGTGAACACGATCTCGGCATCGCCGATCCGCTCGATAATCAGTGCCTGGCCTGCGACGGTGGTCGCCGTCCGGTCGTAGACCGTCGTTTCGCAGAGATCCTGCAGACCTTTCCAGCTCAGGTCTCCGGGGTTCAGCGTGTAGCCGTCGAGTACTATCGCCTTCATATTCCGCCTTCCTTTATGCCGTTCATCATCGGGACGCCCGGTCCCAGGCGAGCCGCAGGACCCGCTTCGCGTTGGCTATCACAAGATCGGGGTCCTCGTCGCCGAAGGGCTTGACTTCGAAACTGACGATGGGCCGTTTCTTTCCGTCCAGGAAACCGATGGAAAGGAGCACGTTCAGGTATTCGACCAGCTCGTCCACATCGTTCTCGCCGCCGGGGAAGCCGAAACGGGGATGGGCATCGCCGTACGCGGGCAGGGAAGGATCGCTGACGACGCAGTTGCCCATGTGGGCATGGACGATGAAGTCCTTGACCGGCAGCAGGGCTTCCCTGCAGGTCTCATGCAGCAGCGGGATGTGGCTCAGGTCCACCATCAGGCCGAAATTGGCGTGGTTTTTCCTTATCTCGGCAGCGTAGCGGGCGGCGAGCGGAGCCGGACCGATCAGGGCTTTCTTGTCCACGTCGAAATCGAAGACTTCCAGGGCGACCGTCATGTCGCCCTTGGATTCGGCGTAGCGGCAGAGTTCCCCGGTCGACCTTACCAGGGCTTCATAGGAAGCCTCCAGGGTCGCGTCGGCGTATTTGCCCGAAAGGAAGGCGAAGCCCGTCGCGCCGAGTTCGCAGGCTTCGTCGATGCCGGCCTTAAGGCTGGCGACGGCGGCGAGGCGTCCTTCTTCGTTCAGGTCGTTGATGTTCAGGCCGGTGGTCAGAAGGCGCGGCTGCGCGCCGTAGGCCAGGGTCAGATGGGCGGTGTCCTTCATTTTGCGGACCCTGGCGCGCACCGCCGGATCCTTGATCCAGGTCACTTCGACAGCCTCGAAGAAATCGTCGGCGGCGATCTTCCTGAAGGTTTCCTCGATAGGGCCTTCCCCCTTGATCACGGCCGGAAAGGCCATGAAATGTATGAGTCCGACCTTCATGTAACGGCTGAGCGGTTCGTTCATCGAGCATTCCTCCATAGCAAAACCATGCGGCACAGTGTCCCGGTCATCGTACCACCGAACCGTTATTGGTGCGCGGGCATGGCCCGGGAAGCCTTCCGTTGATCACGGACATCGACCGGTACAGGATGTCGTTGTGCGCGCACCGGGCGGCCGATGCCGAAGGATGCGGACAGGGTGCGCTCGGAGGGCAGGTGCCCCTCGGGTTTGAGCTCGCCCCGTCCGATCAGGGCGCATATCCGTTCGACTATCTCGGCGATAGCTTTGGTCTGCTTGACGGCCCGGAATTTTAGCACGGCGTTTTTCCTCGTGCCCATGGTGCCGGAATCAGGGCCGGAGCATCAAGCCCGCCCCCGGCCCTTCGGGCAGCACGAGCTTGGCGCCCTCGTAGCGCAGGCCCTCCCAGCGGTCGTTCCGGATCAGCAGGGGTCCGTCCAGATCGGCGTAGTCGCAGAGCGGAGCCAGCTGGGCAGCCGCCGTGACGCCCACCGACGATTCGACCATGCAGCTGAGCATGATCTTCAGATCGAAGGCCCTGGCCGTGTGTATCATCCGCAGGGCCTCCCGGAGTCCCTCGCTTTTCATCGTCTTCACCACCACCCCGTCCAGCGCGCCCGCCAGTGCGGCCACATCCCGCGAGTCCTTCACGCTTTCATCCGCGAAAATGGGTACCGCGAGCTTCATGGCGTGCATCTTCCCGCGCAGCCAGAAGTAGCCTTCCGCGTCGTCCGCGGCCAGGGGCTGCTCCACCAGTTCAACGCCGCAGTCGGCCAGTAGCGGCAGCAACCGCAAGGCCCGTTCCCGGCTCCAGCCGGCATTCGCGTCGACCCGCAGGATGGCCGGAGTAGCCCGGCGGACCGCCGCGATGATTTCCTCATCGCGTTCGCTGCCGAGCTTGATCTTCAGGATGGGATGGCCGGAGGCCTTGGCCCGGGCGGCCATGGCTCCAGGCTCGTCCAGGCCGATCGTGAAGGAGGTGGACGGAAGTGAGGCGGGACTCAGGCCCCACAGGCGGTGGAGCGGCTGGCCGAGCCGCTTGCCCCATAGGTCGTGCAGTGCGCCGTCGATGGCGGCCCTGGCGGCCCGGGATCCGGGAGGCCGCCGCGCCAGAACCCCGTCCAGGTCGAAGGGATCATCGCCCGGATCGCCGACGGTCTCCAGGTACGCGACGATGCCCTCCCGGCTTTCGCCGTAGTAAGGGACGGCGGCGGCTTCTCCAAGCCCTTCGTCGCTTCCGTCGTCCAAACGGACCAGCACGTTGAACCTCCGGTCGCTTGCCCCATGGGCTACCCGGAAGGGGACTTTCAGATCAAGGGTCAGCGGTTCCCAGCTGAGTTTCATGTCTTGTATCATACTCCGGGTTTGATAAATACGTTCCAACTATTTTTAATTATTCTTGAAAATTTTTTCCAAACAATTCTGGAACCATGCTAGATTGGTAACGGAGGAATACGATGGAAAGCGGAATATCCCTGATACGGGAAATACTTCCCGCCTGTTCGGAAAGCGAACGCAAGGCCGCGGCCTTCGTGCTCGCCCACCCCGAAGCGGCGGTGTTCTGCACCATCTCGGAGCTGGGCCGGCAATCGGCCAGCTCAGCCCCCTCCATCGTCCGGCTCTGCAAGCGGGCCGGGATTTCCGGTTATCGGGAACTCCAGATGCTGCTGGCCAAGGACATCTATTCGACGACGGGGGACAAGATCCCCGAATTGCCGAACATCCAGCTGGAAGCCCGCATGAGCGCGGCCGCGGTTGCCCGGGAGGCCGTGAGGCGCAACAAGGAAGGTCTCGATCGCCTGCTCGCCATCCTGAAGGCCGATTCCGTCCAGCTCACCGTGGACCGTATCCTGAAGAGCCGTATCGTATATCTGTTCGGCGTTGGGGCATCCAACCTGGTGGCTCAGGACATGGCCCAAAAACTGCAACGTTTGGGCATCGCCTGCTACTTCTCCGGCGATTCGGAGATGCAGGTGACGGCCGCCTGCTCCATGACGGAAGCGGACATGGCCCTTGCCTTCTCCTGGTCCGGCGAGACGGCGTCCATACTCCGGGCTGTCGCGGAGGCGCGGAAGTCGGGAGCCTGGGTTTCGGCCATCACGCGGATGGGTTCCAGCCAGCTGGCAAGGCAGGCGGATTGCCTGCTGGCCATCCCCGCCATCGAATCCACGTTCCGCCTGGGCGCAACGGTTTCGCGCATAGCCCAGCTCACCGTGGTCGACATCCTGTATACCTCGCTGGTTTCCTGGGATCTGGAACGGGCTTTGCCCCTGATCGAGCGCAGCATGCGTGCGGCCCACCCCAACCTGAAGGAGCCGACCGCGTGAACCTTGAAGAATTGGTCACCGAACAATCCAATCCGCTTTCCCGCGACATTGACCGGAAGGGAACCCGGGAGATCCTGGAGATCATCAACCGGGAGGACTGCACGGTCCCGCGGACGGTAACCGCATGCATTCCGCAGATCACCGCCTTGGTGGACGACGTGGTCGCCTCGTTCCGGAAGGGCGGCAAGCTGGTGTACATCGGCGCCGGCACTTCCGGGCGTCTGGGAGTGCTCGACGCCTCGGAGTGTCCTCCGACCTACGGCACCGACCCGGAGATGGTGCAGGGTCTCATCGCCGGGGGCAGGGCAGCCTTGGTCCGATCGATAGAGAACGCGGAAGACGACGCGGAGGCGGGCGCCGAGGACCTCAGGCGCATCGGCTTCACCAAGGACGACGTGTTGGTGGGATTGACGGCCAGCGGCCAGGCGCCCTACGTGATCGGCGCGATGATCCATGCCCGGAAGCTCGGGGCCGTCGTCGCCTCCGTAAGCTGCAACGCCGATTCACTGACTTCCGCCCATGCCCGCCACAACATCTGCATGCCCGTGGGCCCCGAGGTGGTGAGCGGTTCCACCCGGATGAAGGCGGGGACCGCGCAGAAGCTGGTGCTGAACATGATCAGCACCGCCGCGATGATCCGGATCGGCAAGGTCTACGGCAACCTGATGATCGACCTCAGGCCGGTCAACAGGAAGCTGGTCGAACGGTCCAAGATCCTGATCATGAAAGCCGCAGGTTGCGACCGGAACGCCGCGGAGGCCGCCTTCGCAAAATCGGGGAAGCGGCCAAAGATCGCCATCCTGATGGTGCTCCTGGGAATCGGCGCGGAACAGGCGGAGACGCTGGAGGCCGAGCATCAAGGCCACATCTCCGAGGCCATCAATGCCTGGAAACCGGATGCGGGAACTCAAGCGGGCGGTGAAAACCATGATCGATAGCAGGGAATATTCAGGCCGGCGCGATCATTCCGTCATCGGCCTCATGTCGGGCACCTCCCTTGACGGGGTGGACGCGGTGCTGGTGACTATCGGAACCGGGCCCTCGGGCAGCATTGCCTCGGTGAAGCTGGCCGGCCATGTCTACCTTGCCTATTCCGAAGAGATGCGGAAGCGGATTTCCGCCCTCTGTTCCGTGGAAACCGCCCGGCTGGACGATCTGGTATACGCCCATTTCGGCCTGGGCGAATGGTATGCGCAGGCCGTCCAGCGCCTGCTCTCCCGACTCGGCATCCCGGCTTCCGGGATAGACGCCATCTGCATGCACGGCCAGACCGTCTGGCACGCCCCGGTCCCCCGGGACTTTCCCGCGCCCGACGGCGCGGGCCTCATCCCCGTCAAAGGAACCCTCCAGATCGGCGCAGGCGCGGTCGTCGCCGAACGGACCGGCATCCCCGTCATATCCGATCTACGCTCCCGGGACATGGCGGCCGGGGGAGAAGGCGCCCCGCTTGCTCCCTTCGTCGACGGGATCCTGTTCGGCAACCCGAAACTTGGCCGCATCGTCCAGAACATCGGGGGGATAGGCAACGCCACGGTGGTCCCCCCGGGGGCCGCGGCCGCCGACCTGCTGGCCTTCGACACCGGCCCCGGCAATATGCTTATGGACGCGGTGGCGTACGCGGGCAGCGGCGGCGTCCATCGCTACGATCCTGACGGTTCGATCGCGGCGAAGGGCCGGGCCGACGAGGCCATTGTCCAGCGCTTGATGCTCGATCCCTATTTCAGCCGGAAACCGCCCAAGAGCACCGGCCGGGAAGTATACGGAGCCGGTTTCGCCGCCCTGTTCATGGAGGAGACGCAAGCGAAGGGGCTTTCCTTCGCCGACCGGCTCGCCACGGCCACCGCTTTCACCGCCGAATCCATCGCCAGGTCATACAAGGACTTCATCTTCCCCGCCACGAAGATCGACGAGGTGCTGGTGGCCGGAGGCGGCGCCAGGAACGCCACCCTGCTCGGCATGATCCGGGACCGCCTGCCCCCGGGGATCGTGACGGCCACCACCTCGGAACGGGGGGTTCCCGACGAAGCCCGCGAGGCCATGGCGTTCGCCGTCATGGGACATGAATCGCTCATGGGACGGCCGGGCAACCTGCCCGCCGTGACCGGAGCCCGCAGACCGGTGGTCCTCGGCACTTTGACGCTCTGACCCGGACCGTTCCGCCGCCGTCGGCGGAGGAACGGTCCTGAAACCATAGTCCGGTTTGTTGATCCAAGGAGGATCCGATGAAGAGATTCAGTTTCCCGTTGGTCGTTTTGGCCCTGATGCTGGCCATGCCCGCCCTGTCGGCCTTCGCCGCCGAAAAAACGCTGACCATCGGCGTCGATCAGGAGGCCATCGGCCTCGATCCCAACATCGTGACGGCGTTCTCGTCCCACCGCCGCATCGACCTTCTGTACAACCGCCTGGTCCGGATCGACGACAAGCTCGCCATCGTTCCCGACCTTGCAGCTTCCTGGGAAAATCCCGACAACGTGACCTACATCTTCCATCTCCGCAGGGGAGTGAAGTTCCACAACGGCCGCGAGATGGTCGCCGACGACGTGGCGTACTCGCTCAACCGGGTCCTCGATCCCAAGACGGCTTCCCCCGGCCGCTCGTACTTGGCCACCGCCACCTCGATCACAGCGATGGACGCCTATACGGTGAAGATCATCCTCTCGGGCCCCCTCCCCTCCCTCCTTGACGGCCTGTCCTCGAACAACCTGGCCATCGTCCCCAAGGAAGCGGTGGAAAAGGAAGGGAACCTTCAGAAGGTCGCGGTAGGCACCGGTCCCTTCATGCTGAAGGAATGGCTTCCGGACAATTCCATGACCCTGGTCCGGAACCCCAACTACTTCGAGAAGGGACTCCCCCTCCTGGACAAGGTCATCTTCCGGGTGATTCCCGAGCAGGCTTCCCTGTACGCCGGCGTCAAGTCGGGCGAACTGGACATGGCGACCATCAGCGAAGGCGCCATCGTCCGCCAGGCCAAGAAGGACGCCAAGGTCACGGTGATGAGCAAACCCGGCATCAACCTGCGCACCTTCGGCTTCAACAATACCCGCAAGCCCTTCGACGATATACGCGTCCGCCAGGCCCTCGCCCTGGCCATCGACCGGTCCGAGATCATCGCCGCCGCCGAATTCGGCATGGGCCAGGCCACCGGGCCCCTCCCCGTCTCCGTGGTGGAGTGGGCCCTTCCGCCGGCCTCGCTTCCCTTCGCCAAACCCGATTTCGACAAGGCCAGGAAGCTTCTGGCGGACGCTGGCTATCCCGCCGGTTTCACCTTCAAGATCGTGACCGCCTCCACCTACGAGGGCGGACTCGCGGTGGCGCAAGTCATCCAGAACCAGCTGTCCAAGATCGGCGTCAAGGCCGAGCTGGACGTGGTGGAATGGGGCGTGTACATCGATCGCTGGGTCAAACGCGACTTCGACTCCATGGTGGAAATCCGCGGCGGCAGCGCGGAGCCCGACCGTTTCCTGTACCGGACCCTCCACAGCACGGGCGGCGTCAACAACTTCCTGTTCAAGGACGCCGAGGTCGACAAACTGCTTGACCAAGGCCGCGCGCTGACCAAGAACTCCGAGCGCAAGGCGGTCTACGACAAGCTCCAGACCGTACTCACCGAGAAGGCCCCGGTCATCTTCCTGTACAGCCCGATGGAGAATCAGGTGATGGGCAAGAAGGTCTCGGGCTTCAAGCAGGTCGGCAACGGCAGCATCTTCTACCTGTCGACGACGACGGTCTCCAACTAGATACCGGGGAAAGGAGGATACCGTGGGACGCTACATCATCCGGAGACTTCTTTCCCTGATTCCCGTTTTGCTCGGAGTATCGATCATCGTGTTCTTCCTGGTCCGCCTCATACCCGGGTCCGCCCTCCAGATGTACCTGGGCACCCAGGTCGAGGCGACGGCGGAACAGATGGTGGAACTGCAGCGACTGTTCGGGGAGGACAAGCCGGTTCCCGTCCTGTACGTCGAATGGCTGGGCAGGATAATGACCGGCGATTTCGGCCACTCCCTCAGGACCGGCCGGGCCGTGCTTCCCGACATCCTCAGCCGCCTGCCCCTGAGCCTGGAAATCACCCTGATGGCCTTGGTTCTGGCCTTGGCCATCGGGGTCCCGCTCGGGGTGCTCTCGTCGCTGAAGCAGCGGCCTTTCACCGACATAACCATCCGCGTCACCGGCCTGCTGGGCCTTTCCCTGCCCCAATTCTGGCTGGCGGCCCTCATGGTCATGGCCTTTTCCGGCTTCCGCGGGTGGATACCCATGGGCAATTTCATAAGCCTGTGGGATGATCCGGTGAAAAACCTGCGGATGCTCTTCCTTCCTTCGCTCGCCATCGGCATAGGCCTGGCGGCGGTCATCATGCGCTACACCCGGAACAGCATGCTGGAAGTGCTGCAATCGGATTACATTCGGACGGCCAAAGCCAAGGGATTGAGCCGCCGGACGGTTATCGTACGCCATGCCCTGCGCAACGCCATCCTGCCCGTGATCACCGTGGCCGGCTTCAACGTAGGGTACCTCCTGGGCGGAGCGATCGTGATCGAAGAAGTCTTCGCCCTCCCCGGCATGGGAAGGCTGGCCCTGTACGCCATTTACCAGCGGGATTACCCCGTGATCCAGGCCATCGTGCTCCTCATCGCGACCCTGTTCGTGGTCGTCAACCTGATAACCGATCTCATCTACGCCCTTGTCGACCCGCGCATCCGGCTCGACGAAAAGGCCCGGTAAGCCATGAACGCATCCCGCTTCACCAAGAATCCTATCGCCATGACCGGCCTCGCCATCGTGCTCTTCTACGTCGCTATCATCCTGGTTTCCTTGGTATGGCTTCCCTTCGATCCGGTGGCCATGGACATGGACCTTCTGCTCGATCCCCCGTCATTCAAGACCGGACACCTGTTCGGCACCGATGAATTCGGCCGGGATATACTGTCCCGCATCATGTCGGGCTGCGCCGTCTCCCTTATCATCAGCCTGGGAGCCACGGCCCTCGGCGCCGTCGCAGGCACCCTGCTGGGCATCTGGGCGGGTTTCCTCGGCGGACGCTGGGATCACTGGCTCATGCGCGTCGCCGACGTGCTGTTCAGCTTCCCCTCCCTCCTGCTTGCCATCTTCGTCATGGCCATCCTGGGGGAGCGGACCTACAACGTGGTCATCGCGATCGGCATCGTCTACATACCGCAATTCGCCCGCATCAGCCGCGGCGCCATCCTGAGCCTGAAGAACCAGGAATTCGTCCGCGCCGCCTTTTCCAACGGAGCCGGCAAGTCCTACGTGCTATTCCGCCACCTGCTACCCAACATCCTGGTGCCGCTCATCGTCCAGGTATCCCTGTCACTGTCGGTGGCCATACTTCTGGAATCCGCCCTCAGTTTCCTCGGCTTGGGCATCCAGCCGCCGGCCCCTTCCTGGGGCAACATGCTCAGCGCCGCCCGGAAACTCATGATGATAGCCCCATGGACTGCCGTTTACCCCGGCCTGGCCATCGTTTTCCTGGTCCTGGGCTTCAACCTGCTCGGCGACGGACTCCGGGACGTCCTGGACCCGCGCCTGCGGAACGCGAGGTAAGCCGTGCAAGACAACGAAGAAATTCTGAGGGTCGAAGGACTGTGCACCCAGTTCAGGACCGAACAGGGACTGGTGAAAGCGGTCGACGGTATCTCCTTCGAGCTGCGCCGGGGACAGACCCTGGGCATCGTCGGCGAGTCCGGTTCGGGCAAATCGGTCGCGAACCTTTCCATGCTCAGGCTCATCCAGACTCCCCCCGGGAGGGTCACCGCCGGCAAGGTCCTGTTCGACGGAAAGGACCTGCTGACCCTTTCGGAGGAGGAGGTCCGCGCCTACCGGGGACGGAATATCGCCATGATCTTCCAGGATCCTCTCACCTCCCTGAACCCCGTGCTTCCCATCTGGCTCCAGATCGCGGAAGCCATCGAGCTCCACCACAAACTCAAGCGGCCCGCGGCCAAGGTCAAAGCCGTCGAGATGCTCAAGGCCATCGGCATTCCGGATCCCGAACGCCGGGCCTACGACTATCCCCACCAGTTCTCAGGCGGGATGCGCCAGCGTGTCATGATCGCCATGGCCCTGTCCTGCGACCCGGACATCCTCATCGCCGACGAGCCGACCACCGCGCTGGACGTGACGATCCAGGCGCAGATCCTGGACCTGATCCGCGGACTTTCCCGGGAGCGCCGCACCGCCGTGATCATGATCACCCACGACCTGGGCGTGGTCGCCGGGATGTGCGACGAGGTCTGCGTCTTGTACGCGGGCCGTATCGTGGAACGGGCTCCTGTCGACGAACTGTTCTACGAACCCCGGCACCCCTACACCCGGGGCCTGCTGGATTCGATCCCCCGCCTGGACCGGTCGAGCGCCGAACGCCTGTACTCGATCCCGGGCTCGCCTCCCGATCTGGTGGATCTGCCCGATTGCTGCCCCTTCCATCCCCGCTGTTCCCATGCGATGGAAATCTGCAGGCATACGTATCCGCCTGAAACCGCCGAGGCCGGACGCGGAAACCGCACGGTGAGCTGCTGGCTCCACGTAAAGGAACGCGCATGAGCGAAAACGCCAAGCTCCTTGAAGTCAAGGGACTGAAGGTCCATTTCCCCATCGAGAAGGGCATCGTCTGGAAACGCCGCGTCGGCTCCGTCAGGGCCGTGGACGGAGTGGATTTCCACCTGTCCAAAGGCGAGGCCCTGGGACTGGTCGGCGAATCCGGATGCGGCAAATCCACCACCGCCATGGCCGTGGCCCAACTGGAACGCGCGACCGCAGGCCAGGTGATCCTGGAAGGCCAGGACCTCCGGACCCTGTCCCCCGAGAATCTCCGCCGTGCCCGGATGAATTTCCAGATCGTATTCCAGGATCCCTATTCATCCCTGAACCCCCGGATGAAGGCAGGCGACATCATCGCCGAACCGTTGCGGATATACTCCAGGCGCGGGATCCTCAACCTTACCGAGGCGCAGATCGCCGGGAAAACCGCCGCGCTCATGGACCGTTGCGGCCTGGCTTCCAACTTCAGCGACCGCTATCCCCACGAATTCTCGGGCGGTCAGCGGCAGCGGATCGGCATCGCCCGGGCCCTGGCCCTGAGCCCCAAACTCATCCTGGCGGACGAGCCGGTGAGCGCCCTGGACGTCTCCATCCAGTCCCAGATCCTGAACCTCCTGAAGGATCTGCAGAAGGAATTCGACCTCACTTTCCTCTTCATCGCCCACGACCTCGCCGTGATCGAATATTTCTGCGACCGGATCGCCGTCATGTACCTTGGCCGGATAGTGGAGACTGCGCCATCCGCCGAACTGTACAGGAACACCCTGCACCCCTATTCAAAGGCCCTGCTTTCGGCCATCCCCATGCCCGATCCGGCGCAGGAACGCAAGCGGAGCCGCATCATCCTGAAAGGGGACGTCCCCTCCCCTTCGGCCGAACGGACCGGTTGCCCTTTCAGGGAACGCTGTCCCGTGGCGGTGGAGCGCTGCGCCCATGAAACGCCGCTCCTGCGGGAAATCTCGGCGGGCCACAGGAGCGCCTGCCACCTGTCATGAGCGCGGCCATCCGCGCCATGGAGCGCGCCGATGCCCCGACCTGCGCCCGCATGGTTGTCGACTCGGCCGTGGGACTCCGCTACGGGTTCACCGCCGAACGGATGACCAAGACCCTGTCCGACGCGCTGTATGAGGGCGGCGACTTGTTCGTGGCCGAAAAGGATGGTCTGGTCGCCGGTTTCGCCTGGGCGGACCCGAAAGGCGCCTTCTCCACGGCGCCCTACCTCAGGCTCATCGCCGTGGATCCCGCGGTCCGCGGCGGCGGTATCGGAGCTATCCTTCTAGGCGAATTCGAACGTCGGACCTCGGCGGTCGGACGCGATTGGTGCCTCCTGGTTTCCGACTTCAACGAAAGCGCCATAGCCTTCTACGTCCGCCATGGCTACGTACGCCGCGGAAGCCTGCCGGATTTCGCCCGGCCGGGCGTCGCCGAAATCCTGATGGTGAAGCCGCGCGGCGTTCCCCTGGGCTCATGATCCCGGGAACTGACTGCCCTCGAACGAACTTCCTACGCGCCTGCCCCCGGTGAAACGACTCCCGCTGAGTGGGGCAACCGCATCGAACGGGGCACCTGCAGGGAGCCGGGTTTCCGGTTCAGCAATGCCTATTCCGGCGGCGGCTTCGCGGCTTCGGCCATACCGGCTTCACCGGAACCTTCCTATGCATCGATAGGAAGCGGGTCTTGGCGGCCGCCATCCTCACCAATCAGTTGAACGTAAGCGCGTCGCGGAAATTCAACGATTTTTTGCCGGGAGATGATCGGGGAGATTCATTTAATACGAATAAACAGAATGATGCGAAACCAGGGCCATACAGCCGCTTCGCTCCGGAGTTTTGCGGAATTTACTTTTTACGGAATCGTCAGTATTCCGTCCGGGTCCGTATATCCCGGCGCCGAAGCTCCTACTCGGGAAAAGTGATTACCGCGGTGGTGCCTTTGCCAGCTTCGAATCGAAAACCGCCGTTAAGTTGTTGGACGAACATGCTCACGATTTTCAAGCCGAGGCTCTCCGACTTTTCCGGATCGAATCCGTCCGGCATGCCGCATCCATCGTCCGATACTTTCATCGTGACCATGCCACCCGCGCGGGAGATGTCGACCCGGATTTTCCCCGCCTTCCGCGACGGGAACGCGTATTTATATGCGTTGGTGATCAGTTCATTGAGGATTAGTCCGACGGGGACCGCGAAGCGCAGTTTGATATCCATATCCTCAACGGATGCTTTGATGGTGATGCCGGAATTTCCGGACGAAAAAGTATTGTCCAATGACGAGACAAGATTCGTGACGTACGCGCGAAGATCGAGTATGTCGATGTTATCCGACAGGTTCAGCTGTTCATATATCGAGGAGATGGTTTCGATCCGGTCGATAGCTTCGCGTAGAATACGGCATGCCCGTTCATCGGTGATTTCTCCAATGTTGAAGCGTAAAAGGCTGGATACGATACTGAGATTATTCTTGGTTCTATGCTTCAACTCCTTGAGGAGCATAACCTTCTCCTCAAGAGATCGCGCGAGTTCCTTTTCCGCCAGCACGCGATCGGTTATATCGCGGACGCTTGCCCGATACCCTAGATTTCTATCCTGCTCGTCGAGTATCGATTGCCAGGAAACGGCCGCCCAAATAACGGTTCCGTCTTTTTTCCGGGCGCGGAATGCGACGTCGTCTCCGCTCGAGCCGGATTTAGCCTCTTCAAACCGTGCGGAAATAAAGGTTCTGTCCTGATCGTGGACCAGAGGCAACGGATAATCGGGCATAGCGGCGCATTCTTCAGGCGTATAACCGGTAATGCGCAAGACTGTGGGATTTACCCACAACAACTCCCCGTCCGGTCCTATCCAATATTCCCAATCGCTGGTATAGTCCGCGATGGCCCTGAATCGTTCTTCGCTCTTGCGCAAAGCGTCTTCCGCTCGTTTGCGTTCGATGATGTCCCATGAGAAATCGCCCAGCAGCGAAACTTTTTCGATATCATTCTCATCGTAATCCGATGCCTTATTGGCGACCCCGATGATCGCCACGACCGTTTCGCCCCTCATTATCGGAACGACCAATTCCCGGTTGACGGGGACATGTCCATCAGGCATCCCTTTTCTGTTGAGAAGCGAAACGAAGTCGTTGTGGATAACCGGTTTCTTGTCGCGCACGTAATCTCCCCAAACTCCGGCGATATCGATATCGCAGTGGCAATTATCGCCGCTCGCCGGACATAGGTTCCTATCGCTTTTTATGATCCAACACCACATTACCAAGGATTTTCGTTCAGGTTCCAAAAAGAAATAAAACCCGATTTCGCTATCGGTCAGTTTCTCGATCTCGTCCATTGCCGTTCTTATCGACTCGGCAGTCGAATGCGAAACGGAATATTCCAGCAGCCGGAGTCGAGCCCGCATTATCATTTCCGCATGCTTGCTTGAAGAAATATCGCGGACAATGATCGATGCTGCAACGATTTCCCCGTTAGCGTCAAGAATGGGCGCCGAGCTCAACGATGCGTAAATGAACTGTCCATCTTTTTTCTGTTGGATCGTTTCGAAATGCTCGATGTGCTCGCCGTTGCGCAATTTTTCCAGTATCGATGTTTTATCATCCTCGCCTTCTGGACGGAATAAAAGAGAGAGCGGTCCGCCGACAATCTCGTTTTCCGTATAACCGTACGTTTTTTCGGCGCCGAAGTTCCAACTCGTGATGGATCCGTTCATTGACAAACCGATGATCGCGTCATCCGATGATTGCACTATGGCGGCGAGCAACGCTTTCTTTTCTTCTGCGCTTTTCCGGTCGGATATATCGTGCATGGTGCCCGATATCCGCAATGGGGTTCCGTCTTCTAGCCTTTGTATGATCTTTCCCTTCGCGGATACCCATATCCATCGTCCGGACGCGTGCCGGATTCGATGCTCCGACTCGAATGCCGGCGTGATGCCGGCCAGATAATCCTTCAGCCTTTCATCGACAAGTTGGCGGTCGTCCGGATGCGTCAGTTCATACCAGTCCGATCTTCGTAAACCGACTTCTTCCGCTTCGCGGCCGAGTATCCCCGCGGCCCTTTCATCGATCTCCCCGTCATCCGTGCGGAGATCAAGACTCCACCAACCTGTATCCGATCCGGAAAGGGCCATCTGCAGTTTTCTCTCGCTATCCCGCAAAGACAATTCCGACGCTTTTTGACGATCAAGCGCGATTTCCAGTTCGACAATCTTTTTCTCAAGTTTTGTCGCGACGATCCGGGAATAGTCCTCAAGGCCGAGTTCGCGGTTCGGTTTGCTCTTCTTTCGTTTCCGTGCATCACCCTGCTTTTTCCGCGCATCCATGATCGCGCATATTTTAACCCATAATTCCGTAGGCTCCATCGGTTTGACGGCGAATGCCTCGGCGCCTAGCGAAAGGGCGAGTCCTTCTTCGTGTTCGCCCGCATAACTCGCCGAATAAAACACAAAAGGAATGGGTTCAAGCATAGGATCGGCTTTGAGCGCGCGCAAAAACTGAAAGCCGTCCATCTTCGGCATTAGTCCGTCAGAAATGATCAAATCCGGTAATTGGCGTCCGGCGAGCTCCAATCCTTCGAGGCCATCCTTCGCCTCTATTACTTCGGACCCGTGGTGCATTATATTCAGCTTCAATAACTGCCGGTCCTCTGCATTGTCGTCAACGATGAGTATTTTCATCCGGCGCCACCTCTACTTTCCGCGTTTTTATTCATTCGTTCGATCACGCTACGGATTTCTTCGACGATTGTCAGCGGGTCGATCGGTTTCTCGATATATCCGTTACAGCCCGCGGCAAGTATCCGTTCCCGATCTCCGGACATCGCATAGGAAGTGATTGCGATTATCGGAACTTTATCGTCGACTTCGGACTCCCTGATTCTCCTCGTTGTTTCTATTCCATCCATACCGGGCAGGTTGATGTCCATCAGAATGAAAATCGGTTGTTCGGAAATCGCCAACACCAGTCCTTCTTCGCCCCTTTCGGCGGAGACAACCGAATAACCAGCACGATTGAGCGCGTAAGTCACGATCTTCAAATTATCCTTGTTATCCTCAATGACTAAAACCACGCTCATTTGATCCTCCGGTAATGACCACCGGTATTCTGATAGTGAACCGGCTGCCGGTTCCGAAAGTGCTGGAGACCAGTATTTCACCCTTCAGAATATCGTGAACCAGTTTTTTCGTGAGATACAGACCGAGCCCGGTACCGGGAATCGAGCCTTCATGGGCAGCATCGAGCCTGACGAAGGGCAAGAACAACCTGTCCAGATCGGTTTCGGTTATTCCGAATCCGGTATCGGCGACCGCGATATCAATCCACGAACCGTCGGCGGAAATTTCCGCGATAACGTCTATCGATCCCTTATTCGTATACTTGCCGGCATTGCTTAATAGGTTCAATAGACTCTGAAGAAGCCTGCGTCTGTCCATATGCATGATTCGCCGCGGAACATTTACCCGTAAATCAAGGGCCTTCATTTCGATATCTTTTTTAATCGTTTCGACAGCTTCGTCCACTAATTCCCGGATATCGAAGTCTTCGGCGACCGATTCGATCATTCCGGCCTCTATCTTCGATACGTCGATTACGTCGTTGATCAAGGACAACAGATGCTTGCCGGAGCGAAGCACCGACGCGAGATTATCCTTCTGTTCCGCATTGACCGGGCCTACCCATTCATTTAAAAGTATGCTGGAAAAACCTATGATGGAATTCAACGGGGTGCGCAATTCATGGCTCATTGAAGCGATGAACATTGATTTCAGACTATCCAATTCCTGGAGTTTGGCGTTGGCTAGTTCCAGCTCCAAGGTCTTTTCATTCAGATCTTCAACAAGGTTCATAAGCGCCGTCTGGTTTTCCTTCAATTCTTGGCTTTTTTTTTCTATATCCGCAGTACGTTCCGCAACGCGTTTCTCCAATTTTTCATTCAGAGCCCTGATATGATCTTCCGTTTTTTTCCGTTCGGTGATGTTCTGCACCGTCCCCCGCAGTCCGCAAATTTTATTCTTCATATCCCGCTTGGCTTCTCCGCGGGCAACGATCCACTTTGTCGTTGCTGTCGGATTCGCTAGTTCAAGGTCAACCTCATAGCTCTCACCAATTTCCATCGCCTGCTTTACGACGATGTTCAAACGTCCTGCGCTTTCAGCGGTATACGCCTTCAGGTGTTCGGTATAATTGGGAGTAGGCATATCGGGATCGATACCGTAAATGCGATAGTATTCATTCGACCACCTGATCGTATCGTTGTCCGCATCCCATTCCCAGCTTCCTATGTGCGCCAACCGTTGCGCCTCGTTCAACTCCGTTTCACGATTGAGAAGCGCGATCCTGCTGTCGTGCAGTTCCTTTTCCGCTTGCCTGCGGATCGTAGCATCGCGTACTATCGTCACTATCCCTGACAATCGGCCGGCCTCGTCACGAATCGGCGCACCGCTGATTTCGACGGGTATTTTTGAGCCGTCGTTCCTGACCAATTTATACTGGGAGCCGAAAAGTATCGATCCTTGAGCGATACGGCCAAGGTCGGACGCGGCCCGATCCCTTTCTTCCGGAATGAGCCAATTCAGGGCGTTTAATTCCAGAATGCCATTTTCTTGGCCTAGCCCCAATAAATCATAGATTCTCCTCGACGCAAAAAGAACCTTTCCTCTTTCATCCACTACGCCCACTCCGTCGGGCGACGCTGCAATGACCGAGGAGTACAGGTTTTCGCTCTTTTTCAGCGACTCCTCCACTTGCTTCCGGTAGGTTATATCAACGAACGAAACGATTATTTCCTCGACTCCTCCGCCCTCGTTCATAGTCGGCTCCGCATTAGACAGTGCCCACACGATATCGTCACGGTCGAGGCGGCGAATTCCTATGACCAGGTCCTCAACCTTGCGGCGGGTTTCAAGTACCTTATTGACCGGGTACTCTTCAATGGCCATTTTCGATCCGTCTTCCCTGAGAAAACTCCAAGCCGGATCGATGGCCTCTTTTCCCGTCAGCTGTTCTTCGGAAAGGCCCAGTAGTTCTTGCGCCATCGGGTTGGTCATCAGTATCCGCGTATCGCCTCCGTGGACGATGACGGCTACCCGAATGTTGTGGATGAGCAAACGATATCTATTTTCTATTGCGACGATCGCGGCGCTTCTTTGATCAATCGCATCCAATAATGCGTTGAACTCGACGGCGATCGAAGCGGCTTCATCAGTTCCTGCGATCGCGGCGCGTGCAGTCCCTTCTCCCTTCCGGACTCTGTTTATCGTATCCTGCACCATGTATAGCCTGCGCGTTATGCGGATTCCCAACAACCAGGCCAATACAGATCCGATCGCGATCGCCGCCATCGCATATAGCGCGCCGCCAGCCGCCATTCGAGCGAACTTCTTGCGCACTGGACCCTGACCGATGCCAACGCGCGCCCACCCAACGAAGCGACCGCCGAGCATTGAAGGAACCGCGACGTCAGTCAACGACTCGCTCTTCCCGATAATCGTAAATCGGATTTCCTTAGGAAGGTCAAGCAGGAATTGTCCTTTCCGGGACGAATCCGTATGAGCCAATACACGTCCGCTTTCATCGGTGAGAATAGCGAAAATCAATTCCGGATATGGGAGCTGGGACTCGATGAGCTCTTGCAGACCGGCGATATCATCCGACACTATCCATACTGCCGCAGATGTCGAAAGGGTTCGCGCCAGGGTAATCGCTTCCTGTTCTTGCTGATACAAGAGAATGGCTCGCTGCCTCGAGGTCAAGTCGGCGACGAAAAGCGTCATCAATATCGCATTAACGGCCGCTACGCTCAGAATGAGGCGGCCGCGGATCGTGCTAAAAAAAAAGCCTTTCGCGTCTCGACCATTCATCGGACATCCACCTTCCTGACGAGTTCCTCGAATCGTTCCACATAAGCACGCACGATGTCGTAATCTTTATCCGAAGCTACTATGAAGCGCGCTGTTTCCATGCCCTCAAGTATCGTCTTTCCCTCCGCAGTCTCATGGAGCTTCGATAGGTTATCCGTTATACGCCGTTGAATATCCACAGGGATGTCATCGCGTATCATGACGGAATTATTGACAAGCGGTTCGGTTTCCCAAATCACTTTCAATTCAGCTGCTTCTTCCGGGTGATCTTTCTGAAAAGCCCTCCAAGGCGGCGGCCAAGTCGCTCCCGCCGAGGTTTGCTTCAAATATGCATTCATGATGGATGATTCCTGGGAACCGACATATCGGCTATCGATATCCGTATTGACATCGATCCCATGCGAATATAAAAAATATTGCGGCATAATGCATGCCGCCAAAGCGGTTGGGGATGGATAGCTGACCCTCTTACCTTTTAGATCCAAGGGCTGACGGATATCACCGTCCCTCCGAACAATGAATATTCCTTTAAAATCAGCTGGATCCCCCGCCATCGCGACAACATGGTATCCGGCTTTCATCGCCTGGAGAGTCTGCCATGGATTCGGAAGAAGAACATCCGGCTTCCGATCACGGTATTTTTTTTCAAAGTTGGCATAATCGCGTGACGCCTCCAAATGGAACTCCACATCATTCATCCGGGAATTGATATAGTCGATAAGGGGCTGGTACGTATTCATCAATTTCAGCGGATTATATAGAGGATGGACGGCAAAACTGTAGATGGGGATTTCCCCTGATTTTGGCACGGCACCATAACGGGGTCCGATGATTTCTTTTTCTTTCGTGCAGGAGACGGAAGTCAATACCAAGAAAAGAAAACACATCCGAATCCGTTTCATGTCGCCTAATCCTCCGCGTGGACTTTTTTTTCAAGTTCAGCGATCTTATCTTTCAATTCTTTCATGCGCAGTTCCCTTCCGATGAAAAGACGGTTCATTTCTTCCAGTTTTTGGTTCTTGCCCTCCAAAAGAATTTTTTGCATTCTGTTTTCCAGAGAAAGCGCGACATAATTCGCCAGATTACATAAAAATGGCCAATACGGTTCAAATGATCCGCTTGAATCGATACGGAAAACAAAAGAACCGAATACGTTTTCGTTGGTCTTCAGCAGTATCTCGCGCGCATCCCCGTCCACCGCCATTCCGGAAGTTAAATCGCCCGAAACGATCGTATCTTCTCCGTCCTCATTCCGATGCGACGTGCATTCTGCGCAGATTTTACCTTCGACTCCGTCGGGGACGGTCCGATTCCATAAATGGACCAGACTGGATGCAACACCCGGGATTCCCGCCATTGCCTGAGAAAAGAATTCCGCGATTCTCCTCTCGTCGGGCAGGACGAAGAAGACATTCTGAGCGGCGAGTATTTGTCCCAAAATACGGGCATCAACTCGGCGCCATCCTTGATCATCAAAATCTCCACCATATTCCTTATTTTCCAGAGAAGTCATCATCATTATTTCAGATTCCATTCCGCCATGAATTCCTGCGGCTTGATATAAAATGGATTCCTGACGATCTGCCCGTGCGCGATCATATAGGGATGAACCTGGAGTATTTTGAATATCGTAGCTCCGTCGAAAAGACGGGCGTCGTATTGGCACATTCCGGAATGAGGAAACGGATTGTCTATCGTATTTATCAATGCTTCGTATTCAAGCAAACGATCGGAACCGGAAATGCCTTTAAGCGCCCAAGTCATTTCTCCGCAACTCCGCGTTCCGCTAAAACCGGCTTTTTTTGCGGAATCGTAACGAGATGGCATGGAATCTATCATCTTTCGCGGATCGAATGAGCCGCCCATACAATAAGCTTTCTCTGCGCAGGATATCCGCAAAGGTCCGATATCATCTGATTCCGGTATTTCCATGCCCATTTCCAAAAGCCATGATCGTACCGTCTCAGGTTCGGTCGTATCGTAAAAATACCTAATCAACTCTCCGTTCCTAAAACCGTCCGAAATATATTCGGATACAATTTCCCGTCGTTGCTCCTCATTATCATAAATCAAACAAATATGATGGGACTCAGGGAAGCTATTATCCGTAAAGCCCATTGAAAAGGGATTATTCCGGTCATTCATACACCCCTCCTTCCAACTTCGCGATCCTCGCCTTCAATTCTTTCATGCGCAATTCCCTGCCCACGAACAGCCGATTCATATTTTCAAGATCCAGATTCGCATTTTCCAGTTCGACGGTTCTGTCTTTGACGCGCTTTTCAAGTTCCTCGTTCAGTTTCCGCAGCTCTTTCTCCGTCTCAACGCGTTCCGTGATATCAAAATTGATGCCGGTCATTCTCAATGGCATTCCATCTGCGTCCCGGACGATCTGCCCGTATGCTTTCAGGTAATGGATGATGCCGTTCGGCCATATGACCCTGAATTCAGTATCGTATTCTTGTTTTCCGAGTCTTGCCAGCCTCGATATTTCATCGCTCTCGGCTCTATCGTCCGGGTGTAAACCTTTCAGCCAGGCTTCATAGGCTCCGTTGAAATCTTCCCGCCTTACGCCGTACAGCTCGTACATGATATCGTCCCAAACAAGTATGTTTTTCCGGATGTCCCAATCCCAAACTCCGACACGGGCTGCAGTAGTCGCCAAAAGGAACCGTTCGTTTATTCGCCTGAGGCTTTCTTCTGTTTTTTTATATTCTGCGCGTGCACGAAGCACGACGATACCGAAAGCCAAATCGTCGGACAATTCGCTTAAAAGGCGCATCTCGACGGGCGTGAAAGCGTTTGGCACGGAAGAATAGATATTCAGGACGCCGAACACTTTCGAGTTTTCGTCCTTCAGTGGAAGGGCTACGCTGGATCGATAACCTCGCCGCAGCGCGATATCCCGCCAAGGGATAGCTCGCGGATCTGTTTCAAAATCAACAATTGAAACGCCTTCACCGTTCCGCATAGCCAAACCGCTCGCGCCGCGTCCCCATTCAGTATTGGCCCAGGTAATATTCGCATCTGAAAGGTAGCCCTCTTCGTATCCGGCCCAAGCCATAGGTCGCACTATCATCGCGTCATCATTATCCGCATACCCAACCCAAGCCATGCGATAACCGGCTCCGTCGCATATTATTCGGCAAACGTCCTTGAGGAGGGTCGCTTCGTCTTCGGATCGCATCAGAATCTGGTTAAATTCGCTGATCGCCTTCAGCTCGCGGTTAGCCCGATATAGTTCTTCATTCTTCCGCGCCCGTTCGCTTATGTCATGCGCGAAAACCGCGACTCCGATGATTTCCGTATCGGTGCATATTGGACTGAACGACGTTTGGAAGCATTGCTCTGACCAGAATTCATCAATATGAACCCTCTCTCCGACCAGCGCACGATCCAGATTGCGCTTAACGTTTTCACGTTTCACTGATTCAGGAATATATTCCAATATACTATGACCTTTCTGGATATCCATTCCGCAGAACGCTTTCATCGCATCCGCATGACCTTGGTTGAAACAAGCGTAACGGTAATTCCTATCCACCGAATAGATGAGCGCGTCAGTGTTGTCGATGATGCCAAGCAATGTAAAATATTGTTCGCCTAGTTTCTCTTCCGCTCTTCTTCTTCTTCTCAATTCCCGCATTAGCGTCACAGTCCACGCAACCGTTATCAGGAGCATCATGAACACAACGACAATGACTGCGCTGTAGAATATCCGATCGATTTGTTCTTTCGTCCGGAAAACACCTTCCTTCGGCGTCCATTTATTAATTATGCTTTGATACGTTCCGTCCTCTTTGATTATTTTCAACGCATTATTTATATCATTCAGAAGCTTTGCATTTCCCTTTTTCACAGCGAACGCGGAGTAGGACATAGCGATCGGTTCTCCGCTAACCTTAATATTTCTGATATCGTTTTCCGCCAGAATATAGGATCCGACCCGGTAGTCAACTATTACTGCATCTATTTCGGCCTCCCTTAAAAGCTTGAAACCTCCAATAAAATCAGGAATTTTCGTTAATTTTATAAACGGGGAATTTTTAAGTACTTGATCGGGCAAACCGCCCGCTTCGACACCGACCCGTAGTCCGCGAAGACCGGATAGTCCCGAGATCCCCATCTTGTCTCCGCGCGTAAATATGGAGAATTGCGACTCCAACAGCAATTCTGAAAAGTCGTATATCTTCACCCGTTCTTCCGTCTGATTTATCTGGATAAGAGCATCGGCCTCCCCTTTGGCGACTAATTTCTGGGCTTCGGTCCAATCCATTACTTCTATTTCGATTGCTTTCGGCATATGTTTTTCCAGCGCGCGCACGATATCGACAGCGACCCCCGCCGGAACACCATTTTGCAAATAGACTACGGGTGCGATGTTTTTATTCCCAAGGAATTTCAATTTTTCGGAATGCAATTCTTGAGCGAAAGAGTCGTTCAGGA
Organism: Treponema sp.; assembly: GCA_003527485.1. Lineage (GTDB taxonomy): Bacteria > Spirochaetota > Spirochaetia > Treponematales > Breznakiellaceae > UBA12037. Next base: position 11,769 of record DPXI01000024.1, on the reverse strand, counting down.
AAAATACTCCGACAAAAATGCCCAATAAGACATGTTTCATCTTTTTTCACCGGCCGCATTACTTGTCCGGGAAATTAATGACTCAATATCGTCCACGATGGTTAATGGATCTATAGGCTTCTCGAAATAACCGGTACATCCCGCCGCGACAATCCGTGCGACGTCGCCCGCCATAGCGTAAGAAGTCACGGCTATGATCGGAATTTCCCTGAGATCCATAGATCCCCGGATTCGGCTAGTCGCCTCCAATCCATCTATGCCGGGCAAATCTATATCCATGAGAATGAAAGCGAAAATCTGGTTCTGAGCCAGTTCGATCCCTTTCACACCTGAGTCAGCGACAATTACATCATAACCGTGTCTCTTCAAAGCATAGCCGATGAGTTTCGCATTATCTGAATTATCCTCAATCACCAAGACTTTTTTCATCTGGCTTCTCCGGAATCCGTAATGTGAATACGCTTCCCTTTCCGAGAATGCTCGAACATTGGATATCTCCTCCCAATATTTCGCTGACCAATTTATTCGTCAAATACAACCCCAATCCCGCGCCTGGCGTTTTGACTTTCAAACGGGAATCCAGCCTTACGAAAGGCTTGAATAGTCTGCTAATTTCACTTTGAGCTATCCCGATTCCGGTATCGCTGACCGAAATGGCCACATGCAGCGGGATCTCGGCGGATGATGCCAATAAGGCGATCTCGCCCCGTTCAGTGAATTTCTCGGCATTGACCAATAGGTTGATCACGCATTGCAGCAAACGTCGTCTGTCGGATATGACGATGCGATGCTGGATCGCGAGACGAAGTAATAATCCTTTTTTCCGTATATCATTCTCCACGCAGGATGCGGCTTCCTCCAATAATTCGCGCAGATCGAACGATTCAAAATGGGCTTCGATAGAACCGGCCTCAATCTCGGAAACATCGATCACGTTGTTGATTAAATTCAATAGGAGCTTTCCCGATCGATTGATGATGGATAGATTTTCTTTTTGTTCAGGATTCATCGGTCCGAGCCAGCCTTCCCCGAGTATTGAGGAATAACCGATCACCGAATTGAGGGGAGTCCGAAGCTCATGACTCATCGCGGCAATGAACGTTGATTTAAGACGATCCAGTTCCATCAATTTCTTATTCGCGCGTTTTAATGCGTAAGTTTTCCCGTTAAGATCCTCCACGATATTCATCAAGGCGAGATTGCTGTTCGATATTTCCGCGTTCATCTCGTTAAGCTGATCATTCGCCTTCTTCAGATTTGAATGTCCGAGCATCTCATTCCTCAGGATACCGGCAACGAAAGAGAAGAATACCGAAAGCGATTCGCGCAGGTCGTTCATCCCGACATATTGCCCCTCCAGCTTGATAACTCCGACAAGGTCGTCTCCGGCTATCAACGGAACTGCCCAGGCGTATGCTTTGGCAAATTCGGGCGCCATCAACGCAGTATCGACAAACTCGCCATCGGCCTCCATAGACTGGCGACGTTCGAACGCGGATTTCACCAAGTTGTCGTCCATCCTATCTATTTTTTTCTGTTGTCCCAAAGCATCCGCACAGAATAGGTCATCATCGATATGATAATAGAATATGACGCTGTTCATTCCCCCGATGACGCCCATAATATCGCTCAGCATCGTACGAATAATCGCATCGAGTCCCTGGGATGCGCCGATTTTGCTCATCATATTTGCGATCAGCTGAAGCTGTGATTTATCCCGGGAAAGCTTATTAACCTTATCCTTCAGATGCTCAATTTCACCGATTCCGTCGCTTGTCATTATTGCTCCTCCGGACTCCCGAAATCAAATGTAACCGGCAATGAAAAGGTGATAGCGCTGTCCTTTCCCGCCATTTGATGGATGTAATTTCGAAGAACCCGCCGGCAATATCATGGACACAGGGACGCAGGCACAGGTCGGGCGACCGTCCTGCGCGAAAATTTTTTTTGCATCCAAAGAGAAACGCTTCCTTGCCGACTCGGAAAATATTCCGGAGATTGTCGTGACCATTCCGGCTCAGGCTGACGCCCTGGTTTTCGCTTATCGGGTTCATTATATACCCGAGGGCCGAATGGACGACTTTCAGCGCCTGGTTCCGATCGGTGTCCAAGACGGCGTCGTTGTATGCCCGTATCGCTTCGCGCACCCTTCCATCCTCCTCGCGTCAGTAACCGTTCGCCGTTTCCTCATTCTCCGTCTCCTGACATCCCGATTCCTTCAGCCTTTTTTTCAATTCGATCATCTGCAGTTCACGTCCGACGAACAGGCGATTCATTCTTCGCAGATCGGCGTTCTTCCGTTCAAGTTCCGCGGTGCGGTCCTGCACGCGCCGCTCGAGCTCCTCATTGAGCTTATGCAGCTCCCGCTCCGCTTTGGTACGTTCGTTTTCCAATTCCATCGTATCCAGTGCGAAGGAGATGTCCAAACCGATCTCCTCCAGCAGCCGCCTTTCCTCGTCGTCAAAGAAACCTGCTTCCGTCGCGAAGAGACAAAACATCCAGATGGCTTCGCCCCTCAGTTTGATCGGAATAGCCGCGAAAGAGCGGAACCCGTCACCAGCCTCCTCGGTGATTATCGTTTTACCCGAGCGGATATCCGCGATTTTGTCCTCGGAAAGTACGGAGCCGTGCATCGGTCCAGCGCGGGAAACGACTTCGACTCGCATTCCGGTAGTCCCCAACTCGCCGATCCAGGCGGAGTGGAATTCCCCGAACTCCAGGGCTATTCCGCAGATCTTGTCGAACAGGGCGTCACGGCGAAATTCGCGGACGATCGCCTGGTTCACTTGGCTGAGAGTCGCGTAGACGCGGGCGAGATACCGCACTTGATCTTCAGCCCGTCTCCTCTCGGTGATATCCTGCGCGAATACGGCGACGCCGATGATTTCACCCGATTCCGCCCTGATAGGCCCATGGGATACCTGGAAATATCTTCGCGAAAGGCGGTCTTCTCCGGAAGGGGCCTCCTCGAGCAGCCGCTCTCCCTTGAGAGCCCGATCGATGTTGCCCCTGGCCTTTACCTGATCCGCCGGTACGGTCATGTATTCAAAAAGGTCATGACCGATTTCGATCCGCGCTCCGTAGATCGCGCGCATGACGGCCTCATGACCCTTGTTGAAACTCGTATAGCGGTAATGCCTATCGACGGAAAAGATGAGCGCATCCGGACCGTCGATTATTCCGCGCAGCATCGAGTACTGGACTTTCAGCGCGGCTTCGGCCTGATCGCGTTTCGCCCGCGTCCGCAGCGCCGTGATGCCGAAAGACAGGTCTCCGGACAGCTCCATCAAGATCGCGATTTCCCCGGCATCGAAAGCATCGACTTCCGCTGAATGGATACCGATCACGCCGATGGTGTTCCCTTCGCCGATCAGCGGCAGAACGAGGACCGAATTGTAACCGTGCCGGACGGCGTTTTCCCTCCATGGCGCGAAAGTCGATTCGCCGGGAATATCGCGCACCAAATACGGTTTCCCCGTACGAATCGCAATCCCTCCGGGGCTTTGTCCTTTTTCGGTATCGGCCCAGGTCATCCGGAGGCCATCTATAAAGACCGCTTCGTCGCCCGCCTTGGCCACCGGCCGAAGCGTTTTGTCCGCGTCCTGCTCCGCGAAGCCGACCCAGACCGTACGGTAGCCGCCGACGCCAACGATGATACGGCACACTTCATTCAACAATGCGGATTCATCGGAAAAACGGATGAGCGCCTGGTTCGAGTCGCTGAGCATCCGCAGTTTCCGGTTCAGATAGGCAAGCTCCGAGACGTCCATCAGGCTGACGAGCGCCAAGGGTCTGCCGAATATGCGCAAGATCTTGGTCGAAAGGATGAATTGGTAGTTGACGCGGGCTCCGTCCACCATGAACGGAAGGGAAACGGCGACATTCTCCTGACCGGTTCCGGCCTCGAACTTGTCCAGAACGGTATTGCGCAATGTGCAAACGGAGCAGTTCTTGCCGAACCCGCATCCCTCGGGAACCTCCATCGCGTTGAGGCAGCCCAACGCCTCGCCGATTCGCAGTCCGATCATGTTCTTGACGGGAATTCCGGTGAATCGGGCAGCGGAATGATTCGCCTTGTATACTCTGCGATCCTCGTCCAGGAGAGCCATGATGACGGGCGTATTCTCGTATATCGCCTCCAGTTCCGCCTCCTGTCCCTTGGTCCGTTCATGCGCGTCGAAAAGCTCGAACGCCATCTCGATGGAGGATTGAAGAACGAAATCCCCGGAGTTTTTAATGACGTAGCCGTATCGCGTGATGCCGCGAACTTTCTCCACCATTTCCCTTTCCGAGTGCGATGTGAGGAAGACTATAGGTATGTTCCGATTCGTGAGGATCCGCCGCGCGGCTTCGGTTCCGTCGATCCCAAGGCCGAGGTCTATATCCATCAGCACGAGGCTTATCGCTTCGTTCCCGCAGGCGAGGTCCACCGCTTTTTCGCCCGTGCCCGCGCTAAGGGCCGCATAGCCGAATCGCTTGAGAACCATCATTTGGGCCATTGCGATGATAGCTTCGTCCTCGACAAGCAGGATGGTTTTTGGTTCCTGCACTTTCCCGGCTTCTCTGCCTTCCTGCAAAGTTCGCCTCCTCTCCAGCCGCTCAACTTTTTTCAGGCTATTTCGCATCAGGGCAAGGACCACAGGTACTAATTTATTAACTTCTTTCTATTTAAAGACATATCCCCCAATATCCATAGCAGGCCGATCGGCCGCACTAATTCGTTTTATGAAGGCGAACATAAAAAAGTATCGCTTGATCGATCGCCGGCTGTCAAATTTCCGGCTCTTTGATGGCAGAAGAGGGATAGCTGATCGCTTACATGTCCTTTGCAAAAATTATTAAAACTAAATTTGACAAATTTGACTTTTCAGTTCAATACTACTGTACCGAATCGGAACACATGAGGCGGTGCGGGATGCGGATCAACGAATTGAGGAAGAAACTCGCCAAGAGCGTACCCGCCGAAAAAGCGGAATCGATTCGCCTCATCGCCGGTTTCGGCATCGAGGGAGACGCGGGCGCGGGAAAACCGACAAGGCAGGTGAGCCTCCTATCCATGGAAGCCGGCGCGGCGCGCGCGCGCGATGGTCTATGCTCGCCTAAATTCTCCCCGAATTTGGAAATAGATGGAATGGAAGCTTCAGAATTGCGCGTCGGGGAACGCCTCCGGATGGCCGACGCCGTAATTGAGATCGAACGCATAGGGAAAGATTGCTACCCGGAATGCGAAGCCTTGCAGCGCGAAGGACCCTGCGTACTTGCGCGTGAGAGCGTTTTCGCCCGCGTGCTGGAAAGCGGAGATGTGCGAACCGGTCAAGCGGTAGAGAAAGTTTAGGAGCGAGCCATGGCCTCCCACAGCGACGATCTTGGACATCGGGAATATATCGCGCGTTCGCATGAACGGTGCAGGAACTACGGGATAGAGCTGGACCGCGTATACAGCACCCGGATCCTGCGCGGCCCCGAACTTACGGAAAGGCTCGAATCCAAACGGGACCTCATCGTGGCGACAGAACCCTTCGTCAACCAGCTCTACGGCTTCGTGAAGGGGTCGGGCTTCTTCGCCATCCTCACCGACGAGGAAGGTTGCATCCTCAAGGTCATCGGTGACGAGGACATACTTTCCCGCGCTTTCGATATCAAGATGATTCCCGGCGCGTATATGGACGAGCGCAGCATCGGCACCAACGCGATGGGGACCGCGCTTACCGAAAACATGCCCGTCCAGGTTTCCGGAACCGAACACTTCATCGAATCCTACCATCGCTGGACCTGCTCGGGAGCGCCGATCCGCGACGCCGACGGGAAGGTCATCGGGGCCCTGGATCTGACCGGGAATTGCGCGAACGTCCATTCGCATACCTTGGGGATGGTCGTCGCCGCGGTCGACGCCATAGAAAAAATCCTCCGCATCGAGCGCTACAACGAGGAGCTCTCCCTTTCCAAGCAGTACACGGAAACGATCATAGATTCCCTGAGCGCCGGCATCCTGACGACGGATTTGGACGGAACGATAAAAACGGTGAGCAAGCAGGCGGCCGAAATGTTCGGCTATGAGATTCCGGAAATGCGCCGGATGAAGGCTTGGCAGCTGTTCGAGGGCTGGGAAAAAATCAAGGAAGCCTTCAGGGCGAAACATCCCTTCCAGGAAGAGGACGTCGCGGTGAACGCCCAACGGAATAAAATCCGGTACAGCCTGAGCGCGTACCCGATTTTCGACCCGCAGGGAGAAACGAAAGACGTCATCCTCGTTTTCAAGGAGTTGCGCAGAGTCCGGAAATTGGCCAACAAGATCATGGGCCGCCAAGCGATCTATACTTTCGAGAAGATCATCGGGCGCGACAAATCCTTCCTGCGCGCGGTCGAGTTCGCCAAGAAGACGGCGGACAGCCGCTCGACCGTCCTCATCCTGGGCGAAAGCGGAACCGGCAAGGAATTGTTCGCGCAGGCGATGCACAACCAGAGCGACAGGAAGGAAGAGGCGTTCATCGCCATCAATTGCGGCGCCTTGCCGAGGACGCTGATCGAATCCGAACTCTTCGGCTACGACGAAGGAGCCTTCACCGGGGCCAAACGATCCGGCCAGCCGGGCAAGTTCGAAATAGCGGACGGCGGAACCCTGTTCCTGGACGAAATCGGCGAAATGCCGCTGGACCTGCAGACCCGCCTGCTCCGGGTGATCGAAGAAGGAACCGTTTGCCGCATCGGCGGGACGCACGACATTCCCGTGAGCGTCCGGCTCATCGCCGCGACCAACAAGGATCTCCACGAGGAAGTGGAGAGCGGCAATTTCCGTAAAGACCTGTATTACCGCCTGAACGTATTGCCGCTCGTGCTTCCGCCGCTCCGCGAAAGGAAAAGCGATTTGCCCGTCCTTATCGATTATTTCATGGACCGGGTTTCGCGGAGGCTCAACAAGAAACCGATCCGCCTGCCGTTACCCTACCTGCGCACGCTCATGGATTACGAATGGCCGGGCAACGTCCGGGAATTGGAGAACCTCGTCGAGCTTATCATCAATGCGGAGGCTCTCGTCGCCTTCCCGACGCGAAAAGGCAAGGAAACGCAGCGCACGATAATCGAGATGACGTCGTACCGCGGCGGTGAAATCGTTCGGGAAGCGGAGATCCTCAGCCTTGAGGAAATGGAACGCCGCCATATCGGGCGGGTTCTGAGCATCAATAAGGGCAATATGAGCGTCGCCGCGCGCATCCTCGGAATCGGAAGGACGACGCTCTATCGCAAGATCGAAGCCCTGGACATCGATTGTTCCGATATGGGTCAATGTTCCGAATCGGAACAGCATTTGGCGGCAACCGCCGTCCCATTCTGAAACAGTCAGGCTAGTACCTAATATCTATCAAAAGTATTTCTTTATCTGAAATATACTTAAAACCTTGGCACGGTTCATGCTTAGTTATATGAACCTTAATAAAGGGGAGGACAGTATGACCGGATACACGGGAAAAGTGCTCAGAATCGATCTGAGCAAGGGCACCATCAAGACGGAGAGCCTTGACCATGACCTGGCGAAAAAGTACATCGGCGGGCGCGGGTTGGGGACTGCGATGCTCATGAAGGAGATCGATCCCAAGATCGACGCGTTGAGTCCCGCCAACAAGCTGATGTTCGTCACCGGACCGCTCACGGGAACCAGCACGCCGACCGGCGGCCGCTATATGGCCGTCACGAAATCCCCTCTCACCGGAACCGTCGCCAGCTCGAACTCGGGCGGCTTCTTCGGCGCGGAACTGAAGTTCGCCGGCTACGACGCGATCATATTCGAGGGTAAAGCGGCGACGCCCAAATACCTCGTGATCGAGGACGCGAAGGTGGAGCTGAAGGACGCGGGAGACCTCTGGGGCAAACTCGTCTTCGAGACCACTGACATGCTTGAAAAACGCCACGGAGAAAAATGCCGTGTCGTGACCATCGGACCCGCGGGAGAAAAGCTCTCTTTGCTCGCTTCGATCATGAACGATCGTTGGCGCGCGGCCGGCCGTTCGGGCGTCGGCGCCGTCATGGGGTCCAAGAACCTCAAGGCCGTCGTCGTCAGGGGAACCGGCAAAGTCGCCGTCGCCGATGACGCCAAACTCAAAGAAGCCTTCACCCGCTGCATGAAGAAAATCAAGGAGAACGGCGTCACCGGCTCCGGACTCCCGGCCTACGGCACGGCGGTTCTCGTGAACATCATCAACGAGAACGGCGTATTTCCGACCAACAACTTCCAGGAAGGCGTCTTCCCCGCCGCTGAAGAAATCTCGGGCGAAACCCTCGCCGCGAAATACCTCAAGAAAAAGGATCCCTGCTTCCGCTGCCCCATCGCATGCGGACGCTACTGCGAAGTGGACGAAGTGAAAGGCGGCGGACCCGAATACGAAACCATCTGGGCTTTCAGCGCCGACTGCGGCATTTCCGACCTCAAGGAAGTCATCAAGGCCAATTATTGGTGCAACGAGATGGGACTGGACACCATTTCCGCCGGCGCCACGCTCGCCGCGGCCATGGAACTCTACCAGCGCGGGCTCATCAAGAAAAGCGACTTCGGCGACGGCCCCGTTCTTGAATTCGGCAATGCGGCGTCCATCGTCGAATGGACCAAGCGCATGGGCACGGGAACCGGGCTCGGCGCCAAGCTCGCCCTCGGCTCCTTCAGGCTCGGCGAAATGTACGGCGCTCCCGAGGTATCCATGACGGTAAAGAAGCAGGAGCTTCCCGCCTACGATCCGCGCGGTATCCAAGGCCAAGGCATTCAATACGCCACCTCCAACCGGGGCGGCTGCCACGTCCGAGGCTACATGATCAGCCCCGAAATCCTCGGCCTTCCGGAAAAACTGGACCGCTTCGCCATCGACGGGAAGAGCAACTGGACCAAAATTTTCCAGGACTTCACCGCTGCCATCGATTCGGTCGGACTGTGCCTGTTCACCTCCTTCGCGATGGGCGCCGACGATTACGCGGATCTCTATAACGCTGTCGCCGGAACCGCCTTGACGGGAGCCGATTTCATCACATCAGGCGAACGGATCTGGAATATCGAACGGATGTTCAACCTGAGCGCGGGCATCGGAGCGGATCAGGACACCCTTCCCAAGCGCTTGCTGAAAGAACCCATGCCCGAAGGACCCGCGAAAGGCTGGGTGCACAAGCTGGACCAGCTCCTGCCCGAATACTACAAACTCCGCGGCTGGGGAACGAACGGCATCCCGACCAAGGAGAAACTCGCCGCTCTGGGCGTGGAAGCGTAAGGAAAGGAAGGAGCGCCGGGAGAGATCGCGATGCAGCTGCGGAAATTGTACCTGGAACTGACCGCAGCCTGCAATTTGGACTGCGCGATCTGCTACCGGCGCGCCTGGACGGAAAGCCCGCTGGAAATGTCTGCGGGGACTTTCGCCCGCATCACTGAGGCCGTCCGCCGCTCACCCGAGTTGCGGACGGTTTTGCTGGGCGGGATCGGAGAACCGACGAGCTCGCCGCTCATCCTTGAAGCTTTGTCGTCCTTCCCGGGTAAGGACATCATCGTCACCACCAACGGAATCGCCTTGGACGATTCCGTCCTTCGGGCCCTCGCCGAGCACGCTTCTCTCGTCGTGTTATCGGTGGACGGCCTTGAGGACGCCTTCAAGCGGATCAGGGGGGCGGAATTGGCGGCCGTCGTCGCCTCCGTCCGAAAGCTGACCGCCATGCGCGCGGAGACCGGAAAAGCAACGCCGCGCATCGAGCTGCAATTCGTATTGAGCGCGATGAACTCGGACGACCTTCCGGGGGTCATCGACCTGGCGGGCGATATCGGCGTGGATGTCGTCGTCGTCTCCCACCTGCTCCCCCAGGACGCCGCGAGCGCTGAAACCGTCCTGTACGGACGCTTTGAAAAACCGGGAACGCGCGATCTGTACGAGCGAGCCCGTCAACGCGCGAGACGGCGCGGGGTGAGCGTCCTCCTCCCGCCGCTGGAACTGAAAACCGAACGCCGCTGCTCCTTCGCGGAAGACGGGGCGTGCTACGTCGACGCCATCGGCGATGTGGTTCCTTGTTACCGATTCTCGCACGACGGAACCGAATTCGTTTTCGGCCGCGAAAAGAAGGTGTTCAAGCATTCGTTCGGGAATATCGCCGACGCCTCGTTGGAATCCATCTGGGAATCCCCCGCGTACGCGGCGTACAGAAGAACGCTGATCGAGAATAGATACCCTTCCTGCCCGGATTGCGATCTGCTGGAAGGATGCAATATGGCCGCCGACACCACGGCGGATTGCTGGTCGGGCTCTCCGTCCTGCGCGGACTGCCTGTGGGCGCGCGGCTTCATGCGCTGCCCGTGATCGAGGAGGCGAAATGACGATCACCGTACGGCTTTTCGCCACCTTGCGCGAAGGCAGGGGCAAAGAGCTCGAACTTGAGGCCAATAACGAGGCCACCCCGCGCGACCTGGCGGCTCGGCTCGGCATCGACGTGAAGGATGTGGCGATACTGCTGGTGAACGGCAGGGACGGACGTCTGGACGACGCGCTGGCGGACGGCGACCGGGTTTCGGTGTTTCCGCCCGTCGGAGGCGGATGATGCTGGCGCGCTACGAACGCAACCTGAACGCATTGTCGGAGTCCGAGGTCGATGCGCTCGCTTCGCGGACGGTCGCGGTCGTCGGATGCGGAGGGCTGGGCGGCTACCTGCTGGAATATCTGGGACGCCTCGGCGTGGGCTCACTCATCGCGGCGGACGGCGATTTTTTCGAGGAATCGAACCTGAACCGGCAAATCCTGTCCGACGCTATCAATATTGGAGACAATAAGGCCGAAGCGGCGAAGAAGCGTATGGCCCTGGTCAACCCACTGGTCGCTTTCCGCGCCCTGCCCCTCCGCATAGACGCGGAGAACGGCCCGGATCTCCTTCGCGGCGCGGACCTCATCATGGACGCCGTGGACGGCATCCCGTCCCGTTTCGCGCTGCAGGAAACCGCGGAAATTTTGGGCATTCCCTTGGTGCATGGAGCGGTCGCCGGCTGGTACGGCCAGGTGACGTCCGTTTTCCCCGGAGACCGGACCCTGGACGAAGTCTATGGCCGGAATTCGGGCGCCGAAGGCCGGGACCGCGGGATAGAGGCGCGGCTGGGTAATTTTTCCTTCGGTCCGGCCGCCGTCGCCGCGCTGCAAACCGCGGAAGCGGTCAAGGTGCTCCTCGGCCGGGGAGAAAGGCTGAGACGGAGGTTGCTTGTCGTGGACCTCCTTGAAAACGATTTCGAAATCTTGGATCTCCGGCGGCCGACCGCCCCGGGAAAGGAGGAGACGGCATTCACGAAAAGAACCCTGGCACCTAATTAAGACAGCACGAGAATTCAACTCCGAACCATGTTTCCTAACGCCCGATCCGACATCGGAAGCCACGGAACATGGTCGAGGCCGATCGCCATACGGCGAACGAGCCGAAGGTCCGTATGGAAACGTCCGGGCCCTCCATCTTGAGAAGGAGCACGAACATGAACGCGGTTATCCGTCGAATTTCGATCGTATCCGTCCTGGCCGCCTGTTTTCTGTCAGCCCTGCCCCTATCCGCCCAGAATCGCCTGAAGCTCGCCACGACCACCAGCACCGAACAATCGGGACTCCTTTCCCTCCTGCTCCCGGTTTTCGAGAAAAAAACGGGACTTACCGTCGACGTCGTCGCCGTCGGGACCGGAGCCGCGATCAAACTCGGAGAAAAGGGAGACGCCGACGTACTCCTCGTCCATGCCCGCGCCCAAGAGGACGCGTTCATGGCGGCCGGTTTCGGCGACGA
>DPXI01000008.1 GCA_003527485.1 Treponema sp. | reverse complement strand
CCTGCCGGTTTGATATCCCCCTCTGTCCTGCGGGTGCGCCCGGACGAAAAGTCCGCAGGCGCGGCCCATGGTCTTTGCATGCGTAATCAATGCCTGGTGATAATGGTGGAGGAGACATACCCGTTCCCATTCCGAACACGGAAGTCAAGCCCTCCCACGCCGATGATACTGCGCCCTCGAGGTGCGGGAAAGTAGGTAATCGCCAGGCTTTTTTTTATTTCTGCGCAAATATCGATCTTGCTTGAAGAAACGCCCGATCAATAGTAAAGTATCCTGAACGGACCAACGAGGAACGAACGGCCGGTAGGGGAGAGACAATGGCGGAAAAGGAATATCAGTATCAGCTGGTGACGTTTCAGCTCGGCGAGGAGCTGTACGGTATCGATATCATGGACGTCAAGGAAATCGTTCGCGTCCAGGATATCCGGCCGATACCAAACGCTCCTTCCTATGTAGAAGGCATTTTTAACCTCAGAAGCGAAATCATTCCCATTATCAATCTTCACCGACGGTTCCACCTAAAGAAACCCGTCCTGGCCGACGAAGACGATCTGCTGTCCGGATTCATAATCATCGATCTTGATGGGATGAAGCTCGGAGTAATTATCGACAAGGTTGCGCGTGTGGTTACGGTGGATTCAGCCAAGATCCAGCCGCCGCCGCAGATGTTGACAGGAATCGGAGCAGAATACATTCAAGGCGTCGTCCATCAAGAGCAGGGCTATCTCATCATACTCGACATACGGAAGCTTTTTAATCCAAGGGAACTTCAAAAGATTAGCGAGTTGAAAAGCTGAGCCGATCGTCCCCGAAAGGAATCGAATGAAAATCGAAGCGTATTCTCCGACTATCCGCAGGAAGGAGATGGATGCGGTTCTCACTACCATGGTTGGGGAGCGGGTCGGTCCCGGGGAAATATCGGTTCGCCTCCTGCAAATAGCACAGGAATATATTGGTTTTGAATCCGCGATCGGCCTTCGGAGCCCTGAAACGGCCTTGCGGCTCGCTTTGGGCGCCCTGGATCTGGAACCGGGGAGCGAAGTAGTCCTTTCAGCCCTGTCGCCAGCCTATTACGCCTATGTGCTCGAAGCGCTCAAGCTGAAAGCCGTTTATTGTGATGTGGACGAGAGTTCGGGAGCCGTTACTCAGGAAAGCGTCCGGAAGGCGATCGGGGAGAAAGCCCGGGCCGTGATAGTGCACCATTCGCTCGGTATAGTCCCCGATGTGGCCGCCATTATTGAATTGGGGCTTCCTGTCATCGAGGATTGCTCCAGAAGTTATGGATCCAATTGGCAAGACCGCCGCGCCGGTTCCTTCGGGGTATTCACGATACTCGGCCTTGAAGAACGGGATATCTTGACTGCAGGGGGCGGCGCTCTGCTGTACGCTTCCGGAAAGCGGGAGTCGACGGTACTTAAACGTTACGGCGATCTCCCGATGGAATATCGGCTTCCGGATATGAATGCTGCCTTGGCAACGGTCCAGTTCAAGGAAGCTGAACGGAATTTCGAAAAACGCAAAGAGATCGCGTCGATCTATACGCAGTCCTCGCTCAGAACCCGTCATCGCAGGCTTGCCCAGATTGGAGACGCAGAATACAACTACTATGCCTTCCCCCTCGTATTGGACACGGGGGCGAAGGACGCCAGGATCTATTCGGTCAAAAAAGAAGTTTTCGCGGAAATGGCCTTTGAGGACAGCGTGGTGCAGAAGCGTCCATTAGAGCACCAGGCGTGCCCGGTCGCCGTTTCGCTGGCGCTTCGGACCTTGGTCTTCCCCCTGTATCCGCGGCTCGGCAAGACCCAAGTTGCGAAAGTCGCGAGGGTTCTCGCGACCCTTCCCTAGACGGAAGCGGAACAATGCCCAAGAAGAGCGCCCGTATCCTGCTGGTCGTCAACCTCCACAAGGACGATTCCCGCGAATTGATGCGCGGCATAGTGCGGGACTTGGGCGAAGAAGGGTACTTCGTCGACACTTTCGCCTTCGAGGGAAAGCCGGAGAGCTCACCCGGCGGTGATTACGATATCGTATTCTCCCTCGGAGGCGACGGCACCGTGCTTTTCGCCGCGCGTGAGTTGTCGGGGCGGGGCATACCCATCCTGCCGATTAATCTGGGAACCCTCGGCTTTATCGCCTCCGTGCATCGCGACGGCTGGCGACGCTCCTTCAATGCCTGGATCGACGGGAGCGCGTCCGTATCATCCCGACTGATGCTTGACGTCCGAGTCGAAAGAGCCGGATGCCAGATATATTCATTTTCCTGCCTCAATGACGCTGTAGTATCGGCCAGCGGCATTTCCAAGATCATCCGCCTGGACGCGACGATGGATTCCATAAGGCTCGGTCGCTACCGGGCCGATGGCCTCATCTTGGCCACGCCGACCGGATCCACCGCCTATTCCGTTGCTGCGGGGGGCCCCATCCTTGACCCTGAGATGGAAGCCATAATCCTCAATCCAGTCTGTCCCTTCACCCTTTCGAACCGGCCGATCGTCATTCCTGCGACGGGCGATCTCAGGATTGATGTTGAGGCCGAACAACGCAGCGCCGTGATCCTGACGATCGACGGCCAGATCGTGGTTCCCCTCGAGCCCGGTGATGCCTTGAACGTTCGCAAGGCGCCGAAAAAGGCGATGCTCGTGGCTTCGGATCGCGGCGAGTTTTTTACGGCGCTCCGCTCCAAGCTGAATTGGTCGGGAGGTCCCGATGCTTGAAGAACTGGTCATCCGCGATTTCGCGCTGATCGATCGGCTTTCGGTGGAATTCGATTCCGGCTTGAATATTGTCACCGGAGAGACCGGTGCGGGAAAATCCATCATAATCGGTGCTTTGAGCTTTCTTCTCGGGGCCAAGGCCGATATCGATATTATTCGGACCGGAAGCGATGAAACGAGCGTCTCGGGCGTCATCCTCATCGGTGCGGACAATGCGGATGCCCAAACCTGGCTGGCGGAGAAAGGTATCGGTAGTGAGGACGGGAGAATCGTACTGCGTCGGGTTCTGAAGCGTTCCAACAGGGGCAGCGCGTACGTGCAGGAAACCCCCGTATCGAGAAGCGAGCTCGCCTTGCTCACTTCCTTCCTGTTCGACATACATGGGCAGCATGAGCATCAAGCCTTGCTCAGGATCGATACCCATCGCCGTTACTTGGACCGCTTCGCCGGGATCGAGGGTGAAGTCAAGGAGTTTACCGACCGCTTCTATGCGCTCTGCGAAGGCCGGGAAGAGCTTGAAGCTCTCGCCGCAGCGGAAAAGGGGCGGGACGACAAGGCGGAGATCCTCGCCCATGCGGTGGAAGAAATCGGGCGTGCAGCCTTATTCCAAGGCGAAGGCGAGGCCCTTGAAGCCGAGGCGAAACGCCTTGCGGATTTCGATAAACTCGCCGCCGGGGTCGGCTCCGCCGCCGGTTTGCTGTTCGAAGATGAAGGTTCGGCCTTGCTCGCCCTGCGCAAGGCGAAGGCCCAATTGGATGCGGCCGAGGGGATGGATACAGCCCTGGCGCCGATCGCCAAGCGCGTGTCGGATCTGTTCTACGAGGCCGAGGATGCCTTCAACCAGCTGCGCGCGTACAAGGATGACTTGCGCCATGATCCCGAGCGTCTTGAGGCCGTGGAAGAGCGTCTGGCGCTCCTTTTCAGGTTAAAAAAGAAATACGGCCGGACCGAGGAAGAAATTCTTGAATATGCCGCATCGGCAGCCGCGGAAATAGAAGCGCTCGGGCGCGCTGAAGCTGATCGGACCGAATTGGAGAAAAGGCTCGCCGAACTGGAAAAGGAAGTTTCCCGCAGAGCGGCTACCATAAGGGAAAAGCGAGTCGCGGCGGCCTTGACGTTGGGCGAGCGCATTACTTCGATCCTGGCGACCCTCGGCATGCCCAAATCGCGTTTTTCCGTCTCCGTGCAACCCAAGGGGCAGGGATCGCGCGTCTGCAACCAATGGGGCGCTGATGAGGTTCAGTTCCTGATTTCCCCCAACATCGGCGAACCCCTGCGCGAACTCGTCCGGATCGCTTCCGGCGGTGAACTTTCCCGCGTCATGCTGGCGGTGAAAACGGTCTTGGCGGATTCGGATACCATAGAAACCTTGGTTTTCGACGAAATCGATACCGGAATCGGAGGGGAAGTCGCCCTCGCCGTAGGAAAGCATCTTGCCGAGATCGGCAAGCATAAGCAAATCTTCTGCATTACGCACCTTGCGAGCATCGCTGTTCGAGCCGATAATCATTTAATGGTCGAAAAGATTGTCGAAGGCAATCGCACAACCACTATCTTATCGCCCGTCGACAAGGGCCGCAGGCGGGAAGAGATAGCCCGAATGCTTGCGGGCGATTCGGCGGGAAATGCCGCCTTGGCGCATGCGGACGAATTGCTCGTCAGGTACGGGCAGCGGAGCTGAACGGATGTCGAAAGTTACGAGCGAAGATCGCAACGCATACCTCGAGAAATCGAAGCGCTTCAAGGAGGCGGTCGACGCGATCCTTCTGCGTGAAAAAAGCATACTCGGTGTCTTGGAAAAGGATCCGAACGGCGCCGCATACAAGAAGCTGATTCTCGCCGATGAAATGCTGAACCTTTCTTCCAATTTAATAGTCATGAACGGCATATCCGCCGCGATGCTGGGCGGCCGGAATGAGGACGCCCTCAACGAGGCCAGGAAAGCACTGTACAAGAGCGTGATCTACCTGGAGGAAATCGTTACCGGGCTTGTGGATGCTCCCTTCTCGGATTACGAAGACAAAGTCGCAGAAATCTCCGCTTTCGACGCTGCCCGGCGATATGCGCTAGTCCGTAAATTGGGGCTCGCAATTCGCCTGGTGGAAGATGCGTACGGTGACAATACCAAATGGAAATGGTCCTTCGTCGAACTGGAGGCGCGGTTCGCGGCTATTTCCAAGAACATCTTCGATCTGAAGAATGCGGTCGTGAACCTGGATCCGCGTTCGCCCGATTATGAAGCCACGGTCTATCATTTACGGACCATGAAGAAGCTCCTGATGCAGGCGGCTGACCGCTATCGGGAAAAATATGAGTTGTCGACCAACAGGATTGACGATTTCAAGCAGGCGATCGCATTTCTCGGAGCCCTCAAGCGTATTCATATCCTCGTCGGCGATAGGGAAGAAGCGGAGACCGTCAAGAAGAAGGCGGAGATCTGGGCGACCAAGCTCGAATCCGACCATCGGAAGCGCGAGGATTCGAGCAAGAAAGCCTGAGCGCATTGTCCTGAAGAAATCACCCGCAACTGACTTCGCTTCAGGCTACCGGAGAAGTTTTTCGTTCTCGACAAGTCCCCAACGATGCGCCAGGTCGGCGGGCGATTCGCCGGCTACGTTCCGCGCGGATTTTACGGCTCCGAGCTCGATAAGGATCTTCACTACATCGCTTTTTCCCCTGAATGCCGCATAGTGGAGCGGCGTGTAGCCGATCGCGTCTTTCGCCGATATCGCGGTTCCGTCGAAGAGGGCTTTCACTGCCTGCGTTCCTGCGACTATCGCGAGGGTGGCGGGTGATTCCCCGTCGTCCGCTTGTGCGAAGACATCAGAACCGGCATCCACGAGAAGGCGCGATTCCTCCAGTTTACCCATACCGACGGCTATGCGGAGCGGCGTACGGCCGTGGAAATCGGGATCCGAGACTCTGGCTCCAAGATTGACTATCGTCCGAATCGCCTGCAAATCGGCGCCTTCTTCCAAAGCGATGTGGAGCGGAGTCTTGCCGAGATCGTTCGCGGCGTCGATCCTGTCTTTCGTCAACAGAAGCGTGGTCATCTCGGGGCCGGCCGAGAGGGCCGATTTCAACGGAGACATTCCGAAGGAATTTTCGGCATGGATGGAGGTACCTATCGACAGGAGGAGCTTCGCGATATCCGTTCTGCCGGCGGCGACGCTGACATGAAGGGGCGTGTCGCCCTGCATATTCCTGGCGGTCGGGTTCGCTCCACGCTCAAGAAGCCGTTCGGTCGCGGAGAGGCTTCCCGCGGAAACGGCTTCCATGAGAGGCGTCGCGCCCTTCAAATCTCTGCCCTCGAGCTTCGCGCCTCCATTGACGAGAACTTTTTCGAGATCCACGATACCCAGACGGACAGCGTCGTGCAAAGGCATCTTGCCAGCGAGATTGCGGGCATTCGGATCAGCACCCTGGGCGAGTAGGGCTAGGGCGGAAGATTTTGCGTTCCATCTGACGGCGGCGTGCAGGGACGTGTTCCCGAGCGCGTCTCGGGACGCGGAGTCGGCGCCGTTCTTGATGAGCACGGCGATGGTGGCGGGCGAATCGGCCTTGACCGCCGAGAAGATCGGAGTCTCTCCTGTGGCATTTTGGGCATTCGGATCGGCGCCCTTCTGTATAATGGAAGGAATGGCCGCCTCGAGTTTCCAACCTGCCGCGAAATGGAGCATCCCGTTTCCCAGGCCGTCGCGGGCTTCGATCGTCGTGGAATTGAGCATCCATTCCAGGAAGCCGGCCGGAGTGTGGCCAGCGAGGTACAACGGGCTTTTCCCCGCGGCATTGGTCGCAAATATATCCGCGCCGCGCGCGATGAGCAATTCGCCGAGTTCCCGGGAATCATCCGCGACGGCCAAGTGCAGAGGCGTATCTCCGCTCTTGTTCCGCGCGTTGACCGCGGCTTTCCTGTCCAGTATTAACGCGACGATCTTTGAAGGAGCTCCGGCAGCGACAGCCACGTGAAGGGGCGTGTTCCCCACGTTGTCGCTCATCGCTACGGTCGCGGCGGTTATCATCGCTTGGAGTACGTTCCCGCCGGACTTGAGCGCAAGGTCGAATGGCGTGCTCCCCGCGTCATCGGCAGCGAAGATGTTGGCTCCCTTATCAAGGAGGGTAGGGACATATTCCGGTCTGTCGCGCTCGACCGCCGAATGCAGGGGTGTCCTCCCGGCTGTATTCCTGATATTCGGGTCGGCTCCACCCTTCAGTAGCACCGCGATGAAGGGGACGCCCATGTTCAGCGCGATGGCGACGTGCAACGGAGCATCGCCGTAATCATCCTTGATGTTCGGATCGGCTTTTGCCGAGAGCAGCAGCTCAACGCCCGCCTGCCTGGAATTCAGGGGCATGAACAGGTGCATCGCCGAATTCCCTTTGGCGTCGCGGGCGTTAACGTCTGCACCGGCCGCAATCAGAGCTTTGGCAGCATCGATTTTCCCTGCCCTGATGGCTTCATGCAGCGGCGTCGCGCCGGAAGCGCTCTTCGCGTCGGGATCGGCTTTTTTCTGGAAGAGATAGGCGATGAAGCCGAGCTGGCCTTCCCTGGCCGCGAAATGGAGCGGCGTCAAGCCGTCGTCAAAACGAAGGCTGAAATTGGCGCTCCTGACTGAGGCCGAAAAATAAGAGAAATTCGCGTCGGAAGACTGCGAACCTGCAATGATGAGCTTTTCGGCGACAAGAGCATATTCGAGGGATTCGGGGTGCCTATAGGCGAGGTCCAGCGGCGTCTTTCCTTCGGCGCTCTTTTGGAGGGGTTTGGCGCCTTTGGCCAGCAGCAGTGAGACGGCCTCGCCGTCTCCCGAATCCGCCGCCAGATGGAGCATCGTTTCGCCTTTCCCGTTCTTCGCTTCGATATTGGACTTGGATGCGACGGCATCGAGGAGCGGACCGCCCGCTTCAAGCGCGTATTCGGCGGGTGCTTTCCCGGATGATCCTTTCTTGAATATATCGGCTCCGCCTTCGCTGAGTTTCCGCGCCACCTGCGCGTCCCCATTGATGCAGGCGATTTCCAGGGGAGTCCGTTTTTCTCCGTCCTGTTCGTCGACCGACGCTCCGATGGCTATCAGGTAGGCCGCTAGCTCGGCGTCCTTCCGTTCGGCGGCGACATGGAGGGGGGTCCGGCCTTTGGCGTCCTTGGATTTGATGTCGGCTTTTCCCTTGAACAAGGCGCGGGCCTTTTCGTTTTCGCCCTTTTCTATCAAGGTCCAGAAATCATCCTCGGCGACGGGCGCGATCGCGGTTTCAACCACCGGCTTGGCGCTGGCGCAGGAAACGAAAAGAATCGCTACCGATACTGCCGCAATGATCGCCGCGCGGGCGTTGTTTTTATGGCGTTTCATGGTTCTATAATGATCGACAGCGGACCGGACCTCATGAAGCCATAAATGTCCTTTAGCCCGATCTCGGTGCGGAAAAGGCAGCGAAACCAGTTGACATGCCTTAATTTTACCCGTAATATGCCGGCACATTCCCCGCGGCGATGGTGGAATTGGTAGACACGCCAGCTTGAGGTGCTGGTGCCGAGAGGCATGGAGGTTCAAGTCCTCTTCGCCGCACTGATGAATCGAGCCCCCGCAACGCGGGGGCTCGAACTATTTTTACGCGAAGTGGGCTTGATCGTTCCGGTGCGCCGAGCGGAGCGAGGGAAGGCGGACAGGACGTCCGCCGCCAGCACCGGAGCGCGGCCCGGAGGATGAGCGCAGGACGCGCGAATCCGCAGTGCAAGTCCTCTTCGCCGCACTGATNNGGAGGAATCATCCGTCTGGACCTGGAAGACGAAGATTCGGTCGCGCGCTTCCTCGACCAGGAAAAACCCGATGCCATCGTCCATGCCGCGGCCGAACGCCGGCCCGACGCGGTGGAAAAGTCCCCGGAGTCAGCCGAACGCCTCAATGTGGGAGCTTCTGAACGCATCGCCCGCCTCGCGGCGAGGCGGAACTGCCGCGTCCTGTATATTTCCACCGACTATGTCTTCGACGGGACCAATCCGCCATATGGGCCCGATTCTCCCGTGAATCCCTTGAACGCCTACGGACGAATGAAGCTCGCGGGGGAACGAGCGGTCGTCTCTTCCGGCGCGCCATGGGCGATCCTGCGCATCCCGATCCTGTATGGGGCGGTCGAACGGCTCGACGAATCTCCCGTGACGGAGATCGCCGCCAAACTGGTCGCCGATGCCGTGCGAGGGGAAAAGACCAGGGTGGAAGACTGGGCTATGCGCTATCCCGCCCATGCGGACGACGTCGCGCGCGCGATTCTCGCGTTGCTGGAAACTGGCCGCGGCGGAAGAGCGGAGGGTACGGGTATCTTCCACTTCGCCGCGGCCGAAGCCATGACCAAGTACGGCATGGCCCTGGTGATCGCGCAGGTGCTCGGAATCGTCGGGAATCAGGTCGTACCGGATCCCGCTCCGCCTCCTGGCGCCCCCAGGCCCAAGGATTGCGGGCTGGATGGTTCCCGCCTCGCGGGGCTCGGGTATTCTCCGCGTATCGCCTTCTCCGAAGGAGTCAGAGCGGCCATCTCTCCCTTCTTCCTGAAAGAATAGACCGGCTCTCCATCGCGTTTTCGTCCCTCCGGCGTTACAATGTACGGATACGCCGAAGGCGGAGGAGAGAAGCGTGGGCGACAAAAGCGCGATGAAGAAGAAGGATTATCTCGATGAACTCGACCGTCTCACGGTGGAGCTCGTGAAGCTCCAGGAGTGGGTGAAGGCGAAAGGACTCCGGGTCGTGGTCCTCTTTGAAGGTAGGGACGCGGCCGGGAAGGGCGGCGTCATCAAGGCCATCACTTCAGGCCTGAATCCCCGGAACGCGCGCATCGCCGCCCTCGCGGCTCCCACCGAGAAGGAACGGACACAGTGGTATTTCCAGCGTTATGCTTCCCAGCTCCCCTCGGGCGGGGAAATGGTCTTCTTCGACCGGAGTTGGTACAACCGCGCCGGGGTGGAAAAGGTGATGGGTTTCTGCTCGGAGGATGAGTATCGGGAATTCGCGCGTTCCGTGCCCGAATTCGAACGGATGCTGATTCGGTCGGGTATCATCCTCATCAAGTATTGGTTCAGCGTGAGCGACGAGGTCCAGGAGGAACGGTTCCTTGACCGGTTGAGCGATCCCGCAAAAAGGTGGAAGTTGTCCCCGATGGACATGACCGCCCGCAGCAAATGGGTCGACTATTCCCGGGCCAAGGACGCGATGTTCGAATTCTCGGATACGAGCGACAGTCCTTGGCTGGTGGTCGACGCGGACGACAAATACAGCGCCCGCCTGAACGTGATCACGAACTTTCTCGCGCGTATTCCGTACAAGGACCTTACGCCCGAACCGATTGAGCTCCCTCCGCGCCAGAAAGTCGGGAAGTACGTACGCCCGCCCATCGACAGCCAGAAGTGGATAGCGAAGGTATATCCGCGCCCGGAGGACCTATCGGGAGACGCTTCCGCGCATTCGACGGATCATGCCGCTCCTGAGAAACACGGCAAGAAGAAAGGCAAGAAGAAATAGGCGCCCAGCTGGCTGCCCGCCTGACCGCACGCGTCTTGATGCGATCGGCTGCACGGGGTGTTTTGACCCGCGACATCGTGATACCATCGCTTCATGAAATACGAAGCCGTTTCCCTTGAATTGAATGCCGCCATGGATGCCGCCTGCGCCATGGCCATGGCGGCGCGGACCGCTCCCAAGGCGAGGGGCATGGACGAGCTCATCGTGACGGTCGTTGACGGCGATGATTTGGAACGCCTCGCGGATGAGATGCAGAGGATAGGCGAAGCGCGTGACGTCGCTTTCTTCACGCGCGACGCGAAAAACATCCGGACGGCGCGCATGATCGTCCTCATCGGCGTCCGCAACAAGACGCGCGGCGTACCTGTCTGCGGCAATTGCGGATTCGCGAATTGCGCGGAGAACGCGAAAGCGTCAGGCGTCTGCGCCCTGTGCGTGGTGGATCTGGGCATCGCCGTCGGTTCGGCGGTCTCGGTGGCGGCCGACAGGCGCGTGGATACCCGAGTCATGTTCTCGGCCGGCAAGGCCGCGATCGCTTTGGGCTTCCTGGAAGGCGCGCATACCGCCTACGGTCTGCCGCTCTCCGTCTCCGGGAAGAATCCTTTCTTCGACCGGCAATAGTCTCGGCCTATTCGACCTTGACGATCCACCCGGGGAATTCCGCCTCAAGGGCTACTTTGAGGTCACGTTCAAGAGTCCCGAGCACGAATCCGTTCACGGCCGAGCAGGCCATGCACTCGAGGCGCGGAGTCAGGACGTCAAGGTATGCCACGATGGTCTTTTCGGGTTCATGGTAGCTGATCTTCTTGACGAGCCCCAGCTCGGCGAAGCTGAGTTCCGATTGGGGTTCCTTCAGCCTATCCAGCACTGAGTCGAATTTCTGACGTACCGAGAGGTCCAGTTCCTTCATTCCTTCTCCTTCGTCAGGAAGCCCGGAAGCCGTACGACTACGGCCTCCAGATTCCCTCTGACCGATCCCTGTTTCGGCAGGCCATGGATGAAAAAGGTCCTGGTTTCCGGATAGGAGCAGAAATGCCGCAGCCGCGCAGGCTCGGGAAGGGCATCAAGGAGTCTTTCCAGATCGGCGGACAGGTCCGCGCCCCTCCACAGGAGGACGAAGCTCTTGGTGCCTTTCTGCACGTCGCGTCGCTCCATCTGTTCCATTCCGGTGATATTGGCCTTCTTTAGCCATCCCGCTTCAACGATGTGTCCTTCTCCTCGGAGTTTCTTTTTGGTGAAAACGTTCACGAAGAATCGGTCGCGCACCCCGATCAGCAGGGAGAAGGGCAGGTACAGAAGCGAGTGCCGGGGACTCAGGGTGATGGTTCCCTTGGCGCTTGTATAGGGATTGGGGAGCGAGTAGGCGAAGTTATAGCCGATCGATCCGCCGATGTTGACGTAGTTGGAATTCAGCGGCTTGAGGACTTCCTCCAATCCCTTGGTCAGGGTCGAAGCGATCCAGCGGTTCTTCTTGGTGCCGAGAAAATAGGCTCCCGTCGAGACGAGGGCGAGTACGACGATGGCGAAGAGAGTGTAGGAGTTCATGGTTTTCCTTCAGCTTCAACGTTCGGCGGCCAAAAAATCGGCCACGAGGTTTTTGGTGTCTATGCTTCCCAGATCGTCGCGTTCATGCAGCCCTTTCGGCAGGAAATCGAACTCGAACAGCGGCGAACCGGCCAGGCTGCGGTCAAGGGTCCAGGCGGTCGTGGAGACGCCGCGCTTGTTCAGGCAGATGCCGGACAGGGGCATGTCGATGCGGTCCAATTCGTCCTTGATGCGCATCGCTTCTGATACGGACAGCACGTCGGGATTCAGCACCACGGCGATATAGCTTTCCTTGCAGAAGAGGGAGGAGAGATCGGCAAGGCGGCGCTTGATGGATCCCAATTTGCCGTAGATCTTGTCGTCGGCCTTGTCCACGCAACTTGAGGCCACCACTGAAGCCGGATTGATCCTGGTGATGGTGGACCGCTTGCTGAGTATTTTTTCGCGCAATTTCGTCAACTCCGCTATCCAGAGATTCGATATGGCGGGCATGGCCAGGAAGCGCAGGGAAAGGGCCGTCGGCGGAGTATCGTAGACGACGACATCGTAATCGCCGGCGAGATTGCAGCGGATATGCTCGATCGCCCAGAGCATCGCGTATTCCTCGGTACCCGGCGAGTATTTCATGATGTCGAAGAACGAATTGAGGTTCAGGGTCAGGTTGTAGGAATAGGTGCGGGCGAGCTCCTCGCGGCTTTCGTCAAGGTAGCGCTTGACCCATTTATTCAGATCGATCTCAAGCGCGTCAAGGTTTTTTTCCACCGGCTGCGGGATATCGCTGAGCTTCGTGCTGAGGACGTCGCCGAGATTATGGGCGGGATCGAGGGATGCGACAAGCACGCGCTTGCCCGATCGCGCCAGGGAAAGCGCGAAAGCCGCCGACATGGTCGTTTTTCCGACTCCGCCTTTGCCCAGGAAAAAAGCATTCGTCTTCATCGCCACCGCCTGCATCAATCTACTTCCAGAATTCCCATGAGGGAGCCGATAGGATCCTGCGCCAGATCCGAACGCGCAAGCATGATGGTGAGTTCCCGTTCCATATACGGCAGGAGCTCTATTGCGAGCGGCACGGGAGGAGACGGCATTCCGACGAATCCTCCGATTATGAGCAGCGAGAAAATGTTCTCCAGTTCTTTAAGTTCGAACTCCAACATCCCGCAGGCCTTTTCCCGATTCACCTGCAGGATCGTGTCGATGACGAACCGTAGCTTTTTCATTATCCCGGCCATCATGCCTCCAAAGTAAATCGTTGAGCCGTACACGAAAAAAAGGGCTTCGCGGCGAAGCCCTCCAATGATACCGTATTTTGGACTAGATGTTCAGCCGGTTCAGGCAAACCGCTATTAAGAAAAAGCCTCAAACCGGAACGGCATGAGGCTCTTTCCAAGAATGCTTACGCGGCCGCTTTCGTGTTTTTGAAATTCTTGAGGAAGCTGGCGATCATCACGAAGTTAAGGATGAGCATGAACAGGGTGATCGCGCCGACGGTGGAGCCGGTGATCACGTTCTGAACTTTGGCCATATCCTTGAAGAAGGTCGGGATTATCACGATCTCGTACCAGATGAGGGCCGTGGTCACCGTCACCCATAGGAAAATGGCCGGAATGAGAACGGCCAACGTGTACTTGGGATCGAGCTTCTTCTTGACCCAGATGGCGACCGTCAGCATGACGACGGAGGCGAGGAGTTGGTTGGCGCCGGAGAAGGCCGGCCACAGCACCGAGTAACCGCCGGATCGCGCCAGATACAATCCGACGAAGGCGATGATCAAGGAAGCGACCCACTTGTTATTGAAGAATCCATAGACGCCCGGATTCTTGTCCTTCATCGGGAGCGCCATCTCCTGGATGATATAGCGGCCCAGGCGGTTCGTCGTATCAAGGGTCGTCAGCGCGAAGGTGGAAACCCAGACCGCCGCGAAGAGGGTCATGAAGTTCATCGGGAAGATCGGCAGCACGGTGCTGACCATCTTGGCGAAGGACTGAACGAAGCGGGGAATGGCGGCTGTGGTCATCAGCTTGTCGCCGAGGGCGGCGGCGCCGAAGGCGGCGATGGAGATGATGACCAGGGTGGACAGGAAGCCTTCCACTAGCATGGCGCCGTAGCCGACGAACATGGCGTCGGATTCCTTGGCCAACTGCTTGGAACTCGTGCCCGATGCGACCAGGGCATGGAAGCCCGAGAGCGCGCCGCAAGCGATGATGAGCGGGACCGTCGGCCAGAAGGGAGACGGCTGTCCGCCGATCAGCTTGGCGCTGAAGCTGGTGAACAAGGGTATGGCGTCGAGGGCTTTGAAGCTGATGAGGGCGGACACGCCGCCGACGATCAGCCCGAAGTACAGGAAAAAGGATGAGAGGTAATCGCGCGGCTGCAACAGGAGATTGACCGGCAAAGTTGACGCCAGGACGATGTAGACGAAGATGATCAGGAAGTAGATGTCCTTGTTCCATTTAACCGGAAGCTGGTTACCGGCCATGAAGGCGACGGCGATCAGCACGAGGCCGATGAGGCTACCCCAGCCGAGACCGAGCTTGGTCTTGTACATGAAGTATCCGGCGATGACCGCCGCTACGCAGAAGAATACGAAGGCGAAGAAGACGCGTCCGTCGGCGGCGAACTGGCCCGCGACGATGTCTCCGAAGGCGGCTACCACGAGGATGCAGAGGAACATGATGAACCAGCCGAAGGTCTTGCCGGCCTTCTTTCCGATCAGGTCCTGGGCCACGAACTGCATGGACCGTCCGTCATAGCGGACGGAAGCCGCGAGGGCAAGGTAGTCATGGATGGCGCCAAGGAAGACGTTGCCGAACCAGATCCAAAGCAGGCCGGGTAGCCAACCCCAGGCGACCGCCATCGCGGGACCGGTGATAGGGCCCGCGCCTGCGATCGACGCGAAATGATGGCCGAAAAGCACGTACTTGTTGGTCGGGATGTAATCTACGCCGTCGCTGAGGCGCTCGGACGGCGCCGCGGCTGCTTTATCGCTTTTGAGGACCTTGTCCCGTATGGTTTTTCCATACGTGAAGTAGAAAACGAAGTACAGAGCCAGCGCAAAAAGCGCTATCATCGTTGTCATCGCGTCTTCCCCCTAAATAAAAATGTAGTGAGCCATATATTTAGTGAGGATAGAACCGGTTCGCGCGGCTGTCAACTTATTTGAATATTCACGGATCCATTGCGGTCGCGGAAATATGGATAAATATTTCTCGAGTCAATGGTAGGCCTGTCAGATCCTGTATTGTGGAATCCTACATATTCGTAGTATTCTGTATTCATGAACGGATTTGAACCCTCAACAGACGACAAGGCGTTGCGCCTTGCGCGCGATCTGGAGGACTTGGGTGTCCTTTTCGATATCGCGCGGACGCTGGATAGGCACGTTGAGCTCCGCGAGGCTCTGGGACCTCTCCTGGACTTGCTGGAGGCTCGTGCGGGGCTTTCCCGGGGCATGGTGACCTTGCTGGACCGTTCAGTGGGCATGCTCAAGATCGAGGAAGCCCATGGCATGAGCGCGGAAGAGAAGAAGCGCGGTCTGTACCGTCTCGGAGAGGGCCTTGTCGGCCGGGTTTTCGAATCGGGAACGGCGCTGGTCGTACCCGACTTATCCAAGGAACCGCGCTTCCTCAATCGAGCGGGAGGCCGGTCTCCCGAGGAGCTTAAGGGAATCGCCTATTATTGCGTGCCGATACGGTCCGGAGATTCGGTCATCGGGACCGTCAGCGCCGAACGCAGGGTCGGCGTGCACGCGGAACGGATCGACAGCCTGATGACGGAAGACCGGTCGCTGCTTGAGCGCACCACTACGCTGATCGCGGACTCGGCAAAATTGCGCGAGCGTATAATGGAAGAACAATTCAGGCTGCGTTCCGATGCAGGCGGCGATGCGGTCCTGTCCCACAATTCAGTAAGGAATCCTTCGCAATCCATGGTCGGGACGAGCGATGCGATGCATTCCGTCTACGAACTTATCGCCCAGGTGGCTCCGAGCGATGCGACAGTCCTTGTCACCGGGGAGAGCGGGACGGGCAAGGAACTCGTGGCTGCCGAGATCCACCGCGCTTCCAAAAGGTCGGCCGGCCCCTTCGTGAAGGTGAACTGCGCGGCCCTCCCGGAATCCATCATCGAGAGCGAATTATTCGGGCATGAGAAAGGAGCGTTCACCGGGGCCGCGGCCCAGCGGAAGGGCCGCTTTGAACTCGCGCATGAAGGGACCATATTCCTCGACGAGATCGGCGAGCTTTCGCCCCAGGTCCAGGTCAAACTGCTGCGCGTGCTGCAGGAGCGGGAAATCGAGCGCATCGGAGGAAGCGCGACCATCAGGATCGACGTTCGCGTAGTCGCCGCGACTAACCGGAAGCTGGAAGAGGAGTTGCGAGCGGGGCGCTTCCGGGAAGATCTGTACTATCGCCTGAATGTTTTTCCGGTACTTATACCTCCCCTTCGGGAGCGAAAAAGCGACATCGTGCTCCTTGCCGACTATTTCGCGGAGAAATACGCGAACCGGAACGGGAAGCTCATCAAGCGCATTTCAAGCCCCGCCTTGGATTTATTGACTAGCTATCATTGGCCGGGAAATGTGCGGGAGCTGGAGAATTGCATAGAACGTGCGGTCATACTCTCCACCGATGCGGTGATCCATTCGTATCACCTTCCGCCGAGCCTCCAATCGGCGCAATCGACAAATACCGAACCCACCGCGACCCTCGACGGAGCCATCTCGCGCCTCGAAAAGGAATTGATCGTGGAGGCCCTGAAGATCTCCTCCGGAAACATGGCGGCCGCGGCGCGGCGGCTCGGCGTCACCGAGCGGCAGATGGGTTTGCGGGTTCACCATTACGGTATTAATTGGAAATTGTATAGAGCTACAAAAATGTAGAAGCATATTTTGATTCATACATTATTGTATTAAATATTTTAATGTTAGGTTGCATTTTTCCCGGAAAATTTGTGAATTGATCAATAATTATGATAATCCTGTGGTTGAGATGATCTTCCTTACATAAATGTGGTTAATATTAGCGAATATTCTTGGGGATAATGAAATAATCAAGAATTGGCACGGTTCCTGCTTAATAGGGATATCACCCTTTGAGGAGGCTTGAATCGTGCGAAAAAGAATAACCGCATTGCTTCTGCTCGGCTTGTGCTTCAGTTTTGCTGCGATCGCGCAGGAAACGACCGTGGGAGACGTGGCGACCGCAGTCAATATGATGTGGCTCGTGTTGACCGGCGCCCTCGTATTCTTCATGCAGGCAGGATTCGCGTTCGTGGAGACGGGACTCACCCGCGCGAAGAATGCGACCAACATCCTGATGAAGAACCTGATGGATTTCTGTTTCGGTTCCATCGTCTTCTGGATGATCGGTTGGGGATTCATGTACGGCGCCGATAAATTCGGGGGAGTCATCGGTTTTTCGGACTTCTTCAAAGGCCCGATGGATGCGGATTCCTTCTCCTTCTACCGGGATTGGTTCTTCCAGGTCGTGTTCGCGGCGACCTCGGCGACCATCGTCTCCGGAGCGATGGCCGAGCGGACCCAGTTCAAGTCGTACCTTATCTACACGTGTTTCATTTCCGCCTTCATTTACCCCGTTTCCGGACATTGGATCTGGAGCGCGGACGGATGGCTTTTCAAGCTCGGGTTCCACGATTTCGCGGGATCCACCGTCGTCCATTCCGTCGGCGGATGGGCAGCCCTCATGGGCGCGATCGTTCTCGGCCCCAGGATCGGGAAGTACGTGAAAGTCGACGGAAAGGTCTCGGTGAAGGCCTTCCCCGGGCACAATATCGGATGGGCCTTCCTCGGCGTATTCATCCTCTGGTTCGGCTGGTACGGCTTCAATCCCGGTTCCACCCTGTCGGGAATGGACGGTGCCATCGGCCGTGTGGCGGTCACGACCACGCTCGGCGGAGCGGCGGGCGCCGTCGCCGCTTTGATTTTCTCCTGGATATGGTTCAAGAAGCCTGACGCTTCCATGACCCTGAACGGCGTGCTCGCGGGCCTCGTAGCGATAACCGCTCCCTGCGCCGTCGTCTCTCCGGGGGCATCGGTTGTCATAGGGCTGATCGCCGGCTTGCTCGTCGTGCTTGCCGTCGAGTTCATCGACAAGATCCTTAAGATCGACGATCCGGTCGGCGCCGTTTCCGTGCATATGGTCAACGGTGTATTCGGAACGCTCGCCGTGGGCATCTGGGGCAATGTCGAAGGCAAGGCGGTCGGCCTGCTCCATGGCGGCGGATTCCATCAGCTCGGAATCCAGGCTCTCGGTGTGGTTGCCGTCGGGGCTTGGGCGGGGATAACGAGCCTGCTGCTGTTCCTTGCGATCAAGGCGATCTTCGGATTGCGCGTGTCGGCCAAGGAAGAGCTGATGGGTCTGGACCTCGGCGAGCACAAGTCGGAAGCCTACCACGGTTTCCAGATATTCACGAACATGTAAGGAGGCGAAACGTGAAACTGATAATCGCATACGTTCAGCCGCACAAGCTCAACGACGTGAAGCAGGAGCTCTACAAAGCGGAAGTCTACAAGATCTCCGTGACCAACGCGATGGGTTGCGGGCAGCAGAAGGGCTACCATGAGTCGTACCGCGGCGTGGATATCGAGGTGAACCTACTGAAGAAGGTCAGGATAGAGATCGCGGTCAACGACGCCTTCGTGACACCGACGATAGACGCCATCATACGGGGAGCGCGGAGCGGCGAAATAGGGGACGGTAAGATCTTCGTGATTCCGCTTGAGGATTGCATAAGGATACGTACCGGGGAAACGGGTACGACCGCGATAGGTTGATGTAAAACCGACATTAACGTAGGAAAAATATATGGGGAGCTACAGGAATGTAGCTCCCTTTATTTTCTCCTGACAGGCCGAGAGTCTGGAATGTCCAGATTATGGATGGAGCATATAATTATAGTATAAGCATATATACATTTATATCCCAAACGCTCTGGCTGTTGGCACGAATATTGCATGGTATTGGGCGCGGTTGCGTGAGGCGACGCGCTGAAATCCGTACTGAGGGAGATGCCGATGGACAATGCAACGCTCAAGATAGCGCTCGATACCATGTGGGTGCTGATTACGGGATTCATGGTATTCTTCATGAATCTCGGCTTCGCGATGGTCGAATCGGGCTTGTGCCGGGCAAAGAACGCCGTAAACATCCTGACGAAAAATTTCATCGTCTTCGCCGTTTCGACCCTGGCCTACTGGGTTGCCGGCTTCGGTCTCATGTACGGAGACGGCAATCCCCTCGTCGGCCTGCAGGGGATCCTGTTCGCTTCCGGCGCCGACAACTCGCCTGCTACCGCCGACGCCTACGCGGGCGTCTACTCCGCCCTTTCATGGACGGGCGTTCCTTTCTGGGCCAAGTTCTTCTTCCAGCTCGTGTTCTGCGGAACCGCGGCGACCATCGTTTCCGGAGCGGTGGCGGAGCGCATCAAATTCCTCAGTTTCATCGCATTTTCCTTTGTACTGGCGATTTTCGTTTATCCTCTCATTGGCCACTGGATATGGGGCGGCGGCTGGCTCGCATCGCTCGGCGCCTTCGATTTCGCCGGATCCTCCGTCGTCCATTCCGTCGGCGGCTGGAGCGCCCTCGCCGGAATACTCCTGCTCGGGCCGCGCATCGGCAAGTACAAGGCCGACGGGAAGCCGAAACCGATTTACGGCCACAACATGGGCATGGCCACCCTCGGCGTGCTGGTGCTCTGGTTCGGCTGGTTCGGCTTCAATCCGGGATCGACCATGGCCGCGAATCCGGCCGCCATCGCCCATATAGCCATGACGACCAACCTCGCCGCGGCGATGGCCACCCTCACGGCGACCTTGACCTCCTGGTACATCCAGAAGAAGCCCGACCTATCCATGATCATGAACGGAGCGCTGGCGGGCCTTGTCGCCGTGACGGCACCCTGCGCTTTCATCAGCGTTCCTTCTTCTGCGATCATCGGTGCCGTTGCCGGAATCATCGTCGTGCTTGCGGTCATCGGTTTCGACAAGCTGCAGATTGACGATCCGGTCGGAGCGCTCTCCGTTCACTTGGTGAACGGCGTCTTCGGCACCCTCGCGGTCGGGCTCTTCGCCGACAAGGTGATCGCAGGCGAGATCGGAACGGATTCGTCCGCCCTGCGGAACGGCTTTTTCGTGGACGGGAGCCTCGGCCAATTGGGCGCCCAGGCTTTGACCGTGGTCGCCGTGGCCGCCTTCGTTTTCCTGTCCGCGCTGATCATCTGGGCGGTCATCAAGGCTACGATGGGCATCCGCGTGACGAAGGAGGAGGAATTGGCGGGCCTCGATATCGGCGAGCACGGAATGGAAGCGTACTCGGGCTTCCAGATCTTTACGAACATTTAAGGAGCCGCGACGATGAAGCTGATAATCGCCTACATCCAACCGCACAAGCTGAACGACGTGAAGCAGGAATTGTACAAGTCGGAGATATACAAGATATCCGTAACCAACGCGATGGGTTGCGGCCAACAAAAAGGGTACCACGAATCCTACCGCGGCGTGGACGAGGAAGTGAACCTCCTGAAGAAGGTACGGCTGGAAATCGCCGTGAACGAAGACTTCGTGCAGCTGACCGTCGACGCCATCATCCGCGGGGCGCGGACCGGCCAAATCGGCGACGGAAAGATTTTCGTCACCGCCCTGGAGGATTGCATCCGCATACGGACGGGAGAAACGGGAAAAGCGGCAATCGGGTAACGAATAACCGCCTGGAGCGCCTGCGCGGTTATTGCATAAATATGACTTTTTGTCGTATAAATATTCTATAAGGAGACGATATGAACGAGTCGATCGATTTCATCCAAACACCGGTTACGACCTTATACGGTTCCAACAGTTTCTCAAACGCGATCATGAGGGAGCGGCTTCCGAAGAATATTTTCAAGGAGCTGCTCGCGGTGCAGGCGGGCGAAAAGGAACTCACCCTGGAGGTGGCGGAGGTCGTCGCCGCGTCGATGCGCGATTGGGCGATCGACAAGGGGGCGACCCACTATACCCACTGGTTCCACCCTCTGACCGGCCTCACCGCCGAAAAGCACGATTCCTTCATTTCTCCGACCTCCGATGGCCGCGTGATGATGGAATTCTCGGGAAAGGAGCTGATCAAAGGCGAGCCCGACGCGTCCAGCTTCCCCTCCGGCGGCCTGCGCGCCACCTTCGAAGCCCGCGGCTACACCGCCTGGGACGTAACGAGCCCAGCGTTCCTCAAACAGGATCCGACGGGAACCACGCTCTGCATCCCGACCGCCTTCATCGGCTACTACGGCCATGCCCTGGACAAGAAGGTTCCGCTCCTTCGATCCATGGACGCCCTCAACAAGCAGGCCCTGCGCGTGCTGAAAGCCCTCGGAAACGCGAACTCCAAGCGCGTGCTCACCACCGTCGGACCCGAGCAGGAGTACTTCCTCGTCGACCAGGAGTATTTCGCCAAGAGGACCGATCTCATGCTGACCGGCCGCACCGTCTTCGGCTCCATGCCCGCAAAGGGACAGGAGTTGGAAGACCATTATTTCGGCGCCATCAAGGAGCGGGTCGCCTCCTTCATGCGGGAGCTCAACCTCGAACTTTGGAAGGTCGGAGTCTCCGCGAAGACCCAGCACAACGAGGTCGCGCCCAACCAATTCGAACTTGCCCCCATCTTCACCACCACCAACGTCGCCGTCGACGCCAACCAGATGGTCATGGAATTGATGCAGAAGGTCGCGCGCCGGCACGGGATGGAAGCCCTGCTCCACGAGAAGCCTTATGCGGGAGTCAACGGTTCCGGCAAGCACAACAACTGGTCCATGGCCACTGACGACGGCATCAACCTCCTGGAGCCCGGCGATGATCCCGCGTCCAATGCCCGCTTCCTGCTTTTCGCCGCGGCCGTGGTCGAAGCCGTCGACCGCTACGCCCTGCTCCTGCGCGCATCGACGGCGACCGCGGGGAACGACCACCGCCTCGGCGCCAACGAGGCGCCG
The DNA here is from genome assembly GCA_003527485.1 of Treponema sp. GTDB lineage: Bacteria > Spirochaetota > Spirochaetia > Treponematales > Breznakiellaceae > UBA12037. The sequence goes on along the minus strand of DPXI01000008.1, from coordinate 67,278 downwards.
CCCGCCATCATCTCGGTATTCTTCGGCGGCCCGCTGAGCGAGGTCCTCGACGACATCGCCGACGGGAAATCCCATGAGAGGAAGGGCGCCGGCAGGGTCGAGCTGGGGGTCACGAGCCTCCCGAGCCTTCCGATGGACATTTCGGACCGCAACCGGACGAGTCCCTTCGCCTTCACCGGAAATAAGTTCGAATTCCGCATGGTCGGTTCCTCCCAGTCCATCGCCACGCCGAATACCTACCTGAACGTCGCGGTCGCCCAGGTATTGAGCGAATTCGCCGATAAGCTGGAGAAGGCCGGAGACAAGAAGGCCGCCATCCAGGTCATGGTCAAGGAGTCCTACGCCAAGCATCGCCGTATCGTTTTCAATGGCAACAACTATTCCGAAGAATGGGTGAAGGAAGCCGAACGGCGCGGTCTTCCCAATATCCGCTCCAGCGTGGACGCGCTCCCCATTCTCGTGAAGGCCGAAACCATCGACCTTTTCGAGAAGCACAAGGTGCTTTCCAAGGAAGAATCCGAGAGCCGCTATCATATCTACCTGGAGAAGTACTCCAAGCAGATCAACATCGAAGCCGGCGTCATGGTCGACATGGCGAAAAGGTCCATTTTCCCGGCCGTCTCCGCCTACGGAGCCTCCCTTGCCCGGGATGCCACCTCTTTCGCGGCCATAGGCGCGGTGAGCGCGCCCCAGGAAAAGAGGGCCAAGCGTATCGCCGAGGTCGCTTCCGAGCTCTTCGACGAGACGGAGAAGCTGGAAAAAGCGCTCGCGGAAGCCCAGGGGGTGGAGGACGCCTTCACGCAGGCCAAGTCATACCGGGAAAAGGTCGTAACCCAGATGGCCGTCGTCCGGAGCCGGGCCGATACCCTCGAACTGCTCGTCGCCAAGGAATCCTGGCCCTTCCCCTCTTATGAGGACCTGCTCTTCAAGCTGTAAAAAAATGACTCCTTTCGATTAGCCTTGACCGCCCGGGACCGTTGGTTCCGGGCGGTTCTTTTTCAGCATCCGCATCTTGCGGGCGGTTCTTGCTTGAAAAGGGGAGGCCATCGGCGGCATATTGGATGCCATGGAAAATGGCGACCGCGAACCGACGGCGGACTCCGAACTGATCGAACGCCTGCGGACCGCGTACGGCCTGGAGCCTGCGCTCGCCGAACGTATCGTGGAAGAGGTTCTGCACGCCTGCACCGACACGGTGGAAGAGTGGGTACGCTCCCGCCATATCCGTCTTCAGCGCATGGGCCTGAATAATGAAACCATCTACCGCCGGATAGCCGCCGAACTGCCCTTGCGGCGTTTTTCGGCGGAACGACTGTCCGTACGCCAGATCCGGCGGCTAATTTACGGATGAATTCCCCCTTGTATCCGTAGGTCGGTCCGATTCGACCTTTTCTCCTTCCCTCCGCTTTTCCTACGTATTATATATGATGGAAAAGGTAATGAATGCTGCGTATTTGCATCCTGGGGCGGACGCGTCTAGTATTACCGGAGGACTGGACAGGAGGATATGGATGGACCAACGGGATTCTCTAGGTCGCCTCGAACGGCTCGTGGAGGCATCGAAGGTGGGCATCCTTACCACCGTCGACGCCGACGGCTTTCCCCGCAGCCGCTGGATGACGCCCGCCATACTACGGGGGCGGTCGGGCACAATCTATGCGGTCACCGCGCCGGATTCAGCGAAATGCGCGCATATCAGGAAAAGCGCCAGGGTCGAGTGGTTCCTCCAGAGCCGGATTCTCGACGAGGTCATCTCCGTGATCGGCACGGCCAGCCTGATCGACAATCCCCAGGCGAAAGCCGAAGTGCTCGAGTCCATCGGACCGAATCTCCAGATCTTCTGGAGGACGAATCCCGACGCGCGGAATCTGGTGGTGGTGGAGACCGTCCTTGAAGAGATTTCCGTTTTCTACCCGATGGAGAACAGGCGCGAGAGATTCGAACTGGAGTCGGGCGATGGCGCGCGCTAAGGATCTCCGGAAGCGCATGCTGCGCGATATGGCCCTCATCCGGCGCTTCGAGGAGGAGGCCGGCAGGATGTACGGCCTGAGGAAGGTAGGCGGGTTCTGCCACCTGTACAACGGCCAGGAAGCCGTCGCCGTCGGGGCGGCCACCGCCCTGGATCTTTCCAAGGACTATGTGCTTACCGGCTACCGCGACCACGGGCATGCGATCGCCTGCGGCATGGACCCCAAGGCGATCATGGCCGAGCTTTTCGGGAAGGTGACCGGCAGCTCCCGCGGCAAGGGCGGGTCCATGCACCTCTTCGACGAGAAGCTCCATTTCCTCGGCGGAAACGGCATCGTCGGCGGCCAAATTCCGGTCGCGACAGGGGTCGCTTTCGCCCAGAAATATCAGGAAACCGGCGGCGTCACGGTCGTTTTCTTCGGTGACGGAGCCATCCATCAAGGGGCCTTCCACGAAAGCCTGAACATGGCCAAGATCTGGGAACTCCCGGTAATCTACGCTTGCGAGAATAACCGCTTCGGCATGGGAACCAGCTGGAAACGCGTTTCCTCGATCACCGAATATTCGGTCATGGGCGCCAGCTACGGCATTCCCGGACGGAGCGTCGACGGGATGGACGTGCTGGCGGTCCACGACGCCTTCAGCGAGGCAGCCGCGTCGGCCCGAGCGGGATTGCCCGTGCTGCTCGACGTGCAGACCTATCGGTACAAGGGGCATTCGATGAGCGATCCCCAGAAGTACCGGACGAAGGAAGAGGTCCAGGCGTACCACTCCCAGGACCCGATCCTCAACTTGACGCAGAGGATGGAAGCGTCCAAGGCGATCACCCGGAAGGAGATCGAGGCGATGGAGGAGGAGATAGAAAAGATCGTGGCGGAATCGGTCGCTTTTGCCGAAGCGAGCCCCGAACCCTCCGCCTCGGTGCTGTACGAGGACGTATACGCTTCGCCGTATCCGCTCGGCTCGATGGAAGGAAGGTAGCGTATGGCGATCATGAGCTACCGTGACGCCCTGAACCGGGCGTTGGACGAAGAAATGGCGAGGGATCCGAAGGTATTCCTCATGGGCGAGGAAGTGGCCGAATACGACGGAGCCTATAAGGTATCCAAAGGCCTGCTGGCCAAATACGGCGCCAAGCGAGTCATAGACACACCGATCACCGAACTTGGATTCACCGGCATTGGAGTGGGAGCCGCTCAAGTCGGACTGCGTCCGGTGATCGAATGGATGACGCACAATTTCGCTCTTCTCGCCTTGGACCAGGTGGTCAACAACGCTGCCAAGATGCGGTACATGACCGGAGGACGTTTTTCCATGCCCGTGGTTTTCCGCGGCCCCAACGGTCCGGCGGAATATCTGGCCAGCCAGCATTCGCAATCCTTCGCCAGTTATTGGGCGCATATTCCCGGACTCAAGGTCATCGCTCCGGCTACTCCCTCGGACGCCTACGGGCTTCTGAAAAGCGCGATCAGGGATGATGATCCGGTGGTGGTACTTGAGTCCGAGATGCTGTACGGCACTACCGGAGAAGTCGGCAATGCGGAATTCCTCGTTCCGATCGGGAAAGCCGCAGTGGCGAGGCCGGGCACGGACCTTACGCTCGTGACCTTTTCCAAGCCGTTGCACACCTGCCTTGAGGCCGCGGCAGCGCTGGAGGCGTCGGGAATTTCCGTGGAAGTCATCGATCTCCGCAGCATCAGGCCCCTGGACATGGATACGGTCCGCGCTTCGGTCGCCCGCACGAACCGTGCCCTCGTCGTCGACGAAGCATGGCCGGCGGCGAGTGTCGGTAGCCACGTGGCCTGGCTGATTTCCCGCGATTGCTTCGATTTTTTGGACGCGCCCGTGGAGCTCGTGTGTTCCGAAGACGTCCCGATGCCGTATAACCACGCGCTGGAGCTCGCAGCGCAGCCGAGCGTCGCCAAGATAACGGCCGCCGTAAAACGCGCGCTGTACCAGGAGTAGACGATGGCCGAAAATATACCGATGCTCGCCCTCTCGTCTACGATGACCGATGGGACGATCACCGCCTGGAAGGTCGCGGAAGGCGACGTCGTGAAACGAGGCACCGTCCTCTGCGAGGTGGAAACCGACAAGGCCGTGATGGATTACGAGTCGCCGTCGGCGGGCATTCTGCTGAAAATCCTGACGGCCGCCGGTTCCTCCGCGAAGGTCGGGGACAGCATCGCCGTCATCGGCAAGGCGGGCGAAGACGCGTCCGCTCTCCCCGCCGCGCTTCAAAGCGCCGCGCCTCAGGCCTCCGCTCCGGCNNCGGTTTCCGCGCTGGCTCCGGAGGCCGCGCTCCCGGCCGCGCAGGCCGTTTCCCGGCGGCAGGACACTTCCCCGGCAGCCGCCGTCAATCCGGCAGGTTTCCCCCGGTCTTCTCCTCTCGCCCGCGCCCTCGCGCGGGACGCGGGCGTGGACCTCCGAGCGCTCCGCGGTTCCGGCCCTCTCGGAAGGGTAGTGAAGCGCGACGTGGAAGCTGTCATTTCGGGAACGGCCGAACGGCAAGCCGCCTCCGCAGGCTCAAGCGGCGGTGCGGCGGCGCCGCGAACGGTACGGGGGAGGGAAGGGGGGCTCGTCGACAAGATCGTGGCGGCCTCGCGGACGCGCATGGTCGTCGCCAAGCGCCTTTCCGATTCCATGCGCGAGGCTCCGCACTTCTTTCTCCGGTCCGCGGTGGAAATGGACCGTCTGATGGCCCTGCGGGCTTCGATAAACGCAGGTCGCGACGAAGCCGACCGATTATCGTTGAATGTTTTCTTCGTCAAACTCACCGCGAGCGCGATCGTACGAAACCCAACGATTAACGCCGCCTGGAAGGGTGATTCTATCGAGTTTAAGCGCAGCGTCGATATCGCCCTCGCCGTCGCGCTGGAGGACGGCCTGGTGGCTCCCGTGGTCCGCGACTGCGCCTCCAAGGGGCTTGCGGATATTGAACGGGAGTTCCGGACCTTGATCGCGAAAGCCAAGGAGGGCCGCCTCCAAAGCTCCGATTACGAGGGCGCCACTTTCACGATATCCAATCTGGGCGCATGGGGCGTGGAGGAGTTCACCGCGATCATCAATCCGCCCGGATCCGCCATCCTGGCCCTCGGCGCCGTCGCGCGGGAACCGGTGGTACGGAAGGATGCCGGCGGAGCGGAGGCGGTGGCGATCCGGTCCATGCTGCGCGCGACCCTATCCTGCGATCACCGGGTGATCGACGGAGCCGTGGGCGCCGCCTTCATGCGGGACCTGAAGGGCCTGTTGGAAGAACCCGCTCTCGCCCTCGTCTGATCGACACAGGAGGAACCCGAACATGAGCGAGTACGAATTCGATGTAGTATTCGTCGGAGCCGGCCCCGGCGGTTACGTTGGGGCTATCCGCGCCCGGCAGCTCGGCCTGCGCACCCTTGTGGTCGAGAAGGAGAAGGCCGGCGGCGTCTGCCTGAACATCGGTTGCATTCCTTCGAAGGCTCTCATCGACCGTGCGGCCAAATACCGTCAGCTCGGTGAAATGGAGGAATTCGGCGTCGCCGTAGATCGTACCCGCTTCGATTATTCACGCGTCCAGAAGGCGTCCCGGACGGCGGCCGACCGCCTGTCCAAGGGCGTCGACTTCCTGCTCAGGAAGAACGGAGTGGAGTTCCTGGCAGGAACGGTTCAACGGATCGGCTCGCACGAGGTCGCGGTCGCCCTGACGGACGGGGACGAAAGGACCGTGAATGCCGCTTGCATCGTCGTCGCGACGGGGTCACGGCCGCGCGTCGTGCCGGGATTCGAGTTCGATGAAAAGCGTGTTCTCTCCTCCACGGGCATGCTCATGATGACGACGCTCCCCAAGCGCCTGGCAATCCTGGGCGCGGGCGCGATCGGCATGGAATTCGCATTCATAATGAATTCCTTCGGTGTGGAGGTCGTCGTGGTGGAGATGCTGGACCGCATCCTGCCCATGGAGGACTCCGACGCGGCGGCTCTCGCGCGCTCGGCTTTCGAAAAACGCGGCGTCCGCTTCATGACTTCCATGAAGGCTTTTTCCTTGGAGAGGGGAAAGGGGGAGGAGAGTCCGCTCTTGCTCGCCCTGGGAAAGGCGGAGACTTCGGAGCCGTCGGAACGTTTGGAAACCGATGCGATCCTGGTTTCGGTCGGGCGGCAGCCGAATACTGAAGGCCTCGGCCTTGAGTCCATCGGGGTCGTGCCCGAACGGGGAGGTTTCCTGAGCGCAGGTCCCTGGTACGAGACCGACGCGGCTGGCGTTTATGCGATCGGCGACGTCGTCCGGGGCGACGGGCAGCTCGCCCATGTCGCATCGGCCCAGGCGGAGATCGTGGCGGAGCGTATCGCGTTCCTTCTCGGAAAGACTTCCGAGAATCCGAGGCAGCGCCTGGATCCGATGGAAGTTCCCTCCGCCGTCTACTGCGAACCGCAGGTCGCGGGCTTCGGCCCGCGCGAGGATACTTTGAAAGCGGAGGCGCGCGGATACAAGGCGGCCACTTTTCCCTTTCGCGGAGCCGGGAAAGCGGTCGCCATCGGAGAAACGGAGGGTTTCGTGAAGATACTCTACGACGAAAAAACCCGGGAGATCATCGGCGCGACCGTGGCCGGCAAGGACGCGACCGAACTCGTCCACGAACTGCTGCTGGCGGCTTCATCCGAGCTGGTCGTGGACGACGTTTTTTCTACCGTGCACGCCCATCCGACCCTTTCGGAGGCAGTCAAGGAGGCCGCACTGGCCGCGGCCGGGCGTGCGATCCATATGTGAGGTCGACAGTCGCGGCCGCGGCTTATCCGAGGTCGGAGCCGTCGGCCGCCTCGAACTCGGGGAAGCGGTAGCAGGGAATTCCCGTCTTGGCGTCGGTTTCCATATAGGCGCCGCCTTTCCTGGAGCACTCGTCCAGCGCGGATTCGGCCGCGTCGAGGGATACGTCCAGTTCCATCGCCGTCTGTGCCACGCTGAGCCTTCCGCCGTGCTCCGCGGCCAGGCGGAGCACGCGGACCGCCAGGAGGGGGTCGATCCAGGCTGACTCGTCGTTGCTTTTTGCGACGGGTTTAATCTTTCCGACGGGGGGGCCGCTCTTGGAGGAGGAGGCCTTGAATATCGTCGCCAGGGAATCCCACCGGATGCGTCCGGTGCCGTCGCGCGGCGCCTTCAGGAGGAAGCCCGAAGCGATGAGCAACCCCCCGACGATGAATGCGGACAGTCCCACGGTGGGGATGGGGCGCGGCGCCCAGAAATTGATGATATTCAGTGCACCGATCGCGATCAGGAAGTTGCCGAAAAACTGGCGAATTCTCATCCTTTCCTCTCCCGTGCTTGCCCGAAGGATCGTTTTATGCGAATTTACGGATATACTACACGTCAAGAGCATGAAGATACAAGGAGAATCAACATGGAATGGCGCGCCAGTCACATACTCGTGAAGGACAAGGCTCTGGCTATCGAATTGCTCAAGCGGATCAAGCAGGGAGCTTCCTTCGAATCCCTCGCGCGGGAGAATTCCACCTGTCCCTCGAAGTCCAGCGGGGGAGATCTCGGCTGGTTCGGCACGGGAAAGATGGTTCCCGCCTTCGAATCGGCGACGAAACGGCTCTCGCCGGGCTCGGTGAGCGACGTCGTGCAGACCCAATTCGGTTACCACATCATCAAATGCACCGGGAGGAAGGATTAGGATGACAGCCTCGGGGAGCGGACCTATGGAGCACGGCGAGGCGCGGACCAACCTGGAGGCGATCATCAGGATCGACTCCGAGCTGAACCTCATACAGGATCTCGATCTGCTTCTTGAGCGCATCCTCCTTGAGGCGAGGCGCGTCGTCCGCGCCGACGCCGGCTCGATCTACGAGAAGGAAAAGGACCGCCTCGTCATCAAGTATGCGCAGAACGACACGAAGCAGAAGGAGCTGCCTCCGGGCCAGAAACTGATTTATTCCGTATTCACCGTACCGATCAACGAGAAGACCATTTCCGGATACTGCGCGCTCACGGGATCCCTGGTCAACGTCCAGGACGTCTATACGATACCGACGGACGCCCCGTATTCCTACAACACCTCCTTCGACCGGATTTCCGGCTATCGGACGACGTCGAATCTCACCGTACCCCTGAAAACGGCCGAAGGTAAGCTCCTCGGGGTCATCCAGGTCATCAACGCCCGCGACGACGAAGGAAAGACCGCACCCTTCGGGAAGGAGGACGAGCTCCTCATCACGCATTTCGCAGCGAACGCCACCGTCGCCCTCCAGCGCGCTTACATGACCCGCGCGATGATCCTCCGTATGATCAAGATGTCGGAGCTCCGCGATCCCAAGGAAACCGGCGCCCACGTCAACCGGGTGGCCGGCTACGCGGTCGAAATATTCGACCGCTGGGCGTACCGCAACAACATTCCTGACTCTGAACGCGAAAAACGGCGGGACACGCTGAAGATCGCGGCGATGCTGCATGATGTAGGAAAGGTGGCCATTTCCGACCTCATCCTCAAGAAGCCGGCCAAGTTCACGCCCGAGGAGTATGCGATCATGCAGGCGCATACCTACTTCGGCGCGCGGCTTTTCGACGATCCCCAGTCCTCGCTGGACCTGATCGCCTCCGACGTCGCCCTCACCCACCACGAAAATTGGAACGGTACGGGGTATCCCGGCTGGATCGATCCGATGACCGCCATACCGACGAAGGCGGACGAACAGGGCAAGGCCCTGGGACGCAAGGCCGAGGAGATACCGCTTGCGGGACGCATCGTCGCCATCGCGGACGTCTTCGACGCGCTCTCCTCCAAACGGGTCTACAAGCAGGCATGGTCGGAGCAGGATGTGCTGGATGAATTGCGCAAGGCTTCAGGGATCAAATTCGATCCGGAGCTCATCGAGATCTTTTTCGAGATCCTTCCGAACATCAAGCAGGTGCGGTCGCTCTATCCCGAGCAGGAGTAGCGCCGCTTATTTCGGCTCTTTCGCGAGCCTCCGCAATTCCCGGTCGAAACCGTCCGCGAAGGCCTTGAGTTCCTTGTTGCCGTATTCACGACTCCGCTCCGTCATGATCCCGTCGTTCGCCAGCCCCACGATAAGATCACGGACGGAGAGCCGTTCCCGGATGTTCTCCGAAGTGTAGACAGTCCCCCGATCGTTCACCGCGATCACGCCCGATTCCACGAGACGGGCGGCGAGAGGGACGTCCCGGGTGACGACGAGGTCGCCCGGCTTGGCTTTCAGGACGATATGATCGTCCGCCGCCCCATCCGTCTTGGGGCACAGCTCGAAGGACACCGGTCCTCCGCCGAGGCCGGGAAGCGGACGGTTCGCCACGAAGATCGCCGGTATTCCCGTGCGTCTGGCGGCCCGGACGACGACGTCGCGCACGATGCGGGGGCAGGAATCGGCATCCACCCAGATCATCACGACGCGACTCCCGAATGGGCTGCGCCCACGCTCGCGACGAAAGCCCGCCCCCTGCCCGAGGCTCGCGGGGAAGGCGTCGCCGCGCTGATGAAGGCGCTTTCCCCGCGTTCCAGCGCGAGGGTCTCGCCGGATGCGGATGCGAGCGTGATGGTTCCTTCCGCTACAATGATCACGGACGGGACGCCCGTCCGCAGGCCGATGTCCTGACCGTTTCCTTCCATGACCGAAAGGGAGAATTCTTCGCAGTCCGACGGGAATGTATCCAGTCCTTCTCCGTCTCCGAGGGGACCCATCAGCCGGGGTAAGAAGGGCTCGAAGCGGAGGGTCGCGTTGAGCTCGTCCAGATCGACGTGCTTGGACGTGAGCCCGCCCCGAAGGACATTGTCGGAGTTCGCCATGAGCTCTACGCCGAAGCCGCGGACATAGGCGTGGAGGATGCCCGCAGGCAGGAATATCGCCTGGCCGGGGGCGAGGCGCAGTACGTTCAGGTACAGGGGAGAGACGACCGCCGGGTCTCCCGGATATTCCGCGACGAAGGCGCGGATGAGGTTCCAGCACGAGGCGTCGTCCCCTCCCCGAGCCAGGAGTTCGGCGGCGCGGCGATCCGCGAAAACGCTCAGCGCGCGGCGGTCAGCGGCGGATAGGGAGAACAGCTCTTTCTGGAACGTCCGCAAAGCATCGCTTTCCCGCGCCGTTTCCAGCGCGCCTCGCGCGGCATGGAGGACAGGGCAGGCGAAGGTATCCAGGAGGGCGGCGATGCGTTCAGGCGGACGGAATCCGCACATGGCGTCGAACTGGGTAAGTGCGCAAAGGATCTCCGGCTTATGGTTGGAATCCTTGTAGTTGCGGTCGAACGCGTCGGCGGGTAGGCCGGCCTCGTTTTCCCGCTGAAAACCGCGGGCCGCCTGCGCCTTGTCCGGATGGGCCTGGATGGAAAGCGGACGTCCGGCCGCAAGTAGTTTGAAGAGGAATGGCAGGCTATCGAAGCGCGAAGCGGTCGCCTCGCCCAGCGCGCGAACCGGATTTTCGGCGATGAGAGCGTCCAAGGCGACGCTGCCCTCTTCCGAGAGCGCGATGGATGGGTCGTTCGGGTGCGCGCCCATCCAGAGCTCGGCCCAAGGATCTCCGGAGTCATTGGGAAGACCCAGAAACTCCGGGATTGAGGAGGGGGAGCCCCATGCATAATGGCGGACGCTGTTGCGCAGCTTGTAGAAGGATCGCATGGGCGCGATTCTATCGGGACGGAAGGGGAGGGGCAATACGAAGGGGAGGATAAATCAGGGACCGAGGGCTTCGTCAATCCGGGCGATGAGGTCCAGCGTGATCTTTTCGGTTTCCTTGTCTTCAGCGGCTCCGGTCCTATGGGACTTTTCGAGCTCGTCGCAGAGCACGATGCCGGAAACGATGGAAAGCTTAAGAGGATCGTTCATCCCGGTGGCTTTGCGGGCTTCGTCCACGATCCGCACATATCTGGAAAGGAGTTTCTGAAGGTATTCCGGTTCTTCGTCGGCGGCGATGGAGAAGGAGGCACCCAGAACGTCTATCCGAAGTCCGCCTTTCGCCATCGACCTTTCCTCAAAAGATATCTAGTTCCGTGCTCCGCTCTTCCTTTTCTTCCCCGCCCTCGCGCACGGATTCGGGCGCATCCGCGTCCTCGGACCCGATTTCCGTTTCAAGGATCGCCTCTTCCGGCGACGCCTCTTCCGGTTCGCTTTCAGGAACGGTTTCGGCGGCGGATTCGGGAATCGCCTCTTCACCGGCCACGGCTCCGTCTTCGGCCTCGATCCCTGCAGTACCGGTCAGGCTTTGTTCGACGGCGTCCTCGAATTGATTGAGGCGCTCAAGGGCGGAGATGATTCCCGCCTCTATCCTGCCCTGATCGTCCTTGAACGCGCGAACGAGAACCTCGAGCTCGTCAATCCGAACGCGATAACCTTCCAGCTTGGCGCGAAGGGTCGCGTTTTCCCCGGAAAGGCGTTTGACGTAGTCGATCGCCTTTCCGACCTTGGATTCAAGAAGCTTGACTTGCTCGAGGGTCACCATCGCTTATGCTCCGAGGGCGGCTTTCGCCTGCGCTACGATGGCCTTGAACGCGGCCTGGTCTTCGGTGGCGAGCCAGGCAAGAGCCTTGCGATCGAGCGTAACGCCCGCCTTGACGAGTCCGGCGATGAGTCGGGAATACGAAAGGTCTTCCGCTCGGCAAGCGGCGTTTATTCGGATGATCCAGAGGCGACGGAAATCGCCCTTCCTGTCCTTTCGATCGCGGTACGCATAATGGAGGCCCTTTGTGACGGCGTCCTTGGCGACCTTGAAATTCGAATGCCGACGGCCCCAATAGCCCTTCGCCAGCTTGAGGATTTTTTTACGGTGGTCCTTTCTTCGGGTACCGTCTACTGCTCTTGACATAGGAGTCCTTCCTTAACCGTAGGGTAAGAGTTTCTTTCTGATTACCGGGACGTTGTGGTCGGAAAGTATTCCGGCGTGGCGGAGGCCGCGCTTCCTCTTGCTCGACTTCTTGGTCAGGATATGGCGAAGGTTCTGCTTCTTATACTTAACCTTCCCGGTCCCGGTGAACGAATACCGCTTCGCGGCACTCTTCTTGGTCTTCATTTTCGGCATAGCGCCCATCCCTCTCGTTATTTCTTGACCTTCGGGCTCAAGACCATGGACATGAAACGACCCTCCATCGAGGGTGTCTTATCCATGACGTATTCGCCTTCGATCCGCTTCAAGACATCCTTAAGGACGTCCAATCCAAGTTCGGTGTGTGCAAGTTCACGGCCGCGGAAACGGACGGTTACCTTGACCTTGTTGCCTTCAGCAAGAAAATCTCGAACGTGCTTGGACTTAAAATCAAGATCGTGGTCGTCGATCTTGGGTTGCATCCGGATTTCCTTGAGCTTCAAGAGCTTCTGTTTCTTTTTGGAGTCCCGGACCTTTTTTTCGTTCTCGAATTTGTACTTGCCGTAGTCCAGTATCTTGCAGACCGGCGGAACCGCCTGAGGCGCGACTTCCACGAGGTCGAGAGCCTGTTCCTTGGCCATCCGGAGCGCCTCGAGCGTAGGAATGACTCCCTGCTGCTCACCGTCGTCACTGATCAGACGCACTTCGCGCACGCGGATCTGTTCGTTGATCCGCAAATCCTTGTCCGCCAACTGACCTCCTCAATTATCGCAGACACAACGGGGCGAGCGCCGGCGACTTATCGAAAACTATAGCAAATACCTGCGCGCTCTGTCCAGCCCTGACGTATTCGCTTGCGGAGGGTCCGTCGGCCGTGCTACCGTCGCTCCATGAGCCTTTACTGTTTCCTTCTTGCGCCGCTGGTCGCTTGGTTCCGTCGTCCGGCCCTTCGCGGCGGCGGTGCAGGGCGTGGGATCTTCATCGCTTTCGCTTCCGGCGCGATCGCGGCGGCGATCGGGAGCGCCATCGGACCGCTATTGCCTTCGGGCTTGTTCGATTTCATCCGGTGGGTCCGTTTGCTCGCCGCCGTTGCCTTTCCCCCGCTGATCCCCCTGGTTCTCCTGCTCGCCATGGAAAAATTATCCCTGGCGAGGATCCGGATCGACGCGGAGACTTTCGCCCTCGTATTCCTCGTTCCCTTCGGAGCCGCCCGCGCCCTATCCGTCGGCGAGAGCTACGATCCATTGACTTTCGTGCTTATTCCTTCGCTTTGGTGCGCCCTTGCAGTCGGGGTTCCGGCCATGGTCCGGTTGGCGCGGGATGAAATCGGCTTGCGTTCCTACGCTTCGGGCGCTTGCGCCGCGTTGCTGCCTTTGGCTGCGGCTACCTCGGCCTGGGCGTTTTTCTCGAATCTGCCCCTGATCGGCTCGGTCGCCCTTGCGGCGTCCGCAGCGCCGGCATCGATCGCGCTCGCGCGGATCCATCTTGCCGCCATCGCTCCGGTGAATGAGCCTGGCGAAAGCGTAAATCCATAAAATAACAATGAAGATCCACGCAAAACCGCGAAGGCGCCGGGTTGAGGATCGAGGACGACCCTCGATCCTGCCAAGCCATTGGGCGTTTCCGCGGCTTTGCGTGATATCCCCTTCAAAGGACAGGCTTCAGGCTTTGCCGGCCGAACCCAGGACGTCGTTGTTCTTGTGCATGTAAAGCTTCTTCAGCTCGTCGCGTGCCGGTCCGAGGTACTTGCGCGGATCGAATTCGTCGCGCTTCTCGGCGAAAACCTTCCTTATGAGCGCGGTCATGGCGAGCCGTCCATCGGAGTCGATGTTGATCTTGCAGACGGCGCTCTTGGCCGCCTTTCGGAGCTGCTCCTCGGGTATGCCGACGGAGTCCTTCAGCACGCCGCCGTACTGCTCGATCATCTTCACATATTCGGCCGGGACCGAGGATGATCCGTGCAGGACGATCGGGAAACCGGGAATGCGCTTCTCGATGGCTTCGAGGATGTCGAAGCGGAGGGGGGGCGGCACGAGGATGCCGTTCGCGTCCTTGGTGCACTGCTCGGGCTTGAACTTGGTCCGCCCGTGGCTCGTGCCGATGGAAATCGCCAGCGAGTCGACTCCCGTCTTTTTGACGAAGTCCTCGACTTCCTCCGGCTGGGTGTAGTTGCTGTGTTCGGCGGAGACGTCATCCTCCACGCCGGCGAGGACGCCGAGTTCGCCTTCGACAGAGACGTAATCCTTGCGGGAATGGGCGAATTCGCAGACCTTTTTGGTGAGGGCCACGTTTTCTTCGTATGAAAGGTGGGATCCGTCGATCATGACGGAAGAGAAGCCGGTTTCGATGCAGTCCTTGCAGAGTTCGAAACTATCGCCGTGGTCCAGGTGCAGCACGATCGGGATATCATAGCCGAGCTCATGCGCGTATTCGACGGCACCGGCCGCCATGTGGCGGAGCAGGGTCTGATTGGCGTATTTACGCGCGCCGGAGGAGACCTGCAGGATGACGGGGGACTTCGTCTCCACGCAAGCTTGTACTATGGACTGGAGCTGTTCCATATTATTGAAGTTATACGCGGGAAGCGCGTAACCACCGGCGACCGCTTTCTTGAAAAGCTCCACGGTGTTGACGAGTCCCAGTTCCTTATAGCTGGTCATAACGACGCTCCTTGGTTCTGTAGAATTCCTCCAATTTTATGCGCCGGAATCGGCTTGGTCAAGCCGGCGCGGCCTTCGGGCTGTTCCGCGGTATTGACCGCGTCCCGTTCCGTGGCTATCGTCATCAGGATGTCCGAGAAGAACAGATACTCGCTGCGCACGAAACTTCTCCTGTCGGGCTTTCTCGCGGTTCTCGCTTCGGCCGTGCTGCTTTTTCTCCTGCGAGCGCCGGTGGTCCTCGTTTCGGATGAGCAATTCGAGACCCTGCACGGGAAGCGGCGAGACGGGATCGCGCGGCTGGCTACCTCGGTGGCGCTCTGGCGGAAGGTGGAATTGGCGATCGTGGCTCCTTCGGCACCGCCCGAGGCCGCAGCCGAGGCGGCGGCGGCGTACGGGCCCGCATGCGCCGTCTTCCCCTTTCGTTATGCCGCGGGCGCCGATTCCTTCGCCGCACGTTTCCCTGAGATTCCCGCCATAGTAACGAACGCGGTTCCCCGCGCGGACGGGGCGGACGGGGCGGCCGGGGCGGCCGGGGCGGGCCGCGTGCTCTCGGCGAGCGTCGACGGCTACGCGGACTGGCGCAGAGCCGGACGCGCGGCGGGAATTCTATGCGCCGCGGAGACTGTGCCCGCCTTCCTCACGGAGAAAGACGGTTCTCCCCCTTCGCCGGAACTGCAGGCCAGCTTCGCGGAGGGACTGGCCTCCGTCGGCTACTCCGGCGTTCCGATCATTCTGCGGAGCGGTACGGCGGTTCCCGTCGGCGCGAAGATCGGTTGCCTAGTGCTGGCGGCCGCTTCCCCGGCCGCGCGGCTTGCGGAATTCCCGGGCATCCCGCTCATCATCTTCACGTGGCTGGATTCCGCCCTGCTTCCCGGGAACGCCGCGGTCGTTTTTGATGATTCCCCTTGGGCGTTGCTCCTTCCGGCGGCGCGCGCCGCCCTTCGGTCGGAATCTTCTACCGCATCGTCAAAAGCGACCGTGAGCAAGACGGGAGGACTTTCGCGGGAAATGTTCGCTTCCCTTTCGTCGGTTTTGCGGAAATAGGTACAGCGGCGCGTGGACCGTGTCGATTCTATATGCGGAACGCCGCCATAATTCCTTATGATCATTTGACAAAGGTATGGTGAGGAAATATAATCAAACGCGATTTAGATTCCGCGACATTCGGCAAAAGGAGTATGGGATGAAACATGGCGGTTTCAAAGCTGCTTGCCTCGCTCTCTCGACATGCATCGCGGTCCTGTCCGTTCACGCGGACGACAAGACCGTTAATCTCGAGTCCCGGGTTCTCGAGAGCTTCGATGGCGAATCCGGTTACGTCTGGAAATCGGCCGCCAGCAAGTTCGCTACGAAGAACGACAAAGAGACCTTTCCGAAAGTCAGCTACATTCCCGTGTGGCCGGCAGCACTCCACGGCACCAACCGTGAAGGAAAGGACTACAAGAGCCTCGGCATCTGGGGGCGCTTCGACCGGAAGGGTTATAACTGGATTGATGTCTTCCCGATGGCCAAAGACGCCGCCGAAGGCGCCGAACCGGTCGAGATCTCGATTCCCGGACGCGCCCGGATGGTGGACATGTGGGTTTGGGGATCCAATTTCAACTATTACCTTGAAGGCTACGTCCGCGACTACAAAGGCGTAGTCCACCGGATCAGCATGGGCGACCTCCAGTTCGAAGGGTGGAGGAATCTCAGGATCAACATTCCCGACAGCATCCCGCAGTCGAAGGTAACCCTTCCGAAACGGCAGGGGCTGACCCTCGTGAAATTCCGTCTTTGGACTCGGCCGGCCGAAAGGGTTGACGATTTCCAGATTTATTTTGACCAGATCAAGGTGCTCACGGACACCTTCGAGTCCTTGTTCGACGGCGACGAACTTGCCGATCAGGATCGCGTCCAGGAAATATGGGACGCAGCATCATCGAACGAAGGTAAATAAGGAGACAGCTATGAAACGCGCGTCCATCGCCTTCGCACTCTCGCTTCTGACCGCATTCGCCTTCGCCCAGGCCGCCGATCTCGGCGAACCCGATCCTGAGCGCATCGGCGTCGAATCCGCCCAACAGAAGCTGAAGGAAATCTCCGTCGACAAGTTCGAGAACGCTGGCTATTGGATATCATCCATGTCCACGGACGAAGGCTATACGACCACCCGCCTGTTCGAAGGCAGTCCCGCAGGAAAGGTTCCGGTTCCGGAAGAGAAGGACTTGAACCTTCCCGACAAGTACGTGCTCGGAACCCGGGTCGATTTCCTGCGCCGCGGCGCTTCCCGCTTCGAGATCACGCCAATCCGCCCCATCCCGATCGAGGGAATCGCCAAAACCGTTTCCGTCTGGACGGTGGGCCGCAATTATAACCACGTGATCAAGTTGATCGTCCAGGATTTCTTCGGCAGGAAGTACGAGCTGTACATGGGCAAGCTCAACTTCCAGGGCTGGAAGAAGCTGACCGTCGCGATACCGCCTCAGAGCCCCGACGGACAGAGCGGGATCGTTCAGCGCAATTACCACTACAACAACCATATGGGCATCAAGATTATCGGTTTTGCGATCGAATGCGATCCCATGGAAGCCTTTGGCAGTTATTACATCTATCTGGACGACCTCCGCACCGTCGCTGACCTCTTCGCGGAGGACAACCGCGATCTGGACGACATGGTGGATTCCTGGTAGACCCGGAACCGCATAAATGGAAACGGCCGCCGCAGGGCGGCCGTTTCCATTTACGCGGAGATCGCGGACGTTGAGCCAAGCGGAATTCGGAGGAACCGGAATGCCGATCGACGAAACCACCGCAGCCACGTATCGGGCGTTCCTGCGCCGGGTGTATTTTCTGAAAAACATCACGGAACAGGCGATCGATGACCTGGCGGCGCTTTGTTCGGAGGCTAGTTTCCCCGCCGGGGCAGTGATCTTTGTTGAGGGAGATGTCGCCGACAAATTCTATATCGTGATGGACGGGAAAGTGGAAGTCCGGAAATCCATGCGCGACGAGCGGAGCAGCTTGCTCGCGGTCCACGGCGCCGGCCATTTTTTCGGGGAGATGGCGTTGATCGACGAGCTTCCACGCAGCGCGACGCTCATCGCGCGCGAGGCCACCCGGACCCTGTTCATCGCCCGCGATGATTTCCAGCGGCTCATCAGGACAGACGCTTCCATCGCTTTATCAGTCATGACGTCGATTTCCCTGATGATCCGGAATTCCAATGAGACCTTCGTCGAGGACCTCCGCGAGCGGAACGCCCGACTGGAGATCGCTCTTTCGGAGCTGAAGGACGCCCAGGATGAACTGGTCCGGAACGAGCGGCTGTCCACGATCGGAAAATTCTCTTCATTGATACTGCACGATATCCGCAATCCTTTGGCCGCGATGAAGGCGCTCACCGAGATAGCGGGCTTGCATGCCGCCGATCCGGCGGCGATCGCCAACGACCTCAAAAGGATGAAGGCGGAGATACTCAGGATGGAGCGGCTCGCCCAGGAGTTCCTGGACTATTCGCGGGGAGAGATCCGCCTTGCGATGGAGGTATCCAGCCCGGAGAGGCTGTTCTCCCGCTTGAGGGAGGGTTTCGGAGATAAGTTGATGGATTCGGGAATCGAGCTGGAGCTCGAGGACAGGGTCGGAAAACCGGTATTGGTCGACGAGGAGCGTTTCTCCCGCGCGCTGTTCAACCTTGCGGACAATGCGCGCAAGGCCATGCCCCACGGCGGCAAGTTGCGGGTGGCGGCTGAGGAGCGGGGCGGACGCACAATCTTTACGGTGGCGGATACGGGCGAGGGAATGTCGGCCGAGACCCTGGCCCGGATCTACGAGCCCTTCTTCTCCAAGTCGGGACGGGGAGGGACGGGGCTGGGTATGCTCATCGTCAAGAATATCGTGGAAGCGCACGAAGGGGAGATCGGCATCAAGTCTTCGGTAGGCGAGGGGACGGTCGTGACCGTTTCGATCCCTTCAAGGATTTGACGGTCTCCGCTTTTCCCGCCGTACGACGATACAGCTTGGTGTTGCCCTTGGCGCCCGAGCGCTCCACGATGCCGATGCGCGTCAGGACGTACAGGGCCTTCCGCGCCAGGTCAGCCTTGATCGAAGCCGACCCGGCTAGGTCCTTGGCTGAAAAGGGCTCCAAAAGTTCCGCGGGGACGAACATGCGGTAGTCACCGATGTCCGCGAGGACGATCGACTCGCGGACGGCGCGGAGTTTCCGATCCGCAATGCTTACGCCTTTCCGCCTCCATGAACCTTTACCGTCATTCTTCCTCGTTTCGGTCTCCTCGGTCATCGCGATCTCTATGCTCACGCGCCCGACCAGCGGAAGGAGGGGCGCGTAGACGAGGGCGGCGAAGAGATCCCAAGGGCTGCCCTTCTTGGGGCTTTTCCGGCTCCGGATCAGGGTACCGTCCGGTTCCCGCACTTCGATGATGCGCTCACGGGGTACCGGATGGATTATCCGCACCGCCCGCTCTTTCGCCAGCGCCGGAATCTTGTCCTTCAACGGGGCGAAGCTGCCCGTCTGGATTTCCACCAGGACGCCGTCAGCGCGCAACGCGTCGCAGACGTAGCCCCCCACGCTCGTTTCCGTATCCCCGTCGATGCCGGCATAGCGGATCTTCAGGCTGGCGTGCAGCGAGCTTTCCCTGGCTTCGCCGATCCGGTTAGCCGCGCGCATACGCGGCGAGTTCATCGACGCCCAAGAGCTCGAGGTCGTGGTACACGGCGGTAGACGACCGCTCTTCCTTCCTGCGCACCCTTGAGACGCGGAATGCGATGATCCGGCTGGAGGCGAGAGGCGCGCGCAGGGGCCTGCCGTTGAGGTCGACTACCTCCCCGATCCGGAGCAAGCCGGGAATCTCCTGTATGTCGCCCTCGGGAAAAACGATGTAGTACTCGTCGCTGCGCATATGGAGAGAATAGCCCTTTCCCCCATCCTTTCGCAATGCCGCGATTACGTGCTATACGGTTGTGTAGTCTTTCCTGCCGATGGAGGCCAAGATTCATCCTTTCTTGACGGACCTATATTGACGGAGGAAAATTTCGTGTAAATAATAGATTCAAGTGGGAGAAAGTGGGAAATAATAGGAAAAAGTGGAATGGAACTATTAACCGGTGAATTCAGGAATACGCTTGACGATAAAGGACGCGTAAGCCTTCCTTCGCGCATGCGATCGGAATTACCGGGAAATATGCTCATCATCACTCAGGGCATTGACCGTTGCCTCTGGCTTTTTCCCCCCGAACAATGGAAGATCCTCTCCCGTAAGCTGATGGACACCACCTCACCATTTCTGGCCCGCGCGCGCCTCGTCCAGCGCCGAATCATCGCCCCCGCCCAGGAGGTCGAGATCGACAAGGCGGGAAGGCTCGCCATTCCTCAAAGCCTGCGGGAATTCGCCCGGTTGACCAAGGATTGCGTCATTCTGGGCATAGAGAAATACGTGGAAATATGGGATTCGGATCAGTACAAGGCGTACTGGGACGAAAATGAAGCCGAATTCCAGGCTGCGGCCGAGGAACTCGGCTCCGTGCTGTTATAGGAGGACCGGAACATGGAAATCGTCCACACGCCGGTTCTTCTGGAAGAAGCGGTCGCGTACCTCGCCCCCCGCGCCGATGGCGAGCTCATGGTCGACGCGACCCTGGGCGAGGGCGGCCATAGTCTCGCCTTCCTGTCCCGCTTCCCTTCGCTCCATATAGTGGGGATCGACGCGGATCCGGCGATACTCGCGATCGCGAAAGAGCGCCTGGCGTCCTTCGGCGACCGGATCCATTTCTACAACGGCTGGTCCCATGATTTCTTCGCCGATCTTCCCGTGGACATCAAGCGGCCGGACACCATCCTGCTGGATCTGGGAATCAGCGTTTACCATTATGAAAAGAGCGGGCGAGGTTTCAGCTTCCGTTCCGATGAGCCGCTGGACATGCGGATCGATCCGGCCTCGCGGACGAGCGCGGCCGATATCATCGCCACGATGCGCGAAGCCGAATTGGCGGACCTGATCTACGGCTATGCCGAGGAACGCTACTCGCGTCGCATCGCCCGCGCCATCACGGAGGCCAGGACCCGATCCCGGATCGTTACGACCGGAGCCCTGGCGTCCATCGTTGAAGCCGTCGTGCCCGCCTCGTACAGGCGCGGGCCAATCCATGCGGCGACACGGACTTTCCAGGCGCTGCGGATAGCCGTCAACGGCGAGCTCGCGCGTTTGCCCGAATTGCTGGAAGCGGCGCTACGATCCCTTGAACCGGGGGGTCGCATGGGCGTGATAACGTTCCATTCTCTCGAAGACAGGATCGTCAAGAATTTCTTCCGTGAAAAGAACAAGGACTGCACCTGCCCTCCCGAAGCGCCGATATGTAAGTGTGGGGGGAAGCGGAGCGTCTCGCTCGTGACACGGAAGGCGGTCGCGCCGGGAGACGAGGAAACGCGACGGAATCCCCCATCCCGGAGCGCGAAATTGCGTGTCGCGGAAAAACTGCTTGACGAGGACGGTTCGCGATGAGGCGACGCCTTTTCCTGTATTCCTTGGTCATTACGATTCCACTCATGCTCGGCCTCGATTCCTGGCAGGCGACCCGATACGCGCGGCTGGAATCCCAGCTGAGGAAGCTCGAGTCGGAACAGAGGGATTGGCTGGAAAGCAACAAGAAGCTCATCGCCGGCATCGCGATACTCGGTTCAGCCGAGCGGATCGAACGGATCGCGCTCCAGGAGCTCGGCCTGCGGAAGGCGAAGCCGGAATCCGTGCTCCACGTGCGGGTCCAGCGAAGCAAGGGAGGTCTCGATGGATGATCGTTTCCTCCTGACCGTCCCGGAACTCGCCTCGGCGACCGGCGGTGAAATCGTACCCACGGGCGACGTCGGCATCGCCGGCTTTTCGTCCGTTTCCATAGATAGCCGCTCGGTCTTATCCGGGGGGCTTTTCGTCGCGCTGGCCGGCTTGCGGAGCGACGGCCATGAATACCTCGAACAAGCTTTCGACTCGGGCGCCCGGGTTGCCTTGGTATCGGCGACCAGGATGGACGCGGACGGGGCCCGATTGCGAGGTCTGGCAGGGAAGGCGGGGGCGAATCTTGTCGTGGTGCGCGACACCCTGCGGGCCATGCAGGACGCGGCAGGACGCTATCTTGACCGCTTCCCCTCGCTGCTGCGGATCGGAATTACCGGTTCTTCGGGCAAGACGACCACGAAGGAACTCGCCGCGGCGATGATCAGCCCTGAGCGGCGGGTCGTCATGAACGTCGGGAACCTCAATTCCGAAACCGGGCTACCGCTTTCGGCCTTCCAGGTCAGGGCGGAGCACGAGGTCGGCATATTCGAGATGGGGATGAACCGGCGGGCCGAAATGGGCGAACTGGCCCGTGTCCTCCGTCCGCGCATCGCCTTGGTTACGAACGTCGGGACTGCCCATATCGGTATACTCGGCAGCGTCGGGGCAATCGCTGAGGAAAAAAAAGATATCTTCTCCATGTTCGCGGGATCGGAGACCGCTTTGATTCCCGAAGACGATCCTAGTTCGGACTTCCTCGCCGCCGATGTCCGGGGAATCGTCAAGCGCTACGGGCCGCGGTCTCTTACCGCCTTCGGCGGAGCGAGGAGCCTGGATCTGGACGGGACCGAAATCGTTTGGGACGGGGTTGCCGTCACCTTGGCCATCCCCGGAGCGCACAACCTGATGAACGCGCTCGCGGCGGCGGCGATCGCCACCGAGGCCGGAGTCTCGGCGGCCGCGATACGAACCGGCCTGGCATCGGCACGTCCCCTGTTCGGCCGCGCCGAGATCCTGAAGGGGCCCGTCACCGTGGTCCGCGATTGCTACAACGCCAACCCAGAGGCGACCGAGGCGGCCATCGCCTTCTGCGATTCGGTGGAATGGAAGGGCCGGCGCATCTACGTCGTCGGCTCCATGCTGGAACTCGGCGAAGCCGCGGAACGCGAGCACGAGCGGATAGGCGAGGCTCTCGCCCGGTGCAAGGCGGACGACGTCGTCCTGTTCGGCCCCGAGACCGAGGCGGCGGCGCGCGTCCTTCGGGAAGGCGGGACGGCAACGGGCGCGGTCCTGTTCCGTACCGACGATATCGACGATCTTTCGCGCATCGTCTCCGCCCGGGCCCGGGAAGGCGATCTCGTGCTGCTCAAGGGCTCACGGGGCATGGCCCTGGAACGCCTGACCGAAATTCTCATTCCGGGCGAAAAGGGAGGAGCCTGACCATGTTCCTGAAATTCCTTTACCCCATGGTGAAGCTATTCACTCCCTTCAATGTTTTCCGCTATCTCACCTTCCGCGGTGCCTATGCCGCGCTGACCGCCCTCCTCATCTGCTTCCTTTTCGGCCCGCGTATCATCGAAGCGCTGCGCTTGCTGAAAGTGGGGCAGTCCATACGCGACGACGGTCCCCGGACGCATCTGAAGAAGGGCGGAACGCCCACGATGGGCGGCATCCTGGTGATCTTCGCGGTGACGGTCGCCGTCCTGCTCTGGCAGGACCTGGGCAATTTCTTCGGCTGGCTCACTCTCGCGGCCTTCGTCGGTTTCGGCTTGATCGGCTTCCTTGACGACTACCTGAAGGTTTCGAAGAAGAACAGCGACGGCTTGCCGGCTTGGGCGAAGCTCGTCGGCCAATTCGCCATCGCGATCGCCGTATCCGTGACCCTCTATCTGGCGGGGGACGAGCGGACGACCTACCTCTACCTTCCCTTCTTCAAGAATCCCGTGATCGATCTCGGCATCCTCTGGATTCCCTTCGCCGTCCTGCTCCTGGTGGGGGAATCCAACGCGGTCAACCTCACCGACGGCCTCGACGGCCTGGCGACCGGTCTGGTGATCATGGTATTCATCACCCTTTCCGTCCTGACCTACCTTTCGGGCCGCGCCGACTACTCCAGCTACCTGGGCATTCCTTACATACGGGGAGCCGGCGAACTCACCGTCCTCTGCCTTTCGATGGTCGGCGCCAGCGTCGGCTTCCTCTGGTTCAACGCGCATCCCGCCGAAGTCTTCATGGGCGACGTCGGAAGCCTGGCCTTCGGCGGAGCCATCGCGACCATATCGCTTGTGATAAAAAAGGAGATCCTCGTCCTCATCGTAGGGGGCGTATTCGTCCTTGAAGCCGCATCCGTGATGATACAGGTGGTCTCGTTCAAGCTGCGGAAGAAGCGCGTCTTCAGGATGGCGCCGCTCCATCACCACTTCGAGCTTTCCGGCTGGGCGGAAACGAAAGTCGTCACCCGCTTCTGGATACTCGGCGGACTCTTCGCGATCGTCGCGCTTTCGACATTGAAAACCCAATGAGCGCCTACCGTTTCGACGTGGAGAGAATCAAATCCTCGCGCTCCGCCGACGCCGCCTTGGTTTCGAGCATCCTCCTCCTCACCGGGTTCGGCCTGGTTACCCTGTATTCCGCCTCCTTCGCCTTCGCCGAGCGCTTCTTCGGCGATGGTTCGTATTTCCTGGCCAAGCAGGCGCTGTTCGCGGGTTTCGGTCTCGCGGTCTTCGTCGTCGCCTCGCGCGTGGATCTTGAATGGCTCAGGCGCTTCGTAAAGCCGCTCGTGTACTTTTCTTTCATGCTCTGCGTCCTCGCCTTCGTTCCGGGCATCGGAGTCACCAAAAACGGGGCTTCCCGTTGGATCAGCCTCGGGCCCATGACCTACCAGCCGTCCGAACTCGTGAAGCTCGTGGTGCCCCTGTACCTCGCCCATCTTTTCGACAAGAAGCGGGAGCGGCTCGACGACGCCTCATCCAGCGTGATTCCTCCGGCGATAGTAATCGCCGGTTTCTGCCTGGTGATCTACTTGCAGAACAATTTCTCCACGGCGGCCTTCATCGGCGCGAACGCGCTCGCGGTATTCTACCTCGCGGGAATACGCGGTCGCCATTTCTTCGCCGTCGCCGCCTCCGCCCTCCCCCTGGCGGTTCTGATGATTTTTTCCAAGGAGTACCGCGTCCGACGCATCCTTTCATTCATCAGACCGGAAGAGGATCCCCACGGCGCCGGCTACCAGGTGCGCGCTTCGATCGATGCGATCGCTTCCGGCGGTTTCTGGGGCAAGGGACTCGGCCAGGGCACGAGGAAGATATCCAGCGTGCCGGAAATCCATTCCGATTTCATCTTCTCCGCCTTCGCCGAGGAAGCCGGTTTCATCGGCGTTCTCCTGTTCTTCGCTCTCCTCGCGCTTTTCACGGTCCGCGGCTACCGCGGCGCCGTCAGGGCGCGCAGCGAATTCAAGCGCTTGTTCGCGCTGGCCCTCGTAACCATGATCGCCTCCCAGGCGTTGCTCAATATCGCCGTGGTCATAGGCGCCGTTCCGGCGACCGGAGTTCCGCTTCCCTTCTTTTCGGCGGGCGGGTCCTCCCTGGCGACGACCCTTCTGGCCGCAGGTCTCATCGTGAATGTATCCCGACCCGACCGCGTTCCGGAGGCCCTCGATGTCTGACGGCTACCTGTACCTTGAGGATCCTGTCGAGGAACGCGTCGCGGAACCGTCCCGCCTGGAAAAACCGCTGAAGATCGCGGCGATCCTCCTCGCCCTTGCTCTGGCCGTTGAGATCGTCTGGTTCCTGGCCGTGGTCCCCTGCCGCCCCCTCGCCCGGGTGGCCGTGAGCGCCTGCAAGATGATCGATACGACGNNGACGCCGAAGCGGCGGAACGGGCGATCGAGGCGTTGCCCCAGGTCGAGTCGGCGACGGTGTCCAAGCGTTTTCCCGATAGGCTGGAGATACTCGTGGTCGAACGCAGCGCCGTCGCTTTCGCGCTGGCGGAGGTCGATGGCCGGACCGTTCCGATCGCTTTCGACCGCGAAGGAGTCGTATTCGGCGTCGGCGGGAACGAGAGCTCCGTCGCACTTGCCGCGGGGGGGCCGGTCATTTCCGGCATCTTCTTCGACCATCCCGGCCTCGGGACCCGGCTTCCGTCCTCCCTGGCCGGCCTCCTCGCCGATCTGGACAAGTTGAAGAAAGAATCGCCCGCCCTGTTGGAAACCCTGTCCGAGGTGCGGGTCCAGAAGCGCGCCTACGGCGGCTACGAACTCATCGTCTATCCCGCCCGGGCCGGCGTCCGCGTCAGGATCGGGTCGGAGTTGAACGAAGAAGTCCTTCGGTATATGATGCTGCTTCTCGATGTGCTTGCGTCCGAGGGAATTGCGGCAGACGAGATCGATTTCCGTACGGGTACCGCATCGTACCATGCGAAGGAGGCCTCTTCTGGCTAGCGACGGTTTGATCGTCGGTCTCGACATCGGCACGACGAAGGTTTGCGCCGTGATCGGCGAACGGAACGAGAGCGGGCTCCTCGAAATCACCGGCGTGGGCGTCAGTCCGTCCACCGGCCTGCGCAAGGGCGTGGTCGTCAACATTGAAGCCACCCTGCGCTCCGTATCAGCAGCCATCGAGGCCGCCGAGATGATGAGCGGGCGCGAGGTCCATTCCTGCTGGACAGGCATCGGCGGGGCCCATATCGACGGGCTCAATTCCCGCGGCGTGGTCGCCGTCACCGGAAAAGGGAAGGAGACGCGGGAAATCGGCGCCGAGGACATAGCCCGCGTGATCGAGGCCGCGCGCGCCGTGGTGATCCCCATGGACCGGCAGGTTCTCCACGTCATTCCGCAATCCTACATCGTCGACGATCAGAGGGGGATACGGAATCCCCTGGACATGATCGGCGTCAGGCTGGAGTCCGAGGTCCATATCATTACGGGCTCGGTCACCAGCGCCCAGAACCTGGTCAAGTGCGTCAACCGAGCCGGTTTCCGGGTCAATGACCTCATCCTCCAGTCCCTCGCCGCCGGGCGTTCCACGCTTACGGCGGAGGAGAAGGAACTCGGGGTCGTGCTTATCGATCTGGGCGGCGGCACCACCGACATACTGGTCTTTTCCGACGGAGCGCCCTACTTCACGACGACCATCCCCGTCGGGGGCACCCAGGTCACGAGCGACCTGTCCATACTCAAGAACATCGCCTTCGAGACCGCGGAGCGGATCAAGCAGGAGGCGGGTTGCTGCTGGGAGCCGCTCATCGATTCCGACGAGGACGTCATCGTTCCCGGAGTCGGAGGCCGGCCGCCCCTGCCGATTCCGCGGAGCCAGATCTGCAGCATCATCCAGCCGCGCATGGAGGAGATCCTGTCCTTGGCGAAGGACAAGATCGGCAAGCTGCCTCTTTCCCGCCCTCTCGGAGGCGGCATCGTGCTCACCGGCGGCGGGTCGCAGCTGGCCGGAGTGGCGGAATTGGCGGCGCGCATTTTCGAAGTTCCCGTCCGCGTCGGCGTGCCGATGTCGGTGGGCGGCCTCGTGGAGGAATACCGGAGTCCCGCATTCTCGACGGCGGTGGGGCTCGTGCTGGAAGGTGCCGACCGGGAAGCGAAAGCGGCGCCGGACCGCGGTTCGGACAGCCGGCAAAGGGAGAAAGGGCAGTCGCCTTTGTTCGGGAAATTGGCGGAATGGCTTAAAAAGGAATTTTTCTAGCGCGGACGTGAAACGGGCGGATGGGACCGGCCGTTTCGCGTAATCGTCCGTCGTTAGTTCGGGGGGGGGACATGAATATCGAAGTGCTCGAGGATAGGGTCGCGAGTCCGACGGTCATCAAGGTGATCGGCGCGGGCGGCGGCGGTTCGAATGCCGTCAACCGCATGATCGCGTGCGGCTTGCAGAACGTCCAATTTATCGTGGCGAATACGGACCTTCAGGCGCTCAACCTTTCGCAGGCGCAGTGGAAGCTTCCTCTCGGTTCAAAGCTCACCAGCGGCCTCGGGGCCGGCGGGAAGCCCGAGGTCGGCGAGAAGGCGGCCCTCGAAGACAAGGAGATAATCGCGAACGCCCTGAGGGGCGCCGATATGGTCTTCGTCACCGCGGGAATGGGCGGCGGTACCGGCACCGGCGCCGCCCCCGTGATCGCGCAGATCGCGCGGGACATGGGAGCTTTGACGGTCGGCGTGGTGACCAAGCCCTTCGAGTTCGAAGGCAAGTACAAGATGCGCCTGGCGGACGAGGGCATCGCGAAGCTCAGGGAGGCGGTGGATACCCTCATCGTCATCCCCAACCAGCATCTGCTGAAGATAGTGGAACGCAAAACCTCCATCAAGGACGCCTTCCTCATCGCGGACGACGTTCTCCGCCAGGGCGTACAGGGGATATCCGATCTGATCACCGTACCCGGCATCATCAACATCGACTTCGCCGATGTGCGGACGACCATGCAGGGACAGGGCGATGCCCTCATGGGCATCGGCATCGGCTCCGGCGATAACAGGGCGGTGGACGCGGCGACCAACGCCATCAACAACCCCCTGCTGGAGGATTGCCGCATCGAGGGCGCCAAGCGCATCCTGGTCAACGTGACCGGAAGCGAGGACCTTTCCCTGACCGAATTCCAGGAAGTCGTGAGCATCATCACGGCCAACGCCGATTCCAATGCGCTTATCATCGCCGGCAACGCGATGGACGCCGATATGGGCGACCGCGTCCAGGTCTCCGTAATCGCCACCGGCTTCCATAACGAAGCGGCCCGCGGCGCTTCCGGTCCGGTCAGGGCGGCGGAAAGCCCGAGGAAGGAAGACGGCGACTTCATCCGCTACGACGAATGGAAATCGATGACCGAAAAGGCCAAGCAACCGACCGAATTCCTCTCCTACCGCAATTTCCGGGAAGACGATCTGGACGTACCGACCGTCATCAGGGACCGCAAATTCCCCCCGGACAAGTCGGCCCAGGAAAAAGCCGCGGCGGAGAAGAAGGAAGCGTAGGCGACGATGGCGAATCCGCGGACGCTCGAAATCTACCGATCGCGCCTCATAGCGACCGAGCGCAAAGCGCGCTTGACGGTGGATACCTACGTCCGGGAAATTTCCCGATTCCTCGATTGGGCTCTCCGCGAGGGCGTCGGCCTTGAAACCGCGACGCCGTCCGACTTGGCGCGATTCCTCATCGAGCGGGCCGAAGGGGGGCTGGACCCGCGTTCCGTCGCCAAGTCGATTTCCGCCCTCCGTTCGTTCTGCCGGCATCTGGTCGAGGAAGGGATCAGGAAGGACGATCCTGCGACCGTCCTGGAGCGGCCGCGCGCGGGACGCCGCCTGCCGGCGGTGCTGAGCCGCGGCAAGGTGGACGAACTGCTCGCGAGCGTGGACGTTTCGGGTCCGCTCGGCATCCGCGACCGCGCGCTATTCGAACTGGTGTATTCGGCGGGATTGCGCGTATCCGAGGCGGTCGGCCTTGACCTCTCCGACGTCGATTTCGCCGAAGGCCTCGCCTGCGTCCGCGGGAAGGGGAACAAGGAGCGCCTCGTTCCTTTCGGCGACGAAGCCGCCTCCTGGTTGCGCCGTTATTTGTCCGAGTCCCGGATGATTCTGGTCCGCGCGGGACGTAGCGGCGCCCTGTTCGTGAACTCCCGCGGCGCGCGGCTTTCCCGGAAAGGCATCTGGAAAAACTATTCGGCCGTCGCCGCCTCCGTCGGAGCCGGAACCAAGCTCCATACGCTCCGGCACAGCTATGCGACGGAACTGCTCGCGGGCGGCGCCGATCTCCGTTCGGTGCAGGAATTGCTCGGCCATGC
Source organism: Treponema sp. (assembly GCA_003527485.1). Taxonomy (GTDB): domain Bacteria; phylum Spirochaetota; class Spirochaetia; order Treponematales; family Breznakiellaceae; genus UBA12037. Next base: position 38,333 of record DPXI01000008.1, on the reverse strand, counting down.
CGATATCGGCACGACCCAGATCTACACCCACGTGGACGCCGCCTCCCTCCGCGCGAACCACCGGCGCTACCTGCCGGTCCTCAAGGGGCCCGCGAAATGAGCGGGGACGGAAGCGCCGCGCGCGGCGGAGCCGTAGGTGACGGGGGGAAGAAAAAGATGGAAAAACCCGCGGGAGCGGCCAAAGGGCGGAAGCTCCTCATCGCGATCGTCGTGGTCGCATCCCTGACGGCCGCGATATCCCTCACCCTGTATATCCGGACCGCGGCCGCCCGCGGTGCCTTCGCCTCCCGCATCGCGGGGATCGGAAGCGGCGGGGCGCCGCCGGAAACCATAGACGGCCTGAAGGCCGCGATAGCGAAATTCGAGTCGACGATCGAAGCGAATACGAAGATCGCCGCGCAGTCAGGCATTTACTGGAAGATACTTGCGGTGCGGTACATCGACCGAGGCATGTACGGCGAAGCCCTGGAAGCCCTGGAGCAGGCGATCGCCTACTTCCCCGAAGACGCGACGCTGCATTACCTGACCGGAGTTTCCGCGGCCATATCCGCCAAATCTTCGCTCGACTTCGTCCTTTCGGGAACCGATTCCCGGAGCGCGCGCCTGCTGGCCCTCGCCGAGAAGGCCCATCTGCGCGCCATCGAGCTGGATCCGGTTTATGCCCGGCCGCGCTATGCCCTCGGCGTACTGTACGTCTTTGAACTGGACCGGAGCGCCGACGCGATTCCCCAGCTCCGACGTTACCTGGAACTCGAGAAGCGGGACGTCGACGCCATGTTCGTGCTGGCCCGCGCGTATTACGGTACGGGCGAGCTGAAGGCCGCCGTGGAGCTCTACGACCGCATCATCGAGACCACCCGGGACCCGTCGAAAAAGACGGAAGCGGAAGCCAACAAGAAGACCCTTCTGGACGAATTGTATGGATAGGGGAAACCTGGATCTCGCCGTGGCGCGCCTGGAGCGCTTCAAACCTGCCGAGCGTTTGCGTCTTGCCCGATCGCTCGGGTGCGAGCGGGATCTCGCCGGCCTTTCGCGTGCCGACGCGGAGCGGACGGCCGGGAGGGCCATCGCGGAAGGGGACTGGAATCCTTCCCGGCTTCTCGCCATCGCCGCCGCCGACCGGGCGGCCTGTACGCGCTTCGGCATATCCTTCGTCGCCTGGACGTCGGCCGGGTATCCGCCCCTGCTCCGTGAAATCCCCGACGCGCCGACAGTCCTCTTCTACCGCGGACGGCCGAGCGATCCTGAAAAGCCCCTCGCCGCGGTGGTCGGAACCCGGGAGCCGAGCGCGGCCGGGGCAAAAAGCGCCTTCGACTTCGGACGCGCCTTCGGGGAATGCGGGATTCCGGTAGTGTCCGGCTTGGCCCGCGGAATAGATTCCCTGGCCCATCGCGGCAATCTGGAAGCGCACGGGCCGACCGTCGCCGTGTTGGCCTCGGGCCTGGACGGCGTATATCCGGCCTGCAACCGGCCGCTCGCCCACCGGATCCTTTCCGCGGGCGGGCTGCTGCTATCCGAATACCCGCCGGGGGAGCCTCCGCGGAAGTGGTATTTCCCGGCCCGCAACCGGATAATCGCTGGCCTGGCCCGGGCGACCGTGGTGATCGAGGCGCCCGTCGGCTCCGGGGCCCTCATCACCGCCGATTTCGCGATGGACCAGGGGAGGGACCTCTGGATTTCCCGCACCGGCGTCGAGTCGCCGCGGGGGGAGGGCAGCCGGCGCCTTGCCGCCGAAGGAGCCGCCGTGGCTGACGACGCGTATGCGGTCGCCTCGGATTGGGGCCTCGGTCCCGCCGCGCCGCGCGCGCGCGCGGGGGAAAGCGCGGAGATCCGCAACTTCCGGGGCGGATCCGCGGCGAGGGGCCGCTCCCTCGCGGACGAACTCGCGCGAATTCTAGAACTTGAGCTTCAGTAGGAGTACGACGATGGCGACCAGCAGAGGCGCGAAGAAAGCGGCCGAGAAGAAGAAGATCCTCGTGATTGTGGAATCGCCCGCGAAGGCGAAGACGATAGAGAAATACCTAGGTTCGAAATATACGGTGAAAGCGTCCATGGGGCACCTGATCGACCTGCCCAAGTCGCGGATCGCGATCGATACCGAACACGACTTCGAGCCTGAGTACATCACCGTGCGCGGCAGGGCGAAGCTCCTGAAGGAATTGCAGGGCGACGCGAAAAAAGCCGAAAGGGTGCTGCTGGCAAGCGATAATGACCGCGAGGGAGAGGCTATCGCCCACCATCTGCGGAACGCTATTTCCGCGAAATACGCGGACGTGCCGGTCAGCCGCATCTCCTTCAACGAGATAACGCCGACGGCCATCAAGGATGCCGTGGCTCATCCCACCTCGATTGACGAAGCCAAGGTCAACGCCCAGAAGGCGAGGCGCGTGCTGGACCGGCTTGTGGGCTACAACCTGTCGCCCTTGCTCTGGAAAAAGGTGAAGAACGGACTTTCCGCCGGCCGCGTGCAGTCCGTGGCCCTCAGGCTCATCTGCGACCGGGAAAAGGAAGTGGAGAGTTTCATCCCCGAGGAATACTGGACCCTTGACGCCGATTTCAGGAAGGGACGTTCGAATTTCACCGCCCAGCTCGTTTCGTGGCGGGGGGAGAAGGCCGAACTCCGCGACGAGAAGGCCGTAACGGACATCATCGGGAAGATAAGCGCCGCTCCCTGTACAGTCGTCGACATCAAGGAGACGGAGAAGACGGTCAAGCCCAAGCCGCCGTTTACGACCTCCAAGCTGCAGCAGACGGCGGCCAACCGGCTCGGCTATACCAGCAAGAAGACCATGCAGATTGCCCAGCAGCTGTATGAAGGCGTCAATATCGGCAACGTGCGCGTCGGCCTCATCTCATATATGCGTACCGACTCGGTCCGCATCTCGCCGACGGCCCTGGAAGAGGTACGCGCCTGGCTTGGCGAGCATCATCCCGAAGAGCTGCCGCCCGCCGCGGTGGAATATGCCGTGGAGAAGAAGGCCCAGGACGCGCATGAGGCCATCCGGCCCACTTATGTGGCCTACACCCCCGAATCGGTGAAGGAACACCTCACCCGCGACCAGCACCGCCTGTATTCGATCATCTGGGAACGTTTCGTCTCCAGCCAGATGAAGAGCGCGAAATCCCGCACCGTGAGCGTAGATATCGCCGCCGGGGAGGCCGTTTTCCGCATTTCCGGCTCAAGACTGGTGGAAAAAGGTTTCTATAAGGTGATCAAGACCCTCTCCTCCAAGGAAGAGCGCGAATCGCCCCTGCCCGAACTCAAACCGGGCGAAGCTATCGAAGTCCTGCGTTTCCACCCCGAACAGCATTTCACCCAGGGGCCGGCGCGCTACACCGACGCATCCATCGTCAAGGTCCTGGAGGAGAAGGGCATCGGCCGGCCATCGACCTACGCGCCGATCATTTCGGTCCTCCTTGAGCGTTTCTACGTGAACCGGTCGAACAAGCAGCTCGTGCCGACCGTCCTCGGGCGCCTGATCTGCGACATGCTGGTGGAATACTTCCCGAACGTGGTTGATGCCGGCTTCACCGCGGGCATGGAAACCAGGCTGGATGAAGTGGAGGAGAACCGTATCCTCTGGTCCGACATGATCCGCTCGTTCTGGGGCCCCTTCAAGCAGAGGGTCGACGAAGTCTCCAAGACCCTGGACTCCTTCAAGGGCTCGATGGACGAGCGGACCGACCACGTCTGCAACGAGTGCGGAAAGCCCATGGTCAAGAAGCTCGGCCGTTTCGGTTACTTCCTGGCCTGTACCGGCTTCCCTGAATGCCGCAACACCCGTTCGATCCCGCTGGCTAAATGCCCTGTCCCCGACTGCGGAGGCGAGATCGTCGCCCGGCGGACGAAGGGGCGGGGAAAGGAATTCTACGGTTGTACCCGCTACCCCGAGTGCGACTTCATCAGCCATTACAAGCCGCTCCCGATGGATTGTCCCAAATGCGGACGCTTCCTCGTGGAGAAATACGACAAAAAGCACGGCTCCCACAAAGCCTGCATAAATCCGGCCTGCGACTACCTTCACAGCGCCGAGGAAGAAGCGGAACATGACGGCGAGGATTGAGGATTTCCTGCGCTACCTCGTCTCCACGCGCGGCCTTTCGCCACGGTCGGTGGAGGCGTACCGGGGCGATCTGTCCCGCTATGAATCCTTCCTTGCCGAATACGACGCGGAGAGCGAAACGGCCTCGGTCCAGGATCTGCGCGGCTTCGTCGCGCGGCTCAGCGAGGAGGGCGCCGCGGCTTCCAGCGCGAACAGGGCGCTCGCAGCGTTACGCGGCTACTACCGCTGGCTCGTGCGCTACGGATTCCGGAAGGACGATCCTTCCGCCGCTTCCCGGAACCTGAAGACGGGACGGACGCTTCCTTCTTTCCTTTGGGAGAAAGAAATGGCCGAGTTCTCGTCCCTGCCCGCCAAAATGGGGATGCTCTGGCCGGCGAGGGACGAGGCCTTGATACTGGCAGTTTATTCCGCGGGGCTCCGGGTGAGCGAGGCCGCATCCCTCCGCATTTCCGACCTGGACGCCGACTTCTCATCGGCTACGGTCGTCGGGAAGGGCGACAAGGAGCGCCGGGTCTTTTTCTCGGACGAAGCGCGGGCCGCGATCGCCGCCTACCTTCCCTCGCGCCTTTCGCGCCTCCGCTCCGGCGGGGGGAAGGCCGACGCCCTATTCCTGAACCTGCGGGGTAATCCCCTCGGCGCCGCCGGCATGCGCTATATCGTGGGAAGGTATTCCGATCGGTCGCCTTTCGCCAAGAACATCCACCCGCATTCGCTCCGCCATAGCTACGCGACCCATCTCGTGAACGCCGGATGCGATATCCGGGTGGTCCAGGAACTCCTCGGACACGCCAGCCTCTCGACCACCCAGCGCTACGCGCACGTGGACATGGAGCGGCTCAAAAGGACCTACGCCAAGGCCCACCCGCACGGTGGGGAAAGGAACGGAAAATGAAGGTACGGAGCACGACGGTCATCGCGGTCAGGAAGGACGGAAAGGTCGCGATGGCGGGAGACGGACAGGTATCCGTCGGCAATACGATCATGAAGAACAACGCCAAAAAGGTCCGCCGCATCCTGGACGGCCGGGTGCTCTGCGGCTTCGCCGGAGCCACGGCGGACGCGTTCACCCTCTTCGAGCGTTTCGAAGTCAGGCTGAAGGAATATTCCGGCGACCTCGCGCGGGCCGCGGTGGAACTGGCCAAGGACTGGCGGACCGACCGCGCTCTCAGGCGTCTGGAAGCCATGCTCCTGGTGGCCGATAAGGATAAGATCCTGCTGATCTCGGGTACCGGAGACGTCATTGAGCCCGCGGACGATGCTCTGGCGATAGGCTCGGGCGGCCCTTACGCCTACGCAGCGGCGCTCGCGTACCTGGACTCGGGACTTTTCAGCGCCAAGGAAACGGCCGAACGGAGCCTGAAGATAGCCGGCGGCATCTGCATCTACACCAACGACCATATCACGGTCGAGGAGGTCGTCTGATATGGAAGGGCAGGACCTGGACCGACTGACCCCGCGGGAGATAGTCGCGGAACTGGACAAGTACATCGTCGGCCAACGGAAGGCCAAGCGCGCGGTGGCCGTGGCGCTGCGCAACCGCATCAGGCGCCTGAAGGTGCCGGCTGAGATCCGCGACGACATCACCCCCAAGAACATCCTCATGATCGGNNGAGGCCACCAAGTATACCGAAGTCGGTTACGTGGGACGCGACGTGGAATCCATGATACGCGACCTCATGGCCGCGGGCGTGCAGATGGTAAAGGCCGAGATGCAGCTGGCGGTCCAGGCGGAGGCGGAAAAGCGGGCCGAAGAGGTCCTGCTGGACCTGCTGCTGCCGGGGTCGGGAAAGAAGGCGCCCCAGGCGCCCGTCGTCCAGGGGCCTGCCGCGGCCGCGGGCGCCGACGCGGCGGCGGGCGCGTCGGTCCCCCCGGCCGACGCGACGCGGGAGAAATTCCGCGCGATGCTCCGTGAAGGCAAACTGGACGAACGTACGGTCGAAGTGACGGTTCACCAGAGTTCGCCGACTCCGGCGGTCGAAATTCTTTCTCCCGCGAATATGGAGGATCTGGAATCGAGCCTGTCGGGGCTCGCCGGTCTGTTCGGCGGCGGCAAGAAGCGCAAGGTCGTGAGCGTCAAGCGCGCCAAGGAACTGCTGCTGGCCGAGGAAGCGGAAAAGCTCGTGGACAGGGAAAAGGTATCCGAGGAAGCCCGCAAGCGGGTTCAGGAGACCGGAATAGTCTTCATCGACGAGATGGACAAGATCGCCAGCCGCGCGGACCGCTCGGGCGGAGGGGAAGTCTCCCGCGAGGGCGTTCAGCGGGACATTCTGCCCATCGTGGAAGGTTCCACCGTCAACACCAAATGGGGCCCCGTCGACACCTCGCATATCCTGTTCATCGCCGCCGGCGCCTTCAACGTGAGCAAGCCCTCGGACCTGATTCCCGAGCTGCAGGGCCGCTTTCCCCTCCGGGTGGAGCTGGAAGCCCTCGGCAAGGACGATTTCCTGCGCATCCTCACCGAACCGAAGAATTCGCTCACCAAGCAGTACGCGGACCTCCTTGCGACCGAAGGCGTTGAAATTGAATTCTCGGCGGACGCGATCGACCGTCTGGCGAGCATCGCGGCGGAGGTCAACGCCAATCTGGAGAACATCGGCGCCCGTAGGCTCCACACGATCATGGAGGCCCTGCTGGAGGACCTTTCTTTCGAGGCGAGCGAGATCGGGCCGACCAAGGTGCCGATCGGAGCCGCCTACGTGGACGAGCGGCTCGCCGGACTCGCGCGGGATCAGGACCTCGGCAGATACATATTGTAAACCGCGGCCGTCCTTCGGCCGATGCTATAAGGGAAGATGTTTTTCTTGGAGGCGAACGTGGGTATCGGAACCGATTTCGCGAAGACCGTGGATATCCTTCAGCGCGCGATGGACGCGAGCCTCGTCAGGCGCGACGCGATCGCGAACAACATGGCGAACGCGGACGTGCCGAACTACAAGCGGACCGTGGTCAATTTCGAGAGCGAGCTCAAGCGTGCCCTCGATTCCGAGAAGGAGCATCCGGCCCTGCCGCTCGCGGTGACCAACGAGAAGCACATTCCCAATTGGCGGGCGCGGGATTACCGGGAGGTCGAGCCGCGGCGTGTGCTCGATTACCTGACCACCGCGAAGAACAACGGGAACAACGTGGATCCAGAAGAAGAGCTGATGCTTTCGATGCAGAATCAGCTCATGTATACGCTGCTCGCTTCGGCCCAGACTTTCGAGTTCGGCCAGGTGAATCTGGTATTAAGGTAGGCTGGGCGATGGGTTTATTCAGTTCGATCAACATAGCTTCCTCCGGAATGACCGCCGAGCGCCTGCGCTCCGACGTCATCGCCGACAATATCGCAAACGCCTCCACGACGCGCACCGCGGAGGGCGGACCGTTCCGCCGCAGCAGGGTCATCCTGAAGCCGCGTACCGAACAGCCGTACTGGCGTTCCCCCTTCCTGCCGGACATGCTCGACGGCGGCGCGGGCAAGGGCGTCCGGGTAGTGACGGTGGAGAAGGACGACGCAAAACCGCGCCTGGTCTACGATCCCACCCATCCGGACGCGATCAAGTCCGGCGAGCGCGCAGGCTATGTCGAGATGCCCAACGTGAACGTCGTGACGGAAATGGTCGACCTCATCTCCGCCTCCCGCGCGTACGAGGCGAACGCTTCGATAGTGAACGGATCCAAGGCCATGTTCATGAAAGCCCTTGAGATCGGCGGGAGGTGATAAGTGAACGTACTCAAGCCGGAACTCATTTCCGGAGACAGAATCCCGATGGCGATCACCAATCCGCGCCACCTGGTTCCCAAGACCGGGCGATACGAGGCTTCCGGCGAGGCGGTTTCAGCCCTCGGCTCCAAGGTCGGCGCCGAAGCGGTGCTCAAGACAGGTTCGTTCGAGGATGCGATGCTCAGGGCCCTGGACGGCGTGAACGCGGACCAGGCGGAGAGCTCCCAGCTCATGAAGGACATGATCACGGATCCGGATTCCGTGGACGCGCACGACGTGACCACCGCGATGGCGCGCGCTAACCTGTCACTTAACATCGCGCGGACCGTGATGGACCGCATCGTCAAGGGGTGGAAGGAAGTGATCAACCTTCGCTGATCGGCTGCGGTCGGCTTCGATCCGTGTTAGTATAGGGACGTTCGCCTGGGGAGGGGAACATGAACGAATGGCTGAGTAAATTCCTTGAGCAGCTGAAGGGGCTATGGGCCAAATGGACCCTCATGCAGAAGCTCGTGCTGGCGGGCATCGTTGTCGCCGCGATAGTCGTCGTCATCGCCCTGTTCGCGGTCTCTTCAGCCCCGACCATGGTACCCATCATCGATGCCCCCATACGGGACGAGATTGCCCGGGACCGCATCCTGACCCGCCTGAACGAGGAAGGGGTGAAGACCAGCGTGGACGCCGCGGGCGTGGTGATGGTGAGCGACGAGGCGACGGCCAAGCGCATGCGCTCCATCCTCATCCGCGAGGATCTCGTGCCGCAGGGCACCGATCCTTGGGCCCTCTTCGACCGCGAGCGCTGGACCCTGACGGACTTCGAAAGGAACGTCAACCTACGGCGCTCGATCACCGCGATGGTGATCGAACACGTGAAAGCCCTGGACGACATCGACGACGCGAACGTGACCCTCGTGATGCCGGAGAACCAGCTTTTCCAGGCCGACCAGAACCCGGTCACCGCCAGCGTCATCGTGACGCCCCGTCCCGGCAGCGACCTTACCCAGAACAGGAAGAAGATCGAAGGCATCCAGAAGATCCTCAAATTCGCCGTGGAAGGGCTGACCGACGAAAACATCGTGATCACCGACCAGAACGGCATGATCCTGAACGATTTCGCCGGCATGCAGGACTTCGATCGCCTCGAGCTTTCCAAGCGGGAGCAGAAGCACATCGCTTCCCTTGAGGCCCAATACCGGGCGTCGGTGCTCAAGGCCCTTCAGCAGATCTACACCTCCGACCGCGTGCGCGACCTGAACGTCAAGATCAACATGGACATGTCCAAGAAGGCCATTCAGACGGAAGAGTTCTACCCGATCGAGCTCAAAGCGGACAATCCGGACACTCCCTACGATGATTCCCAGTTCGCCGAATCCATCACGCGTTCCCAGTCCAATTCCTCCACGAAATGGGAGGGAACCGGCTTCAATCCCGAGGGGCCGGCGGGTGTGGAGGGGCAGACCGCCCCGGCTTTCAAGGACATGTCGAACTTGTACGGCAAGGTCGAGCAGAGCACGCTGACCCAGAACGAGGAGATCAACAAGCGGGCCATCCAGGAGGAGCGCAGCCCCACCATCGAACGGGTGTCCGTATCCGTCAACATAGACGGAAAGTGGAAGGTCAAGTTCGACAAGAAGGGCGAACCCCTGGTGCTCCCGGACGGGACTCTCGACCGGGAGTACATTCCCGTCCCCGACGCGGAAATCAAGCAGGCCCAGGCTCTCGTGCAGGACTCGGTCGGATTCGACCGCAAACGCGGCGATTCGGTGACGGTCCAGAACATCCAGTTCGACCGGACCAAGCAGTTCTCCGATGAGGACGCCGCATTCCTGAGGCGACGGCAGTTCCAGGTCACCCTGCTTCTCGGCCTCGCCGGGCTCGCCGTCCTTCTCATCGCCTTCATCATGTTCCGGGTCGTTTCCCGCGAACTGGAAAGGAGGCGCCGTCTCAAGGAGGAGGAGCTTTCCCGCCAGCACCAGATGCTGCGCGAGAGCGCGCTCCGCCAGGCGGAAGAGGAAGGCGTCGAAGTATCGATGTCGGTGGAGGAACGCAAGCGCATGGAGCTCCAGGAGAACGCCATCAACATGGCCAAGGAACATCCGGAGGACGTAGCCCAATTGATCAGAACCTGGCTGCTGGAGGAATAGAGGCATGGCGAAAGCGAAAGCCCCGTCTCCGGCGGGCGGCTCCGCGGGGGCGGGCGGCGGCAAGAAATCGAAAAACATGAAGGAAGTCTCGGGAAGGGCCAAGGCGGCCATCTTCCTGGTGACGCTCGGTTCCGAAATTTCCGCGGAGATCTTCAAACACCTGCGGGAAGACGAGATAGAGACCCTTACCTTCGAGATCGCGCGGCTGGAGAGCGTGGACGCGGAACAGAAGGACGCCATCCTCATGGAGTTCCAGGAACTCATGATGGCCTCCGACTTCATATCCACCGGCGGAATCGATTACGCGCGGGAATTGCTGGAGAAGGCCCTGGGCAGCCAGAAGGCCATCGACATCATCAACCGGCTCACCAGTTCCCTGCAGGTCCGTCCCTTCGACTTCATCCGCCGGACGGATCCCGCCCATCTGTTGAACTTCATACAGCAGGAGCATCCGCAGACCATCGCCCTGATCCTGGCGTACCTGGAGCCGAACAAGGCTTCCATCATCCTGCAGAGCCTCCCGCACGAAATCCAGAGCGATGTGGCCCGACGCATCGCGACCATGGACCGCACCTCGCCGGAAGTACTGCGGGAAGTGGAGCGCGTCCTGGAAAAGAAGCTGTCCACGCTTTCGAGCGAAGACTACACGGCTGCGGGCGGCGTCGAGAGCATCGTCGAAATCCTGAACCTCGTGGACCGCTCCTCGGAGAAGATGATCATAGAAGCGCTCGAGGACGAGGATCCCGAGCTGGCCGAAGAAATCAAGAAGCGCATGTTCGTGTTCGAGGACATCGTAATGCTCGACGACCGCGCGATCCAGAAGGTCATGCGCGAAGTGGACTCGCAGGAGCTGGCGAAGGCACTCAAGTCCGTCGACACCGAAGTCCAGGACAAGATCTTCCGCAACATGTCCAAGCGCGCGGCCGGAATGCTCAAGGAAGACATGGAATACATGGGCCCGATACGCCTTAAGGACGTCGAGGAAGCCCAGCAGAAGATCGTTTCGATCATCAGGCATCTGGAAGATACCGGAGAGATCGTCGTAGCCCGCTCGGGCGAAGACGAACTGGTGGTATAGCGTATGGCCAAGGCAGTTTTCCGTCACGGCGAAATCCGCATGAGCGACAAGAAAGTGATGCTTGAAGCCCCGACCGGGCTCGCCGGCACGCAGGCGGTCGTCCGCTCCCTGGAATTGGATGAGCTGGACGAGGTTGAAGAATACTCGGGACCCACCGCGGACGATCTGCGCCGCGAGGCTGAAGCCTTCAAAGCCCAGTGGGACAAAGAGCGCGAGCTGCTGATCAACTCCGCGCGCGCGGAAGCCGAAACCATCGTGAAGGAAGCCGAAGCCGCAGCGTTCCAGGAAGTGAAGAGGAAGAGCGACCATGCGCAGAAAATACGCCGGGAAGCGGAGGACGAGGCGGAGCGCTTGGTGTCCGCCGCGAAGGCGGAATCGGCCGCTATAGAGGGACGGGCCGCGACTTCTGTGGATGCGGTCAGGAAGGACGCTGAACTCCGCGGTTTCGAGGCGGGGCGGGAAGCCGGTTTCGCCGAAGGACGCGCGGAGTCGGACAGACTCGTGGAGCGCCTGCACACCATCCTGGAGCGGGCCCAGGACAAGCGGGCCGAGATCCTCGCCGAGACCGAACAGCAGATAGTGGACCTCGTTCTGCTCATCGCCCGGAAGGTCATCAAGGTGATATCGGAGAACCAGCGGAACGTCGTCGTTTCGAACGTCGTGCAGGCCCTGCGTAAGGTGAAGGGCAGGGGCGACGTGACCATCCGCGTCAACGTGGACGACATCAAGCTCACGACCGAACATACCAAGGACTTCATCCGCATCATCGAAGGCGTCAAGAACATCTCGGTGGTGGAGGATTCTTCGGTGGACCGCGGCGGATGCCTCATCGATACCGAATTCGGCGAGGTCGACGCGCGCATCTCCAGCCAGCTCGCCGAGCTGGAACAGAAGATACTCGAGATATCCCCCATCAAAGCCAGGGCGCGCACCATCCCCCTGGACGAACGGTAAGGAAACGGGGGGCGGATCGTGGAAACGGTCATGGAAAAATACCTGGGCGCCGCGGAACTCGTGGATCCCATCAAGTGCGCAGGCAAGGTCGTCAAGGTCCAGGGCCTGCTCATCGAGAGCCGCGGCCCCCAGGCCATCATCGGCGAGGTTTGCCGGATCGACGTCCCCAAAGGCCGCGGTTCCATTCGGGCCGAGGTCGTGGGGCTCCGCGGCGACACGGTCCAGCTCATGCCCTTCGACGAGACCTCAGGAATCGAGGTCGGATGCCGGGTAGTGGCCAGCGGCTCGCTCCTTTCGGTGAAGGTATCCCCCAAGCTGCTCGGCCGCACCTTGGACGCCCTCGGGAGACCTTACGACGAGAAGGGCGACATCGAATCGACCCTTTCGTATCCGGCGGTCGCCGATCCGCCCGACCCGCTGAAGCGGAAACGTATAGTCGAGCGCCTTTCCACGGGGGTCCGCGCCATCGACGGCATGCTGCCCGTGGGCAAGGGCCAGCGCCTCGGCATCTTCGCCGGATCGGGCGTCGGAAAATCCACCCTGCTCGGCATGATCGCGCGGAACACGAACGCGGACGTCAACGTGGTGGCCCTGATCGGAGAACGGGGCCGCGAGGTCAACGACTTCATCGCCAACGACCTGGGCCCGGAAGGGCTGGCCCGTTCGGTGCTCATCGTGTCCCCTTCGAATTCGCCTCCCCTGGCGCGGCTGCGCGGCGCCTACACCGCGACGGCCGTCGCGGAATATTTCCGCGACCAGGGCCTGGACGTGATGCTGCTCTTCGATTCGATCACCCGCTTCGCGCGGGCCCAGCGAGAGATAGGCCTTGCGACGGGCGAGCCCCCCGCGACTCGCGGTTATCCGCCGAGCGTCTTCGATTCGATGCCCAAGCTCCTGGAGCGCTGCGGAACCTCGCAGAAGGGCACCATCACCGGCTTCTATACGATCCTCGTGGACGGCGACGACATGGACGAGCCCATCGCGGACACTGTCCGCGGCATCCTGGACGGGCATCTCGTGCTGTCCCGCCGTCTCGCCCAGCGCTACCACTACCCGGCGGTCGACGTGCTCGCGAGCATTTCCCGTCTTGCGCCGAACGTTTCCGGGCCCGTGAGCCGGAAGGTCGTCGGCTATGTGCGCAGGCTCATGTCCGTCTACGCCGAAGCCGAGGACCTGATAGATGTCGGCGCCTACAAGAGCGGGACGAATCCCGCGATCGACGAGGCTATCGCAAAGCGCGAGGCGATCGACGGTTTCCTCGTGCAGGCGGTCGAGGAAAAATCCACGATGCGCGATACCCTCGAAACTCTGGCCTCTCTCGCCGGGATGCAGATCCCCGACGAGGAGTTCGGCGCTTACGCCGGCAAGTAGCCGTGACGCGCTTCCGCTTCGACCTTGAAAAGTTGCTCCAGCTCCGATCCTTCGCCGAAAAGGAAGCCGAGCTGGCGCTCGCGCGCGCGATGGGCGAGGTCGCCGCGCTGGATGCGCGCATCAGGCAGGTCGCCGAGGAGCGCGTCGCGATCGCCTCCACGCGCTTCGCGCCGGGCAGGAGCGCCGCCGAGATGCGCAATTCCGAGCTCTATCTCATCCGGCTGGACCGTATGAAAGACGCACTTCTGGAGGCCGCCGTGAAAGCCCAGCTCGTGGTCGACGTCGCGCGGGATGCGTTCATGGAAGCCAAGCGCGACCGGATGGTGCTGGACAAGCTGAAAGAGAAACGGCTCGCCGAACACAGGAAAGTCGCCCTCGCGGAGCAGACGCGTATTCTGGACGAAGTCTCGGTCGGCGCTCCCGCCCGCCGTCTGGTCTCCGACGGGGATTGAATAAAAGACAGAAGGGAAGGAGGTGCCGGTAGCCGATAGCCGGAATCCAGTAGCCGGCAGCCGGCAGCTGGCAGCCGGAATCCGGAATCCGGTAGCCGGATAACCGCGGGGTTCACTTTCCCTACAGGCTTCAGATTGCAGGTTGCATGTTTTAAGCAACTTGCCCCGGCATCTTCGCTAATATTTAAAATCGCTCTCCCCTATGCCGCCGGGCGCGCGAGCGCCCGTTCGATCCATCCCAATCGGCTCCGGAGAGAGCGAGTTCAATATTTGAAATCGCTCTCCCCTATGAATTCCCTCAGGATCGACTCTCCCGGTACGTATTGGGGGGGAATGGGCGCGAAATTCTCCAGGAATGAAAGCAGGCGAACCGCCTCGGAATATTCCTTCATGGTCGGTTTCACCGAGCGGAGCAACGGCTCGGCATAGACTTTCAGGACGGCGAGCTCGTAGTCGAGGGCGGAGTTGAACGCGATGTCGGCGCCGTCCTGGTAGGGGAAGATATGTTTCCGTTCGCCCTTCTGGACGTTCGGCCACATCTTGATGGTCTGGGCGGCGGCGTGGCCACGGAATTGATAGTCGCGCACCATGCGCCGGATGAGGCGGTTGTCGCTTGTCGGAATGCGGTTGTGGTCGTCCAGATTGAGTTGGGTCAGCGCGGATACGTAGAGCTTGAATTTGCGGTCACGGTCGATCTGGGGCGTCAGTGCGTCGTTCAGGCCATGGATGCCCTCCATCACGAGGACCGTGCGCCGGCCGAGCTTGATCTTCCGGCCCGTGAATTTGCGGGTCTGTAATTTGAAGTCGAAGGTCGGAAGGTCTATCTCTTCTCCCTTGAACAATGCGAGAAGCTGTTCGTTCAAAAACGGGATGTCGAGGGCTTCCAGGCATTCGAAATCCGGATCGCCCTTCTCATCCTTGGGAGTCTCATCCCTTCCGACGAAATAATCGTCCAGTCCGATGGCAAGGGGTTCCAGTCCGAGGACCTTCAACTGGATGGAGAGCTTCTTGGCGGTGGTGGTCTTGCCCGAGCTTGAAGGGCCGGCGATGAGGATGACTTTGACCGTATCGCGCCGTTCGTAGATCCTGTCGGCCACCTCCGCGAGCTTTTTGACCTGGAACGCCTCCGCTATCTGGATGAAGCTCTTTATCCCGCGGGCCGCAACGAGCTGGTTGAGGTGGCCCACTGCGTTGACGCCGACGATGCGGCCCCATTTCTTGTATTCCTTGTAGACGGCGAAGATGCGCGGGCTGTCCTCGAACGGGGGGATCCCGCTATCCCGGCCGACGCCGGGATAGCGGAGCAGCAGTCCGCCCTCGTAGGGAAGGAGTTCGAAGGCGGTGAGCGCGGAGGTTCGCGGGGCCAGGGGTGAGACCGCGAGGTCCAGGAAGGAGCGGCACTCGTTGACCGGTACTTTGGCGTCATTGAGCTGGTTCATCAGGAGGACGGTGTCCTTCTGTCCGTTGGCCTGGAACACTTCCAGCGCGTCCGCGTAGGCGATCTGGCGGAAGCCTATAAGGAGATCCGCATCCACGATTTCGCGCATGCGGGCATCCAGGGCGGCGACATCCGCAACCGTCGCGCCATCCTCGTCAACGAAGGAATAGTAGTAGCCGTTGCCGAGGGAATGGCCGATGCACAGACGGCGCGAGGGGAAGATTTCCCGGGCGGCGACGGCAAGGATGAAAGCGAGGGAACGGCGATAGACCATCGCTCCGTCCGAAGTATCGAGTGTGACGGGTTCGAGAAGGGCGTTTATTTCCAGGCGGGTCGCGACGGGAACGATTTCGTTATTGGACCTTACCGCGATGAGCGGAGCGGAAAGGACGCCGAAGCGCCCTGACAGGGCCTCGGCTCGGGTTCCGTAGGGGCAACGGAGCCTGGTGCCGTCGGCGAAGCGTACCTCGATCTCGTTCATTCGATCTCCTTCTCGGGCTGAATGTCATCGACGGATTTCATGCACGGCGGCCGGTCCCCTCCAGGAGTCCCGGATGGCGTCGAGCCAGGGGCCGGGGCCGATCCAGCGCGCTTTTGCGGGAAGTTCGGCGGCCAGCTCGGCGAAGTCCGAGCAGGGCGCCGCGGCGAGGGCGAGCCTGCGGAAGGCTTTTTCCAGTTCCGCGTCGTCGGAAGACGAATCGGCGAGGGTTGCGATGGATTCGCTCGCATTCATATGAACACTCCTGAAAACAGGTCGAGCTGGAGGGCGTCCCGTTCGTGCGGGACGCGTCCTTGAAGGCGGGGAGCGCCGAAGGTTTTGGCCGCCTCGGCCACCGCTCTCCGCATCGGGCCGCGCAGGAAGCGTCCGTCCTCCCCGCATTCCAGCGCGCCGCGAAACGCGGCCGCGGCGGCTTCCCCGTCGACCTCCAGCAGGGCCAACCCCGCAGCGAGAAGGGCGTCCGCCTTGCCCAGGGCCTTGGTCAGAGTATCCATGAATCGGATGTCGTCGCTTCCCGCCTCATCCAGAAGGGAAAGACAGCGTACCGCGTAACGGATCGCGAGGAGGCTTCCGTCGGCGCGGGGCAGTTCGTCCAGATCCTGGAGCACGCGGCGCGATGTCGTCTCGAAGCGTTCGAACATCCCGTGCCGGAGCGCCTCCTCCGCCTGTTCGGCGAGGATTTCCAGGGGATGGACGTCGGACACGACGCGGCGGTACAGGAGCGCGGTCGCCGCGGAAGCCCGGTTCAGGGCCTCGGGAGAGTCGGCCCAGGCCCGGAAGAGGGGGATGAGAGCCGCTGGGGGAGACGCCTCATCTATGCGTCCCGCGGCCTCAAGGCAGCCTTCCGTATCGTCGGCGTAAAGCGCGGAGACGGCCCTCACGAGATTTTGCCATGGTTCGAAGCCGGGAAGCCGGATGCGTTCGAGCTTCCCGTCGGCTTCCGGATTTTTCATGCCGTTGGCGACCGCGTCGAACGAATCCGCGAGTGCCCAGAGCGGGGAATCCGCCCGGGCATCGGAGAGCAGGGGACGGGGATCTACGATGCAGGTATCGGGATTCTGATGGTTCATGGGTTGCGGACGAGGATACCCCGAATGCCGACGCCGGTCAATCGAAGGCCTTCCGGAAGACGGCCTTCCGGAAGAAAGCCTTCCTTGAGACGGTCGTCCGGGCCAAGGGGCAGGAGGCGAGGAAGGCGATCAGGGGTTCGCTCCAGTGCGCGGCGGCCTTCCCCTCGTTCAGCAGGCGGTCGTAGAAAGAGGCGACATGGGCGCGGATTGCGGCGGAATCGCCCGCGTCCGGCTTGCCTTGGGCGCGGAACAGGTCATCGGCGAAGGCGAGGGCAATGTCCCGGGGGAAAAGGTCCGGATCAAAGCGCGTCATGGCGTACATGCCGGCGCCGACGCAGTTCACGCTGTGCTGTTTCACGAAGAGGATGGCCTCCGTTATCTCCAGGGCTCCGCGGCGCAACTCCCGCACCCGTTCGTCCTGCCCGTCGCCGAATTCCTTGGCGAGGGCGCCGAAGTGGGTCCAGGCGCGGACGACGGTCATCACGTGGAGGCTCGGAACGCAGAGAAGGTGCGGATCCGCCAGATGGATGAGGAGGAAGCGGGGTCGCCTGAGATAACGCGGCCGCTCCGTTGTGGACAAATGCTTCCTGTAGACGTCGAAAGCGCTGACGTAGAGCCCGGAGATGCCGTCGATGAAGTCGGCCGCGGCCTTGCGGCCTTCCTTTCCGAAATTCAGGAGCAGGTAACCAACGATGCGCACCCAGAAGGGGATGAAGTCCAGGTAGACGGCGACGCGACGCGGTTCGAAGGGGATCCTCGCGTCGAGTTCGTGGTCCACCGACGAGACGGGAGCCATCGCCGGCCTGAGCCAGGCGGCGAACTGGAATACGAGGAAACGGCGGGACGCGGTTACGGCGAAACGGAAAGCGGCCGTTCTCGTTTCCCGATGGGAAAGGCAGACGAGGACGGCACGGAGCAGGCTCACGTCGGCGATGGAGTTATTCATGGAAGAGCAAGATACCCCATCGATCCGCGTAAGCCAAGAAGCGCTTGAAGGAAACACGGCGGTCAGCCATACTTCACCGATCATGATCAGCCTGCCGCGTTACCGGCTCGTCGCCTGTTCGGTCTTCACCCGCGAACTGTGCTCGTTCGTGGCCCGGTCCTACAGGGTCGTCGATCCCGAATTCCTGGAGGTCGCCGCCCACGAGAACTCCGCCCGCCTGCGCGGGCGGGTGCAGGATGCGATCGACAGGGCCGACACGGAGGGCTACGCGGCGGTGTTGCTGGGGTACGGACTATGCGGAAACGGCCTGGCGGGCGTCCGTGCCCGTTCCGTACCCCTGGTGCTTCCGCGGGCCCACGATTGCTGCTCCATCCTGCTCGGCGGCTCCGCCGCTTTCCAGCGGGAGTTCGGGGAGGCGCTCAGTACCCCGTGGACGAGCGTCGGTTACCTGGAGCGCAGCGCCGATTACATCCGCCGCAGCGATAGCGGCAAATCCAACGGGTTCGGCCTGGAGCGCGCGGAGCTCGTCCTGAAGTACGGGGAGGACAACGCGGCCTACCTCTGGGAGACCCTGCACCCGGAGCTGGAGGAAAAGGAACGGATCTTCATCGAATTGGAGGAATCCGCCCCTCTCGGCCGCGCGGAACTCGTGCGGCGGGAGACCGAGGCCGAAGGGAAAGGTTTCAGGGTGGTCGAAGGCGACGCCTCCGTGTTGCGGTCCCTCGTGGATGGTCCCTGGGATGACGCGCGTTTCCTGACGGTCCCGCCGGGAGGCGAGATCAGCGCGCTGTACGATTTTGAAAAAGTCATGGAGGCGAAATGATGCGACACGCGGGACTCGAACCCACCACCTGCGGCTTAGAAGGCCGCTGCTCTATCCGGATGAGCTAGTGTCGCGATGATCCGGGACGGCGCGTGCCGCCCTGACAAGCCTCGGGACGGGGGGATTCGAACCCCCGGTTTCTTGCTCCCAAAGCAAGTGCCTTAGCCCCTAGGCTACATCCCGTTGAGCGGCCAGTCTAGCCGAAGAGCGGCCGATCGTCAATTGATCCGCCGCGCTCGCCTGCGCGCCCGGCCTTCGCGCCCGCCCTGTGCTGGGACCTGCCTCAGTCGTCCTCTTCTTCGCCGGGCGGAAAGAGGTACAGGTCCGGGAGCTTGAAGGTCCGCTGCATGGAGAACGAGAGGGCGGCGACCGCCTCGCTCGCAACCGGTATCTCGAAGAAATGGCGGAGCTCCTCGAAGCCGGGGGCACGCGCGACCACGGCGAAGTCGAATTTCCGGGTTTCGCCGACACCGCCGGCCGCTTCGGGTTTCGGCCAGAAGCTGAAGGTGCCCGCTGTGTTGGCCACCAAGCGGTAGGGATTCTGCCAATTCGCGTCAATCATCTCCGCCGTGGAACTTCCCCTGAGCAGCGATACTTCGATTTCGCTCATCGGTTCGAAATTTCCGCCGTTGAAGACCCTCCCGATGATCGTGGGGATGTTGAACCATGGACCTTCGGCCGCGGGCTTCTCCCGCAGGCTGGAATCGTGGTCGAAATGGGGCCGCTTGGATTTCGCGATGCGCTGCATGCCCTCGTAGGCGAGGGAAATCACGTCGGCCTCGGCCTGCTGGCGCTCGATGGTCTCGCTTTCGGCGCGGGCGACTCCCCTGCTGGAGACGACGTATCGCGGGGACGTCCGGTTCAGGACGTAGCAGGCGGTATCCAGCCTGCACTGGAAGCAGGTGCAGGGCTTGTCCGCCGACGCTTCCTTCTCCGCCGCGTCGAAGATGTCGTTTACCGTTCGGAGGACGATATCCTCGGTGATGTTGTGGATTTCCATCGCTCGCCAGACCTCCGCTGTCTTGTGTCTCTTCTCATCTATAGTGTAGCGATTCATCGAACCTGCGCAATACGTTCGCCGATGGCTTGGTCCCCGGCAGGACGGCGCACGGCCAGCGCTTCCGCGATATCCGCGCGCACGCAGACGCGGAGCACCCGCAGCGAACGGGCGAAGGCTTCCACCGTCGCGCGGGAGAAAACCGTGGAGCTTTCCATGAACGGGACGCCTTCATCCTGCACGAAAAGGCCCGTCTCGAAGGAGATGGGTTCCGGCAAATCCAGTATGAGGTCCTGCGCGCCGACGCTCATCCCCGTCAGTTCCCGGACGAGGCTCGCCAGATCCCGCTCGAGCAGGTCGATGTCCCGGCGGTCCCGGCCGGATCCGTTCCAGGGGATCTCCATCACCACCGGATGGATCCTGCCTTCGCGCACCGCCGCCGCCAGGGCGAAGGCAGGATGTTCGCGCCCCTCAAGCAGCGCGAAGAGGCCCGCGTCGTCAAGGCCGTACAGTTCGGAGCTCGACAGGATGCCGTCGGCCAGGCCCGTCGCGACCGCCTTCTTCATCATGGCCGTCGCGGCGCGAACGTCGCGGTGCCAGTAGACCGAGCGGTACATCAGATACTTCGCGAAGAGGACCGCTTCCACGCTGGAGATCCCCCGGGAGTCGATGTCGACTCCGCGTTCCGGGTGAGGGGACAGGCGGGAGAAGGTGAAGTCCACATCCTGGGCTCCGTACGGGACTCCGCAGTACCGGGCGTCCCTGTTCAGGTAGTCCAGCTTATCCGGATCAAGGACGCCGGAAAGGAGGGCGCGATAGAACAGGGTCTCCTCTCCTGCGCTCCCATCCCTGCCCTTGTCCACGATCGCGGCGACCATCGCCGGATCCGCCCCCGCCGACGGAAGCAGGGACTTCAGGGGCTCCTCCAGTACGAGATCCGCCGTGAGGGCTTCGTGATCGCGCAACGGCAGTTCCTTGAGCGAATGCGCGTAGGGAAAGTGGCCAAGATCGTGCAAGAGTGCGGCGGCCAGAAAGGACCGGGCTCCGACGGAGCTCGTCCATCCGTCCGCGCCGCGTTCCACCAGGGTTTTCAGCAGTCGCCTGGCCAGGTGGTAGACACCCAGGGAATGGGAGGCGCGCGTATGGGTGGCCCCCGGATAGACGATGGAGGCCGGGCCGAGTTGCTGTATCCTGCCGAGCTTGCGGAAAGCGGGAGCGGTCAGGAGGGCGGAAAAGCCTTCCGTCAGGTAGATATGTCCCCAAAGGGGATCGCGCACGGGGATCCTGAAGCCTTCCTCAAGCGCGGCCGCGGCATCGCCGGCGACGTTTTTGCCCACGGCTTATCTCCTTTTCGGGCGAATAGTAGCCTCGCGGGCGCGGGATGTCCAGACTCCCTTTGACGTTCCGCCGCTCCCGCGCTACAATCCATTCGATGCGACACTTGTACGGTCGAATGAATATGGGATCGCGAAGCGGCCGGCTCGTCGTCGCCGCGCTGGTTTGCCTGTTCCTCTTCCCTTCCTGCGAACGGGGGACGGCCGCGGCCAAAGCCGAGCCGGCTTCTGCCGCGTCTTTGGCCACAGCAGAAGCCGCGGCTCCTTCCGATGCTCCTTCCGCGGAACTGGCCGGGAGGCTTGCCGGTTCTGCAGTACAGCCTGCCGCGGACCTGCCCTCCGATGTCGACTCCGGTGCCGGTTCCATTGCCGGTTCCATTGCCGGTTCCATTGCCGGTTCCACCCCGGCCGCGAGCGTTCCCATCGGGCTTCCCCGACCGATGATGCGCACTCTCACCGCGAAAGAGGACCTGAAGCCGGGTACCGCAGCCGGCAGCGATCTGATTATTCCCGGAGGGACCGAGCGCGCGCGCCTCCCTTTCGACTTCGCGATAGGCGAGCTCGGGGAGCGCGCGGCGGATTCGGCCGCCTACCGCTTCGCCCTTTCCTTCGCCTCTGATCTCTCTTCCTCCAAGGACGTGTCCGCCCTCTTCCTGGAACGGGGGAAAACGGAAAGCGAGGCGGCTGCGGTCCTGTTGCGTCCGATAGCGCCCAAGTCCGTCCGTCTCGGCGGCGGGATGCCGGTGGACGGCGGATCCTACTCCTTCCTGGTCAGGTTCCTCGGCGAGGAATCCTCGGTCACGGGGGAACTCCGCGTGTCGCCATCCGAAGAAACCTGGCGCGTCGCCGCCCTTCTGCTCGATGCCCCGGTCAAGGATGAGTACGCGGACGGAACCGCGCGCTTCGATCCCTTCGCCTACAAACGTTTTCTCTAGGAGTCCTCATGGCGACGCCGATCAAGCGCATCGAGAAGGATTTCCTGCTCAAGGTCCTCTTCGACGAGCAGATCCCTATGATGATGCATCATGTAAGGACCGATTATATCCTCTTCGTCGATTCGGTGCCGAAGAACGATCTGAGGTTCAGGAGCGATAAGCCGATAACCGGTGTCCGGGAAGGCACCAAGTTCAGCCTCGTCTTCGACTACCGCGGACAGACGATCACCTTCATCGCGACCGTCATGTCGGTCAAGGACGGCATAGTCATCGCGGAATCGCCGGAGTTCCTGTACAAGAACCTGAGCCGTTCGTATTCGCGGGTCAGCTCTCCTTCCGATATGAAGGTGGTCTTCTCGTTCCGCGGAGAACGCTATTCCCTCGCTTTTCCCCGGACGGAAGAGTACGTAAGCGACGAGATACCCGAATACTCGGATATCTTCAATCCGAAGGACATCAAGGAACTCATCAACCAGCTTTCGGTCTGGGCCTTCGAGACTTCCAGCGGGCACAAGCTGGTCATGTTCAAGGATGCCAAGCCCGCTTCCATAGAAGAGCGCATCATCTCGGAAACGGGGAAGACCCTATTCATCCCCTCCACCCAGACCGACCTGCCGGAAGTCGATACGGGCCCGAAGAAGCGGATCATAACCGATGAGGTATTCAGGCGCTATATCGAAAGCTCGGGGACGGACAAGATGTACGTTGACGAGACCGCCGCCCGTTTCATGAAGTCAAAGCGCGACGCGGGCATATATTCCGACGTGTGGTCGCCGATTCATTTCCAGGAATACGTGATCGGCTATATCCGGCTCTGGATCGACGAAGTCGGCAAACCGCCCTTCGATCTTTCCATCATCGATACCATCCAGCAGTTCGCTAAAGTGCTCGCCTATTCCCTGAAGATCAACGGGTATTTCAAGGCGGCGCAATTGAAGAACGAGCAGTTCGAGGGGAAGGTGATCGACGTCAGCGCCTCGGGCCTGCTGTTCGCCCATCCGAAGCAGGCGCTCGCGGCCGCCCTCCTGGTCGATTCGGAGTTGGACATACAACTGACGACCGCCAAGCGGGTCGTGAAGACGGGCGCGCGTATCGTGCGGCGCTACAAGGACAGCTCCGTAAACTATTTCGGCTGCCGGTACACGGATATCGCCCCCGAGGACCTGCGCTTCATTTTCGAGTATATCTACGGCAAGCCCTTCACCGATGCCGATGCGTCAGTGCTCATCGGGAGGGCCTGAAGAGCAGTCCCGCTATTCCCGCTCTTCGCGCGTTATGCCGTGCCTGCGCTTCGGAAAGGTTTTCTTCATGGCCACTCCGTTCTTCTTCTCGTTGTAGACGAAGCCGTCGTTCCAATATTCCAGGGCGGCGAAGAGCGCGTTGCCGCCGTCGTAATCATCGCTCTTGTCGGTGCGGAAGGACACGTAGTTCCCCAGCTCCTCGTAATTCTGGTCATGCAGGCATTCCAGGCGTTTGCGGTTGAAATCGTTCCATTTCTCCAGATCCTTGAAGCCATCGCCCTCGTCCTCCACGATGAGGCGCGCCTCGTCGCCCGTGAACGAATACCATACGTGGACCTTCTTTTCGACGTCGCTCTTGTTGCCGTGCTTCACGGCGTTCTTGATGATCTCGGAGATCTGCTGTTCCAGCAGGTTTAGTTCCTTGATCTCCGGGGGCGCTGACTGGACGATAAGCAGGGTGAAGTAGCGTATCTGGCGGTAGTCGGAGGGGAATTCCTTGTACAGCATGTTCTTCCGGTCGAAAAGCCTGGATGAGCCGAGAACCTTGATTTCTTTGTTCGATTCCATGGGTTTTTCCTCTCCGTCCGCTAGTTGTGCGCTTCCATCTGCTTGATGGCGTCATCGATCGTCGCGCTGATCGGAAAATAGCCCATCAGTTTGGTTAGTTCGATGACTTTCTTGACGGAGCCGTGGATGTTGGTGATCGTGAGCCTTAAATTCATCTTCTTCAGGGTCGAACAGATATAAATGAGGGCGCCGATTCCGCTCGAATCTATGTAGTCGACTCCCTGCAGGTTGATGATGTAGCGCTCGACTTTCTTTTCGAGCATCTTCATTACCAGTTCCTTGAGCTTATACGAATTATAGAGGTCCATTTCCCCGGAGACGTCAATGATGTAGGTATCACCATTCTTGCGGATTTTTAGTTCCATGGGTCCCTTGTCTCCTCGTATTACCTTCTCGTCTTCATGACGAGTACGGTTTGATCGTCATGGCGGCGGCCGGATCCGCCGAACGCATCGACGTCCATTTGAATCTTGTTCGCGATTCCCTTCGCGTCCAGATCGTGGACCTTGTGCAGCATGGTCGTCAGATTCTTCAGTCCGTACTGCCTTCCGGTTTGGTTGATGGTTTCGACGACTCCGTCGGTGTACATCAGCAGGATGTCGCCGTCCTCGAGCGTGAAGCGCAGGGACGGAAACTCAGTATTCTTTTCGACCCCTATGGGCACGCTCTTGAGCTCGATCGCGTCCACGAGCCCCGTTTCCTGCCTCCACACGAGCGGAGGCTTGTGCCCGGCGTTCGCGTATTCGCAGGAACCGGTCCGCGGATCGATGACGACGATCTGAAGGGTGGCGAAATGGTCGATGTCGATCTTGCCCGTGATACCGCGGTTGACCCAGCTCAGGATGGTCGACGCGTCCTTGTCCGTGGCGGTGATCAGGTGGAGAATGGCGCGGATCATCACCATTATCAGGCTGGCGGAAACCCCCTTGCCCGCTACGTCGGCGAGCACGAGATAGATGCGGTCCTTCCGGACGGAGATGACGTCATAATAATCGCCGCAGACGCCCCGGGCGCTTTCGGAGAAACAACCGAAAGAGGCGGCGGTGAAATCGGCGATCCGTTTGGGTCTGAGCGCCTTCTGTATCTGAGCCGAGATCGACGCGGCGGTGTCGATGTCGGACTTTTCGGTCACTTCCTGGAATGAAAAGACGTTGTTGATGACGAGGGACGCGAAGTCCGCCAGGAGGGACGCGCGGTCGAAATCGCTGTCTTCGAAGGGGTCGGCGCCTTTTTTACGTGCGACGATCGCGAGACCGATGACGCGGTCGTCGATCAGGAAGGGCACGGCGATGACGCTTCCAGCCGGATTCCATGGATCGACGACTATGCGCCTGTCCGTGGAGGCGTCGACCACGAAGGCCGCCTTGCCCGACTGCGCCGTTTCACCGATGAAGCCTTCCCCCGTCTTGACCTTCAAGGTCTTCAGCCAGACGGCCATTCCCTCAGCCGTACGGGGGATCTCTTCGGGGATCGCCGACAGGGGCGGGAAGTTGCCGTGCGTGGCGTATGCGGCGACCGCGTCCTCGAAATCCTCCACCATGAGCACGAGGGAACCGTCCGCGCGGGTCTCGGTCGCGAAGGTTTCGGCGACGTAGTTCATGAGGCGGGAAAGATCGGCCCCCGCCCGCAGCGAATCGGACGCGTTCAGCACGAAGCCGTACAGTGCGTCGATGGTATCGGCAAGGTAGTCCCGGTCCTTTATGATCCTGGCTTCCAGCTTTTTCCCGTATTCAACGGAAGCGGCGAGGAACGCAAGGTAGGCGAGGGGGAGCGCGAACCGTTCCCTCGCCTCATGGGGAAGCAGCAGAAGGGAAAGGGGCGGGACGAGAAGGGCCAGCGCGACGGCCCAGGCTCCGGTGCGGGAGATGTCCGCGGCTCCCTCCCCCTTCCCGCGCTCCAGCGCGAGTAGCAGGAGGGCTACGAGGGCCGCGGCGAGCGGAAGGAAGGCGATGTACGGAAAGGCCGCGGCGGCGATCAAAGCCGCGACGGAAAGGAAAAGCGCGGCGACTGCGAAGGAGATGGCTCGGAAGCCATTGGTCCGGCGGAGGGCGGCGACCACCATCAAGGCCGTGAAGCAGGTATCCGAAGCGACCGGGAGCCCGGGGAAGGACGCGAATTCCTGGACGCAATCCCTGAAAGCCAGGAACGCGAGGGCCCCCAGCATCCAAGGAGCCGCTCCGTCGGTATCGTCCCGGGAAAAGGAAAATACGACGAAACCTACGGCGGCTTCGAGGAAGAGCTTGGCGACAAGAGCTGACGAGAGGAAACCCTCAAAGAACTCAACGGGCATCATTCGACCTTATTCCGAAATTCGCTGTTACCCGAACGGGACGTATCCAACCGATCCGTCCGCGCAAGGCTGGGGAAGTCTAACATCGAAGAAATGCACCGTCAAGCGAAAGGTCCTCGACGGCTTTCAACGCTCCAGCTTGCGGTACACATAACGATGCGGACTGTCGGCGCCGGCGCCGAGCTGCTCGTGCCGCCATTCGGCGTACTCCGACCAATTGCCGTCGAACCAGAGGACTTCGCCGTCCTCGAAAGCCAGGATGTGGGTCGCGACGCGGTCAAGGAACCAGCGGTCATGGCTGACGACCAGGACCACGCCGGCGAAGGTATCTATCGCCTCCTCGAGGGCGCGCATGGTGTTCACGTCCAGGTCGTTGGTCGGCTCGTCCAGCAGGAGAACGTTCGCCCCGTCCTTCAGCATGAGCGCCAGATTCAGGCGGTTGCGCTCTCCGCCGGAAAGCACGCCGACTTTCTTCTGCTGGTCGCCGCCTGAAAAATTGTACCATGCGCAGTACGCGCGGGAATTGACTTCCTTGGAGCCGCCCAGTTTGATGACGTCCAGACCGTCGGAAAGCTGCTCCCAGACCGTCTTTTCCGGATCCAGACGCCCGCGCATCTGGTCGGCATAAGCGAATTTGACGGTTTCCCCGAGCTTGATCTCTCCGGCGTCCACCTTCTCGGTTCCCGTGAAGAGCTTGAAAAGGGTCGTCTTGCCGGCGCCGTTCGGGCCGATGATGCCGACGCAGGCTCCCGGCGGAACGACGAAGTCCACATCCTTGAACAGGAGCTTGTCGTCGAAGGCTTTGGCGATCTTCTTCGCTTCCACGACGACTTGTCCCAGGCGCGGGCCGGCGGGAATAGTGATCCGGTTATCTTTGACCTTTTCCCGGGCGTCGTCCTGCAGGAGTTTCTCGTACTGGGTGATGCGCGCCTTGCTTTTTGCGTGCCGGCCTTTCGGGCTCATCCGGATCCACTCCAGTTCGCGCTCCAGGGTCTTGCGGCGTTCGCTTTCGCCCTTCTCCTCCTGCGCGAGCTTCTGCTGCTTCTGGTCCAGCCAGGAGGAATAGTTGCCCTTCCACGGGATTCCCTCGCCCCGGTCCAGTTCCAGGATCCAGCCGGCGACGTTATCCAGGAAATAGCGGTCATGGGTGACCGCTATGACGGTGCCGGCGTATTGTTGAAGGTGGCGTTCCAGCCAGGCTACGGTCTCGGCGTCAAGATGGTTGGTGGGCTCGTCGAGCAGGAGGATGTCGGGCTTCTTCAGGAGGAGGCGGCAGAGGGCAACGCGCCGCTTCTCGCCGCCCGAGAGCACGTCGACGATCTGGTCGGCCGGCGGGCAGCGCAGGGCGTCCATCGCCAGCTCCAGGCGGCTGTCCAGGTTCCAGCCGTCGGCGGCTTCGATCTTTTCCTGGAGCTTTGCCTGGCGGTCGGCGAGCTTGTCGAAGTCGGCGTCGGGATCTCCGAACGCCTCGCTGACCGCGTCGAAATCCTTCAGCAAATCCACGATTTCCTGCACGCCCTCGGAGACGATCTCCTTCACGGTCTTGCCCGCGGCGAGGAAGGGCTCCTGTTCAAGGAAGCCGAGGGTGTAACCGGGGCTGATGGAGGTTTCGCCCGCGAATTCGGTGTCAGTCCCGGCCAGGATGCGCAGGAGGCTTGATTTTCCCGAACCGTTCATTCCGATGACGCCGATTTTGGCGCCGTAGAAATAGGAAAGTGAGATGTCCTTGAGGACCTGCTTGGTACCGTGCTTGCGGGAAACGCGGTGCATCGTATAGATGATTTTCTTGTCGTCGACTGTGGTGGCCATAGTCGGGGAGTATAGAGGAAAGCGCCGCTTTTGGGGAGGGGGCGCGCGGAGGCGCGCGGAGGCGCGCCACGCGCCGCGGTTTAATTACTGATTACGACTCCCTTCTGGCTGATCGAACGGTGATAGTAGGCGAACCCGCCGCTTGCGCCGTAGAGGGCGTTGACGAGGACGATCCGGACGCCCGCGATCGAAGCGAGATCAAAACCGGCCGCGGCATTGGATAGGTCGTCGATCCCGTCGACCGTCGCCGTCTTGGTGGGCGGATCGTAGAAGGGGCGATTTGCGTCCGGACTCGTATAGAAGTAGTTAGTCGAGGCTATGAATTCGCCGGCGGCGTCGTAGAACCAGAGGTAGCCGTTCGTCGCGTGGATGTCGTCAACCTGGTAAGAAACCTGGAGGGAGGAGCCGGTCCGTACCGCCGAGATGCCATACGCCCGCCGGAGGGCGGGGAGGTAGCCGGTACCCGTCGCGCCCGTGTAATCCTCCGAATAGACATAGGAACCGGCAACGTCATCAGGTCCGACGACCTCGAAAGCCTTGCTGACCGTCGTGCCGTTCTTCAATTCGATCTCGAAGGTATAGGTACCGAGCTGGTAGGTGTATGGATGGTCACTGTCGTAAAGGTAGGCGCTATTTATATACTTGCGCTCTGCGTTGAAAGTATCGATCGAGTAGCTTCCGTCAGCTTCGTCGAAGTCCCACCACGTGCCGTCGGGAGCTCTGAGATACACCATCTTGATGTCGCTGGCCTTGAGGTCTCCCTCGAAATCGGCCCTTACGTATATGGAGCAGACGGATCCGTTGGATAAAAAGCCCGGCACTGAATTGTTGATTGCGTAATCCATCAATGTGATTTCGAATTCCGGGCCGTCGTCGGAGGGGGCGCAGGCTAACAACGCGAGGGAAAACGCGGCGGAGAGAAGAGCGGCGGGAAAAAAACGCATGGAGAACTCCTGTAATATTTCGATTTTTTATTTTTTAAATTGAAGCTATCCTAGGAATATCACAAGACGGACGAGCCGTCCAGTCGTTTTTACCGCAGCGGGGTACCCCGCGTCGGGAATCCTCAGCTCAGCGCGAAGATGGCCCACCAGTGGGCGACGGCGCCGGCGAGGACAAAGACGTGCCAGGTGACGTGGGTTCCCCTGCGGACTTTCTTTCCGTACCAAACCGTGCCCAGCGTGTAGCTCAGCCCTCCCGCGATCATCCAGTACGCGCTCTCCCGCGGTACGGATCGGGTAAGCGGAGTCCAGCCGAACACGACGGCCCAGCCCATCAGCACATAGACGGCGACTTCGACCTTCTTGAGGGCTTCGAAGCCGAGCGCGTACAGGACGATTCCCGTGATCGCGAGTCCCCATTCGATCGTGAAGAGCGGCCATCCCCACGATCCGCGGAGGGCGATGAGGCAGAAGGGGGTATAGGTTCCCGCGATCAGCAGGTAGATGGCGCTGTGGTCGAGTACTCTGAAAGCTCCCTTGGCGCCTTCGTGCGCGATGGCGTGGTAAAGGGTGGAAGACAGGAACATCGCGATCATGGACCCGCCGTAGATCGAATAGGCGACGATCTCCCAGGCTCCGCCTCCGCGTCCGCCGAGCAGTCCGCCGCCGCGCAGAAGGAGGACGACGAGGCCCGCGACGGAGAGCAACGCTCCCAAACCGTGCAGGACGGAATTGGCGATTTCTTCGCCCGGGGTCTGGAAGGGTAGGGGGGGAGTGACGCGGAGGCTTTTCAATGCGGTCGCTTTGGTCATACGGGGTTCCATCCTCAAGCGGGCGTTCTTATGATCAGGATTCAAGCTTGGACGCGCGGCGGGGCATTCCGGTTGCGTCCGTCGACGCGTTCGGAATTCCAACCCGCTTCCCTTCCGTTCCCGAGCGCGCGCGCGAGGTAGGGCAGGGTCTCGTCGATGGCCTCCGCGAGCTTCCAGGGTGGATTCATCACGACCAGGCCGCTTCCCGCCATTCCCCTCTCCCCGTCCTCCAGCGTCCGGACGCGAAGCTCGGCCCGGTAGGCTTCCCCCTGCGCGAGGTCCATGAGGGCGGACGGCAGGTCGCGGGCTTCGCTCCGGTCAAGCACAGGATACCAGACCAGGTAGACTCCGGTCGCGAAGCGCGCGAGCGCGGACTTTAGCGAATCGACGACGCGCCCGTAGTCTTCCTTGAGTTCGTAGGGCGGATCGATGAGGACGAGAGCCCGGCGGCTCGGCGGCGGCAGGACGGACTTCAGTCCGGAGAATCCGTCCTCCATCCGCGTACGGACGCGGCGGAAGGGCTCGAAGCGCCGTTCGAGGGGGGCATAGTCGGTCGGATGCAGTTCGAAGAAGACCGCGCGATCCTCTTCCCTCAAAACTTCGGCGGCGATGGACGGCGAGCCGGGATATTCGTCGCCCCAGGCCCGGCCGTAGGCTTCCACCGCCCGCAGATAGGCGGCCACGGCGGGCGGCGGAGGATCGTCCCGTGCGAAAGCGCGCAGCCGCGCGATTCCCGCTTCCGACTCCCCGGTCATCGCGGCATAGCTCCCCAGGAGGCTATAGGACGGCGCGCCGGAGTGCGTGTCGATATAGAGCCAAGGCGTATCTTTCCTGTTCATGTACTCCAGGCAGAATACGAGGATCGTATGTTTGAGGACGTCGGCGTGGTTTCCCGCGTGGAACGCGTGGCGGTAGCTGAGCACGCCTGATCATAACGCTTCCTTCGGGTGGCGGCAATACGCGCGCTTCTTCAGGCTGTGCAGGCAGGAATCGACCGTTCCCTTCGGAACGCCGAGCGCGTCCGCGACTTCCTTGTTGGTCGCCTCCCTCATCATGTGCGCATGGCGCCGCCTCATGGAATCGAGCCGCGCCTTGCCGCGTTTCCATGCGCGTTCCAGGATTTCCTTCCGGGCGCCGTCGGCGGGCGCCGCGCGGCAGCGCGCCTCGAACGCGAGGCAGCGGTAGTATTGGGCGCCGATTCGTTCCTCCAAGGCGCGCAGCCTCTCCATGCGCATGGCGGTCTTTTCCCTCAGGAGCCGGAGTTCGTCGAGCAGGCATCCTGAGTCCATCTCCAATGCCGCGGCGATCCTTGAGGCGAAATCATCCGAGACGTACAGGCAGCACTTGAGCGCGAGCATGAGGACCTGCTTCTTGTTCGCGATCCTTTCCGGCGGCTCTTCCGGGTCTCCCGCATCCGGCGGATCCGGCAAGTACTCAGCCTCGCGTTCCTCCGCGCTGTCTATCGCCCGGTCCGTCCAGCATGCTTTCTCCATCACCATGTGCTCCGCCCCGGTCGCCTTGTATTCGATGGACGCCCAGCGCATGACGGAATGGATGTAGGCGTCGAAATCGGCGCCCGTATCCCGATACGTATCAATGGCCCGCCGTAGGCGGAGGTAGAAGCCTCCGAGGAAATCCATGAAGTCGGCCCGGTCCCAACCCTCCAGGTTGTAGCGTTGGGGATTGGAACGGATGAAGATGAAAATGGCGCTCTCGAACTCCTCCCTTCCCAAAATGCCCGAGTTCCAGCGATCGCGCAGGGTGGAAAGGGGTTTCTTGTCATTCATGAATGTCCTCCTTTTTCAGGCGGATCATTCTATGCAGGTATCGTGCCAATGGGGCTGCCGGAAGGGACCGGCGGTAGGCGCGGACGAGTAAAGGCAACCCAGGCAAGACAATGAAAACGGGCAGCGCATGCCCTGAAGGTTGCGGTGCCCGCCCGTTCGACGGGAATTGTTACAATCGGTTACAAAAAGACGGACGCGAAGGCTTCCACGATTTTTTCCCTGAGTTCGGCGATCGTACCCGCCGTGCTCAGTCCCGCCGCCTGCCTGTGTCCGCCGCCGCCGAACCGGCCGGCGATCGCGGCGACGTCAACGGTTTCGCGTGAACGCAAGCCGACGGTGCAGTTGGCGCTGGTCTCCTGCCGTATCAGGACGACCGCCTCCACACCGCCGACGGATTGCAGCAACTGGTACAAGGCGTCGGAATCCCGCCCTTGGAGGCCGAAACGCGCGGTGTCCTCCTCGGTCTCCCAGGAAAGCAGGAGCCGCCCTCCGAAGAAGGGTTCCACGCGGGAAAGAACCAAGCCCATGAGCCTGCGGGATTCCAGGCTCTTGCCGCCGGACATCGCCTGGAAGGCGCGTTTCGGGTTCGCCCCGGCATCGATGAGGCGGGCCGCGTATTCGAATACGGGCGCCCCTCCCTCATCGACATGGCGGAAAAATCCGGTATCGGTACAGAGCCCGAAAAAGAGCAGCTCGGCTTCCTCGCGGGTCGGCTTCAGGCCGAGCGCTTCGATCACGGCGAGGACCATGAAGGTGACCGAGGGCGCCGCGCCGTCCAGGAAAATTGCGTCGCCGGAGGAGTCAGAAGACGCATGGTGGTCGATCACCGCGGTCGGAAGGCCGGAGAGGAAGGGTTCCAGATCCCCGGTCCTACCGATGTTCGAACAATCGAGGACGATGACGCGGGCGTCTTCCCTTTCCGCCTCCGTCGGCTCCGCGGTGAACAGGGGCGCGTAGGGGATGATCTCCGGCCGCTTGAAGGGGCCGGGAGAACAGGGCAGGGCGGACTTGCCGAGCCTCCGCAGGGCCGAGGCGAGGGCCAGTTGGCTGCCGACGCAGTCGCCGTCCGGTTCCTTGTGGCCGGCGACGAGGAAACGCTTGCCCACGCTGATGAATCCGAGGAGGCTATCGGGAACGGGAACCGGTTTCATACTACGACTCCTCCGCAGCGAAGGAATTCCGTCTGGATCCTTCCGCCCGATACGATTGCTTCTCCTGCCCGCAAGTAGACGTCGATCTCGGTGCGGAGTCCGAAATCGTCGAAATAGATGCCCGGTTCTATGGAGAAGCATGACCCGTCCAGCAGGAGCCGCGGGTCCGGAAATTCGAAACTATCGATATTCGCGCCGGAGCCGTGGCACTCCGTGTCGATGCCGTGGCCGGTGCGGTGGCGCAGGGCGTCCGCATAACCCGCGGCGATAAGCGCAGAGCGGACCGCTTCGTCCACGGAGGCGCCGCTCGGCCGCCTTCCCGAGGCTAGCGCGCGACGGATATACGCGACCGCCAGATCCCTCGCAGCGATCAGGTCGCCGAAAGCCTTTCGTTGCCTTTCGCTTTCGCGTTCCGCGAAGACGCCTACCCAAGAGATGTCGGCGTAGGCGGAGCCGCGCCCTTTCTCCTTTGCCCACAGGTCCAGCTGGACCACGTCTCCACGGCGTATCGGCGCGCCCTGTCCCGAAAAGTCGTAATGGGGGTCGCCCGCGTTTTTTCCTGCGGCCACGATCGGCGGGTGGTCGGTCTCCAGAGAACGTGAGGCCATGGCGTGCAGCATCAGCGACCTGACGTCGCCTTCCCGCAGGGGCGCGCCGGAGCGGAACGCACCGTCAACGAAAGCCCAGGTCTCGGCGACGATGGCGTACAGGCCCGCGGCGGCGCGTTCGTGGCCCGCTATCCCTTCATCGTCAAGGAGGCCCTTCATCCGTTGTATCAAGGAAGCGGCCGACCGCAGACGGAGACCGGCGGAACGGAAGGTATCGGCGCTGCCCTCGTCCAGGAACGATACGATGGGGAGGTCCGCGGAAAGATGGGCTCCCCATTCCTTTCCCGCCAGGAGTCCGAGCGCGGACAGGTATTCCCCGCGGCCCGCATAGACTTTTTTTTCCCCGGGAAGGGAGTTGAGCGCTCCGCTTTCGATCGCGTGCACGATGCGGACGGGAGTGCCTTCGGCAGGAACCGCATACACCCAGGGACGGGAGTTCACCGAGTCGGAGGGGAGGTCCAGAAGTTCATCGGAAAGTCGGTCGCGGTGCCTGAAATTCGAAAAAAGCCATCCGTCGAGGCTTTCGCCGCGGATGGCGTTCCGGATGCGGCCAAGGTAGGCTTCGGTCATCAATATTCCAGCTTCAGGTCCTCGATATCGAATTTTTCGTCCCCTGGGACTCCCGGAGGCAGGTTGCCCCAGGATTCGTGCGACAGGCTTGCCCTGACGAAGAGACGGACATGGTCGAAAACCCCGTCCTTGTAATAGACGGTCATGTACGGCCATTCCGTTCCGGTGGCCAGCCGGATGAGTTCGCCCTTTCCTCCCGCCTTGGAAAACCACTTCATGGGGATATAGGCTTGGCCTAATTGCGCGCCCCCCTTGCGGTAGCTGATCACGTAGCCGAGGCGATGCGGGTACACCTTTTCCAGCGGTACGTTGACGTAGTAATACTCGGACCATGATTCGCCGGACTTGGCCGTCTCCTTCGCGCCGTCCTGGGCGAAGGCGGGCAGGACCAAGAGAAAGGCGAAGAGCGCGAAAACCGATACGCGATGAGTTTTCAAAACGATCCTCCGTGGCTTGACTGCGTATCAAGTATAAGCGTCGACCGTCAGCTTCGCAAGCGGAAACTCGTGGTCGTTTCAGGCAATGGTCGCGAGCATGATCGCCTTTACCGTATGCTTCCTGTTTTCGGCCTGGTCCCAGGCCCGGCTCCGCTCCCCGTCGATCACGTCCGCCGTCACTTCCTCGCCCTTCACCGCGGGAAGGCAATGGAGGAAGATCGAATCCGGTCGCCCGGTCCTGGCCATGAGCGCCGCGTCCACGCGGTAGGGGCCGAGTTCCTTGATCCGCTCGGCGCGGAGCGACTCCTCCCCCATGGAGACCCAGACGTCGGTATAAACCGCGTCGGCGGAGCGGACGGCGTCCAGGTCGTCCGTCACCACGATGCGGGCGCCGGTCCCGGCGGCGAAGGGAGCGCAAAGCTTGCGGAGTCCGTCGTCGGGGAACAGGGTCCGGGGCGTCACGACGGTGAAGTGGACGCCGAGCTTGGAGCAGATGACCATGAGGGATCGGGCCACGTTGTTCCTGCCGTCGCCGACGAAACAGAGGTTCTTTCCCGAGCAGTCCCCGAAGCTTTCCTCGAGGGTCATGATGTCCGCGATGGCCTGGGTCGGGTGGAATTCGTCGGTAAGGCCGTTGTAAACGGGGACGCCCGAATACTCGGCGAGGATTTCTACCGTGGACTGCTTGTAGCCGCGGAATTCGATCGCGTCGAACATCCTGCCGAGGACGCGCGCCGTGTCTTCCACGGATTCCTTGGCCCCGAGCTGTATGTCCTGGGTCGAAAGGAATACCGGGTGGCCCCCTTCCTCACCGAAAGCCGTCTCGAAGGCGCATCTCGTGCGCGTGGAGCGCTTCTCGAATATCATGGCGAGGGTCCGCCCCTGGAAACGCTGGGGCCTTTCCCCGCGCGCCTTTTGGGCTTTCACTTCCTTGGACAGATCCAAAAGAGCGCGGATCTCGTCCCTCGAATAGTCCTTCCATGAGAGGAGAGACCTTCCCGGCAGCAAAACGGTATTCATGATTCCTCCAAAAAGAAGGCCCCGGAGGGAAAAAGGAGGTAAAAACCCTCCGGGGCCGATGCGGCTCCAAGGAGTCGCGAACGGAAATAGTATAGAAAAAAAAGAAAAAATATTCAATACCGATCCCTAAAATTGTATTATTATGCAGAAAAGGGGTGAGGGGCCGGAAGCGCTCAATAAAGCATGCTTCCGGTTCGATGATAGAAGATAATGATCCAAGTACTTTTCTCCGTCCGTTACCATTCTCAGTTGCGCCGCATCAGGAGCGGGATGATGGAGGAACTGGAACGCACCGTAGCCGGAGCGCTCAGGGACTCGGGCGGCACGGTCTCTTCCTCAAGCGGAATCATTTCCGCTTCCTTCGACGACGAGGTCCTCGCATTCTGGCTGGACCTGATGACCGCCCTGGAGGGAATCGACGGAGCGATCGCGCGCGCCGACAAGGAACTCATGGGGCGCTCGTGCCTGGTGGCCACGGGCGAAGGGGAGAAGGACAGGCGGAAGGCCATGTTGTTCACGCTTTCCCAGCGAGGGGACTCCGGCGGCATCTGGTGCGAAAGAGCGATCGCCGCCCGGCTCTCGTCGTACGCGAGCTTCGGCGCCGACGGTGATGTCATGCAACTCGTGTCGATTTTCCCCCGACCCGTCCCTTCCGCCGCCGTCTCTTATTGGATACGTCCCCGCGTCGCCGAGGACCTGAGCGTCCTCCTCGGCGGCGATCGCTCCGCGGTTTCCGGACCCGTCGCCGTGCTCGGTCAGCCGCATAGCGGCAAGCGGCAGGCGGTACGGTGCGTCCTTGAAAAAATGCTCGGCGGCTTTCCGGCGTACGTCGTCAATTTCGGTTGCGGAGGCGCGTCCCCGGCCTGCTTCGCGGATGCGATCACGGACGAGATCGCCGTCCTCATGGATTCCGTTGCGGATAAGAAGCGGGATCGAGCCGCGGCGGACAAATTCCGCCGGGCCCAGGCGGACCGGCTTCGCGAGACCTGCTCGAGGGCGACCTTCGATTCCTTCGCCGCGGCTTTCGCCGCCGTCGCCGACGACTACATCGCGGCCTGCGACGCCCGGAAGCTCCCGGCCGCTTTCGTGCTGGAAAACTTCCATCTGGCCAATGGGGACGCGGCCCGGCTTGCGGTACGGGTTCTCGGCGCCGTCTCGGCCGCAGGTCGCGCCATGGTCGTCCTTACGGGCACGGGGCCGGAAACCCTGCGCGCCTGGCGGGAAAGTCCGCTCCATGCAGTGCGCGTCGCCCGGGTGGAGCCGCCTTCACGCGCTGAAATCGCGGTGATGGCGACGGCCGCGGGAGGCGGAGATGCCGATTCGCTGGCGGGCTTCGACGCGCTCGTTCTCCGCGCGTGCGAGGACGCCGCTCGCGGCGGATTGGGCGCGGCCCGACGCGTCCTGGTCGGGTGGATCCACGATCCCGACGGATTCCCGGTCCGGGTTCCGGAGGCGCTGACCGACGATCTTCTGGAGATCGCGTACGCGGCCCGACAACTGCGTTCCGCTTTTCCCGCCGCCGGACTGGAACCCATCTTCCGCGCGGAAGGGAAACCGGCCGGAACCTGGCGGAGGGCTCTCGTATCCCTGGCGGACCTGGGCGTCATCACCTCGGTCGCCGATCCGGAGCCGGCGATCGCCTGCTTCGACGCCTTCGTTGAGGCGCGGATACCGCGGAAGTGCGAATCCATCCGCTCGCTCGTCCGCCGCGTGCTTCTGGACGCGGCGGAGGCCAAGCGCCTGCTTCCTTCCTACGGCCTGTTGCGGGAAATCGCGCGGCTCGGAGGGGGAGCCGGAGACGATCTTGCCCTGGACGCGATCGAAGAAGAGGTATCCCTGGGAACCGGATCGAACGTGCTATCCGCGATAACGGAGGGGCATTTCGAAGCGGCGGTGGGGAAGCGGCTCGCCTCTTCGCTCGAAAGTCTGGTCAGGACCCGGAACGTCCTTTCATCCGCTTCCGAGGCGGATATCCGGTCGATATTCGCTGCGGTGCAACCGATGGTCCATCCTTCGCTCCGCTACGAGGCATGCGCGGCGATCGACCGCGCTTCATTCGATTTGGCCGCCGGCGATAGCGACGGCGCCGCCGCCCTCGGCAAGCGAGCCATACTGTTACTGCAGGACCGGAAAGACAGCCGCGACATCGCGCGCGCGTACCGCATCATCGCCCTCGTGGAACTTTCCCGGGAAAAGGTGAGCGATGCGATCGACTATATAGGCTTCGCGGCTGAAAGCGCCGATCATGCGGGGGAGGCGGCGGAAGCCGTACTGGTCGACGCCTGTTCGGCTTGCATCCAGTTCGTATGGGGCAACTTGGGCAAGGCGGAACGGGAAATCGCTTCGGCAGGACGGCGGGCCGCCGCGCTCAACCTGGACCGCTGGGAACGCTGGTCACGCTTCTTCGGCGCGCGCCTGCGCTTCGAGACGGGCAGGTATCAGGAGGCGATGGAGATCCTGGACTCGATCGCGGCGAACGCCGGTTCCCGCCTGGAAGAAGCGGAAAAACGTATCCTGGACGCTTGGTCGTTCCGTACGCGCGCCTATGCTTCTTCCCCCTACGCAGATCTGGAGTCCCGCCTGGACCGGTCAGGCGACGCTTCCTTCTTCGCGATAGAAGCCCGTTTCATCGAAGGCGATTTCAAGCGGAGCGTGGAGGCGGCCGATGCCTTCCTGACCCGGCCGCAGGCTCCCTCCGGTGTCCGTCCCTTCTGCAGCCCGGAGCTTCCCGACTGGTCCAGCGGCTTCGCCATGATCGAAGACCGGGTTGCCGCGGCGGAAGGCGCTCGCGAGCGCCTCGCGCGCAGCTTCCGCGCACTTTCCTTGTCCGCCCTCGGTTCCGGGCTCGAGGCCCGCGATGAGCTCCGCAGGCTCGTGAAGGACGAGCGCCTTTCCGAGCTGGACCCGAACGCCGCCTTCTATTCATTCGCGTACTCCCGGGCCCTGAAGGCTGCCGGGGCCGACGTCGTGGATGCTGGCACGGCGCTCAGCGTCGCGTTCAAGAGGCTCCAGCGAAGGTCCAGCCGCATCGACGAGCCGGAAGCCAAGCGTTCATTCATCTCCCTCAGCCGCTGGAACGTCCAGATCTATGCGGACGCGAAGGCGCACAACTTGATCTGAGCTCGCTCGGGGCGTATTCCGCCGGGATTTCGACGGCTATTGACATGATACGGGGGCTTTTGCTAAGGTACCGCCCGATAGCGCGTTGCGGCGGCATAGCTCAGTTGGTAGAGCAAACGGCTCATATCCGTTCGGTCATAGGTTCAAATCCTATTGCCGCTATTCGAGGCCC
>DPXI01000060.1:55759-60584 GCA_003527485.1 Treponema sp. | reverse complement strand
ACTATATGTCCATAAGGCAAGGGCCGTTTCCAGGTGTGCGGGCTTGGATCGCGGGGCGGCGATGAAGTCCCTCGCATATGCAGGGGGAAAAAGCCAGAGCGGCGGAGTTCCGCGTGTCCGTTGCGGTTTTGGCATCGCGGGGCCGCCCGACCGCGTCCATGCGGCGCGCGCGGAGGGACGCGCCAACGGCCTGGACAAGGACTTCCGCATGAACATCGAATCCAAGCCCGGCTCCATGAGCCATCTCGCGGTGTCAGCGCCGACATCGACATCATTCACGTCACCATCGTCCCGGTTAAGAACAGGACCGCCAGCGACTAATTGCAGACTGAACTCCAGGACCACGCCTAGCCCCCCCCTACAGGTACCCACGCGTAATCGCGTACGTCTTCGTGCTACCCATAACCATCCCCGGAATAATCCGCCGCGCGCCCGCCCGGGGTTTTCGCTCCAAGTCCTCGAGCGTGGAAGTAAGGAGTTTGCGGCCGCCAGTTCTCAGCAAGAAGCTCGGCGATTTTTTCAGGAGAAGGATAAGGATGAAACTTGAATGAACCAAGAGAGACAAAATCTCCAATATGATAAGTTATATGAAAGAAGGAGAAATTCAGGACAGGAAAAGTGCGTGGCATGTTATACTGATTCGGAAAGCCGGCGGGTGAACGGAATGAAGGAATGGAATAGAAAGCGTCAGGCGGACGCTGCGTGCACAAAAAGCATCCAATAATGTGCAATTGTGGAAAAATAAGTCATAATCTGTTGCTGTAGTTTGTTTGATGTAGATTAGCGAATAAAAGGAGCATGCATGAAAATTATCAATGGCTTGTTGATACTAAGCTTATTTGTCAGTTGTTCAACTATTCCAAAAATCGATCAAAGTCATGATAAATCTATTGTAGTAGTATTTGTTGAGCGTGATAAAGATAGCAGCGCGGCTACTTTTGCAAAATATGAATTGTTTTATACGGAATATAGATATTTAAGCGCTGATCCATATTTCCCTTATTCGATTACAAGTAATTTGGATCCGGGTAGTTACCGGGTAAATAGCATCAAGATAAGGTACATAGAATCAAGCCAGACCGCAAAAGACATTGATGTGAATATTCCATTTGAAACAAAAAAGGGTTCGATTACAATATTACCTATCAAGATTATGATTAAGGTAATCAAGATTTCTGATAACAAAAGCACCCAGTATATGAATACTGGATATATGTCACATGATGATTATATCAAATGCGAGGAATATTTAAAGAAACAAAAAAATATAGAAGGTTGGGAAATATTATATAAAAAATAGCAGTACGAAGAAGACCCAGAACAATCGTTTCAACCGGACATCGCCTTTAGTCACGGCTTGTGCTGCTTTCTTCTGTCGTTCATGCACAAGCCGCGCCAACCCGTTGCGCGGGACAGGCTTGCCGGTTAAGCGTATATTAATTCTACCATGGAGAAATATTGCATGTGGATAGCATTAATGATCGTTGTTTTTTTGGGAGCGGCGTTAGCGTATGTCGCCCTTACTGCCCATAAGGACAAACCACTCGCTTTCCGGTTTTTTGTGAGTCAATATCATAAGCAGGACAATCGTCTTGGAAAGCAAACCTGTGAGATTGTATTTACCGGCAGTTCAATAATGCGTTTTTGGGATACACTTGAACAAGACCTTTTTCCAAAAGAGGTTATTAACAGAGCAATTCCCGGGACAAAAATCAACGAAATCAGTTTCTATACCGAAAGGCTGGTAAATCAATATCGTCCAAAAAAGGTATTCCTCTATGCCGGGTCAAATGATATTCAGGGCAGAAAACCCAGGACGGCGGAAGAGGTCCTTTTAGGATTCATTAACTTTGTAGCGAAAATCAGAGCATCAAATGAAAACATCGAAATATTCTATATTTCTATAGTATTGTCTCCGGCCAGGACAAGAATACGAAACAAAGAAGAAATATTTAAGGCAAACAAGATAATCAGAGAATATTGTTCATCCCATCAAGGTTTGGGGTATATCGAAATGAACGATAAATTCGCAGATGAAACTGGTTTACCAAGGAGAGAACTATTCAAAGATGACAATATCCATTTTAATCCGGAGGCATATCGGATCTGGAAAGAAGAAATAGTAAAGTATCTTTAAGAGGACGGAAACCTGGCATCAACTTTGACATCGGCCGTGCCCTTTATCACGACATGCAAAGCCAATTGAATATAGAATAAAATCAGAAGAGAAAAAAGCGTGGCACGTTATGCTGATTTACAAACTGTCTGATGACCGGAAGAAGGGAATAATCAGCGCCAGGCCCACGCCCTTCAGCGAAAAAAAGGAAAGAGGGATGACATTTTTCAGGGAGGAGATAAATGGGGAAGATAATCTATACGGTTCTGACTTCAGCGGATGGATATTTTGAGGATGCCGCCGGAAATTTTGATTGGGCAAGACCTGATGAGGATGTACATAGATATATTAATAATTCGGAAAGAATGAGCAGTTTGCTTCTATTCGGAAGGAAAATGTATGAAGTGATGAAAATATGGGAAGATTTTCCTGATTTACAAAATATGCCCGATTACATTATTGAATATGCCGGCATCTGGAAAATCGCAAAGAAAGTCGTGTATAGTTCATCGTTAAAAACCGTGGAAACCGCGGATACAATTTTGAAACGAGCAATCGATAAAAATGAACTTGAAGAAATGATATTATCGGAAAATGGCAATATAGGCATAGGCGGGGCCGAATTGGCGTCACAAGTATTAGCGCTAAAATTAGTGGATGAAATTCATTTATATACATTTCCCGTCATAATCGGATCAGGAAAAAAATGGATCAATGCTGGAGAAAAAACGGAACTGGAAGAATACGAATGCCGCGAATTTGAAAATGGTGTCGTTCTGACAAAATACAAAGTCAAATAGCCCGATTCCTTGAAGAAGAGTTCCATTTTTGCTGGTCGATGGCGTTTCGGCTGGCGTGAGAAATATAGTAAGAAGAATTTGATTGCCCGGAACGCCATCGAGGGGAACGTGAATCGTGAGAAAGATAATCGTGTCGATCGATATGTCGCTCGATGGATTCTGCGACCACACGGAAATGAGATCCAACGACGAACTTCATCAACACTTCATGGAAGATGCATGGCCAGCCATCCTGAAGAATCCTACAGGAAAAACACCTCTTGGCGAGTTCGCTGTGTCGATCGACGGTATTTCAAAAATAGCATTCTCCTATAACGCGCCCATTTTTCAGCACTGATCAGAAAATAATGCGGATTGTTCCGCTGTCATTTGTTTCCATGCAACGGAACTCAAATCCTTTGTGCGTTCATCGGATCGACCTGCATAGATTCCGCCGGGCGGCCGATACACTCCGGTTGAGTATCCGCCGCGAGGAAGATGTCCCCGCCAGCTGGCTTGCGGTGATTTACCGATATGCTCGTTCGTTTTCCCGAATTAATCGCCTTCAATACTGCTCAGCGCATGATACGACGGATCCGCCTGCGGAAAATTCCGAGATCGGCTGATTCACGGAAGCTTGGATTGGCGCGGCGGAAGCCCGCCGCGCCAATCCCTACGGTTTATTCGGATCTTTTTTCGGCGCCAAACGTTGTATCCAGATGTGGACGTCGTTCGAGCCGTCCGGAGTCGCCGCACCAAGGATTCCGGCGGAATGCCAGACAGCATAAACATATTCCGTACCAGTCTTCGTTACATCCTGCATAAAGGCCTGGGAATAGGTAACGGGCCCGACGGTCCCCAGATCATCGTCGAGCGACGATTCGTCATAATCTTTGAATTGGCGCGTCAGGGAGATGTATCGCGTGGAATTGTCCTCTCCGAAGGTGACATAGGTACTCGTCAATACATACAGTTGGGCCCCGATAGCGGTAGGCGTACCGGGGGCAGCCGTATCCCAGAACGTGTAGTTCGAGTTGCCTAAAGCCTCGCCCACGACCGACAGCTTTATCCAGCCGTACAAGTTCTGGCCGCCTGATTCGGAGGAACCGGTGACGCCGATGGATTCGCAGGCTACCTGGTATTGCTCCATGTAGATGGCCGGGTAATAGTCGTTGTCGTCCCTGGCACCGTCGCCGTCGCTGTCCGCCTTCAACGGGTTGTAGATGTCTGTGGTATCGGCTTTCGTCTCTGCCCAGTCGTTCAGGCTGTCGCCGTCCGTATCCGGGTTATTCGGATCGGTAAAAAATATTTTAACCTCATCTCCGTCCCGACACCAGTCTCCATCGGTGTCAATATTTTTCGGATTGGTGTGGTAGGTCACGAGCTCCTCAAAATCGTTGAGCCCGTCGTTGACGAGCCCGTCGTCGTCGCTGTCGGCGTCGAGGGCGGACGAAGCGTTGTTGTAGGTTTTGATCTCGGCGAAGTCTGAGAGTCCGTCGCCGTCGGTATCGGCGAGATTCGGGCTGGTGAGGTAGGTGCCGGTTTCTTCATCGTTGGTGAGGCCATCGCCGTCCCGGTCGGGGTTATTGAAAGCCTCAAGCGGCAGGGGGTCCTCGTTGTCGGCCAGGCCGTCACCGTCGCTGTCCTTGTTGTTGGGGTGGGTTCCCGCCGCCTTCTCCGCCGCGTCGTTCCAGCCGTCGCCGTCGGCGTCGGCCTTGGCGGGCATCGAGGAGACGGTCAGGGTCTTCGCGAAGTACTGGAAGTCAGCGTTGAGCAGCTGCAGGTTGACCAGCCAGGTTTCACGCAGCTCCTGGTAGTCGGTGAGCCCGTCGCCGTCGCAGTCCAGGCAACCGGCGTCCGCCGGATCGTCGCTCGTTCCGTTGACGGTCTCCTCCCGGAGGCCGATCCGGTCCTGGTCGCTGTCCTGGAC
>DPXI01000060.1:0-55694 GCA_003527485.1 Treponema sp. | reverse complement strand
GTGGCGACCAGGTAGCGCTCCGCGGGGGCGGCCGTGCCGTAGTCGATATACACGGTGGCCGTCAGGGCGGAGATCGCGGTGCCGTTGTGCCGCCAGTCCACCCCGTTGGCGTCCCGCAGGTCGTAGCTCCCGATCTGGACGATGGCACCGTTGGGATTGGAGAGGAAGCCCAGCCCCTCCTCCCAGGTCAAGCCGGCCGCCCCGTCGGGGCTGGTGAAGATGACGTCCTGGGAACCGTTGACGCCCAGGGTGCCGGGCGCCGCGTTCTGGAGAAGGGTAGTCATCGGCAC
Organism: Treponema sp.; assembly: GCA_003527485.1. Taxonomy (GTDB): domain Bacteria; phylum Spirochaetota; class Spirochaetia; order Treponematales; family Breznakiellaceae; genus UBA12037. Next base: position 55,404 of record DPXI01000060.1, on the reverse strand, counting down.
GAACTTCGTATAATCCGCCGCGCTCCGCGTCAGGACGTTCAGCGACAGCGAGGTCACTTCGTAGACGATGTCGCCGGCATTTTTGACTTTCACGTACATCGACATCGCGGCGCCGCTCATCTCATAGCCGGAAGAATACGATTCCGACATCGACCTCTCGATGGTCCGGCTCATCTCCTGCGAGGACTCCGAGGTGAAGCTCATGCTGTGGCTCATGGTGTTGGCGTTCGAATACCCGTAGGTGGTGCTCAGCGAGAGCGTCACTCCCGCGTCGGCGCCGATCTTTCCCTCGAATCCCGCCTCAATCTCCGCGGACTGCGTGGTTTCGATGGATTGGCTGGTCTCGTTGGTATTGCTGGTGGAAAAGCCGGTGGTGGTGCCGTTTTCCTCGGCGGTCCCCCATTCCTTGGACTGTTCCGTACTGTTGGTTCCGATGATCTTGACGTAGGGGCTCGAGGTGAATTCGAAGTCGATCTTCGGCACGTCCGCCACGCGCGGGTTGAACTTGCCCGGGTTCTGGACCATGTCGAAGTAGTCGATCTCGGTCTTGTCGCTGAAGCCGTCGCCGTCGGTGTCCGCGAGGGTATACGACGTCCCGAAGAGATCGTATTCGTCGTGGTCGCTCAATCCGTCGCCGTCCTGGTCCCCGTCCGTCAGGCCGATATCGCTTCCCGGGCTGTCGTCGGATTTGCCGAAGACGCTGTCCCAAAGCGGGCTTCCGCATCCGGAAATAAACAGGCTCAGGACCATTACAACGATGGCGGCGCCGCGCATTTTATTCATATCGTCCCCTTTTCGCTTCGGATCGGCTTTTTTGACTCTTCATGCTAGGCGCGAACCAATGGCTGGGAACGAGTGTAGGCCCCGTCCGGACGCCCGTCAAGCGCGGCTTTACGTTCCCCGGGGGTCCGCACCCGCGAGGACGCCCATGCGGACGCCCCGCCACGTCTTGCGCTATCCCGTCAACGCGGATATCCTTATAAATGCAAGCGCTTGCATTTATGAGGAGTTTCCATGATCGACTGGAAAAAAACAGGCCGCTCTTCCGTGTATCTGCGGAACGCGCAGAACTTCAATTCGCAGCTGGCCCGGTCCTACCTTCTGGATCCGATTCCCTTTTCCGCCGAATACGTCCGATGCGCTTCGGCCGTGCCTCTCGGAGAGAGCCTGGACCTCCAGCGCATCCCGATAAGGGAAGGCGAGCGGTGGGGGAGCGCCTGGGATTCCGGCTACTTCAAGCTGACCGCGACGGTTCCGGAAAATTGGGGCGGCCGGGAGATCGCCGCGCACCTGGACCTCGGTGGGGAGGGGCTCATCTACGACGGTAGCGGCGCGCCGCTTTACGGCATCACCAATGCCTCGTCCTTCGACGCGCTCTACCGCAAGGATGCGTACCGGATGGGAAGGGCCAGGGGCGGCGAAAAGATCGTCCTTTATATCGAAGCCGCGGCGAACGGCCTGATGGGGATAAAGAAAGCGGAGGAACCTATATCGCGGACAGATCCCGGTCGCCACGGCAACTGGGAAGCGAAGGCGGAACGGATGCGGCTATGCGCCTTCGACCAGGAGCGCTGGCTCCTGTACCGGGATTTCGGCTACCTCCTGAATCTGCTTTTGACCTACGACGACCTGACGGTCCGTCCGGCCCGCATCCTGAAGGCCCTGCGGGAGGCCGTCGTCGCGTACGGCGACGGCGAGGGGAAACCCGAAGCCGCCCGCGAGAGGCTACGGGGGGAAATGGAAAAGAGGGCCGACGCATCGGCGCTATCCACGACGGTCGTCGGGCACGCGCACATCGACACCGCCTGGCTGTGGCCGCTGAAGGAGACGAGGAGGAAAGTCGCCCGAACCTTCGCGAGCCAGCTGGACCTGATCGACCGGTATCCCGACTTCGTGTTCGGGGCCTCCGCGGCTCAGCATTACGCGTGGATCAAGGAGGAGCATCCCGGGCTCTTCGACCGGATCAAGAAGGCGATCGCCGCGGGCCGCTGGGAAGTCCAGGGCGGGATGTGGGTGGAGTCGGACTGCAACCTCGTCTCCGGGGAATCGTTGATCCGTCAGCTCGTGAAGGGGATGGCGTTCTTCCGGAACGAATTCGGCGTGGAGGTGGACAACTGCTGGATTCCCGACGTGTTCGGCTATCCGGCTTCCCTGCCGCAGATCCTCAAAAAATCCGGCATTCCTTTCTTCCTCACGCAGAAGATGTCCTGGTCCAAATTCAACGACTTTCCCCATGACACGTTCCGGTGGAGGGGGCTGGACGGATCGGAGGTCCTTACCCACTTCCCGCCCGAGCGCACCTACAACAGCTACGGAACTCCGAAGGCGCTCCGGAAGGCGGAACGGAATTTCAAGGAGAAGGACACACTGGATGAGTTCATGACTCTCCTGGGCATGGGGGACGGCGGAGGCGGACCGAAGGAAGACCACGTCGAGAATATCCTTCTCTCCCGGGACTGCGAGGGCATGCCGAAGGCGTCCTTCGGAACCGCCCGTGACTTCTTCCGCGCTCTTGCGCCGAAGGCCGGCGAACTGGAATCCTGGACCGGCGAGCTGTACCTCGAATACCACCGGGGGACCTTCACCAGCCAGGCGCGGACGAAAAAAAACAACCGGCGGATGGAGGAGGATCTGCGCGCCGCCGAAGCTCTCCTGTCCTGTTTGCCCCTGAATAAGTATCCGGAAAGCGAACTTGACTCATTGACGAAGACGATGCTCCTCCTGCAGTTCCACGACATCATCCCCGGTTCGTCGATACGCGCGGTGTACGAGGATGCGGAACGCATGCACACAGAGTCCCTCGCCGCGCTGGAACGGCTCCGAGCCGGTGCGGCGGAAGGATTGTTCGACCGCGACGGGAAAGCGCTCACGGTTTTCAACTGCCTCAAGGCTGCGGGGCCGATGGTGCTGGAGCTGCCCGCGGGATTTCCCTCAGGTGAGCTGCGGGACGGCGAGGGGCGGATCGTCCCGACGCAACCGGGAGAGCGGGGATGGACCTGCGCGTTCGTCGACCTGCCGTCACAGGGCTTCCTTACCCTATCCGATCGCGGGGAAGGCAAGCCCGGGGTCGGGCCACGGACCGGGGGCGGGAACGGGGACGGCGCGGATGGACTCATCCTGGAGAACGAGCTGGTCCGCTACCGTTTCGGGGAGGACGGGACCGTCCTGGAAGCCTGGGACAAGGAAGCCGGTCGATCCATCCTTGACGGCGGAACCCCGGGGAACCTGCTGTCCCTCTACGCCGACACTCCGCACGACTACGAAGCGTGGGACATCGATTTCTATTATCCCGAACAGCTCATCGAGACCGCCCGGGCGCGGGGACACAGGAAGACTGCGGCGGGGCCGGTCTACTCGGCGATCAGCTTTGAGCTCGCCATCGGCTCTTCCGAAATCCGGCAAACCGCGATCCTCGTCCGCGGCGGCAAGGCGCTTTCGTTCAGGACAAATATCGATTGGAAAGAGACGCGCCGCATGCTCAGGACCAGTTTCCGCCTGAATACGACGGCGACCGAGGCCAGCGGCGATATCCAGTTCGGCTTCGTGAAGCGGCCTTTGGCGGTGAATACCGAGTGGGATTTCGCGAAGTTCGAATTCTGCGCCCACCGGTACGTCGACGTATCGGACGAAAATTACGGGACGGCTCTGCTCAACGACTGCAAGTACGGGTATTCGGCCCGTGACGGCGTCATCGGTTTGACCCTGCTCCGTTCGCCGCTGTACCCCGACCCGGAGGCCGACATCGGCACGCACGAGTTCGAATACCGGCTGCTCCCCCACCGGGGAAACCTGACCGCGTCGTCCGTGATGGACGACGCGGCGCTCATGAACCGGCCGCCCCTTCTCTTTCCCGGCATGCGGGCCAAAACGGATACGCGGATGCCGATCCGCGTGGAGGGTCCGGGCGTGGACCTTACGATACTCAAGAAGGCCGAGGGCGAGGAATGCCTGATATTCCGTCTGGTGGAGACCCGGGGCCTCGGCGCCAGGGCGAAGGTGACCGCGTCGATCCCGCAAGCGACGATCATGGAAACGAATCTGGTCGAACGGGAAGACGGAGATCCCCGGACCTTCGACGCCCCGATGGAATTCGACCTCGGACCTTTCGAACTGAGGACCTTCAAGGTGCGGCGTGCCGACCAGGCTTAGCGATCTGGCGAAACGGCTGGGCCTCGATCAGTCCACCGTTTCCCGTGCGCTCAGGGACGATCCCCGGGTGAAGGCCGGGACGAGGAGCCTGATCCGCAAGACGGCGGAAGAGCTCGGGTATCGGCCGAATCTGGCGGCCCGGGCCCTGGCGGAGGGAAAATCCCGGACCGTCTGGTTCGTCATTCCCTCGCTCGGGCAACCGGTCGACCGGGAGCCCGCGGAAAAGGCGGGACCTCGGCTTCTGGAACTGGGGTACGATCTGCTCCTCGCGCAGCACTACGGGAACCTCGATGTGTATCGACGGGTGCTGGGGCGGATCGCGGCCGGAGGCGCCGACGGAGCGGTCGTGATCCCCCACCCGGCTTCGGACGGGGAAGCCGAGGCGGTCCTTCTGCAGCGGGGGATACCGATGGTCTACCTGGACCGCCGGGTGGCGGGCGTCCCCGTCCCCGTGGTCACGACGGACAACGCCGCGGCGACGGCGTTGTTACTGGAATCCCTGATCGTCGCAAGCGGGCGCGGAGAGCCGTCCATCGGTACGGTCGTCATCGGATTCTCCCCCGAAGCGAACGACGTGGAACGATCCCGGGCCGCCGCCGCGGAGGTGACGGCGGCCCGCTTCGCCCTTGCGGTACTGCGGGGGACAGAGCTCCGGGATAGCCGGGACCTGCCGCTATCCGGCTTGGGCGCCGCGTACATCCTGGCTTCAAGCGAACGTCGGGTCGGCGAGATCAGGGACCTGCTCGGGCGCGGCAAGGGCGGCGCTCCGACACGGATCTTCGCCGGTACTTTCGACTCCTGGAAAGGGCCGACCGACGGCTACGGAAGAGTGGCCGTCGCGGTGCAGGACTTTGCGGCCATGGCCGAGCGAGCGGTGGCGTTGATCGTGGACGCCCTTGAGGGGCGCATCGATCCGCGGCGGCCCGCGCTCGCGGGCTCCGAAGCGTACGAGCTGCCGCTCGCGGAGTTGCGCACGATCCTTTGAAGCCTCTTCTCCCGGAGCGGGATATGGCCCCCTGATTTGCGCAGCCGGGCCGTTGACCTTATAGTTTCAGTAACGAGCATCGGAAAATCCATATAATATCCGCGGGCGGTTCCCCGATGCAGGACGCGATGGAAAAATACGCCCCATAAAAATGGAGAAAAAATGGAAACCGAAAATCCGGACATGAGGCCCTCCATCCTTGTCGTGGACGATACGCCCGATCATCTCACGCTGATGCAAGGTTTGCTTAAAAAGCAGTACCGCGTATTGCTGGCGACCAACGGGGAGAAAGCCCTGAAAATCGCACGGGACGTCTCCCGACCCGACCTCATACTCCTGGACGTGATGATGCCGGGCTTTTCCGGCTGGGATGTCTGCGCGGCCCTGAAGGCGGACCGGACCACCCGGGACATCCCCGTCATCTTCCTTACGACCATGTCCGGTACCGAGGATGAAACGAAGGGACTGGAGTTGGGCGCTGCCGACTTCATAACCAAACCGGTGAATCCCGCGACCCTTCTTGCCCGCGTGGCTACCCAGATGAAAGTAAAGACGGCCTCCGACTTCCTCCATGTCAACAACAGCCTCCTGGAGAAGGAGGTCGCCAGACGGACGCAAGAGCTGGCGGCGATCCAGGATGTGACCATCATAGCCATGGCGTGCCTGGCGGAAACCCGGGACTGCGATACGGGCAACCATATCCGGCGCACCCAGCACTATATGAAGATCCTGTCGGAACGGCTCGGCGACAATCCTCGCTTGGGTCCTTCCCTGGACCAGGCGACCGTCTCCACGCTTTTCAAGTCGGCTCCTCTGCACGATATCGGCAAGGTGGGCATCCCCGACCGAATATTGCTGAAGCCCGGAAAGTATACCCCAGAAGAATTCGAAATCATGAAGACCCATACGGCCCTGGGACGCGATGCCATCACCATGGCGGAAACCCAGTTAGGTACGAATGTGGCTTTCCTGAGCTGCGCCAAGGACATAGCCTACTGCCATCATGAAAAGTGGGATGGGTCGGGTTACCCCGAAGGGCTTCAAGGCGACGACATACCGCTTTCTGCCCGGCTCATGGCAGTGGCGGACGTTTACGATGCACTGATCAGCCGCCGGGTGTACAAGGAAGGCATGCTCCACGATAATGCCGTGGGCATCATCCTATTAGGGAAAGGGGCGCACTTCGATCCCGACATCGTGGACGCATTCATGTCCGCCGCGGATGACATCAAGGCGGTAGCCGCGCGTTTCGCGGACTCCGACCGGGACATGGAACGGAAGAAAATGCAGCTCGCGACGATCTCCGGGGACAGCCCCCGGTAAATTTCCGATAAATCTTCAGGATGCCGCGCATCAAACGGGCATCGGCTATCGCGGATGCCCGGACTGACGCACTGTCTCCCACTCCGGTCCCTGCGGCATATCCACCCTGTACAGCTTATCACCCTTGCGCACCTTTTCCGGTACCGGTACCGTGAAGCTCGAACCCTTCCCGGCGCGTTCGACCGTCTCCCCTTCCACCCGCAGCTCGGTCGCGCGGAGGGTCAGAGCGCCTGTGGTCGGACCGGTGACGAGCAGTTCGTCGCCGCGGGAGAGGCCGCCCGATTCAAGCAGGAATTCGGCGACGCCGGCCTTGGGGAAATGGTTGAGGCAGACGCCGATCAGCGCCTTCCTGGCGGTCGCCTTGGAACCGTAGGCGTCGGTCCGTTCGCCCCTATCCGCGCCGAGGTACCATCCGTCCCAGAATCCGCGGTTGAACACCCGCGAAAGCCGTTCGTCCCAGACGGCGACTTTTTCAGCGGAATAGCCGCCGTCAAGCACTGCGTCGATTGCCCGGGAGTAGCATTCGACCGTCTCCCTCACATAATCCGCCGAGCGCGCCCGGCCTTCGATCTTGAACGAACGGACCCCCGCCTCCAGCATCCGGTCCAGGAAGCCTATGGTCTTAAGGTCCTTCGGCGAAAGGAAGTAATCTCCGTCGACCTCCATTTCGTACCCATCTTTGGCATCCCTGAGCAGATACCGGCGCCGGCAATTCTGGAAGCATTCGCCCCGGTTCGCGGCGGCGCCCCAGCGGTGCAGGCTCAGCCAGCACTTCCCGGAAACGGCCATGCACAGGGCGCCGTGCGCGAACAGTTCGATGCGCACGAGCCGGCCCGAGGGGCCCCGGAGGTCCTCTTCCCGGATGGCCCGGCAGATCGCGGCGACCTGCCCGAGGCCGAGCTCGCGCGCCAATACCACCGTGTCCGCCCAGCGCGCGTAGAAACGGAGAGCCTGGAAATTCGAGACGTTCGCCTGGGTGGAAAGGTGAACCTCCATCCCGATCGAGCGCGCGTACTCCATCGCCGCGGGATCGCAGACGATGAGAGCCGAGACGCCGGCCTCCCTTGCCGCGTCGGCCGCGCGCCGCATCTCGCCGAGATCCTCGTCGAAAAGCGCCACGTTGAGGGTGAGGTAGCTTCTCGCGCCTTTTCCGGCGGCCGCTTGAGCCAGCCCGCGCAGGTCCCGGAGGCCGAAGGACGCCGCGCTGCGCGCCCTCATGTTCAGGTTCCCCGCGCCGAAGTAGACCGCGTCGGCGCCGGCTTTCAGGGCCGCCGCGAGGGATTCCCGGGAGCCGACGGGCGCAAGGAGTTCGATATCATCGCGGGTCGGACGTAAAAACATGCCGGAATCATAGAATGCGCACGGCGTTTCGTGAAGGATCCGCCATCCCCCCGGGCGTCGGGCGGCTTCGCTTGCCCCGGAGCCGGGACGACGATAGATTTGAATCATCATCATTTTGCGAGGGGGCAGTGAATGGGCAGGATAGACTATGCGAAGATGCTCGATCAGGCGCTCGAAGAAGCCCGGATCGGTTTGGCGGAGGGCGGAGTGCCCATCGGCGCTGCCCTGTTCGATGGCGAGGGCAGACTGCTCGGCAGGGGACACAACCGCAGGATCCAGGACGACGATCCGTCCATGCATGCGGAAACCGCGGCTTTCCGCGCCGCGGGCCGGCGCAGAAGCTACCGGGACACCATCATGGCCACAACCCTGGCTCCGTGCTGGTACTGTTCGGGCCTTGTGCGTCAGTTCGGTATCGGCACGGTGGTGGTCGGCGAAAGCCGAACTTTCGCAGGCGGTATTTCCTGGCTTAGGCGCAATGGCATCAAAGTAATCGACCTGAAGGACGAAGTTTGCCGCGAACTGCTTTCGTCCTTCATTAAATCCAAGCCGGATGTCTGGAAGGAGGACATCGGGGCGGAATGAGGGGCCCCTGAAGCTCCACACGACTTGGTTGCGGCGTTCGCGCAGTAAGCGTAGACTATACTTTAGCGTCGCTCTCGACGGCGCAAAAGGAGATCCACCTTGAATCGAAACCGAATCGGATTCGCGGCCCTGCTCGTCATGATCCTAGCCGGAGCGGCCATAGCGTCCGCTGAGGACGTGGAGATCACGTATTGGCAGTATTTCTATGAATCCAAGGTCAACCTGATGAACGACCTGATCGCCAAATTCGAGGCGCAGAATCCAGGAATCAAGGTCGAGCAGGTCACCTTCCCCTACGAGAGCTACCAGCAGAAGGTAGCGGCCTCCATCCCCGCGGGCGAAGGCCCCGATATCGCGAACCTCTTCTACGGATGGATGCCGCTCTGGGTGAAATCCGGCTGGATCCAGCCGCTTCCGCAGTCAGAATTCAGCAGCGATTGGTTCCGGAAGAATTTCTATCTCTTTGTCGCGGAATCCGTCAATTTCGACGGAAAGAACTATTCGGTGCCGACCGCGGTACGGACACTGGCCCTGATCTGGAACAAGAAGCTCTTCAGGGAAGCGGGTCTGGATCCTGACTCTCCGCCGGCGACCCTCGACCAGCTCCTCGCCTACTCGAAGAAGCTTTCCAAGTACGACGCCCAAGGCAACCTGATCCAGGCGGGGCTGCTCATGCAGCCTTCCGGCCAGGGGCACAGCTACATACGCGAAGTCCTCGTCCGCCAGTTCGGCGGCGTTCCCTACAGCGCCGACGCGCGCAAGGTGAGCTACGCGAGCCCCGCGGGCATCGCGGGCTTCAAGTGGTACACGGACCGCATCACCCAGGACAAGGTCGGCTATCCCAACTTCGCCACCGACGACGTGACCGCGTTCAAGGCGCAGAAAGCCGCGATGAACATCGACGGGTCCTTCCGGATCGCCACGCTGAACGCCGTCAAGGATCTGGAATGGGCCGCCGCCGAGCTCCCCTCCCACAACGGCGTCAAGTCCAACTACGCCTCCTTCTGGACCAACGGAATCGTCGACGGCGTGAAGGGCAAGAAGCTGGAGGCTTCCATCAAATTCCTTAAGTTCCTCAGTTCCCCGGAAGTCCAGGAGCTCTGGCTCCAGAAAATCGGCGAGCTTCCCGCCACTCCGAGCCTCTCCGAGAAGTACAAGAACGACCCCGTCATCAGCGTCTTCCTCAAAGGCCTCGCCTCCGCCCACGCCACTGCTTTCGTGGACGAAGCGGGCCAGCGGACCCTCCTCGTGGACGCGGTGGACCAGGTCGCGCTGAAAAAGGCCGATCCGGCGGCGGTTCTGAAGGACGCGCAGGCCAAGGAACAAGCCCTCATCGACGCGTTCTGGAAATAGGGAGAAGGCATGACCGGAACGGCGAATCGAAGGTACGGCGCATGACCCTGGCGAATAAGAGGGCCGTCACGGCCTACTCCTTCCTCGTCGTTCCCCTGATCTTCTTCATCGGCGTCCGTTTCGGGCCCATGCTCTACATGATGGGCATGAGCCTGACGGACTGGGGCCTTCTCCGGAAGACCCTCCAATTCATCGGGCCGGCGAACTTCGAAAAGATTTTCGCCGACCCCGTCTTCGTCCAGTCCCTGAAGAACACGGCCCGCTATTCCCTCTTCGGAGCGCCGACGGTCATCGCGCTCAGCTTGGGACTGGCCCTCATGCTGAACGTCATCCCGAAGGGGAAGGGCGTCTTCCGCCTGATCTACGTCCTGCCCTACATCACTCCGGTCGTCGCGGTCAGCTGGGTCTGGCGATGGATGTTCCAGACGCCGCCCCTGGGCGTGATCAACGCGGTCCTGGGAGCGGCCGGCCTGCCCGCGATGGAATTCCTGAACAGCACGACCCAGGCCCTGCCCACGATCCTGGCCGTCAACGTCTGGGTGGAACTGGGCTATTGCACGACGGTCTTTCTGGCCGGCATCCAGACCATCCCCGACGAAATCGTGGAAGCCGCCCGCATAGACGGAGCCGCATCCGCCCAGGTCCTCCGCAAGATCGTCCTGCCCCTCCTCCTTCCCGTCACCCTCTTCCTCACGATCATTGAGGGCATACAATTCCTGCGCATCTTCACGCAAGTCTACAACATGTCCTTCCAGGCGATGGGCGGCCCCCTGGAGTCCACCAAGTCCGTCGCCCTGTACATTTACCAGAAGGCCTTCACCAACTTCGAAATGGGCATCGCCGCGAGCGCGAGCCTCGTCCTCTTCGGGATCATCATGGCGGTGACCCTCCTGCAGATGAAATTCTTCGACAGGAAGCTGGATTACTGAGGGGGCGGCAACATGAATTACCGAAAACCCGGCATCGTCGCCGCATACGCCATCCTCGCCCTCCTGTCGGCGATCATGCTCTTTCCCTTCTTCTGGATGCTCAGTTCCAGCTTCAAGGACGCCACCCAGATTTTCCAGGTGAAGCTCTTCCCGAGCCCTCCCACTCTGGACAACTACAAGTACATTTTCCTGTCCAGGCACTCGCGGTTTCCCCAATGGTTCATCAACAGCTCCATCGTCGCGGTCTCCACCACGGCCTCGGTGCTATTCTTCGATTCGCTGATCGGCTATACCCTTTCTAAATTCCGTTTCCCGGGCAAGAAATTCATTTTCCTGCTCATCATCAGCACCCTTATGATTCCCACCGAGATGCTCGTGATTCCCTGGTACGCGATGGCCCGGTCCATGAAGTGGGTCAACAGCTACTGGGGCGTGATGTTCCCCGGCATGATCAGCGCCTTCGGGGTATTCCTGATGCGCCAATTCATGGGCACCATCCCCGACGACCTCATCGACGCGGCGCGGGTGGACGGCATGGGGGAGCTCCGCATCTTCATCACCGTCGTCATGCCCCTGGTGACTTCGGCGCTGGCGACCCTCGCGATCTTCAATTTCATCGGCAACTGGAACGCCTTCCTCTGGCCCCTGATCGCCTCCTCCAAACCAAAAATGTTCACCCTCCCCGTAGGACTGGCTAATTTTTCGGGGGAAGCGGGCAGCGACTGGCACTACATCATGACGGGAGCGACCGTCTCGATGATGCCGCTGATCTTCGTCTTCATCATCTTCCAGAGACAAATAGTCCGCGGCATAGCGATGACGGGACTGAAAGGATAAAACCATGCGCGTCATAGATTCACATGTGCATTTCCCCGAACCCAAGATCATCGACGACGGTTCGCCCGCCGGGGACGAGTCCTCCATCGGACGGAAGGGCATCGGTTACACGAGCGGCAGGAGCGCCGATCCGCTCCGCGCGGCCCATCCCTGGATAGAGGGCGAGAAGGCGCGCTGGGAAACCGCATGGCGCTTCCCGAGCCCCGTCGAGGTGTCTCCGGAGGAGGGCGAGCGGCTCTGGGCGGGAGAATGCGCGAAGCGCGAATACCTGGAGAAGGTCGTCTTCGTCACCGCCGGAAGCAACGATTTCGCGTCCGATCTAGTCAGGCGCCATCCCGGCGAGTTCCGCGCCTACGCCCACCACGATCCGCTGCTGCCCGATGCCGCCCCGCGCCTGGAGCGCGCCCTGGCCGACGGGGGACTGGCCGGCTACAAGCTGCTCGGCCCGGCGATCGGAAAGAGCCTCGGCGACCGGACCTTCGATCCGCTGTGGGAATGCGCGCAGGCCCGCGAGGTACCCGTGCTGGTGCATTTCGGCATCATGGGCGGGGCGGGCGGTATAGCGGACCACATCAATATGAGCCCCCTGACGATCCACGATGTCGCCAAGCGCTTCCCCCGCCTGCCGATCATCATCCCCCATTTCGGCTGCGGCTACCTCTTCGAGACCCTGAACCTCTGCTGGGCCTGCCCGAACGTCTCCATCGATACGAGCGGATCCAACCAATGGATGCGCTGGATGCCCTACGAAGTGACCCTGGAATCCCTGTTCCGCAAATACCGGGAGACGATCGGAGCGACGCGTATCCTCTTCGGTACCGATTCGTCCTGGTTCCCCCGCGGCTTCACGAGCGCCTACCTGGACGCCCAGGTCCGCGCGATGATGGACGTCGGCTACACCGAAGACGAGCTGGACGCCGTCCTGTACCGCAACGCGGCCGCCCTGCTGAAGCTGCCCGCATGAGCGTTTTTTCGCCCGTCTACGTGGCCGGGGTCCTGGAGCCTTCCTACCGGAACTGGAAACGCCTGTATGCGGCCGATTCGGTGCGGGTGCACAAGGCCCACCTGGTCATGCTCCGGGAATGCGGGATCGTCGCGGACGAAACGGCCCGTTCCATAGCGCGCGGCATGGAGGCGATGGCGCGCGGCTTCACGCCGCCTGCGTCCATCCCGGCGGGCAGCGAGGACCTGTACTTCGTGTACGAGAAGGAGCTGGAACGCATAGCCGGCGCCGAGAACGCCGCCTGGCTGCACACGGCGCGGAGCCGGAACGACATGGATTCCACGATTTTCCGCCTCGCCCTGAAGCGGGAGCTGCGCACCTTCGCCGGAACCCTGCTTTCCTGCTGCGAAACCCTGGAATCGCGCGCCCGCGCGGGGGCCGACGAACTCACCGTGCTGTTCACCCACGGCCAGCCGGCCAACGTCTCCACGATCGCCCATTATCTGTCCGCCTTCCTGCTGGAGTTGCTGGAAGACGCCGAAGTCCTGCTGGGCGCCCTCTCCTCCGTCGACCGCTGCACGCTGGGCGCCTGCGCGATCACGGGCACCGGTTTCGCGGTGGATCGGGAGCGGACCGCCCGGCTGCTCGGCTTCCGTTCGATCGTGCCCAACAACTATCAGGCCATCTCCACCTCCCACTGGCTGGTCCGGCCCGCTTCCGCGCTCAGGCTCGTCCTCTCGGACCTGACCCGGCTGGCCGCCGATCTCCTTCACAAGGCCAGCTGCGAGGTGGGCCTGATCGAATTCCCCGACGAGCTCGTCCAGTCCAGCTCCATCATGCCGCAAAAGCGCAACCCCGTGATCCTGGAGCATATCCGCATCCAGGCGGGTCTGGCGGCGGGAACCTGCGCCTCCCTGGAGGAGCTGTTCCGCAACGTGCCCTACCAGGATGTGAACGAAGCCGCCGACGCGCCGGTGAGCGATTTCATCGACTCCATCGCGAAGGCGCGCTCCAGCGTCCGGCTCGCCGCCGAGACGGTCGCCAAGTTCAGTTCCAACGGGAGGCGCGTCAGGGAGATGGCCCTGTCCTTCGGCGTCACCACCACCGAACTCGCGGACGCGCTGGTCCGCGACTGCGGTGTCGGTTTCCGCTGCGCCCACGGAGTCTGTTCCGCCTTCGCCCGATCGGGCTACGACAAGGCCGTCCTCCGGGCCGCTTTCAGGACGGCCGCCGGCAGGGAACTGCCCTTCTCCGACGCGACCATCGAAGCGAACCTGGAACCCGGGCACTTCGTCGCGGTCCGCAAGACGGCCGGCGGACCGGCCCCCGAAGGCATGGCGACCGTCTGGACGGCGGCAGGTGAGGCCATGGCGCGCGTCGGAGCCGCGCTCGCCGAACAGGACGAGCGGGAAGCGCGGTCCGCGAAGGAATTGGAAGCGGCATGGACCGGACTGGCGAGCGGCCGGTAGCGGGAGGGCGATAGTGTCCATACGCAGTCCGAGCCTGGGAATCCGTCTTATAGCCCTCGGGACGGGGAGCGCGATCATCACGGCCGCGGCTCTCTTCCTGATCGCCGCCCGGCTGAGCTCCTCCTATGCCGAGCTCGCGCAGGAGAGGGTCGACGCGCTCATCATCCAGGATCTCGACCATATCACGACCGGCGTCTACAATTTGGTCCAATCCGTCGGGTATTCGTACTCAGCGGAACTCTCGCGGAGCCTCAGGGTAACCCGCAGCCTGCTCCTGAAGGCGGGCGGAATCCGGTTTTCCGGCCCCGCCGTCTCATGGACCGCCACCGACCAGTTCAGCGGCCGCGAGCGCGTAGTCGTCTTGCCCGGCGCCCTCGTCGGAGGGAAATGGCTCGGCACGGATCCGGACCCCGCCGTTCCCAGTCCTTTCGTGGACGAAGCCGCAGAATTGATCGGCATCACGGTCACGCTGTTCCAGCGCATGGACGAAGAGGGAAACATGCTCCGGGTCGCCACGACCGTCCCGAAAGCGGACGGGAGCCGGGCCATCGGCACCTTCATTCCCGCGACCATGAGCGACGGAACGAAGAATCCCGTCGTCGCGGCGATCCTCGGAGGCGGCGGCTATACCGGAAGGGCGATGGTCGTGGACGAATGGTACCTTACCTCCTATGAGCCGCTCCGATCCGAAAACGGCCGGATCGTCGGAATGCTCTACGTCGGCCAACGGCAGTCGGTCGCGGAAGATGAAATCCGCGCGGTGATCGTCGGGATGCGGATCGGAGAGACAGGATACGTATTCGTTATGTCCGGGAGGGACGAACAGCGCGGCCACTACATCATTTCCCGTAACGGATCGCGCGACGGCGAGGACATCTGGGATGTCGTCGACCCCGACGGCCGGTTCGTGGCCCGCGACATCGTCGACGCGGCCCTCGTTTTGCGGCACGGCGAAATCGCCACCATCCGCTACCGTTGGCAGAATCCCGGCGAGAGCGGGCCGCGGCGGAAAATCGCCCGGCTCGCCTATTTTGCCCCGTGGGACTGGATCATCGGCTCGAGCGCCTACGAGGACGAGCTGGACATCAACCGCTCCGTTCTGGAGGAAGGCCGGATCCGCATGTTCATCGTCATGGCGGCGGCCGGCATCCTCATCGTGCTCGGCGTAGGTATCTCCTCCGCGATCATAGCCCGCAGCATCGCCAAACCGCTCGGCGCCCTCGCGGGGGCCGCCCGGACCTACACCCGAAGCGAGGAATGGAAGTCCGTGGATGCGCATTCCTACGAAGAGGTCTCCGCCCTGTCGTCCGCCTACGACGCCATGGCCGGGAGAATCCGCGGCACGGTGGAAGGCTTCCGCGCGGCGCTCTCCCAGAAAGACGCGCTCCTGCGGGAGGTCCACCACCGCGTCAAGAACAACCTCCAGATCCTCGTCAGCCTACTGGGACTCCAGGCGAAGTTTTCGACGGACGACGAGGCGATCGCCGTCCTGGTCGACTTCGAGGACCGCGTGCGGGCAATGTCGCAAATACACGAGATGGTGTACGAATCTCCGGACCTCGCCGGCGTGGACATGCGCGAGTTCGCGCGGATCATCGCCGGCGCCTTGTACCAGGCCCACCGCGAGCGTTTCGCCGAGGTCGATGTTCTGGTCGAAGGCGAGGGCCCCTCGCTCGACCTGGAAGACGCGATTCCCTGCGGATTACTCATCAACGAGATAGTCTCCAATTCGTTCCGCCATGCCTTCCCGCCCGACCGGATCGGCCGGGGAAGCATCCTGATCCGGTTCAGCGAAGCGTCCGACGGACGGATCCGGCTGCGCGTCTCGGACGACGGCATCGGCCTGCCCGCGGACATCGAACTCGAATGCGGAGGCCGGTTGGGTATGACCCTGATACCCATCCTCGCCGCCCAGATCGGAGCCGACCTCAAGCTGGATCGCGAAGCCGGCGTCTGTTATACCCTGATTTTCAAACGGGGGAAGGCTTGATCCGATGCGGTCACGCCCGCGGTCACGCCCGCGGTCACGCTTCGAGCGCGCCCCTCAGATCGTCCCACAAATCCCGGACATCCTCTATCCCCACGGAAAGCCTGAGCAGGCCTTCATCCACTCCCAGCCGCTTGCGGTACTCCGCCGGCATCGCGGCATGGGTCTGGGTCATGGGGTAGGTGATCAGCGACTCCACCCCTCCCAGGCTCTCGGCGAACAGTATCAGCCGGACTCCGGCGAGTACGCCCGGAACCCGTCCCGGATCCCTGAGTCCGAAGGAGATCATGGCGCCGAAACCGGAGGCCTGTTTCCGGCACAGCCCGTATCCGGGGTGCGACGGCAGGCCGACATAATGGACCGCAGCGACCGCGGGATGGGCGCTCAGGCGTTCGGCCAGTTCGCCGGCGTTCCGTTGCTGCCGCTCCATCCGGAGGGCGAGCGTCTTTATCCCCCGGATCGCGAGCCAGGACTCGAAAGGACTGAGCACGGCTCCGGTGGTCTTTTGTATGAGCGCGATCCGTTCTCCCAGCGCCTCGTCGGAACAGACGAGGAAGCCGCAGAGCGTGTCGTTGTGCCCCGCCAGGTACTTCGTTCCGGAATGGAGGACGATATGGGCGCCCAACTCCAGGGGCCGCTGGAGGAACGGGGTCATGAAGGTGTTGTCGACGACGAGGATCGCGCCCTTCGCGCGGGCGATCCGGGCGAGCGCCCGGAGGTCCGAAACCCGCATCATCGGATTGGATGGCGTCTCGACGATGAGCAGGCGGGTTTCTTTCCTGAAGGCCGCCTCCGCCGCGCCGTTGTCGGTGGTATCCACGAAGTCGAAGAATATCCCCCTGGCCCGCGCGAGTTCATCGAACAGGCGCCAGGTGCCTCCGTACAGGTCTTCGGAAAGAATTACGTGGTCCCCGGTCCTCATCAGGTCCAGCACCGCCGACATCGCCGCCATACCGGAGGAGAAGGCGAAGCCCCGGGCGCCCTTTTCCAACAGCGCCAGATGGGCTTCCAAAGCCGTCCGGGTCGGATTACTCTGGCGGGTATAATCCCAGCCGGTCGTCTCCCCCAGGGAAGGGTGGCGGAAGGTGGCGCTCTGGTAGATGGGAACGCTGATCGCGCCCGTGACCGGATCGCCGTCGATCGCCCCGCGGACGATGTCGGTGGCCTGATGCCGTTTCTTTTCCTCGAAGCCCACGATCGGTCCTCCATACGCCCGGGAACCAGGCGCCTTAAATCCTGAAATCAAAATATCCGGTTTCGAACTGACCGAGCCTCACTACGTCATCCAACGTATATTTCGCCAGGACTTCCTTGATCGCGTTCCGGACCTTGTTCCATATCGAATTGGTGGAAGCGAGCATCGCCTTCGGACCGATAGGTTCCGCGACCGAATCGGAGTCCGCATGGTCGTCGAAGTCGAAAATCTCGCCCTCCAACACCTCGAACGCATCCAGGAGATTGATCTGATCGGGGGAACGGCTCAGGAAATACCCGCCCTGGGAACCGCGGACGGACGAGACCAATCCGGAGGACCGCAGGACCAGCATGATCTGTCCAAGGTATTTTTCCGAAATGGCTTCCCGTTCCACGATCTCTCCCATCTGCAGGGGACCGCGATCGTAATCCACCGCCAGCTGGCAAAGCATCCGCAATCCGTATTGGGTCCTCGTTGACAGTTTCATACAAATGCTATCATATACATAGAGATTAATTCTGGCAAGGCTGCACAGGAAATTGGTCGAAGGGAGGCATCGGATGGATTTCGATCGGCGGATTGACCGCATCGGCTCAGGAGCCCTGAAATGGGACAGCCTGGAAAAAAACGCGGGCCTTCCCGACATCGTGCCGCTCTGGGTCGCCGACATGGACTTCCCCTCCCCGCCCGAAGTCGTCGAAGCACTCCGGAATAGGGCCGGGCATCCGGTGTACGGCTACACGATGGCAGGCCCCGGATTCTTCGAAGCCCTGGTCGGCTGGTATTCGGACCGGTACGGCGTCGCGATCGATAGCCGGGACGTCCTGGCGGGTCCGGGCCTGGTCCCTTCGCTCGGGATCGCGGTGCGGGCTTTTTCCGAACCTGCCGACGGCGTCCTCGTCATGTCCCCCGTGTATTACCCCTTCTATAACATAGTCCGCGACAACGGACGCAGGGTAATCGACCTGCCGTTGGTAATGGACGAAGGAGGACGCTACGTCTTCAGCGCCGCGGGCTTCGACAAGGCCCTGAAGGACGCGGAGCATCAGGGAATCCGGGTGCCCATGATGCTTTTCTGTTCTCCCCACAATCCGGGGGGAACCGTCTGGAGCGATGAAGAACTTGGCGTCCTTCTCGCCGCGGCGAGGAAGCACGGCCTCCTGGTCGTTTCCGACGAAATCCACGGGGATTTTGTCCATCGGCCGCGAGCTTTCGCCTCGCTGGCCGCGCTACCGGAAGGAAAGGACAGGATCGTCGTCCTCTCGTCGGCCAACAAGACCTTCAACCTGGCCGGCCTCCACCTGTCCCACTTCATCGCGCGGGACGGAGGGCTGCGGGCCCGATTGAAGCGCGGCCTCGAAGCGGCGGGCTACAGCCAGCCGAACGTCTTCTCGCTCGTCGCCGCGGAGGCGGCGTACCGCCACGGAGGTCCCTGGCTGGACGAGCTGCTCGCCTACCTGCGGGCCAACATCGATTTCGCCGTCCGATTCATCAACGACACCGTTCCCGGGATCCGGGCGCGGGCGCCCGAGGGAACCTATCTGATCTGGGCCGACGCTTCGGAACTGATCGCGAAAGCCGGTCTGGAGGACGACCGCGAACTGGCTGCCCGGCTGGAGAAGGAAGGCCGGGTGAAGGTCACAGCCGGTGGCATCTTCGGGAGCGGCGGCCGAGGCTTCATCCGCATCAACGTCGCCTGTCCGCGCGCCCAGCTGGGCGAAGGCCTGGCGCGCCTTGCCGGTTGGGCGGAACGGCATCCGGGTCGATCCGTTTGATGTTGACAACATGATTCATGATATATATTATCATAATAGTAATGTATATCGGAGGCAGGTAATGCACGCAACCGGTTCGACTGTAGACCACGGCGCCCTGAAGGCCAACCAGCTCGTCATCATCGTCCTGGATCTCCTGGCGTTCATACTGAATCTTTGGCCTGTAACCGCGTTCGTGGCCGCGGCCATGGTTGCGGGAACAGCGCTGGGCAAACCCGGCTTCCTGCCCTTGTACCGTTGGATATTCAAGCCACTCCGCCTCATCCGCCCCGATCCGGTCCAGGACGATCCGCGCCCGCACCGGTTCGCGCAGGGTTTCGGCGCCTTCGTCATGATCGCGGGGACGGCAGCCTTGGTTCTGGGAGCTACAGCGGCCGGTTGGGCGGCGGTATGGATCGTCATCCTGCTCGCGGGCATCAACGTCTTCACGGGCTTCTGCGCCGGCTGCTTCGTTTTCTACCAGCTGGCCCGGTTGGGCTTCCCGGGCTTTACGGGTTCGCCCCCGGAGGTCCGGCCATGAGCGGGATACTCATCCGGGTAGCGATGAGCGCCCTTGTCATCGCGGCGGGCGCGGCGGCGTGGATTTTGCTCGGGAGGGCAACCCTCGCGCGCGCCGGGAACTCCGCGATGAAGCTTGAGGGATACAAACGGGGAATTCCCGCCCTCGTGTATTTCTCATCTCCCTATTGCGTTCCCTGCAAAGCGGTGCAGCGCCCCGCCGTCGACCGGTTCAGGAACAAAGCTGGACAGTCCGTCCAGGTTATCGAAGTGGACGTTTCAGCCAGGCCGGAAATCGCGGAAAGCTGGAGCGTCTTTTCGACGCCGACCACGGTGTTGGTGGATTCCTTCGGACGCGCGCGCAAGTCCAATCCGGGCATCGCGTCCATGGACACTCTCCTCAAGCAAGCGCGATCGCTCAGCTTCATCTTTCCATAAGGAACAGGCATGCCCGAGATCAGCGTCAAATCCCGATCGTTCGGAGAATCCGTCATCCGCCGGATGACCCGTGTCGCCATGGAGCATGGGGCGATCAACCTTTCGCAGGGTTTCCCCGACTTCGATCCTCCGGCGGTCCTCCTGGAGGCGGCGGCCAGGGTGATGAAGGACGGCCCGCACCAGTACGCGGTGACCTGGGGCGCGGCGAATTTCAGGGAAGCGCTCGCGGCCAAGCAGGAACGCTTCATGGGCATCCCGGTCGATCCCGCCGGGCACCTCACGGTCACCTGCGGAGCGACCGAGGCGATGATGGCGGCCGTCATGACGGCTGTGGATCCGGGCGACCGGGTCATCGTTTTTTCGCCCTTCTACGAGAACTACCTCGCCGACGCCATCCTGGCCGGAGCCGAACCCGTCTGCGTGCCCTTGCGGGAAGGCGTTTCGGGCTCCGGGGATTTCGGCTTCGATCCGGACGAACTGCGACGGGCTTTCGAGGGCGGGGCCAAGGCGCTCATCCTCTGCAACCCCGCGAATCCCACCGGAAAGGTGTTCTCCCGCGCCGAACTGGAGACGATCGCGGGCCTGGCGGAACGCTACGACGCGTTCGTCATCACCGACGAGGTGTACGAGCATATCGTCTATGCCCCGCACCGGCACACGTACTTCGCGGCCCTCCCCGGCATGTTCGAGCGCACCATCTCCTGCGGTTCCCTTTCCAAGACCTACTCGATCACCGGCTGGCGCCTGGGATATACCGTCGCCCCGAAACGTATCACCGACGGCATCCGGAAGATACACGATTTCCTAACGGTCGGCGCCGCCGCTCCCTTGCAGGAGGCGACGATCGCGGCTCTCGGCCTTGGCGACGGCTATTACCGGGATCTGCAGGACCTGTATACCTCCAAACGAACACTTTTCCTTTCGGCGCTGGAAAGGGCGGGACTCTCGTTCGTCCGCCCCCAGGGGGCCTACTACGTCATGGTGGACATCGATGAATTCGGGGCGCCGAGCGACACGGCCTTCTGCGAATGGATGGCAAGGGATATCGGGGTGGCGGCGGTTCCGGGATCCAGTTTCTACCTATCCGGTCCGGACGGACGCGACGCGGTGAACCGCTACATCCGCTTCCATTTCGCCAAACGGGACGAGACGCTGGTCGCGGCCGGGGAACGCCTTCTGGCCCTGCGCGACCGATGGGCGACCCGCCGGGAAATAGGCCGCCGGGAAACGGACCGCTGATGGGCAACCGGGGTCTCAGGTCGGCGAGTTCCGAAAAAGTCCTGCTCTCGCTGGTGACCAAGGCCGTGAAGGAGCGGGACCTCATCCAGGACGGGGACCGCATCCTCGTCGCCGTTTCGGGCGGCAAGGATTCCACGGCGCTCGCCTACGCGCTCGCGGCCGCCCGCCGTGCGTTCAAAAAGGATTTCACGCTTTCCGCCGTGCACATTTCCACCGACTTCTGCTCCTGCTGCAAGAAGGCCGCTTTGGCCGAGCGGCTGGAAGGCTGGGGAATTCCCTTCGACGACGTCTTCGTACCCGTGATCGGCAGGCTGAAACCGGGGCGCAAGATGAACTGCTACTGGTGCTCAACCCAGCGCCGTACGGAGCTGCTGCGCTACGCCCATGCGGGCAACTTCAACAAGATCGCGCTCGGGCACCACCTGGACGACATAGTTGAGACCTTCTTCATGAACCTGATGAGCAAGGGCGAACTTGCGACCATGCCGATACGGCTGGCCTACCGGAAATACCCGGTGAGCCTCATCCGTCCGCTCGCCTATGTCGAGGAGCGGCAGGTGATCGCCTTCGCCCAGGACGCGGGCATCCTGAAGGCCGCCTGTACCTGCCCCTTCGGCACGAACTCCGCCAGGCGCGACATGCGCGCCAGGATCGGGGCGATGACCGACGGCTCGGGCGACGTGAAGCGCCGCATCCTGCATGCCCTGTCTTCGGGAGCGGAGGACCTGCTGGTCGACGACGATGGCCGGGAGCAGATCCTTCCCTGAACCCTGTATTCAGGATCCCGTCGGAGCACCGCGGACAGGAAAACAGGCTCCCTGCGGAATCAGAATATCCGGGCGACGGTGAGGCGGAACCAGGCGATGGCGTCGGCGGATAGGCTGTAGCAGACGGCGGGACCTTCAATCTCCCCCTCGATCCAGCCCGCGGTTCGGAGCACCTTCAGATGCTGGGAAACCGTGGCCTGGGCGATGGGAAGGTGGGAGACGATGTCCCCCGTGATGCAGCCGGGATGGGTGACGAGGAAGCTGAGGATCTCAAAACGGACGGGATTCCCCGCCGCCTTCAGCATGCCCGTGAAGCGCTCGCGCTCCGCGCCATCGAGGTCGATGGTGCAGCAGGCGGGGGGCACGTTGCGGGCGTCGCGAGTGTCGCGGGCGTCGCGGGTCGCTTTATTCATATCGCAATAATCCGATAATGCGCGGCGGCGGTCAAGACCCGGACGATCACAATCCGAAGGCCACGAAGATCGTGAACGAGAACAGGATCTGCTTCAGGCTCTTCTCATGCAAGTCATTCTCTACCCCTCCTGCGGACAGAAACGCGCTTTATTCATTGGAGAATACTGGGCAGACGACCAGCTCCATAGGCTCCCGTACCGGCAGTTTGCGTTGACGATCCCCAAGGCGCTCAGGGGATTCAACAAGCGGGACCGCGGGTTTGTGACGATGCCGGCGAGACCACTACAACCGCGATCATATAGCCATGAAGCTATTTTCGCGGGGGAAAGTCAGCAAAAAAAGCCAAGCCATGATATCTTAAGCAGAACTTAACCATATATAAGGAAGAATTGCCAATGCGCCGTGCATTGCCCTTTATGTTGATCGGCCTTAGCGTAGTCATCCTGAGTTGTGGGGAATTCCTGTTCAGCAACCCCGCCGATCCGAAAGGATCGGACTACCAAGGCTATGCATCGACTGATGACCCTGCGGCCCTGTCCCTCGTCAGTCCTGCGGAGGGCACTTTTTTTGACGACCCCGCGGCGACGAGCCTGACCTTTACGACTTCGATCGTGACCTCTGCCCAAGCCTATCAGCTACGCTTCTCGGCGACAGCCCTCGCAGCCGAAACCGATATCGTCTTTACCAGCTCCGAGTCGGCTTCGAACGTCATTTCGATTCCGGTAAGCGATGCCCTGCGGGGGAGCCGCTATTGGAGCGCCCGGGCAAAAAAGGCCGACGCGTGGAGCCCGTCCTGGACCTCCCCGCGGACATACACCCTCATTCCCGCCCCTCCCGGAGAAATAACCATCAACACCGGTGACGGCAGGCTCGATATCGGCTGGCCCGTTGCGCCGGGGGCGACCGCCTATGAGCTATGGATGAGCACAGGCAGCGAGGCGACTCAGGCTGAAAAAACGGGGGATGACCTTAGCGAATCGAACATATCCTTGACCGGGCTTGTCAATGGAACCTCATACTCGGTTTGGGTCAAGGCGAAGAACGCGGCGGGCATTACGGCCTTCGGTCCGATAGCCCAGGGGACGCCTCTCGCCGGTCCGGGGGCACCGATGCTCGTCGCCGGCGATGGCCGACTCGAATTGAGCTGGTCTTCCGTACCGGGGGCAAGTTCATACGAAATCTGGTACGGCATCGCAAATGACAGCACGACGGCCACCCAAAGCCCGGACAAGCCGACGGCAACCACGGCGAGCCTCAGCGGCCTTACGAACGGGACGATGTACTATCTTTGGATACGTGCGTTGAACGCGAATGGACTGACCGGATTCAGCCCGGTGGCCCAAGGGATGCCTCTAGGTCCTGTCATGGCAGCGCCGATTCTTGTTTCCGGAACGAGCCAGCAACTTTCCGCTACCTGGTCGGCAGTTCCCGGCGCTAGCTCGTACGAAGTCTGGTATAACACGGCGAACACGGCGACCGGAGCCGAGAAATTCGGTACCGATATTTCCGAAACGACGACAACGATCGCTGGGTTGACGGACGGGACGACGTATTACGTGTGGGTACGGGCAAAGAACGCGTATGGCACAAGCAATTTCGGCCCCTCCGCGAACGGAATACCACTTCCGCCTCCGCCGGCCGTGCCTACCGGAATGACTCCGGCGGATGGGAGCTTGATTGTCGACCCATCTCCTCTTCTTGACTGGAGCGAGGTCATCGACGCGACGGGTTATGAGATCCAATACGCAACGAGCGAGGTCGCGATTAGCAGCGCGGACTCCATAGCCGGCAGTATCTCGGAGTATCAAATGGCGAGCGCCATGAATCTCGGCGATAGCCTGTTTTGGCGCGTCCGGGCGAAAGACGCATACGGGACCATGAGCGACTGGAGCTCGACCTGTTCATTCACTATCGCTACCTCGGCCGGAATCTCCATCGTCCAGGATCCGAGCGACCCGATAACGATCACGATGAGCGGGCAAAAGGAAGTAATCAGCAGCGGCGAAACCATGACCGTGTCCGCTTCCACCTCCGTCATTGTCGATTCATATCAATGGTATTTGAATGGCAGCCCAATTGATGGAGCAACGACCCAGAGCGTCGATATCGGCAACGCCCTTGAGGCCGGAAACTACCGACTTTCGATAGTGGTTCGCAAGGGAAGCGTGTTGTCGAGCGCATATTGGAACTTCTCGTTCTTCAGCATTCCCCGAGACGGGCTCGTCGGCGAATGGCTGTTTTGCGGAAACGCGAATGATACTAGCCAATATTTAAATAATGGTACCGTGCAGGGAGCATCCTTGACTATTGATCGATTCAATAGCTTGAATAGCGCATATTATTATAACGGTAGCAATAATTATATTGAAATCTCTGGAAGCCCTTACCTGAACGTGTCGGGTACGCTTACTCTGTCATGTTGGGCGTACTATTTGGGGCAAGGTAAAGAAAACGGACCAATCCTCACCAAAGCTAACAGTACGTATTTCCAATATGGAATTGGACGGTATTGCACAAATGGGGGAAACTCCTGGCCGTACCAGTATTTTGCTGGCCTTGATACTGGAGGATGGACCGATTATCGGGCTGATTCGACTCACGCCCTGACGGATAATACTTGGTACTTTCTCGTAACGACTTACGATAGAAGCTATGTGAAGCTTTATATTGACGGAGTCTTGGTTCAATCAATCGCATCGACAGCCGCGATCGCCGGCAGTGATACAGGGAAACTGTGGATAGGTGGATATCCAGTCAATGAGACAGGCTACACATATGGAAAGATCGATGATGTCAGAATATACAACAGAGCCCTTAGTTCCCTTGAGATAGGCACTATGTACCACGAGAAAGGGTGGGCGCAATGAAAGACAGACGCTGCGCAATCGCGATTCTCGTCTTTGGCATTTTTATTTCGCTCTCGTCGTGCCAGCTCTTCTTTGGCAAGGCAAGCCAGCCGCAAGGCACCGGCAGTCTGATGGTCCAGGTATCCACCAGCACCGCCAAGACTTTAATTCCCGCCTACGACATGGCCGTGAAGACCTACGATATCCATGGCGCCGGTCCCGCGGGCGCCGTCTTCGATGCGAGCGGCTTTACCGGATCAACCTTATCGAAAACCGATCTCGCCCTCGGCGTTTGGACGATATCGGTGAACGGCAAAAACGAGGCGGGCGATACGATCGTAACGGGTACAGGCACTGCAACCCTGGAACTCGGGATCGAGGCGAGCCTCGTCATTACCCTTCGCCCCCTGGCAGGAACGGGCAGCCTGAGTCTGTCTCTTTCCTGGACAACGGGGCTTTTTGCCGTTACCTCCATTACAGGAACCCTGACCTCGACCTCAGGCTCGGCGAGGACGCTGGCCTTCTCCGCCGGTGCCGACGGCCATTCCTATACCTACACCGCGACCGACCTCGATACCGGCTATCACTCGCTCGAGCTTACCCTCCTCGACGGAGTCGAAACCCGCTGGACCATGGTCGAGACTGTCCGCATTGTGAAGGACCAGGAAACAAGCGCGTATTATCCTATCGGCTCTGGCGATATCTATCTGGGCACGGTTCGCCGACCTGACTTTACGCCAGCGGCGGGAAACTATGCCAACGCGCAATCCGTGAGCATTTTATGCGAAACGCCGGGGGCGGTGATCAGATATACGAATGACGGAAGCGTCCCGACGATATACAACGGGTTTGAGTTTACCGTACCTATAAGCCTTTCTTCGACGACGGCGATCAAGGCACGCGCGTTCAAAGCCGGTTGGTTTGATTCGTTTCCGGTGGTTTCTTCCTACGATATCGCTGGTAGCGTCGCGACGCCGGTCGCAGGCGTTTCGTCGGGTCTTCATTATGACCCGGTCAGCGTAGCGCTCGCGAGCGCGACGCCAGGAGCCGATATCGTCTATACGATCGATGACCTGACTCCACCGTCAAGCAGCCACGGCACAATCTTCTCTTCCTCTTCCCCAATCCCGATAAACTCCGATTGCACGATCCGCGCAGTGGCGATCAGCGGCGAAATGACTTCCGATGTCATGGTCTCTCCCTTCAAGATCACGGGGCACGTCGCCGACCCCGTCTTCTCCATCCCGGCAGGCACCTATACGAGCGCGCAAAGCGTGGCGATAACCAGCACGACGACGGACGCCACGATCTACTATACGACCGACGGGACGGAACCTGGACAGAGCTCGGGAACGCTCTATTCCGGAGCCGTAGCGATAACTTCGAGCGCCAACCTCAAAGCCATCGCCATCAAGGCGGATTGGGATAGCTCGCCCGTGACGAACGTTGCGTATCGCATAAGCGCCGTGCCGCCCCAGTCCTCCGTTGCCGCCGGCATCTACAACGAAACAAAATCGATCGTTCTCACAAGCGCCACCTCCGGCGCCGAGATCAGGTATACCACCGGCGATGGAAGCCAGGCCGCGCCGACCTCCACGACCGGTACGGTCTTTTCCACGCCGATAGCGGTGGACCAGAACATGACGATCAAGGCGATCGCGCGGCATGCGGCCCTCGACGATTCCGACGCCGTTTCGTTCGGGTATGAGTTGAAGCCCTATCCGCCAACCTTCGATCCTCTGCCGGGTCAATATATGGATGCCTCAGTGACGGTCAATCTTGCTTCGGCGACGCCGGGGGTGAGCTACCTCTATACGACCGGTGACGGAAACCAGGCCGCTCCGACGGCGACATCCGGCAATCTTGGATCATCGGTGTCGCTAGGCGCCTCCGGAACGATCAAGGCGATAGCAAAGAAGACGGGGTGGAGCATTTCGGATGTGACGACAGCGACGTACTCGCTCAATTCATTGACCATCTATCCGCCCAATGCAGGTACCATTAGTACTGCAACACCAACTCTCCAATGGCCGCATATTTTTAATTCTGTTTCGTATGAGATCCAGATTGGCGATACGCAAGTAGTGACGGAAAGCTCTGTGCCTATTCCTTGCGGACAGGAAAGCTATATGGTTTCCTCATCCCTCGCCATCAATGATGCAATATTTTGGCGAGTTCGAGGTATCAAGGCAGATAATTCCACAACGGTCTGGAGCGCGACTTGGCATTTTAAGGAAAGTTATGTTGATATGATTCAGATTGTTGGCGGTATCTACACTATGAGATTTATCCATCTTTTCCCCAATGATGTAGTGGATTGCTCTGTCTCAGTCTCAGATTTTTCAATTGGTAAATTCGAAATAACCCAGGCCCAATATGAAAATATAACAAATGCGACGAATCCCAGTTCACATCTCGGTGATCCAGAACTTCCGGTAGAAATGGTAAGCTGGTATGATGCGGTCGAATTTTGTAATCTATTGAGTATCAAAGAAGGAAAATTGCCAGCATATTCCATTGTTGATCGTGTTCCGGCAACGGGATATCCAATTGGGAGTGCGAGCGTAACTTTAGATATGTCAAAAAGCGGCTACCGATTACCAACCGATGCCGAATGGCAATGGGCCGCGCGTGGTGGGCTGCTGAGCCATGGATATTTGAACTCTGGAGCGAATGATGTCAGTGCAGTCGCCTGGATTTCATCCAACTCAGACGGGACCACTCATCCCGTAGGTGGGAAGATGCCGAATGAGCTAGGTATCTATGATATGAGCGGAAATGTTTTTGAGTTTTGCTGGGATTGGGAGTATTCGAATGGCTTCTACACTACTTATGATCCCACTGGATTGATGGATCCAACGGGTCCTTCTACGGGAGGAAGTCGCATGCGACGTGGAGGGGATGTTACCTGTAGTGGGAATCTCTTAAATGTCGAGAATGGGTATGCGCCACAATGCTTTGGCCAATTTCTAGGTTTCAGGGTGGTATGTCGTCCTTAAGGTAATGGAAGATATTGGCAGAATAGACACTCAGTAATCATTGCACAATGCAAATTGTGAAATGCAATATTGAAGTTTATTATTCAAGACCTCATTCCTGAAAAGGAGATTTTTCCCATGATTCGAAATCTGGTACCGCAATTCAAGAAAGCTCGCTTATTTTGTATATTCCTCCTTCTCCCCACCCTCCTCTTCTCCCAAACGAAGATCGCCCTCGTCCTCGGCGTAAACGAGTACGACCTCCTCTCGCCCCTGAAGGCGGCGGTCAACGACTCGGAGAAGATAGCGTCCTACTACGGCGGCCTCGGCTTCAAGGTCGTGCTTCAGAACGACCGCCAAGAGAATCGGATGGACAGGCCGAGCCTGCCTAACTTCCAGCGGGCCCTCTCGAACATCGCCGACTCTGCCAGCGACGAGGGCATTTCCGAGCTGGTGTTCTTCTTCGCGGGCCATGGCGTTCAGATCGCGGGTGAGAATTTTCTCTGCTTCCCCGAGACCCAGCTACAGGATAGGTCCGGCATGCTGAGCGTCGATTCGGTGCTCGTGCCCTGGCTCAGGGACAACAAGGCCAAGCTCACTATGGTCTACCTCGACGCCTGCAGGAATGACCTCGGTCCCGTCAGGGCCGCGGGCGTCACAAGGGGCTTGGAAGTGGTATCGACCGGCCCGGCCCTCTCGGAGGACGGGCGGAGCATGGCCGTCTTCTACGCTTCCAAGGCAGGCGAGTTCTCCTACGAAAAGCCCGATGGCTCGAACGGTTTTTTTACCGATGTCCTTCTCGAGGGGCTTCAGGCCGACAGCACCTCGACCATAATCGATCTCTTCAATTACCTTAAAAGAGCCCTGCCTTCGCAAACCGAGGCAGCCTACGGCAAGCCGCAGATCCCGCGGCTCGGCGGAGACATGGAGACCGAGGCGGTCTTCACCAAGGGCAAGGTGGACCTCTCGGCCTTCGACACCGGAGGACGGCTTTACGTCGAGACGGATCGACCGGGCGCGGAGGTGCTGGTAAACGGCATCCGGCGCGGCGAAAGCCCTCTGTTAATCGAAGGCCTGTCGCCGGGACAGGCGCTGGTAGAAGCGAGGCTACCCGGCTTCTACGCCTCGAGCCAGGTTTCGATCGTTCGAAAAGCTCTTATACGCACGAACCTCAGTCTGAGCGAGTTGACGGGAAATCTTGTGCTGAACAGCCTTCGCTTCCTTTCTTCCGACAAGTCGGGGCCGGGTGAAAGCCTTCCACCGGGAATCGCGAGCGGCATGGAAATGCTCCTCGACGAAAAACCGTTTGCCAAACTTTCAGGTCTTTTCGTCCAGAAAATCCCGCTCGGGACACACGCCGCGATCCTCCGGGGCAATGGATACTATTGGGAAGGGAGTTTCCGTATCGAGGGCAACGATACCGTCAAGCTCGACCCCGTCTTCGAGGCCGTCGGCACCCTCGAGTTCTCCCTTCCCGAGACTGCCACCCTGAGATTCAAGAGCGCTGAGGGAAGACGCGATCTGGTTATTGAGGGAAGTGCGGATACCGTACCCGATTTCCCCGCGGGAAGGTTTACGGTTTCGGTCTCGAGCCCATCCTACAAGCCCGGGCTTTTCGATCTTGTTGTGCCACACGGCGGGAGGGCGAGCTTCGCTCCACAGCTCGAATATACGGATCTGGCGAAAAAAGGCTTGGAGATAAAAGACATTGAGCTGCGGATAGGGAAGAACATCGCCCAATTGCCGCGGCAGAAGGCTTCCCGATCGACCCTCGACACCCTCGGCTGGATAGGGACAGGGACCGGCGCGGCCCTCGGGGTCGCCGCCGGAGTGCTCTACTACCTGGCCCGCGACAGCTACGACAAATATCTTTCCGAACCGAAGAGCTCCAGCGCCGCTGCCCTGCATGAACAGGTTCTCACCTATACCAACTTGAGCTTGGGCCTTGGCGCCGGTGGTCTTGGCCTTCTCGGCCTATCGATTTTGCCTTTGAGTCTAGGCCCGCGGCCCGGAGTCCTCGAGGAGGCGAACAACCAGCTCGACGCGGAACTGGAAAAGGCGCGAAAGGAATACCAGTCTCTTCAGCGCGCTAAAGGGTGATAATTTTCAGAGGTTGCAGAACAAATAATAAAATATTGCCTGATAATGAATAAGATGACATAGCCGATACTGGAGTGCACGAGAAACGGGGTAAAAGGCCCGAAACCCGTGCACCTGGAGCACCGAGATTTAATCGCGGGCGTCGCGGGTCGCTTTATTCATATCGCAATAATTCGATAATGCGCGGCGGCGGTCAAGACCCGGACGATCACAATCCGAGCGCGAGAAGCAGGTCGTAGGCGTAACCGAGGGCGACGCCGAGGCCGAGGATCCAGCCGAGGTACAGGGCAACGACGCGCCGTTTCATGAAGGTGGAGATGCCCGCGATGACCCAGGCGCTCGTCGCGGGGCCGGTGATCATGAACGCCAGCATGGAGCCGCCGCTCGCGCCCTGGTCCAATAGGGTCTTGATGAGCGGGATCGCCGCGTCGCCGGTGACGTACAGGGGAAGTCCTATCAGGGCCGCGAGCGGAACCCCGACTCCGTTGCCCGCGTTGAAGAGGGCGACGATGAATTCCGTCGGGACGAAGGATTGGATGAGATAACCGAGCGCCACGAAGATCGTGAACGAGAACAGAATCCGTTTCAGGCCCACGTCCACCAGCTGCTTGCCGATCTCGCGGAGCTTGAGCGGGGCTACCAGGGTGCCGGCTGCGGCGAGCGCCGCGGAAGCGGGGGACGGGACCGCGGAAGAGGCGCAGCAGGCGGCCGCCGGGGCGATCAGCGCGGGCCTTCCGCCACCGCCACCGCCACCGCAATCTCCACCGCCACCGCAGGCGCAAGCACTCGCAGCTGTCGGAGCGGCCGGCGCGGAGGCTCCCGCAGCTACCGGGGCGGCCACGGCCGAGGCTACCGCTGCGGTCGCGGCGGCCGTGACTGCCGCGGCGGGGCCACCCGCGGAATTCGTGGCGGCAGCCGTCTTGGCGAATTTGGTCTGGTTCTCCAGGAAACGCGAGTTCTTTTCGATCAAATGGGTACCGAAGCCTGAGACCAGGCCGACGACAACCGAAGCTGCCGCCACGGCGGCCGCGAACTTCAGGCCCACGACGCCCGCGAGCAGGATGAAGCCGTCCGGGCTCATGAGGGGCGAGGAGGTCAGGAAGGCCATGACGGGTCCCCAGGGCAGGCTGGTCGTCAGCATTCCGATGATCACCGCCATGGTGCCGCAGGCGCAAAGCGGCGTGAACGCGCCGACCGCCACGCTCGCGACTATGGAGACCTTCGTCCGCCGCAGGAGCGCGTCCTTGAACTTCGCGGCATCCACGTGCACCGCCATGATCGCCGCGGCGATCATCGCCAGTCCCAGCGCGAACCAATTGTGCGAATAATTGACCAGTACGGCCATGATCGTGTCTGACAACAGCCGTGCAGTCGCGTCCATGTATCGCTCCATTTCCATCCTCCGTAATATCGTAATAATACGATATTATAATAATCGTATTATTACGATATAGTCAAGACCTTCCGCATCGGAAAACTTTCCGGATTCTTCTTCCATCCTGACCGGATTCCCCGTATACTGCTCGCTTATGAAAACGCCCTACCTGATGGAGAACGAAGACGAGATCCGTCGCCTTGAGATGAAGACGGACGCTTCCGTCGTGGCTGAATATGCCTTGAGGGCCGGCTTGAAAAATGGGATGCGGGTCGCCGACGTGTTCTGCGGCGCAGGCGCGGCGACCGCCGTACTCAGCGCCCTCGTCGGAGAGGAAGGTTTCGCGGCGGGTTTCGATGCGTCCGGAGGGCGGATCGCCCATGCGACGGAACGTTACGGCAACGAACGCACGCGCTTCTATGTAGCCGACGCCAAGGAACCGTTCGAAGGACAACAGGGCAGCTTCGATTTCGTCTGGGTCCGCTTCGCGCTGGAATACTTCCGCAAGGAGAGCTTCGACATCGTGAGGAACATCGCCACCCTGCTCAACGAAGGCGGCATCCTCTGCCTGATCGATCTGGACCACAACTGCCTGAATCATTGGGAAATGAACCCGCGGCTGGAGGCGGCCCTCGTCTCGGCGATGAGCCAGCTTGAGGAGAAGGAGAACTTCGATCCATGGGCGGGCCGGAAGCTGTACTCCCACCTGTACCGGCTCGGTTTCAAGGACATCCGGGCGGAAGCGGGAGCCCATCACCTGATCTACGGGGAACTCGGCGAGACGGACCGCTTCAATTGGACCAAGAAAATAGAAACCATCTCGAAGAACGCCTGCATCGATATTCCCGGTTATGCGTCGACGGATGAATTCCTGACCGAATTCCTGCGCTTCTTCTCCGATCCCGGACGATTCACCTACACGCCGGTGATCGCCTGCTCAGGACGGAAAGCGGCCGCGGCGAACGTCTGAGCGTTTTCTTCGGGCCGTAGCATCACCTCCGCCTCCCTCGCCTCAAGGATCTTCAGGAACACCGAAACGATCTCCGCGTCCAGGTGGGTGCCGCTGGCGTCCTTCAGGGTTTGCACCGCATCGACCCGGGTCATCGGGTCGCGGTAATGCCGCTGGGCCGTAATGGCCTCGAAAAAGTCGGCGACCGCGATGATCCGCGAGCCCAGGGGAATCCCCTCCCCCCTAAGGCCGTCCGGATAGCCACTTCCGTCCATCCGCTCGTGATGGGCGCCGGCCGTTTCCGGAACCTGCTGATAGATGCCCTTGAAATTGATCTGATCCAGTATTTTCTTCGTTTTGACCACGTGCGTCTTGATTTCCTCGCGTTCCCGGCCGGAGAGGGGACCGCTCTTTTTCAGTATGGAATCCTTTATTCCGATCTTCCCGTAATCGTGCAGCTGCGAAGCGACGCGGATCATCTCGGTATACTCGGTCGGCAGATCCATCGCCTGGCAGATCGCGACCGAGTATTCGGTGACCCGCTCGGAATGGCCCGCGGTCAGCGCGTCCCGCGCGTCTATGCTCGCGGCGAGTACGCGGAGTATCGACCGGAACTGGGCTTCCCATTCCTCCATCATCTGGGTGTTGTGGGCGCTGATGCCGATCTCCGGCGCGATTCCCATCAACAGGTTCTTGTCGCTCTCCAGTATGGGACGTTTGCTGTGGACGTTGTCGACGGCGAGCACTCCAAGGCACTCATCCTCGTACAGGATCGGGCAACAGATGAAAGATTTGGAACCGATCGCTTTGAGGAAGTCCAGGCTACGTTGGGATAGCTCGTTCTTGATGCATTCCACGTCGTTTATAAGGAAAGGCCGTTTTTCGCGGTAACAGAGGACGAAAATTCCGCGGGACTCTTCCTTATCAAGATGGAAGCTGGCGTTCGTGACGTTGACCAAGGCCTCGCCTTCATAGCCGTAGCCCGATTTGTATTCAAGTATCGTCTTGTCGCCGTTGACGAGCATTATGAGCCCGCGGTCGTAATCGAGCCTTCTGCGCAGGATCTCGATCACCTGCGAAAGGAGGGCTCCGGTCTGGTTGTGCTTGCTGATGATACGGCCGACTTCATTGATCATCAACGCATGGTTGTAGTTCAGGTTGGTGTTTTCCAGCAATTCTTCCGTCGTGGAGCGAATATTGAGGAGGGCCGAACGGATCTCCTTCTTCTCGAGCATCTCGACCACGAGCGTGAACATGAAGCTCGTCGAAGCTGCGATTATCGCGATCGCCCCGAAGAGAGCCCAAGGACCGCTCAGGGCCAATATGAACAGAACCGCCCCGGAGCTCAGTATGCTTACGTTCCGCGCCGTCTTGAACGATTCGGCCCAAGATCGCTTCCAGCTGATGGTATAGCGACAGCACTTTCCGCCCTCGAAGACGCATTCGGGATGGGTGATCTTCGGTAGACGGTTATCGAACAGGCTGACGATGGCCTCGAAATAACCCTTGCGGTTCTCGCATTGGTAGCGCTTCTCGTCCACCCCCTCCTTCGGCGTGACGACGATCTCGATTTCGGTTTTATGAATCCTCTTGGATTCAAAAACCGAGGATCGGGTATATTTCCCCGCGATCTTTCCGATCAGCTTGTAGACGGTGAACGGTTCGATGAAGCCGAGGACCCAGCGCGCGGTCTTCCCGATCGCGTCGGGGGAAGCCGTATACCTGCCCGCCTCCCGGGCGATGTTGACGTTTCCGGTCCGCCTGACCAGACGCTCGTAGAAATGGTCCACCTGCTCCTGGGTGAACCAATGCCCCTCGTCCTCAACCTCGTAAGCTTCCATGCCGGATTCGAAGAGCAATTCGGTGATGTTTACATAACTGTACCGCATTCTGATCAACTGCAGGAAAGTGCTTATGATATTGCTGCTGTACAGCGGCGTATTCTCAGTTATCGTCGCACTTGCTTTCGTTTCTTCCATGAACATCCCGCTTGAAGGTATTTCTCAGCGACCTAAAATACTCATCCAGAAAATTCATATTAAATACCCAGAGGATGTATCTTTTTTCATAGGCTATGGCGTGCTCTTCCAGATATTCCGCCGGATACACCATCAACGGCATATCGTCTTTGGCGAAATGGGCGGCGAGGCCGTTAAGTCCCGAGGCCAGCATGTCGGTGCTCAGCTTTTCCTCGTCAACCACGAAAACATGGATGCAGTTGGTCAGGTTGGAGAGATTGAGCCCCAGATCCGAAAGGGAGACCATCACGATCGCCGCAAGGGATCCCTCCCTTTTCAACGCGAAGATATGACGTTCGCGCAGGAAGCCGTGCCGCCGGTATTCTTCGTCCAGCAAGGTCTCGGGAATCGCCTCGGGCATAAGGTTGAGGGCTTCCAGGGTCAGCCCGCCCGAAACCTTCTCGTAGTGGCGCTTCAACTCGAAGAGATCATCCCTTCCGGCGGGCAACAGCTGGTAGGAGCCCGAGGAATTACAGGGCAGGTCCGCCAAGTGCATGTACGCGAACGCGTCGACCGATGACCCCTTGGGGTTGGCGACATCGCGCGCGACGCCCCCGAAGACCCGGGAGGGGAAACGATTCTCTTTACGGTAATAGCACATCACGTAGTTCATATGCGTGGACCGGTGGAGATGGAATTCGTTGATGTATTGTCCGACTTGCTCCAGCACGGCGACCCCCGCCATGCCGTGTCCGCTCCGCGACGCGGCGTGGTGGTGGATGAGCCAGGTGTTCGCGTTGCTCCTTATCATCGACATGTGGCCGAACAGAATCCCCCTATCCTGGAATATGAAATGGCGGGCTATCGCCGGACTCTTTAGGTACAGTTTTTCGTAGGTCTTCTTGAATTCTTCCTTGTAAGCCAGGATCGAGAGGTATTTTGAGGGATAAATAAAACCGGACTCGAAGAAGAAGCGCCAGAGCTCCTCCATGTCAACCTGGCTGCAAACGCGCGTGCAGTTGTTGGCGTTCTGGTGGAGCAGGGCCGACAGGGAAGCCTGGTCCTCGATGGCCATATCCAGGAATACTATGCCGCATCGCACCAGGTTCTCTCCGTGTTCGACATGGACGACGTTACGGTACAGTACCTGGCCGAGGCACTTCATCATGAAATGATTGCCTATCTCGATCGAGATTTCGGGGATCATCAACCCGGGAAGCAGGGTTGAGTTGATGAAGAATTCTTCCGTCGAGAAGCCGGAGCTGGAAATATCCAGCGCCTGCAGGTAGAGCCGCTTGCCGGTCAGGGGATGGTTGAAGTTCACGTTCGGAGCCGGGGAAAGCGAATGCCGTTGGCTGCGGAATTCCCGCGCGGCATAGCGCCGTATGTTGTTGAAAACCGGGGTAAGGACCAGGACTCCTCGATCCTCGCCCGTATCCGAACGGGTGACGACGCAATCCCCGGAAAAAAGCAGGCGTCCATCGCGTTCCAAGCTCAGGAGAACCGGCGTCCCCGGATTGATCCATCCAATCACAAGCTCGTAGGAACCCGTCAGGACGACGCGGCAGGAAACGGCGTTGAAATCGGCGAGCGTGCCCGTCAAGGCTATCCCGTTCTGGAGGATGCGCACGTCCACCGCCTCGCACTCGTGGCGCCTGACCTTGCGGCCGCTTTTCTCGTGGCCGAAATCCGGGATCCTGAAGGTGATGCCCTCCTCGTCCATGCCGACCACTTCCGCCTTGACCAGGAAAAGATCCTGGCCGTTGCTGAGCAGGAAATTCTCGAAGATGTAGTCTTTCAGGCGTCGTTCGGACAGGCCGCCGCGCATCCAGCGGCATTCGAGGATCTCGTCGCTGCAGGGGCGGGGAAAGGCCTGGAGGGAGAGCTTGTCGTCGTATTTGAGATGCCGGAAGTTGGCGAAGATCGTCCCTTCCTGAAAGTTCACGAAATTCAGGAGGTTCAGGAGGTCCTTGCGCCTGACCTTCCGCCCCTCGTCCTCGGGGGGATCTGAACCTTCGGTTCGGAGATCTTGGAGCTTGCTGCCGATTTCCAGTCCGATGTCCGCCATATTCCGCTCATCTGGATTGTACCATACCAAGTCCGTATCGTTGAGCCGAATCTATAATATTTGGTGCTTATGGAGGTATTTTCCGTCGGCAGGACCGCGAAACGACCATCGTCAGACCGTTGGTTGGTCCGGTTCTTGCTTTATCGGAGGAAGGAGATATACTTCTATATCAGAACCGCACCGCCGGGAGGACTACGAACCCTGCCGCCTCCTTCGGGGTCGGACATGAAATCGAGAACCTGGGTACCCTTCCGGACAGCGCTGGCATTGACTTTCGTTATCTCCTGCGCCGCTTCCTGCTCTTTCATCCAGAGTCTGATCGGCAGCCTGATCGGCAGCGACGATAAAAAACCCGTACCTTCCAAGCCGCCTACGGAAGCGGTGGAACTGGCGGATGGCGTATTCGGGCTGATCGGCATGATCTTCGAGTCGCCGGAAAGCGATCCGACCCTGGCCCAGGGCTATTACCCTGCCGGCATGTCCGTCGCCTGGATCACCCCGGACACCGCGCTCAGGATCACTCTGGAAAATTTCACGCCGCCTGACGATCCGGGCGGGCTGGTCGCCAACGGCGAAATCGACCTGACGCAGACGAACGCCGACCCGTTCACAATCAGCATCGCGGGGAGCATCATCCTGACCAACCATTTCTATGGTACCGCGAGCCTGAACGGTAACGCAGTTTGGGCCGCCGGGACGGGGCCGGGGGACGCCGAGCCCCAATCCGTGACGGGGACCTTCACGGTGGACGGGAAAGACTGGGCCATCGCCGACCTCCTGGCCGCGATGGATGACGATGGCGGAGACGGCGGGACCGTAACGGCATATCCCGTTCCCGATATCTACAAGGGAGCGCAACTTCATTCCGCCTACCGGATAGAGGGGCCGAGCAATATTCCCGATCTTTCGTTTATTTTCTATATCAGCGGGGACGGAAAATATTACACGATGAATGAAGGCTATTTGACGTGCGAAGGCACCATCAAGTGGTACATGGATAGCGGTTGGCAACTTCTCCAATTCCATGACGACGCCAACGCGAACGACCGTTTCTTCGTCGTCATGGAATATGACGCCTCCTATTTAAGGCTCAATATCGGGTTTCCGCCGACCACATGGCAATTCACGGTCGTCCGATATTGAAGGCTACTTTCGGGGGCGGGGAACCGGGTTTTGGATATTTGTGCGTCAGGCCTTCTCCCAGGCCTCCCGCACGAAGCGCGCCGCGCCTTCCATGGCTTCGGGCCTGAGATCCTCCAGGATGACGTCGACCCGGGGCAGGGCCTTCAGGAGCCGGAATAGCCTACCGTAATCCATGAGTCCGCTCCCCGCCGGAACCACCTCGATCTGGCCTTTCCGGACCGCGAAATCCTTGATATGCGCCGTGACGATGAGGTCCCCGAACAGCTCGAAGGATTCTTCGATGATGCGGTCACGGTCTTCATAGTTGTTCTCGTCCAGGAAATTCACCGGATCCAGAAGGACACGGATCCCGGGCGAGGCGAGTTCGTCCAGGGCGCGCCGGAGCCGGGCGGGACTCAGGATGACGTGCCGGACGACGCCCTCGATGCAGGCGAAGACTTTGCGGCGCTCGGCCTCCGCCGCCACCGGCCGCATGGTTTCGACGAAAAGGGCGAAGGCCGCCTCGCTCCCGTTGTCCGGATGCGCCGACCAGTCCGCGTTGAGCGAGCCCGTCTCGGTCGCGACGACCGGACAGCCGAAGGCTCCGGCGAAACGCAGTTGTTCCATGAAGCGCCCGGCGCCGCGTTCGCGCTCCTCCAGATCGGGGCCGACGGGGTTGAAATAGCTTCCGAGCACCGAAATTCGGACGCCTTCCCGCCGCCAGGTCTCCGCGATCCGCCCCGCCAGCTCCGCGTTGAGTTTGCCCGGTCCGGCGTCCACATCGGCGATCGCCTTGGCCAGCGCCAGTTGCGCATGTGAGAAGCCCTTTTCCCGGATCTTCTTCGCCAACTCCGCGACCGCCAGTTTCCCGAAATCATGAGCCCTGCAACCGAGTTCCATTCATGCCTCCATCAGGATGAGGACGCATGATACCGTGCCGGGCGATCGGGGGTAAACGGGTTCAAAGCATCAGGCTCTGCGGGACGAGCCAGAGCAGCCTTCCTTCCCAGGTATCCGGGTCCACGTCCACAAGCGCCAAGGCCCCTTTCTTGAAATCTATCCGCGCGCAGCCGGCGAGCGAGCCGACGATTATCCCGAAGTCCGGTTCATGGCCCACCAGGAGGATCGATTCCACTCCTTCCCGCTCGTCCAGGATGTCCTCCAGCGCGTCCTCGTCGAAACCGGGGGACAAACGGTCGTCGACGACGGGAGCGACGGGTTTGACGAGCGCCTGTCCGATGATTTCGGCGGTGCGCAGGGCGCGTACGAGGGGACTGCAGAGTATGAGGTCAAGATGAAGTCCGAGACCCGCGAAACGCTTGGCCGCCCGGGCGGTATCCCGCTCGCCGGCTTCGGAAAGGGGCCGCAGACTCTCGGACCCCTTCCACTTATCGCGATCGACCGCTTCCGCATGCCTCATGAAAAATAAACGTATATGCGCGTTCATGCCGGGAAGTATAATCCGGAAACGGCCGCTTGTGGAATTTAGCTTCGGCGAACCGATCGGGGCTTTTCGATGCGATAAGCGCGGGGGCTCTTTCCGCGATGATAGCCGTGGATGGATTCCTGCCGGTTTCATATACTGGTCCCGGATCGGAGGCGACGCATGAAGAAAGCATTGATAGTACGGGGCGGCTGGGACGGCCATGATCCGGTCCGGATTTCGGAATTGTTCGCCGAACTACTGTCGCGTTCGGGAATCGAGGCGACGATCTCCGATTCGCTCGCGTCCTTCGATGACGGGGAGTCCCTGAAAGCCCTGGACCTCATCGTTCCCGTCTGGACGATGGGGAAACTGGAAAAAGAAGCGACGGCGAACGTCCTCGCCGCCGTCGAGGGCGGAACAGGACTGGCGGGTTGCCACGGCGGAATGTGTGACGCCTTCCGCGAAAACACCGATTGGCAATTCCTGACCGGCGGACAATGGGTGGCCCACCCCGGAAACGACGGGGTCGAGTACGCCGTTTCGATCAGGAAGGGATCCTCCCCCCTCGTCGAAGGCATCCGGGACTTCTCCGTCAAAACCGAGCACTA
This sequence comes from Treponema sp., assembly GCA_003527485.1. Lineage (GTDB taxonomy): Bacteria > Spirochaetota > Spirochaetia > Treponematales > Breznakiellaceae > UBA12037. The sequence goes on along the minus strand of DPXI01000060.1, from coordinate 15,747 downwards.
CTACCTCCACGTGGATCCTGCGGTCGAAGTGCTCGCGACGACCCGGTTTCCCGTCGCGGACGGACCCCATGCCGCCAACGGAAACGTCGACATGCCGGTCGCCTGGACCAAGCGCTGGGGCGCGGGCCGGGTGTTCTACTGCTCCCTCGGCCACCAGGCAGCCGTCTTCGACAACGGGGAGGCAAGGGAATTGATGCGCAGGGGACTCGCCTGGGCCGCCGAGGGGAAGGCAGCTTCCGCGGCGGAAGGAAAACAGTGATGAAAAACATCGCGAAAGTCGGCATCGTCGGTTGCGGCAACATCTCGGAAATCTACCTGAAGAATCTGGCCGCCCGTTTTCCTCGCCTCCGCGCAGTCGCGTGCGCCGACAGGATCGCCGAAAGAGCGGAAGCCAAGGCGGCGGCCTTCAGCCTGAAAGCCCTGGGCGTGGACGAGCTCCTGGCAAGCGAAGAAATCGACATCGTCCTGAACCTGACGATTCCCCTCGCCCACGCCGAACTCTCCCTCGCCGCGCTGCGCGCGGGCAAGCACGTCTATTCGGAGAAACCGCTGGCGGCCACGAGGGCGGACGGAGCGCGGATCATGGCGGAGGCGGCCGCGCGATCGCTCCTGATCGGCTGCGCTCCCGACACCTTCCTCGGCGCGGGCATCGCCGCCTGCCGATCGCTCATCGACTCCGGCGCGATCGGGACGCCGGTGGGCGGGACGGCCAACATGCTCTGCCCCGGCCACGAGCGCTGGCACCCCGACCCGGCCTTCTACTACGCCCCGGGCGGCGGGCCGGTCCTGGACATGGGCCCCTACTACCTCACTGCCCTCGTCGAACTGCTCGGTCCCATCGCGGGCGTCTCCGCCTGCGCATCCAAAGCGTACGACGAACGCGTCGTCGGCTCTGGACCCAAAAAAGGCGACCGGATACCCGTACTGGTCTCCACCCATGTAGCGGGCCTTCTCCGCTTCGCGGCCGGCCCCGTCGTCGCGCTGACCATGAGCTTCGACGTGCAGGCGAGCAGGCTCCCCCCCATCGAAATCTGGGGCACCGAAGGGAGCCTGGCGGTCCCGGATCCGAACAGCTTCGGCGGTCCCGTGCTCCTCAGGAAACGGGGCGGGACGGAATGGGAGGAGCAGCAGGTCCCCGAGGCTTGGTCCGACAATTCCCGCGGACTCGGCGTCGCGGATCTTGCGGGCGCTCTCCTAGACAGAACGCCGCAACGCGCCTCAGGGCTCCTGGCCTTCCATGTCCTGGATACCATGGAAGCCCTTGCCGAAGCGGCAAGGGAACGGCGGGAGATCGACGTGTCGGGTTCCGGAGGCACGATTCTTCGACCATGAGAAAGTATCCATCATAACGCTGCCTGCTTGATGCATGTAAGGAATTCCCCGGCCCATCCGGGTGGCCTTGCATCTGAAGGAAGGCGATAAGCTCGTCTACCTTATCGAAGGCGAGAAAGTGGTTTTGAGCCGCGCGCGGACTGAGGAAGCGGAAGATCCTTTTGCCGTATTCGGCGAATGGGATTCCGATGCGGATCGGCGGGCCTATGCCGGACTTTAGAGCCTGGGACATCATCAAGATCCCTTTTCCCTACACCAATCGGCCGGTTCGCGAGCGACGACCTGCTTTGGTGGTAGCTGCCGACGGCGTTCTGAAACTTCAAGGCCTTCTTTGGGTTTTGATGATCACCAGTTCGGAGAACCGCCCTTGGTCCGGTGACGTCGCCGTATCCGACCTTGGCATGGCTGGTCTGCCCGCGCCTTCCGTTGTCCGCACCGCAAAAATCGCGACTATCGAAACCAAGGAATCGGAGCGTATCGGCGATTTACCGGACGCCGATCGTATCGCCGTCAGCCGGTACATCCAGGAAACCATGGCAGGGGTCGTCCATGACCAACCACGGGAGCAGATTCGTATCCAACAGGATCCGCATCAGGCATAGCCACCTAAGCCTTCAGGCAGGGCATCGAAATCGGGAGCCATGACTATTTTCCTTTGGCGCTGCCGATCGTCCTGATTCACGTTTCCTGTTCCAAGGGGAACGTGCCGAACAAGAGGCGTATTCCTGCGGGCAATGCATCTATGACCCGGTCGGTAATGATGACTCGCAATTTAGGGTCTTTTTGCGTTTCCGTCCCTCCGCGCCTACACTGATCGCATGAACGAATCTGGCCGCCCAAGCCGTATCGGCACTTCGCTTCCGCGTGACGATGGTCCGGAAAAAACGAGCGGACGGACCCGCTTCACGGACGACCGTCCGCGACCGGGCGTCCTGCATGCCGCCGTGCTCGCGAGCCCGCACGCGCGGGCCCGAATCCTCGGCATAGCCACGGACAAGGCGCGGGCGGCTTCTGGCGTCCGAGGGGTCTTCACGGGTGCCGATTGGGACGTGCTGATCGGCCTGTACCTGGGGGACAAGCCGCCCCTAGCCCGCGGCGAGGTCCGCCATCACGGTGAAGGCGTCGCCGCGGTGGTCGCCGACGACGAAGCTGCCGCCCTCCGCGCGCTGCGCCTGCTCCAGGTGGACTACGAGGTGCTCCCGCCCGTCCGCAGTCCGCGCGAGGCGCTGGCTCCCGGCGCGCCTATCCTCCATCCGGAACTTGCCTCGTACCGCCGTATCCCCGCCATCCTGCCCGAAGCCGGCAGCAACGTGGCCAACCGTACCCGCATCCGCAAAGGCGACGCTGCGGCAGCCTTCCGGCAGGCGGCAGTCACGGTGGAAGGCAGCTTCTCTTTCCCGCCGGGCGATCACGTGGCCATGGAGCCGCGCGCTGTTGAAGCCGAGGTCCGCCCGGACGGGAGGCTCCTCATCCATAGCTCAACCCAGTCCCCTTTCGGCGTGCGCACCCTCATGTCCAAGGCTTTCGGAATTCCGGAAGGAATGATCGAAGTGGTGGCCGGGTCCGTGGGCGGCGGCTTCGGCGGAAAAGCCGGCATACAGATGGAACCGCTCGCGTACCTTCTTTCAAAGGCGATGGGCGGTAGGCCGGTGCGCCTCGTGAACTCCAGGGAGGCCGACATTCTGACCAGCCCCGGACGGGCCGGACTGCAGGCGCGCGTCGCGCTGGCGGCGGAGGCCGACGGAAGCCTCCTGGCCGCCGACATCGAATTCCTCTTCGATTCCGGGGGCTACGCGGATTACGCGGTGAACGTTTCGCGCGCGGCGGGTTATGCCTGCACGGGTCCCTACCGCATCCCGAACGTCACGGCCGATTCGATCTGCGTCTACACGAACCACCCCTTCGCCACGGCCTATCGCGGTTTCGGCCACATCGAGCTCTCCTTCGCCGTGGAGCGCGCAATGGACCTGTTGGCCGGGAAGCTCGGGATGGACCCGGCGGAGCTCAGGCTGAAGAACGCGATACGCTCGGGCGACACAGTCCCTACCGGGGCGGTTCTGGACGGGAACACCGGGGACCTGGCCGCATGCATCCGGACGGTCAAGCAACGCCTGAACTGGACGGAAGGCACGAGGATCGAAACGACCGGGGCCGACGGCAGGAAAAGGATCAGGGCCAAGGGCATCGCCTGCTTCTGGAAGGCGCCGGCCATTCCCACCTTCACCGACGCGGGGGCCGTGCTCCATTTCAGCGAAGACGGAAGCGTCTCGCTGGTGACCGGAATCGTGGAGATCGGGCAGGGGACCTTGACCGGCCTCAGGCAGATCGTCGCGGAGGGGTTGGACATGGATCCGGCAAAGGTCCGCGTCGTGAATGAAGTGGATACCGACCGCGCTCCCCACGACTGGACCACCGCCGCCAGCCGTTCACTGTTCATGGCGGGCCGGGCCGCCCTGGACGCGGTGGCCGACGCGGTGACGCAGATCAAGCGCACCGCGTCCGCGCCTCTGCGTTGCTCCGAGGAGGATCTGGAAGTTTCGGGCGGCCGCGTCTTCCTGCACGACGATCCCGGGACCGGCCTCCCCCTGGAAAGGGTCGTGCTGGGCTTCGTCTATCCGGACGGCATTTCCGTCGGCGGACCGGTCATCGGTCGCGGCAAATACATCGCCCGCCACCTGACGGGCATCGATCCGGAAACGGGCGCGGGGCATCCGGGCCTGGAATGGACGCTCGGTGCCGAGGGAGTGGAGGTCGAAGTTGATCCGGCCACGGGCGCGAGCCGCTTCCTGAAGGCCGCCTGCTGCATGGACGTGGGCCGGGTAATCAATCCCGACATCGCGCGGGGCCAGGTGGTCGGCGCCATGGGGATGGGCCTCGGCTTCGCCACGCGGGAAGCCTTCGTATTCGATTCGAACGAACGGGTCCAGAACGGGACCCTCAGGGACTTCAAAATCCTGCGCTTCGGCGAGGAACCCGAATACTTCGCGGACTTCATCGAGACCCCGCAGGGGGACGGGCCTTTCGGCGCCCGCGGGCTGGGCGAGCAGGGCATCATCGGCATGCCGAACGCCGTTGCTTCCGCCTTCTCCCGCGCCGCCGGAGTCCGATTCGACCGTTTGCCGATCACGAGCGAGGCCGTCTGGAAGGGTTTCAAAGGAAGCATCGAATGATCGACTCGGATATCGTATACGCGCGCGCCGAAACAGCCGAGGACGCGGTCCGCGCCTGGTCCAAGTTCACCCGGGCCGAGGCGGGCGGCGGCGAAGGAACGCGCTATCTGGCCGGCGGCACCGAGATCGCCACGAACGCCCGAAAAGCAGCCCTCCCGCCGCCGCGCGCGCTTATCGACATCAAGCGCATCGCGGAAGCCCGCCGCCTGGAACGTTCCGGCTCCAAAATCTTTCTGGGCGCGGCTCTGTCCCTGAATGAAGTCGGCGATTCGAATTTGTTCCCCCTCCTCACGGCGACGGTCCGCCGCATAGCCGATCGTACCACCAGGAATCGCCTTAGCCTCGGCGGCAACCTCGCCGGCAACCTCCCCTACCGGGAAGCCGCGCTCCCTCTCCTGCTCGCCGACGCGTGGGTCCTGACCGTACGGCCGCCAGCCGTCCCCGGTTCGGCTCACGACGCCCAGAGCGAGCGCAGGGAGCGACCGCTCCGGCGGATCTTCGACAAGCGTGTCCTTCTGGATCCGGGCGAATTCATGCTGGGCTTTTCCCTCCCCGCAGAAGCGGCGCTCCTTCCCTGGAAGCATTACCGCGCTACCCGCACCGCCGGAGTGGATTACCCCCTGGCGACCGNNGCGAGGGCCGACATCGCCGCGGCGGTCTCGGGCCTCCATCCCTTCCCGGTCCTGTTCCCATCGATCGCGGCGCTCCGCGCGGCCATCGCAGTCCCCGGCATGATCAAAGCCGACCAGCGCGCTTCCGCGGAGTACCGTACAGCCTTGGTCCTGGACATGGCACGCCGCGCCGAGGAGGAACTCGCATGATCGAATATTCCGGTATCGTCGAGCTCGTCCTGTCCGTGAACGGCGAGGATCGCCGCGTCGCCGTCCGCCCCGCCGACACCCTCCTGCGGACGCTGCGCGAAAAGCTGGGCCTCACCGGCACCAAGTGCGGTTGCGAAAACGGCGACTGCGGCGCCTGCACGGTTCTCGTGGACGGCATACCGCTCAAATCCTGCATGGTCCTCGCCGCCGAATGCGAGGACAGCCGGATCGTCACGATCGAAGGCATCCGCGACCATCCCGTCCAGATAGCCTTCATGGACAAAAACGGGTTCCAGTGCGGCTTCTGCACCCCCGGCATGATCCTGAACGCGATCGCCCTCCTCCGCGCCCACGGCGAACCGGACGAGGCCGACCTGCGCGAATGGATGGAAAGCAACCTCTGCCGCTGCACCGGCTACGAGGGCATCAANNCCCGCGCCGTTGCGCGCGAAAAAACCGTTACGCGGAGGAATACCATGCACAACGCCAAACGCAGCATTCCTATCTTCCTCCTGGCAGCTCTCATCAGCCTCAAAGCTTTCCCCGAACCGAATCGGGGCGGTTCAAACCGCCTGCAGTTCGCCGACCTCGCCTCATTCGCGATCCTGGACGAAGCCGCCCTGGCCCAGCTCGACGGCGGCGACTTGATCCTCGCCGTCGACCGCCAAGCCAAGATCATGGAAGTCTATGCCTTCAACCAAGGCCAGCTCCTCTCGGGCGGCCTCTCGACCCTCGCCAAGACCACGGTCAAGGTGACCACCGAGGTGGTGAGGAACAAGGATGTATCCGCGAGCCTACCGAAAACAGCGATGGTGAATACGGTAAAATCAGTTGATCTCGATAAAAATAATAAATACAATCCAGTTCAGCTACCAACCGGAACTTACACGCTTGATTCGAAAAAAGCGGATGTAGCAGGATACGGGCCTGGCATCCATATTGCCGCTACCGTGACCACACCGATAGAAGGAACGAAAACGACCTATCAGGCCAATGATTTCTTCGTGCATGCGACCTCCTGCGACAACACGAACGGTTGCGTGGGGGTCAAGAACGGAATGGACACGGTGATGAACGCATATAATACCACTGGAGGTACCAAGAGCATCTCGGTCACCTCATATTCCGCTACCAAGACTTCTTCAAGCTCATCTTCGTCCACGAGCGCGAGCACTGCATCAACTTCTTCATCCAAACCGTGGTACAAGTTCTGGTAAGGTCATGAGAACGGGCGGCGCCAACTGGCGCCGCCCCAAGGAGGGAGTATGAAAACAATCTTCATTGCTATCTTCATTGTACTGTTTCATCCAAAACTTTGGGCTGAGGAGGCACCAAATTTAATTATTCGATATGAGGCCTATAAGCATTACACTGACAGGAATACAAGGGTGGAGCGAGTAGAAGTTTTAATCGGGAGCGATTTCATAATCAATAAGATTCGCGAGATCAAGGAATCAGAAATGGAAAAACCAAATGAAATCCAATTTGACTCATCAGGAAACCAAATCTCCTGGGTTGATGAAGACCCGCTTTTTGGGCGAACAACTGTGAAGATTACAGTCAACCGGAATTCCTTATTTATTCGGAATGAGTGGGAGAGCCTCACCAAAGCTGATAAAAAGGTGATTACAAAAAAGAAAGTCATTATTCACGGCAATAACGGCCTCCTTTGGGAGGACGATGGAATGTTCGTATATCTCGATCCGGATGGATCTTACAGAGAGGTCGCCAAGAAGCCGGATTCAAAATATGAGTATCCCCCGTCTTACTTTACGATCGCTTCAAACGAAATGCTGGAATGGTATAGAGGCCATATAAATTACCGCGTCGTTTTCTCCAGCGATGGCGACCGCGTCATGACCAAGCACTTGCAGGAAAACGACCTTAGCGAATGGGAAGACCTCGGCTGGTCTTCAATTGAAAGCCCAGGGATACGTTCGGACGATCCGATGGTCACTGCGATCAATGCGTACATACTTAAGGAGTTTTTCCACCTTCCGGTGTATCTGCCGCACTTGCTTGGATTGAAGGCGGGGACACTCCGGAAATAAGCTTGCTATACCCAAGAGACGCATTCCCAAGCGGAATCGGGCCGATCGGACTTGTGCACCGGATTAACCGGTCGGGGCGGTTTCAAGCGGTCCTCGCCGGCATCTTTCGCGGCCCTCCCTGTCCTGCGTTTTTTATCGCCTGGATCATCCATCTCCGCGGATACCGGGAAGCCATCCCGCGGACAGTGGAAAACCTCACCCTTTCCTATGATTCCCAGATCTCGGAAAAACTCTGGATGTGTCTGGATGCTCGGTCAATACCTTGACGATCCCCTGTCTCTCCTCAAATCCAACAAGATCCTATTCTCAAACGCACCGGAACAGGATACCAGGCGTATCCCGGACCTCTCCGCAGCCGATCTGCGCGAATGGATGGAAAGCAACTTCTGCCGTTGCACCGGCTACGAGAGCATCAAGGAATCGATCGTCGCAGCCTCGAAGGCAATGCGGGTCAAACCCGTGCCCTGACCGTCTTCAGGACCGCCCATCCATGCACGAATTGCATCGAATTCGAAAAATAATTCCTCCGCAGCTCAAGCGCCGTGAACTGCCGGCCCGTGATACTCCGGGACCCCGGCCGGGACCCGCGCCGTTGCGCGCGAAAAAACCGTTACGCGGAGGAATACCATGCACAACGCCAAACGCAGCATTCCTATCTTCCTCCTGGCAGCGCTCATCAGCTTCAAAGCTTTCCCCGAACCGAACCGGGGCGGTTCAAACCGCCTGCAGTTCGCCGACCTCGCCTCATTCGCGATCCTGGAAGAAGCCGCCCTGGCCCAGCTCGACGGCGGCGACTTGATCCTCGCCGTCGACCGCCAAGCCAAGACCACGGTCAGTATGACCGCCGAAATGGTGAGGAACAAGAATGTATCCCCAACGAATCCGAAGGATGCGATGGGGGAGAGCAAAAGAGAAGTACCGATTAGAAAAAATGGATCATGTCTTCCTTTCCAGAAACCTATGAGATTGTACGTTCTGGATTCCACGAAGATTAATGTCGGCGGCTTGGGGTCCGGCAGTAATATTGCTGCGACCGCAGGAACTCCGATCGTTGGAAAAACAAATTTATATCAAGCGACTGACTTGCATGCGCACAGTACCAGTTACGAAAATCCGAACGGCTGTGTTGGCGTAAAAACCGGAATGGATTCGGTCATAAACACCTACACCAACACCGGCGGCACAAAAACGATATCAGTCACTTCACACTCCGAGCCGATGTCGGCTTCGAGCGTAGTTTCGTCCTCCGGTGCGACCGCAATTTCATGTTTAAACCCATGGCATAAATTCTGGTAGCGTAAATCAGACATCCGGCGCCGTTGAGCCGGCGCCGGATGGGAAGCCTCCGTCTGGTCGTCTATCGAGGGTCCGGGGATACGTTCGGACGATCCGATGGTCACCGCGATCAACACGTACATCCGCAAGGAGTCTTTCTGCCTCACGCGGTATCTATCTTCCGGTGTATCCACCGCACTTGCTCGGATTGAAGACGGGGACGCTCCGGAAATAAGCGTGCTATACTCAAGGGATGCATTCCAGAGCGGAATCGGGCCGATCGGCCTTGTGGGCGGGATTGTCCGGTCGGGGCGGCTTCAAGCGATCCTTGCTGGCATCATTCGCGGCCCTCTTTGCCTGCGTTTTCTTTATCGCCTGGATCGTTCACCTGCGCGGATACCGGGAAGCCATCCTGAAAACCGCGGACGAGCTCACCCTTTCCTATGCTTCGCAGATCTCGGGAAAACTCGGGCAATACCTTGACGGTCCCCTGTCTCTCGTCAAATCCAACAAGGTCTTGTTCTCGACCGTGCCGGAAATGGATATCGGGCGTATCCCGGACCTCTTCGCAGTCGACCTGGCCGCTTTCGAGGCCGCCGACATCATATCGGTAGGATTCGCCGACGGGGAATACGCGGAAGCCCAACGCCTGGCCGACGGCACCATACGTCGGGGACGTTCCGGCGTGCGGACGGGCGGCGCCCTTTCGATGTACCGTTTTGATGCGGCAGGCCGAATTGTCGAAGAGTCACGCCGCGAGGGATACGACCCCCGCTTGCGGCCTTGGTATCTCAACGCCACGGAACATGGCAGCCTCACGTTCAGTGAACCGTATTCGTACGTTTCCACCGGAGAACGGGCCATCGCGGCGATAGAGCCCCTGTATTTCCCGGACGGTACTCTCCGCGGTGTCACTTCGGTCACCATTCGCCTTTCCTACCTGCAGGATTTCATCACGTCCTTGACTTCCGCCTTTGCAGGCCATTCGGCGATCCTGGACGAAAAGGGAGCCGTAATCGCGGCGTCCTCCGCCGAATCGCCTTTCAGCCCCGAAATGATGGGCGAAAAATCCGGGATTCCGCTCCGCACAAGCTGGGCAGGAAAAAAGTGGCGCCTCGTCGTGCTTGAATATGACGGAAAGGCCGAAATGGAATGGAAAATCGCCGTCGCCTTGCCGGAAGAACGTTTCCTGGCTCCGATGGCGAAGATGCGCCTTCAGATCGGAGGCGTTTATGCACTGGCGCTCCTGGCTTTCATCGCCCTGTCCTTCCTCATCATCCGGTCCCTGGCCGAACCCCTGCGCATGCTCGGAGATGCGGTCTCCAGTCTCAAGGATGACCTTGGTTCAGGCCGTTCCCCCGCCCGGCGGGAACGCGACCTGCTCGCGGTCATCGCGGGAAGACGGGATGAGATGGGCCAGCTCGCCGGTGCATTCTCCCGCCTGAGCGAAGACCTGACGGGTAGTTTCCATTCCCTCAAACAGTCGGTCGCAGAAAAGGAAATCCTGCTGAAGGAAGTGCACCACCGGGTCAAGAACAATCTGCAGGTCATCTCCAGCCTGCTCAGCCTCCGCGCGGACGACGCCGTGGATTCCGCCGCCCGGGTATCCCTGGAAGACATGCAGGAAAGGGTATTCGCGATGGCCCTGGTTCATGAAGTCATCTACTCCTCCGGAGAATTCTCCGCCGTTCCCATGGACGATTACGTATCGCGCCTCGGCGGCTCGCTCTCGGCCTTCGACCGTTCTCCGAACGGCATAGAATTGATCATAAAGGCGGACAAGGTCGTCCTTCCCCTCGAACGCGCGATCCCCTGCGCGCTCGTGATCGTGGAACTGGTCTCCAACGCGTTCAAGTACGCCTTCACCGACCGGCAACGGGGGCAGGTCGCGGTGACCCTCAGCAGAATCGGCGAGGAACTGGAGCTTTCCGTGCAGGACGACGGGATCGGCATCCACTCCGCCTCGTCCTCGGGAGGAACGGGAACCGTGATCGTGAAAGCCCTGACCGACCAGCTGGAAGGCAGCATACTGACGGTGACGGGCCAGCAGGGCACGAACATCACCGTCCGGTTCCCGTTGATTTCCGCGAAGTAGCGCGGGGCCCGGAAGAGGGGAACATTGCATGCCTCGCGGTCCAGGTTATACTTCTCTCATGCAAGCGAATAAACTCGCGATCCGGCCCGCCGGGGCGGACTCCTGGCCAGCCGTAGAGAAGCTGTTCGGGCCCCGGGGAGCGTGCTCAGGTTGCTGGTGCATGTGGTGGAGGCTGGAGAGGAAGGCTTTCCGTCGGGCGACAGCGGCGGAGCGACGCGATGGCCTGGTGAAACTCGTTCTGGGGGGCATCGGGTTCACGGAGAATGGGAAAGGCGGAACTCCGCTCGCTCCGGGGCTTATCGCCTGGGATGACGGAAAACCCGTCGGCTGGGTCTGCGTCGGGAGGAGGAGCGATTTCCCGGCCCTCGCCTCATCGCCGGTGTTGAAGCCGGTGGACGCCGAGCCGGTCTGGTCCATAGTCTGCCTCTTCGTCGATCCGAAGGAGCGGGGCCGCGGCGTCGCGCGCGCTCTCGTCGCGGCAGCCGTCGACTACGCGGGCGAACGAGGCGGGCGCATCGTGGAGGCCTATCCGAAGGACGAACGATCCGGAAAGATCGAGGCGGCGGCGGCGTACACCGGGGTGGTCTCCTTATACGAGTCCTTCGGTTTCGTCGAGGTCGCCCGCAGGCGCGGTCGCCCGATCATGCGGCTCGGGCCCGACGCCTCCGCGATACCGTTCCAATCCGGTTCCTTTTCTTGATACTATGCCCCGTCAGGGAGGCGGGATGGTCGGCATAATCGGAGCTATGGAAAAGGAAGTGCAATCGCTGGAGGCGCTCATGGCCGGAGCGGAAAGCACGGAGATCGGGCCCTTCCGCTACGTCCGGGGGATGCTCGGCGGGAAGGAAACGGTGCTGCTCCAATGCGGGATCGGCAAGGTGAACGCGGCGATCGGTTGCGCCCTCATGCTGGAACGCTTCGCGCCTTCCTGGGTCGTCAACACGGGCTCGGCGGGAGGCCTGGATCCGTCCCTGACCTTCGGAGACCTTGTCGTCTCGGCCTCGGCCCTTTACCACGACGTGGACGTCACCGCGTTCGGTTACCGGAAGGGACAGGTCCCCGGCTCGCCCGAGCGCTTCGGGGCCGACGCGAGCCTCATTCGCCTGGCGGAGCTCTCCGCGGCCGCCCTCCGCGCCCGCGGTGAGCTTCCCGAAGGGGTGCATGTCGTACGAGGCTGCATCGGTTCGGGAGACGTCTTCGTGCACGACGGAACGCTCATCGAGCGCATCAGGCTCGACTTCCCCGAGCTGACGGCGGTGGAGATGGAAGGCGCTGCGATCGCGCACGCCTGCTCCCTGTTCAGGACGCCCTTCGTGATCATACGATCGCTTTCCGATATCGCGGGGAAGGAATCCCCGATGAAGTTCGAAGAATTCCTGCCCCTCGCCTCGAGCCGCTCGTCCGCCCTGGTGCTGGAAATGCTGAAAGGAGCCGAATGATGGAGAAAATCGCCAGTTTCCAAATCGACCACCTGCGCCTGAAGCGCGGCGTCTACGTTTCCCGCCTGGACCGCTTCGGCGGAACGGCGGTGACCACCTTCGACATCCGCATGAAACGGCCGAACGTCGAACCCGTGATGGACCAAAGCGTGATGCATACCCTGGAGCATCTGTGCGCGACCTACCTCCGTTCGAACGGTGAATGGAAGGACCGCATCGCGTACTTGGGGCCCATGGGCTGCAGGACCGGGCTGTACCTTCTGGTCGCGGGGGAATGGTCGAGCGAGGACATCCTCCCGGTGCTCAAGGAATGCTTCGCTTGGGTGGCCGGTTTCGAGGGCGAAATCCCCGGCGCGGCCGCGGCCGAGTGCGGCAACTGGAGGGATCATAATCCCGAAATGGCTGCCTGGGAGGCGAACAAGTACCTGAAGGAAACGCTCGAGGTCGCGACGAGGGAGAATCTCCGCTACCCGGAGTAGAAGTTCAGGCCATGGAACCCGAGCCGGAGCCTTCCATGAGGCCTACGCGCTCCTCGTCGCTGTCGGCGATGAGGCTGGCGACGAGAAAGCGGGCGAACGCGCTTTCGGTGGTGAGATCGCCCATCGGGAAGGCGCCCTCCCGCCAGAGCTCGCGCGAGGTGGAATAGGTCGAGAATTCGACGGTCCCCTCCTGCTGGGAAGTGCAGAAGAAACGGACGCCCTTCTTCTTGGCGACGGCGAAGGCCCGCTTGAGCGAATAGGGTCCTTCGCGGAAACTCGCCGTCCCCGTGTCGTACAATTCGAGGAAGAAATTCTTGACTCCCGTTTCCATGAGGCTCGTGAGGTAGTCTGCCCTGAGTCCCGGATAGACGCGGATCACGCAGAGCGAATTGGCGGCGTCCTCCAACAGCTGGGCGATGACGTACTGGTCGGCCTCCAGGGGACCGTTGAGCAGCGAGGTACCCGAGAAGACCGGTTCGGCCATGTTCCAGTTCCGGAAGCTTTTCCCGCCGACCCGCTCGAATTTGAGGTTGAGCGGCGAGAGGACCTGCCCCCCGTGGACGACGTAGACGCCGGTCCTTTTTTCCACGGCCAGGGCCACCGCCGTCCGCATCGCGATCGCGGCCTCGTCCCCTTCTCCCGGGGTGGTCGTGGAGGCGGCGAGCACGATCGGTGCGTTCGCGTCCGCGAAAAGCCAGTACAGGATGGAGGCGGTATAGGCGAGCGTATCGGTTCCGTGGGCGACGACGATTCCGTTGGCGGTCCCCGAATTGAGCTTGTCCGCGACGGCGGTGATGAGGGCGGCCCAGTCGGCGGGAACGATTTCCTCGGAAAGCAGGCGACCGACCTGCACGGATTCGAAGCGGACGCGGGAGATCGACTCGTCCTGCGCCAGCAGTTCCCGCAACACCCGTTCGTCGCCCGGCTCGACCGAACCGTCCTCGGCGTGACGGCCTGAAATGGCCCCTCCCATCGAAAGCACGTACACGAGGGACACCGAAAGCTGTTCCCGCAATACTTCCTTGACCAGGGTGGGTTCGGCCAGCCCGTTCGCCTCCCGCATGATGCGCCCGGTCAGGAAACGGATCGGCCGGGCGTCCCCTTCGCGGACGCGGCGGACTTCCTGCGGATTGTCCGCGATGACGGAGGCGACGATGAGTTCGACCGAGGGCCGGTCGATGAGCTGCTCCATCCCCCGCTCGCGCACGATGTCCAGAGGATCGCGGTCATCTTCCAGGGCCGCGGAGATCACCGTCTTGGCGATGCCGCCGTGGATGCGGCGATCGGAAAGCAGGGCAAGGACGGAAGCGAAGCGCTCGCTCGTGAAGGAAGTCTCCGCGGGGGAGACCTGGAAACGCTTGAATTCCTTCACCAGGTAGGACGCGAGCCACTGGGCGGCCTCGCGGGGATCGGCGCCTGCGGCGACGGTCCTTTCGAAGTAGTCTGCCCGGCTCTTTTCGTCGCAGATGAACTCCGCCTGCGGCAGGGTCAGGCCCCATGCGGCCGCGACCCGGTCGCGCCGGGCCTCCGGCAATTCGACCGTGAACGCGTCCAGCGCCTCCAGCACCTCGGGTCCCGGCGAAAAGGGCTTCATGTCCGCGATCGGCAGGAATTTCGCCTTGGACTCCGCCTTCCGCTTCTGGAAGGATTCGGTGATGTTCTTGGTCTCGTTCCAGATGCGGCTTTCGCCCACCACGGTTCCGCCGTTCGCCAGGATGTCCTCCTGGCGGCCGAGTTCCGCGTTGACCGCCTTGCGGACGAAATTGAAGGAGTTCAGGTTGCGCAGTTTGACGAAATCTTCGGGCTTGTCCGGGTACGGGACGATGGCCACGTGGGCGTTGCAACGGATCACGCTTTCGACCGGAACGCCGGGAATGAGCTCCAGGTACTGTATGCGCCGCCTGAGGTCGGAAAGGAAGACCTCGGCCTCTTCGCCGATCTCGAAATCGGCTTCGGTCCGGATGCGCAGGCTCGGCATCCCGGCCGTTGAATAGTCCATCCGCGTCTGGTTGGCCGAGTGGGTGAGCCGGCCGGCGTCCTCTTCCACGCGGAGCTCGGCGATGCGGATGCGTTTCTTGCGCCGATGGAAGACGATGTCCATGCCGCCTTCGGTTCCGATCTTCAGCGAGAGCCGGGAAAGTTCGTAACCGCTCGGCAGTTCGGGGGTGTTGGCGTTGCGTTCGTAGCGCGGGTCCTTGACGATCTTGCATTCAAGGGCGCGCGCGACGAAGTAGGCCTGGCGCGCGGCGTTCAAATTCAGCCGCGCCTCGGCGCCGCTCTCGCAACGGCAGACCGGACAAGAGGAAGCCGTCCCGTCGGCGTTATACCTGCACTCGCAGAAGGTTTTGACGCCGGTAAGCAGAAGGATGCGCACTTCGAGGGCTATATAGGACTTGTGCAAAGGGTTCCCCTATAGCGGACTACTATGCGCAGGCCCGGAGACGCTGTCAAGGCGCGCTCCGGGATGGACGGGAAGGCGGATCGCTACGGTCGTCCCGATACCCGAAACGCTGTCGATATCCAAGGATCCGCCCGCGGCCTTCACCGTCGACCGCGCGTATTCCAGGCCCAATCCATGCGAAGCGGATACAGCTCCATCCGGTCCAGGCAATCCCGAGCGGACGGCGACCAGGCGATCGGCCGGTATGCCTCGCCCCGTATCCGAGACGGAAAGGACGAAAACCGGCGGAGATGCGCCCTCGGGAACGCTGGCGGAAACGACGATGGAGCCGGAGTCCGTATACTTGAGCGCGTTATCGACCAAATTGCCTACCAGCCGCAGGAAGTCTGCCCGGGCGAGGGGCGAAGGCACCTGGGCCCCCGCGACGCGAACCTTCAAGGTCAAACCCCTGGAGCGTGCGATCGGGCGATAGGGATCGACGGCGGCTTCGAGAATCTTCCGTATCGGATGGGGCGGGCTATCCGAGTCGATCCGGGGATCCAGCACAGACTCCACGAGCTCCAGCAGGAGGCGGTTCGACCTTCCCAGAATGTCCACATAACTTTGCTGCTCGGCGTTGAGCGCGGTGGAGGAAAGCAGGGACTGCACGCCGATGATGGCGGTGATGGGCGAGCGGATATCATG
>DPXI01000129.1 GCA_003527485.1 Treponema sp. | reverse complement strand
GCCAGGTTGGTCTTGCCGCAGGCCGAGGGGAAGGCGGCCGCGACGAACTTGGCTTCGCCCTTGGGATTGGTGATCTTGAGGATGAGCATGTGCTCGGCAAGCCAGCCCTCGTCGCGGGCGACGACGGAGGCGATGCGGAGCGCGAGGCACTTCTTGCCGAGCAGGGCGTTGCCGCCGTATCCCGAGCCGTAGGACCAGATCTCGCGGGTTTCGGGGAAGTGGGAGATGTATTTCTTGTCGAGGGGAGCGCAGGGCCACTTGCCGTTGTCCTTCTCGCCGGCGGCCAGCGGCTTTCCGACGGAGTGGAAACAGGGGATATATTCGCCGGATGCGCCGAGCACGTCCAGGACCTTGGTTCCGACGCGCGTCATGATGTGCATGTTGGCGACGACGTATTCGGAATCGGTGATTTCCACGCCGACCTTGGCGATATCCGAGCCGACCGGACCCATGGAGAAGGGAATGACGTACATGGTACGGCCCTTCATGCAACCCTTGTAGAGCTTGGTCATCTCTCCCTTGAGCTCGACGGGATCCATCCAGTTATTGGTGGGGCCCGCGGCCTCCTGGGTCTTGCTGGCGATATAGGTCCGGTTCTCCACGCGTGCGACGTCCGAGGGGTCGGAGCGGAAATGGACGCTGCCCGGGCGCTTGGCCGGATTGAGCGGCAGGGCCAAGCCGCTGTCGACGGTGATCTTGATCATGCGGTCGTATTCGGCCTGGGATCCATCGCATACGACGATGGTATCGGGGGCCATGAGGGCGACTGCATCCTCGACCCATTTCTTGAGTCCGGCATGTTTGAGATCGCTTACTTTCATAGGTGCTCCTTGGAAGAGGATTGGGGCTACCATTTTTTTGGAGGCTTACCGACTGAACCCTATAGAAATCGGACATAATATTCAAGGCGGAAGTGCGGGATGCGGGTATCAAGGGGAGAGGGAACGGGAGAGGGCGCGGGATTTGGGAAAGGGCAGGCGGCGGATCAGGCGACGAGGTTGAATACGGCTCCGAGGGGCGCGCTCGGCTTGGGCAGGTAGGGCATGATCGAATTGGCGGCCCGGGCGCCTCGTATTTCCTGTTCGTACTTCTCGATCAGGACGTCGATCCGCTCGTCGGTCAATTCTCCGGAGGCGCCCATCGACGGTTCCCGCTTCGACTTGATCTGCGAGAGCTGGTCGATGAGCACGTCTAGGATCTTGAGCTTGCTGATCGCGACTCCCCGGGTGCCCTCGGGGGCGGGAACGCCGCTCACGTGTTCGAAGTGGGAGTAGATATAGCTGGATCGCGATACGGGCAGGGCGAGTTTTCCGCCGCTGTAGCCTCCCATGGCATAACTCGCGGCGTTCAGGTTGGAAATAGCCGATGATCCGTGCACCATATCCGATACTCCTGGTTTCAGTATCGGAGAAAAGTTTCAAGGGTATAACAGAAAAGATTTACGGGAAGATTCAGAAGACAAAAGATGGAAGACAAAAGATCGAAGGAAGAAGAAAGAGAAGGATTCGCGGTCACCCAGCTACCGGCTACTGTCTAACTTTTCTTTCGCTCCTCAACCTTCATCTCTTCGGATTTCTCCGGTACCAGTCGGCGATGCGGTCGTCGAGCGTCGGAACTTTCGCTCCCGCGGCGGCGAGCGCCCTGTCGTGCAGGTAAGGCAGGACCACGCGGGATTTCAGGATGAGCCAATCCCGGGGAAGGATGTTCGGGGGGGAGAGGTAATCCGCGGGCGGCACATGACCGAGCAGACCGGGGTAGAATTGGGGATATACCTGCTCGTTCACCGAACGGAGCGCTGAAAAACCATCGGCGATGCCGAACACCGTCTCGTCGGTCCGGTTCCGTTCGCTTTGCGCCAATAGCTCCCGCTGGGTGTCTTCACGGTAGAACCATTGCACGAAGGCGTCCGCCGCGTCCCGGCCCTTGCCGTTCTTGCAGATCCCAAGGTAGGAAGCTCCCTCTATGACCGGGATCGAACTTTCCCGGACTATCCAGCGGAAATCCAGGGTCGCCCGCCGCTCCTCGGGCACGGTGAACAGTTCGTCGCTCGGCAGATAGGCGAAAAGGATGCGTCCGCTTGAAGCCAGTTTGGGCGCGGGATCGTACAGGTACTTGAAGGAAAATTCGTCCTCGGCGGCCGCGTCGCGGTTCGCGTCGGCAGTCCAGGCGCGCACCATGGAAATGGCCTTTTCCAGGGCCCCCGCGTCCCATGCGAGGGGCGTTCCCTCCCGGAAGGAGGTTCCCCAAAGTGAGCTCGCGATGAAAAGGAATTCGTCGTTCCAGCGCGGCGAGAAGCCCATCCGGATGAAGGAATCCCCGTTCAGCCGGTTATAGGCCTTGGCGAGCCGTTGGATGTCCTCCAGCGAGAGCGTGAACGGGGTCGGCACCAGCGCGGCATTGTCCCGGGAGAAGATCAGGGCGGGCAGGTTGAAGGAGACCGGCAGGAGGTATTGCTTGCTGTCTATATTGCCGAGGGCCAGCAGCCGAGGATAGAAAGCGGTTTCTTTAAGGAGCAGGTCTTCGAAGAAGTAATCGAGCGGCTTGAAATACGCGCGGGTGGAGGCGCTCTTGAGCCAGCTGCCGACGACCAGGTCGGGATAGGCTTTTGTGCCTGCCAGGGCCTGGGCGGGATCCTCCCGGTAATAGGTCTCTATCTTGAAACGGGACTGGCCGGAGTTGAAATGTTCGGCGTAGGCGGCGAATTCGGGTCGGTCGGTCCAGAGGACGGCGACCCGGGATGTTCCGGTCCAGCAGGAGGCGAACAGGGCGGCGGACGCGAAGAACGCTCCCAAGGCTGCGGCGAATTTCGATTTCCGACGATTCCGGAGCATGGACGAATCCTACGGACGGTCTCCTCGCTTGTCAATCGGTGCGCGTATCGCTAGAATCTCCAGAATGCAGGTAAAGGATTCCGAGGTCATGCGCCTCATCGAACGGCTCGGCGAGCACTACCGGTCCAATATATCCAATCGCTACGTCAGGCCTGCCCTGCTGAATCTCCCCATCGACAACCAGACGTGGGATTTGATCGAGAGCCTGACGGAGAAATCCGAGATGTATCTGTACCAGGGCTATCACCTTGACGAGCTCTACAGGCAGATCGCCGCTTCAGCCAGCTTCGTCGCCTTGGCCAGGAAAGACCTTGCTCCTTCCCTGCGCAATCGCTTGGGCGGCGGCACCGGCCTCGGATCGGACAGGGTGCTCCGTGAGATGGCCATCAACAACTTCGCTTCAAATCTGAGACTCTTCGCCGACATGGTCAACGAGCTATACGTGAAGCTCGTCGAGATCGACAAGGAACACTCCTCCGGCAAGACGCCGCTTTACGCCCAGATGGAAGAATTGCGCGATATCGGCCGCAAGCTGGTAGGCTGAAAGCAAGCGGAATAACTGAAGAGGAAGCCAGCATCCAGCATCCAGCAGCTCCGTGACCGCGAAATTTTCTCTTCCTGCTGGATACTGACTACTGACTACT
>DPXI01000070.1 GCA_003527485.1 Treponema sp. | reverse complement strand
GAATTTCAGCCAGATCGAATGGAGTTGCCAGCCCAGGTCTTCGTCCGTCGGGGGCACGCCTTCGCGGAAAAGCCGCTCGGCGCCGCGGAAATGCAGGTCGAAATCGACCCGGAGCCGATGCACGGCGTGATAGCGCGAAAGCCGCGCCTCGAATTCGCGGGAGGTGCCGTAGGAAGCGACCTGGACCGAGAGATCCAGGCCCACGACGGCGAGCATCGCGAGCGCATAGAAGCCGAGCAGCTTGGCCCGGATACTCCGCGCCCCGACGCCATCGGGCCGCCGTTTTCCGGACATGCGCCTTACCGGCCGCCGAGGAAGAGCGGCTTCAGGTGGCGTTCGAGCAGGTTCTCGGTTACGTTCCGCTCCACGTGCGCGCGGTCGGCGGCGAGGGCGTCCAGGTAGCGCGCGCCCATCTCCGCTGCGACCTTGTAGCCGACATGCAGGAGCTGACGGAAACTCCGGTTGTACCTGGATTCCGCCTGCACGTGCCTGAGGCTGGAGGCGAACTGAAGTCCCGTCCAGAGGTCCACCGCGTCGGGAGTCGGCAGCGCCTTGCGGTCGATGTCGACGACCTCCGCGTAGGGAGCCACGAGTTCCTCGTATCGCCCGTACGCCGAGCGGTACACTTCCTTCGCGATCTTCAGGCCCGTCCCGCCCGCTTCGGCCAGGCCGACGAGTTCTTCCAGCCAGGTGGTGCCGGCCGTCTTCAGGTGGAGTCCCGCCCCGAGTTCGCGCACGATGCTGCCGATGCCTTCGTACAGCGAGAACTTGTCGCTTCCGGAATGCACCGAAAGCTTCAGGCCAGGAGGAAGGCCGAAGGATTTTGCGGCGAAGGAGGCGGCGCAGACGTCGGCGCGGAATTCGGACAGGAACTCCTGGACGTTTCCCACGTAGTCCACGCCCTTGTTGAAGCGGCCCGAAAATTTGGGGGCGATGGTGTCCACGGGAACGCCCTCGTCCGCGAGTGCCGCCAGGATCACGAGCAGCTCGGCCGGGGACTGGGGATCCGCGGTTTCGTCCATCGAAACCTCGACGACGAAGGGTTTCCCCGCTTTCTTTTCCCGGATGCGGCGGTACACCGCGCCCGCCTCCGAGACGGCCGCCAGATAACGGCTCGCGGTGGCGGCAAGCAGGGTATCGCTGATGGCGAGGGGCTCGGAAAGCCCCGGAACCCGGTGTTCGCCGACGAGCTTCCCGCGGCGCGAGGTAAAGGCTGCGACGGCCTCCGGTGCGGCGGCCTTGTCGATGAAATCGGCCACGTCGATCGTGAAGAAATCGCAGGGTTCGATGAAGCGGTCCACCGTCTTCAGGGAAATGTGGTCCGCGTCGACGAAATACGAGCCCTTCCAGCCGGTCGCCTTGATGGCCCCGTCGGCAGCTCCGCGCTGATCGGCGGGACCGGTCCCGATGGTCAGATGCTCGCGGTTGCTCTTGTTCCAGACGATGTCCACGGTCACGCCCTTGTCCGCGATCGCCTTGATCGCGGCGATCTGGGCCGCGCCTTCGCGGCCGAAGCGGTCGCCCGTACCTATTGAAAACCTTCCGATATTCGCCATACCGACTCCTTTATATATTGTCCGAGAGATATCCGCCGTCAACCGGTATCGAGACGCCCGTCACGAAACCGGAGGCTGCGCGGCTCGCCAGGAAGAGCGCGGCGCCCGCCAATTCGCCTTTATCGCCGAAGCGGCCGTAGGGCGTGCGGGAGATGATGCTTTTGCCGCGCGCGGTCAGGTCGCCCGACGCTTCGTCTATCAGAAGCGACCGATTCTGGTTGCCGATGAAGAAGCCCGGCGCGATCGCGTTCACGCGGATGCCGTTGGGCGCAAGCTCCTTGGCTAGGGCTTCCGTTAGGTTGAGGGTTCCCGCCTTGGCGGCATCATAGCCCCAGACCCCGGAAAGCGGTTTGTAGGAAGTCATGGAGGTCATGTTGATCACGTCGCCTTCGATCTTCTTCCCTATCCAGTACCGCGCGAACACGCGCGTGGGCGTCACGAGACCCGCCAGCAGGTTGAGCTTCAGGATCTCGACGAATTTCTCCTCATCGATATCGACGAAGGCCGACTTGCCCAGGTTGCCGCCGACTCCGTTCACCAGGAGGTCGGGAGCCCCCAGGAGGGCTTCCGTCTCGGCCAGGGCCTTCTCCGTCGCGCCTCTGTCCCCGACGTCGACCGTGACGCCTTCTATCCGGCCTGCGCCGCCGCCGGCGCCGGTTCCGCCGGCTGCGCCGCCTGCGCCGGCCGCATCGCGGATCGCGGCTATCGCCTCGGCGATCGGATGGCCGGTGCCCCGCCCCCAGATGCAGACCGACGCGCCGGCCTTGGCCAACGCGACCGCGATCACGCTCGGCAGTCCTCCGGCCCCGCCGGTGACCACCGCTACGCGGCCCTTGAGGGAAAACATGGTTTCCAAGTAATCCATCGTAACTCCTTATATGAGGAAGGCAATAACCGGTAGTCGGAATCCGGCAGGAATATCCGGACCCGCTGTTCCGGATTCCTCCTGCCAATTACAGGCAACTGGCTACCTTCCT
>DPXI01000115.1 GCA_003527485.1 Treponema sp. | reverse complement strand
GTGGAGCCTGAGGATGTCGTGGAGAAGAACAACGACATCCTGATGGAGGAGCGGAGACTGCAGGCCGAAGTCGCCCGCGTGCTGCGCGAAATGACCGCCCGTATCGGGGAGAAGGCCGCCGAACTCGCCGACCTATCGAAGCGCACGATAATCCTTGACGGCCTGTGCGCCCGCGCGCGCTATTCCTTCGAAACGCGCGGAGCATTCGCGGATTCGGCTTCCGGCAAGCTCGAGTTGCGCAAGGCGCGCCATCCCATGCTCGGATCCAAAGCGGTGCCCATCGACATAGCGATGGACGCGGCCACGCGCATCGTGATAGTCACCGGTCCGAACACCGGCGGCAAGACGGTGGCGCTGAAGACCGTCGGCCTTTTCGCCCTCATGAACCAGTTCGCTCTGGCCCTGCCCGCCGAAGAAGGCACGGCGCTGCCCGTCTTCGACGGCGTCTACGCGGACATCGGGGACGAGCAATCGATAAGCCAGTCGCTGTCGACCTTCTCGGCCCACATGACCAATATTTCCTCCATCGTCGCCTCCGCGACCGATCGATCCCTGGTCTTGTTGGACGAATTGGGATCGGGCACCGACCCCGAGGAGGGCAGCGCGATCGCGATGTCCCTTCTGGACCATTTCATCGCGGTCCGCGCGCGCCTGTTGGCGACCACCCATCATGGAATTCTCAAAAACTACGGCTACTCCAAGGAAGGCGTCGTCAACGCGTCGGTGGACTTCGACGCCGCGACGCTTTCGCCGACCTACCGTATCTTGATGGGCGTACCCGGCGAAAGCCGCGCCCTGGATATCGCCTCCAGGAACGGACTGGACCTCTCCATCGTGGACCGCGCGCGCGGCTACCTTGACGAGGAGCGCGCCGACGTTTCGGCCCTCATCATCGGGCTGAAGACCAAGCACCGTGAACTCCAGGACGAGGCCGAAGCGCGGCGCAAGGAAGAAGTCCTGCTGCGGGAAGACCGCCGGAGGATCGACCTGCGCGAACTGAGGCTGCGGCAGAAGGAATCCGAACTCAAGGAGCAGGGCATCGGGAGCCTGCGGAGACTGCTGAACGAAAGCCGCAAGACTTTGGAGAACCTGGTCCGGGAATTGCGGGAAGGCGAGATGACCCGCGAGAAGACCCTCAAGGTCAAGGACTTCATCGCCGGCTTCGAGAAATCCATCATGGATGAGGATGCGCGCTTCGAAGCGGAGGCGGAAAGCCTGGATGCCGATCTCGGCGCGTTGCGGGAGGCCGCGGCGACGGAGGAACGGGAGGGACGCGCCCATGCCTCATCCGGATCCGGCGGGAAGCGGAATAAGACCCGCGGAGGGGAAGGGGGCGGGGAGCCGGAGATTCCCTTGCGCATCGAACCGGGCATCGACGTTTTCGCCGGTCCCTCCAGGCGCCGGGGAAAGGTGCTCCGCGCGGGCAAGAGGGGTTTTTGGGACGTCGAGATCGGGGCGCTCAGGATGACGCTGCCCGAACGGGAACTCATCCCGACTTCGAGCGCCGAGCCGGTCCGCCGCGTCGAAATCATGCAGGCGGATCTCGCCGGCACGACGAGCGCGAGCTTGGAGCTGAACCTGCGCGGTATGAGGCTGGAGGAAGCCCTGGAAGCCCTGCGCCGCCAGCTGGACGCGGCCTCTCTCACGGGCTTGTACGATTTCTCGGTGATCCACGGCAAAGGCGACGGTATTTTGCAGCGGGGCGTGCACGACTATCTTAAAAGCCATCCCGGCGTAGCCGATTACCATTTTTCACGACCCGAAGAGGGCGGCTACGGAAAGACGGTGGTAGCCCTGAAACGATGAGAAGAGGAAACCGCGGAATCCTCAGAAATCTTCGAAGGGCGAATCGTCGGACATGAATTCCGGAAAGGCGTAGACGATAGCGCCGGATTTCCTGACGCGAAGTTCGGCGAAGCCCTTGGAAGCCAGTTTGTCCAGGGCGGCCCTCGCGTTTTCTATCGTGGCTTCGGATTCCAGGGCGACCTCGCTCGGCGTCGCGAGGCCCGCGTTCTTCTTGGCGACCCTCAGGATTGTGCGCTCCAGGCTTTCCTTCTGACGGTATTCGGAGCGATCCTCCGCCGTGTAACCGAAGCGGGCGGCGAGGGAGCCGCGCGCGCCCATATCCAGGGCTTTCCTCACCTCGGCGCGGATGTTCGCCTCACGGACCTGGTTGGGGAGGGTGAAGAAATCGTACGCGGATCCGACCATGCCCAAGCCCCCGGTCATGATCCAGAGCACGCCCGTCACGGGCTTGTTCAGGTAGAATCGATGGAAGCCGAGCGCGCCGAAACCGGAAAAAAGCCATAGAAGGTACGCGATCCCGACCTTGTACACCTGCGCCTCCCCGTGAAGATTATTTCCGAATGAGAAGATACCATCCAGCGCGGAGCCGGGCAAGCGCCGGACCGCCCATCCGTCGGGCGTCCTACATGCTTTCGTGAGTCAAGCGGCCCTTCAGCTTGTCCAGGCGGAAGCGTACCTTTTTCAGCGGGTTCTCCACGACGAGGGCGATATGGCATATCTCGATGATCGTCCCCGGGGAGACTTCGCCCGATATTTCGACGATGGCCTTCTCGTCGGCGTCAACATTCCCGAGCAGATTGCCGATCCGGTTCCCCGATTCCGTGAGATCCTTCTCAAGACGTTCATCAAATTGAAGCAGGGTCGCGCGCTTGGCTTCGTCCTCTTCCGATTCGAGCCTCTCCCGTATTTTGGCCCGCTTCATTGAGGCGATCCTCATACGTTCGTTCAATCGGTCAAGATCTTGCTGGACGGTGAAATCGACTCCGCAGTGGATGCGGGTGCATTTACCCGATTCGGAACCGATGCCTGCGGCGCGGACCCCGTGGACTGCATAGACCTCGCCGCCCACGATGCGACCCTTGTCTCCGAGGTCCAGGATCTGCAGGGTGTAGATCTGGGAATTGATGACCGCCATGCCCGCAAGGATAGGGCCGCGACAGGCGACATGGCAATTCTGGATGAATTTCGTGCGGATCGACCCTCCAACCCGTATGGAAGCCCGTCCGCGTCCGATGATGCCTCCGGCCACGATGAGGTCTTTCTTGGCGACGACATCCGTCGCGTCGAAGGTCTGCTTGGCGACGATGGATCCGCCGGAATACACTTTGAATCCGTCGGCCACGTTCCCGTCTATGATGACGTCGCCGGGAAAGGCGATATGACCCGTCTTGTAGCCCACCGCTCCCTTGACCGCCAGCACTTCTTCGACCGCAAGTTCCGTTCCCTTCTGGACGAGACGCCCGTCGCAGGATGCAATGATCTCTTCGCCGGAGACGCGGGCGTTCGGTCCGGCCGTCATTCCTTCAGGCCTCTTGACGGGCATCGGGATGACGTTGCCCAATATGTCCTTGCCCTCGCGTCCCTTTACTGCCTTCACGAGCCGTGCGAGCGGTTGCCCCTTCGTTACGACGACGAAGGGCGATATTTCTCGGTAATCGACGCGCGGCACGTCCCCGTCGGGAAGCCGGGGCCATTCCTTGAAACCGGATTCGATCTCGAAGTATTCCCTGACCTCGTCGACCGGCGAATCGCCCCGCGCCACGACGACGGACCGGACGGTCTTTCGATTCAGGTTGCATTCCAGCGCCGTGTCCTGTATCGTGGTCCAATCTATGCCGTAAACGATGCCGAGCCGTTCGAGCATGGCCGCGATATACTCGGGGGTGAGCGGCTGACCTTCCCCATACGGCGGAAGGAAGTCCGCGTGCGCTTCGAGATTGCCTTCCGGGATATCGATCTGGAGGGTCCCGTCGTCCCGTCGGGGACCGAGCACCACGGAATGGGTGCCTTCGGCGGTTTCCGGGTCGAAATGCGGTGGAAAGGGAGCCGGTACCTGCTTGCCGTCGTTATCCAAAAAGGCCTCCGATTCTACTATCGGCGGTCGGGTCTCCGCTCTTGAGCGGCGTGAAACGGAAGCCCGCCGGTCGCCGGGGCTTGAATAAAAATCTTTCAAGTCGTATCTTTATGCAGAGTACAGGAATATTTATTCGTGGGGTCATGGTGAAAGAACGACTCGCCCGCCTGAAGGCGATACGAAAGCTCATAAAGACATACAGGATCGAATCGCAGGAAAACCTCCTCGGGCACCTCCAGAAGGAAGGCTTCATCGTCACGCAAGCGACGCTTTCCAGGGACTTGAAACTCCTGAAGGTGGGCAAAATATCGGACGGCCATAACGGTTATGTCTATTCCTTGCCCGGAGACGACGACAGGCAGGAAACTGAACGCACCTATGCGCAGGATTTCCTGCGCGGTTATATTTCCATAGATTGGTCCCTCAACATGGCGGTCATCAAAACCTATTCCGGCCACTCGGACTCGGTAGCCCTGGCGGTGGACAACCTCGCCCTCGACGAAGTGCTTGGCACGATCGCCGGTCGCGACAATACCGTCTTCGTATGCCTCAGGGAAGATGTGAGCGGAGAGGATTTCCTGGCCCAGATGAAGGAAAAGATCCCCGAATTGGAGGATTGACCGCAGGAACATGTAGTTCGCCCGAACTTCAAGTTCGCCGGATCGGTCCGAGGAGTTGCAATGATCGCCTATTCGAACCTTGACTCGTCTTCCGCGTACTCCAAGTTGCTTTCGCTCGCGCCCAAGGGAAAGCCATTCGATTTTTCCGTAATCCTGGACGCGGCGCGGGTCCGGCAGGCCCAGATACCGATCGGCGCGGGCCTGACCTATTCCTGGGCCGCGAAAGCGGTGGACGAGCGCATTCTTAACGAACTCCAGGCCCTTGCCGACGAACAGGAGCTGATAGGGAAATATACACAGCTGCTCGACGGAGAGTTCATGAACACGGGCGAAAGCAGGCGCGTGCTTCATCAGCTGCTCAGGGGGCGTTGCGGAAAGGCGGTCGTCCATGAGGGCCGCGACCTCGGCGCATTTTACGAACATGAACTTGAACGGTTGGGAGTCTTCGCCGACAAGGTCCATTCCGGCGCCCTCCGGGGAACAGGCGGAGACGCGTTCACCACCGTGGTCCAGATCGGCATCGGCGGATCGGACCTGGGACCCCGGGCCCTGTACCTTGCGCTCGAAAATTGGGCGGACGCCAACGGTAAGCGGAAGATGGCGGGACAATTCATCTCGAACGTGGATCCCGACGATGCCGCCCAGGTCATGGCCCGCATCGATCCGGCCCGCACGCTTTTCGTGCTCGTCTCCAAGAGCGGCGTCACCCAGGAAACCCTGGCGAACGAACTGTTCGTGAAGGCGCGCCTCCTGAAGGCGGGCCTGGATCCGACCAAACATATGGTGGCGGTCACGAGCGAGACCAGCCCCCTGGCACGGAATCCGGCGTATCTGGATTCGTTCTATATCGACGATTTCATCGGCGGACGCTATTCTTCCACCTCGGCGGTCGGCGGCGTCATCCTGTCCCTCGCGTTCGGAAAGGAAACCTTCTCCGAAATCCTCCGCGGCGCCCACGAAGCCGACCTCGGGGCCCTGCAGAAGGACATCCGCAAGAACGCGGCGCTGCTGGACGCCCTCATCGGCATCTGGGAACGGAACTTCCTCGGTTATCCGACGACCGCCGTCCTTCCGTATAGCCAATCCTTGAACCGTTTCCCCGCCCACCTCCAGCAACTGGACATGGAATCCAACGGCAAGCGCGTCAACCGGGCCGGCAAGACTGTCGCCTATGCCACCGGTCCTGTCGTGTTCGGGGAAAGCGGCACGAACGGGCAGCATTCCTTCTACCAACTGCTGCACCAGGGAAGCGATATCGTCCCCCTGCAGTTCGTCGGCTTCCAGGACAGCCTGCGCGGAGAGGACGTCGAAGTGGACGGTTCATCCAGCCAGACCAAGCTCAAGGCCAACCTCGTCGCCCAGATCATCGCTTTCGCCAAAGGGAAAAAGGACGCGAACGGCAACAAGGAATTCCCCGGCGGCAGGCCTTCCAGCCTCATCTTCGGAAAGTCCCTGACGCCCGCGGCCCTCGGAGCCCTGTTGGCTCACTTCGAAAACAAGGTCATGTTCCAGGGCTTCGCGTGGAATCTCAACAGTTTCGACCAGGAAGGCGTGCAGCTCGGGAAGTTGCTGACCAAGCAGGTTCTCTCCGGTACGTCCGGCGACTCCGCGATCGAGGCCTATGCGGCATTGCTTAAGGCGTGAATCAGCCGCATAAGGCAACGGCGAAGCGGACGACCATGGGGAAGGAAGAAAAGGTCAACGATGCCGCATCGTCCGAGGCCGTATGAAGAAGGCTCCATGTGCGCGGGAACGCGTCTTGGAGCCTTTTTTCTTTTTCCGGACCGCCTCTTTCCCGGCTGACGAGGGCTCTGGAAGAAATGCCCGCGTTCCGCGACGCCCGGGTCAGGACGGCCGCTTCCCCGGCGGGAAGCAGGGTCACCGTCTGGGCGGCGATGCCCGCCGCAAGAAAACCCGCGTCGTCGGAAAAGGGCGTCGGCGCCAGCATCACGCGGGACCCGACGCTCGTCTCCGCCGCGCGCAGAGCCTTTTCCCGGAGGGATCGGATGGCCGAAAGCGTCCTGCCGTTTCCGCCGCTTCCTTCTTCGCTCAGGAGGGCGTCGACAGCGGTCGACACGATGAGGGTATCCCCTCTGCCGCAAGCGTCGAAGATGAAGACGTCGGCGCCTGAAAGCGAAAGGGATTTCAGTCCCTCGGCGAGCGCGTAGGCGCCCTGGCCCTTGGCCCCGTCCCGTCCGGCCGCTTCCTCCCTGTCGGTGAAGACCGCGAGCCATCCGTCCTTTCCCTCGGCGCGCAATCGCGCGGCCGCCTCCGCCAACTGGAAAACCGCGGCGGAATTGTCGTTGGCGCCGGGAGTGCCCGCCGCGCGGTCGTAGTGCGCCAGAAGGACGGTCCGCGGCTTTGCTCGCCGCCCGATCCGTCCGAGTCTCCCGCGCGGTCCGACCACCAGATGACGGCTCCCGGAAAGCTCGGCCACCAGCGGCTCCAGACCTCCGTCCATGAGCATCGAGTACAAAATGGCGAAGCGGTCGGCATCGGGACCTATGAAGTCTGAGAAAAGCCGTGGCTGGGCGGCGGACATCAAACGAGTATAGACCAAGACCGCGGGGCCGGGCTATGCATAGGGCATGAATAGAGCACCCATCGCGGATACCGAACTCCTGGAGCGGATCGGGGCGCTGGCTCCGGACGGCGTGACCCGCTTTTCCCTCATGGGGGGAGCGGTGCGCGGCGCCGTTCTCGCGGGTACTTCAATGGTCGCCCGCATGCGCGCCAACCACGAACTCGGCGTGCTGGAAACCCTCGCCCTGGGCCAGGCTTACCTGGCGGCCGGCCTATTTTCCGTGACGCTGAAGGACGGAGACCGGGCCACGCTGCGCATGGACTGTTCCGGCGTCCTGCGCGGCTTTTCCGTCGAGTCCACCTGGGACGGCAGCATACGCGGATACCTCTTCAACGACGCCGTCCGTTTGGAAACGCCGTTGCGGAGTTTCGACCTCAAACCCTTCATCGGGGAGGGCACGCTCTCGGTCATCCGCCATAGGGCTGGAGCGGAGCAATTCACCGGAACCGTCGCCCTGAAATACGGACGCATCGCGGAGGACCTCACCGAATACTTCCTGGTTTCCGAACAGACGCGAACGGCGGTGGCGCTGAGCGTCCGCTTCGACAAGGCGGGACGCGTCGCGGGCGCGGGCGGCCTGTTCCTGCAGGCGATGCCTGGGGCCAAGGAGATGGACGTCGCCGACGCGGAAGTCCGGCTCGCGGAGCTGCCGTCGCTCGGGTCATGGTTTTCGCTGGGGCGGAACAGGGAAGAACTGCTCGCCGAATGGTTCGATGCCTTCGAGACGGAAATCCTGGAGGAGGGCCCGATCGCCTTCGACTGCGACTGCTCCAAGGATCGTTTCTCCCTGTTCCTCGGACACCTGCAGGGCGGAGTACTGGAAAAGATGCTGGAGGAGGGTCCCCATCCGGCCGAGCTCGTCTGCCACAACTGCGCGAGCCGGTATGAATTCTCCAAGGAGGAGCTTGCGGACCTGATCAAAGGGCAATCGAAGAAAAACGGCGTTCCGGATTCTCGATGAGCTTCTGGGCGCTCACCAGGGCCAATTCCCGTCCTCCATCCTTCAGTGTCCGCTCCAGCACGGCCCAGACGGCGGCGGCCGCGTACTCCAGGGACTCCTCGCAATCGCGGGTCTTCAGCCACCGCGAGAGGAAAAGGGCAGCCGTCAAATCGCCCGTGCCGTTCGGCGCCGTGGAGAAGTCAAGGCGCGGAGTATTGATCAGGCGTTGCCCGCTGCCGTCGGAGACGAGCATGGCTACGGTTCCGTCGTCGCGCGGACCTGCCCGCTCGTGGAAGCTCGTCACGAGCACCACCCCGGGACCGAGGGCGTGCAGCAGAGCGACGGCCTTCCGGGCGTCCGCCATCGATCCGATCGGGATACCGGCGAGCGCCTCCAGTTCGAAGCGGTTCGGGGTGACGATGTCCGCGAGCGGCACGATCCGCGAGGCGAATAGTTCCGGAATGTCGGCGCTGACGAAGAAACCTTTCCCGTCGTCCCCCATGACCGGATCGCAGCAATAAACCGCGCGCGGATTCGCCTTGCGGACCTGGGCGACCGCATCGATCACCGCTTCTCCCGTTTCGGCGCTGCCGAGGTAGCCCGAAAGGACGGCCTGGCAGTCGCCGAGCACGCCGCGCTCCTGGATGCCACGGATAAGTTCCCATACGTGGCCGGCGCCGAAAGCAGATCCCCGCCAGGTTCCGTAGCCCGTATGGTTGGAGAATTGCACGGTATGAACCGGCCAGACCTCGTGTCCGAGGCGTTGCAACGGGAAGACGGCCGCATCGTTTCCGACGTGCCCGTAAACGACATGGGATTGGATTGAGAGTACGGCCATGGCCCGCGCTCAGCGTCCCCCGCCGAAGATACGGCGGGCGAGCGCGGCAAACGCTTCCCGGAAGGCGGTCATGCGATCCTTCCCGTATTTGGAAGAAAAATCACGGGCGGCTTCCGTCACCGAATACAGGACTCCGTACTTCCGTTTCAGGAAATCCCAATGCTTCACGATCCAGACGTACAGATCGCTCGGCGTGCGGCCCGGGAAGCGGGAATAGAGCCTGTCCTCGATAATGATGTCGATGATCGGCTTGTACACGTTGTTGTACCAGGACACGAGGGCGTCTGCGAAGCCGATTTCCCCGTTCGCCCTTTCGTTCAGGTAATACTTGTGCACGAGGATGTGGTTGTAGATCACGTCGTAGCGCCCCGGCGCGGTGAAGTCCATGTCATCGCATTCGGTCAATTCACCGAAAGAGGTCTTCTCGTAGAAGAGGTCCTTTTCGTATTGGACGACCGCCCTGCGCAGGGCGTCCGCGTCCATGGAGGGATCGATGCGGATCTCGCTGGAAAGGCTCGTCACTTCGGCGTCGATGGATTCGGTACCCTGCATCCGCGCGACGGAGACGCGGTGGTTCCCGTCCCGGACGAAGTAGACCCCGCCTATCTCGTACAACTGAATGGGAGGAAGAATGATGTCCTTCAGATGGGCCATGTCCACGCGTTCCCAGCGCGAACGCAGGTGATCGGCCTTGGGCAGAAAGAATTTTGTGAAATCGCGGTACCGGCCTTCGCTGCCGACGATCAGGTCGATGGAAACCGTCCGCATGCCCCGGTAGGTTTCGTTCTTCGGCTTCAGGATTTCCTTCACGTCGCTGAATGAAAGCAGGCGGTCCTTATCCGCGTCCAGAAAATGCTGTATGCGCGAAAGGAAGGCTCGGCCCCGCGCCTTGGAAAAATCCTCGGATGCCTGGATGCTGTGCATATCGCTCATGCGCGATCTCCGATTTCTATCAGGTAATGGCTGTAGGCATTGACGACGAGCGTGTTCCCGAAGCGCGTGGAACGCAGGGCGGTAAGATCGTACAGGTGGATATGGCCATGGACCAGGTAGGCCGGTTTGAATGTCTTCATGAACCAGAGGAAGGACTTGAAGCCCCGGTGGCAGGCGTCCTCCTTGTCATGGATACCGCGCGGAGGCGCGTGCGTCACCAGTATATCCAGGAAACGACCGTGGAAGAGACGGTTCCACAAGAGCGAGGGGATCAGGCGAAGAATTCTCAGCCTCATTTGGAATTCGCTGTATTGATTCCGGCCGTTGTTGTACTTCAACGATCCGCCGAGGCCGACGAACAGGAGTCCGCACTCCCGTCGGGTACTGAATCCGATATGGATCGCGCCCGATTCGCCGACAGCATCCGTCCCGTCCCGGAAATTCCGCGCGCGCAGGCGATCTTCCGGTTCCGGGCAGTAATACGAAAATTCCTTCAGGTCATGATTGCCGAAAACGAAGAGCAGGGGCTTGTTGAGGGTGGAGACGATGAATCCGAGGTAATCCATGGGCAGGTCGCCCGCGCTTATGACCAGATCGACGTCACCGAACCGCTGCTTGAGCGCGGCGCTGTAGACGAGAGGGTCGATCTGGTCGGAGATGCAAAGGATTTTCATGAACGACGCGAGGATCCGTACAGGTCGACTTTCTCCAGCAACTCCTGGAGTTGATCCTTATTGAAAAGATCGAGGGGGCGAGAATCGGCGAACTCGGTCGCCGAACGGGAGAAGCCGGAACTCGTCACGATGGCGGCCCGCGTAAGGTTGAGCTTCTTCATCTGTTCCAGCAGGGCTCGGACCATGGAATCGTCGATTATGTCGGGCGAACGCATCATCCGGATCAGCCGGGGCATCTTGCGCGCGTTCAGCCACTTGGCGGAGTCTCCTTCGACCGCGATAAGGTCGCAACCGTTGGGAATGTCGGATACGTCCCGAACCTGGAGCGACATGCCCTGGGTGACGATGGCTTTGCAGAAATCGATGAATTCCTCCTGGCTGGAGGTGAGGTAATCCTTCATTTTATCGTCGGTGCGGAACTCCTGGTAATGAGCCAGTTTCTCCGCGACATCCCGGAAACCCGCCTTTTTGGCGTAGATTTTTTCCCATTGCTCAATAGCCTTGTCCAGATCCCTGAGTTTCTCGTGGCACATGGCCAGAAAATATCGGGCGTACAGGGCTTCGGTGGAACCTTCGTCGCTGGCGCTGCGGACGGCCCGCTCCAGTTCGGGGATCGCCTTCTCCATGCTGTTCATGCTCATGTAGCAGCCGCCCCGTTCCACGAGGGCTTTGGCCTTGTACTCGGGATCCCGCTGGGCTTTTTCGAACGACAGTAGGGCCGCCACGTAATCGTGGGATTCCTTTTGCAGTTTTCCGAGGTAGAAATAGGCTTGGGCGTTGTCCGAATCGTATTTCAGCGAGGCGTCCAGCTCGGCTTTGGCTTCCACGGGTTTCTTTTCCCGGTACAGGCGGATACCCAGCTCGAAGTGGGCCTTCCCATGGCGCGTATCCAGCTCCACTGCCTTACGCAGATAGTCCAAGGCCATGTCTGCGCGGTTGCGGTCTCCGAAGAGCTTGCCTGCCCAGTAATAATGGTCGGCCTGGAAAGGTTCGAGCTTCACGAGCAGCAGGAATTCCTTGAGCGCCTCCTCCGCTTGGCCGAAGCGGTCGTACAGCTGGGCCATCTTGCGCCGGAATTCCGTTTCCGGCAGACCCGGACCGAAAGCGCCGATCTGGTTGACCGTCTTGTATTCCATGAGGGCGAGCTCGCCTTTGTTTTCGACGAGGTAGGCCTGGCCGAGAATGTAGTGGGCCTCCGCGTTGCGGGGGTCTTTGGCGATGATGGCGCGGGCGGCTTTCACCGCCGCCTGGATCTTGCCCTGCTTCAGGAGGGCCACGATCATCTCGGCCCGCTTGGGAATCATGACGGACCGGACTATCACGAAGGAGAGGAACCCTATGCCGATACCTAGAAGAATGATCAATAGCACCAAACCGGTCATGACGCTCCTCGTTCTCCCGTGGTATCCTACAACCGTGAAGATTAGTTATTTTACGAAATCATGTCAAATCGTCCGCGGGACTCTGTTGCTGCTGGCTGCGACCATTATCGTTCCGTCCGCCGCGGTGGCGCAGGCCGCCGATACCGCGGCCGTCTCCTTCGCGCGCGGTGAAGATCTGTTCATGCGCGACAAGGCGGCCGATGCCGTTCCGTCACTGGAGAAGGCCGTGCGCGAAGACCCCGCGAACGCCAAGGCGAGCCTGTACCTGGGCCTGGCCTACCTCCAGGTTGGCCGAATCGACGAGGCCATCGAAACCCTCCGGAAGGCCCTGCCCCGCGCGGGCAGCCTGCAGGCGACCATGGCCTTCAACCTGGCGAACATCTACTTCGCCAAGGGGTCCGCCGCCTTTTCCGAGCCGTATTATAGCCAGGCCTTGGTCGCCGACCCGGGATTGGCGGGCGCCTGGCTCAACCGCGCCAACGCGCGCATCAGGACAGGCTCCCTCCGTGAAGCCGTCGACGATTACCGAAAATATCTGGAGCTCGTTCCCGATTCGCCGAAGCGGCCGGATATCGAAAAGTTGATAGCCCTCATCGGGGACGAGTTCACCGCCGAAGCGCGTCGCACGGAAGAGGCCGCGCTCGTCGTGAAGGAAGAAGCCGATCGCAGGAAACGCCTGCTGGACGAGGTCTCGGCCTCCCTGCAGGCCGCCGCGGAGGACACGCGGGGACTTTCCGCCGGATCGGAAGAGGTCCTGCAATACGACGGGGAGTTCGTGCTGGAATAGCGCGGGCGACGGACCGGGAGGATAGGGAATTATGAGCGATGACGAGAAGGATGGCGGCATGAAATCCGGCGAAAAGTCCGACGGGAAGAAGCCTTTGGTGATATGGGCGGCGGTCGCGGCAGTCATTCTGGCGCTGGCGCTGGGCGGAGGCGCATTGATGGTCCTCGGTTCGGGCCGCGGCGAAGCCAAGTCGAGGGCGAACACCCTCGCCCTCGCGCGGGATTACGTGGATCAGGGCGAATACCAGCGCGCGCTCGACCTGCTGGACAGGCTCCTGATCGCGGATGCTTCCGACGCGGAGGCCAAGCGGCTCAGGGACGCTGCGATAGACGCCAAGCGCGGACTTGAAGGCGAAAAATCCGCCGTCGAGGCGGCCGCCAAGCGATCCGACGAAAAGTCCGTTTCAACCGCGCTCGAACAGATCGGAAAGGCGGTGGAATCCGTTTCCAAGGTTGCCGCCCAGTCGCCGCAAGCCGCGGCGGCCGCGGCAGCGGCTGCCGCTCGTGCGGCCGAAGAGGCGGCAGTCCGCGTCAGAGCGGAGGAGGAGCGCAAGCGCGCCGCCGAAGCGGCCGCTTCCGCCCGGGCCGAGGAGGAGGCCGCCCGGAAAGCCCAGGCGGAAGCGGCGGCGGCCCGCAAGAAAACACAGGAAGAGGAATTAGCCAAAAAATCGAAAGAGCTCCAGGAAAAGATGGGGATCGTGAACGACCTCATCTCGCAGGGCAAGTCGGCCATTTCCAGAGGGGCCTATTCCGAGGCGGATACGAGCTTCCAGGAAGCGGCCGCACGGGTACCCGAAGGTGAATCCCGCTTCCAGGGGCAGAAGCTGGCGGAGATCGCCGACTCCTGGTATGACGGCTTCGCGCGCGACAGGGACGGAAAGGACGGCCAGGATGCGCTCAAGAATTCGATCCGCTACGCGCGGGATTCGATCAAGGCAGATTCCAACCAGCCGCTCCCCCACTATACGTTGGGCAAGATAAACGGGGACCTCAAGCAATGGGACAACGCGGTTACCGAACTCAAGGAAGCGGGCCGCCTGGATCCCAAAAACTACCTCTACAGCTTCGAACTGGGCCGGGCTTACTTCAATGCCCGGAAATTCGCCGACGCCCGGGCCGCCTTCGAAACCACGACGGCCCTGAAAAGCGATTTCGAGGCCGCCTGGTACAATCTGGGCGGCACCCTGCGCGCGCTGGGGAAAAGGGACGAGGCGCTGGCCGCCTACCGCAAGGCCGTTGGCGTCAAACCCGACTACGCCAGCGCGCACCGCGAGATAGGCCGCCTGCTCTCCGGAAAAGGGGATACCAAGGGCGCGATAGAGGCGTTCGGGAAGGCCCTGAAATTCGCTCCCGACGACCTGGCTTCCCTGAGGGAGCTCGGCGCCGCGCAGAGCGCCGCCGGAGATTTCGTGTCGGCCGAAACTTCCTTCGCCAAAGCCGTGGCCGTCTCCGCCGCGGACGACCAGACGAACTACAACATGGCGGTCGTCAAAATCGCCCTCGGCAAGAACGACGAGGCGGTCTCCTACGCCCGCAAGGCGGTCGCCGCCGCGGAATCCAACGCCGTCTACCGATATACCCTCGGACTGGCTTCCGAGGCTTCCGGCGACGTGGACGGAGCCATAGCCGCCTACCTAAAGGCGGCTGCCCTGGACAAGAACTACGTGAAACCGCGCGCCAACCTCGGCGGCCTGTACCTGTCCGGCGGCTTTCCCGACAAGGCGCTGGATTACCTAATCGAAGCCTACAACGTGGATCCCAAGGCTTTCGAAGTCAACAATAACCTTGGCGCCGCCTACGCGCGCAAGGAATTGTGGGAAAAAAGCGCCGAGCATTACGAAAGGGCGCTCGCCGTGGAGCCGAAGAACGGCACGACCCGCCTGAACCTCGCGCGCGGCTACGTCGGCGCGGGAAAACTGGAAAAGGCGCGCGACGCGTACCTCGAACTCGTGAAACTGGAGCCGACCAACTGGGACGCGACCTTCGAGCTGGGCAAGACCTACGCAGGACTCGGGGATCCGGCCCAAGCCAAGCAACGGCTCTCGGATCTCCTGAAACGCAAACCGGATTTTTCCCGCCGGACGGAAGCGGAACGCATCCTCGCCGGACTTTAGGAGACCGAATGGAATCTAAACGAGTACAAACCTGGTTCTTCGCCGCGGTATTCCTGCTCCTGCTCGCGGCCGTAGCGCGGATTTTCGCGCCCTTCTTCACGATATTGCTCTGGTCGACCCTGCTGTACATCATGTTCAGTCCCCTGTATCACCGCATCATCCGCGGGTTGGACCTTTCAAAGCGCACCGCGCGCATCGTCCGATATCTGGCCGCCGGCTTGTTTTCCATCGCCTCGGTCGTCGTGATCGTCCTGCCCCTGTCCTTCGTCCTCATTCAATTGGCCAGGCAACTCTCCATCCTCATCCGTGCCGGGCGGGATTTTATCAACGCCAATCCTGATTTTTTCAGCGGGGAAATCGATTCGGTATCACTATTCCTTTCGCGGCTCGGCATAGACACGGGGGACCTTCCCGCCTTCGACCTCAAGGAACGTCTCGCGGAGGCGCTATCCGTCGGCGTGAATACGCTCGTACGCTTCTCCACGGGCATGGCCAGGAATCTGGGACTCCTCCTCATCAGCCTGGTTTTCATGATCTTCACGCTCTTCTTTTTCTACGTCGACGGGGATTATCTTCTGAAGCTCGTCGTGCGGGCGGTACCCATCCGGAACGAATATATGAAGGAACTAGTCGGAAAGTTCCGCGACATCACCCGGAATCTCGTGTTCGGCTATATTCTGGTCGCAGTCGCCCAAGCCTTGATGGCCCTGCTGATCTTTTCCCTTTTCAAGATCGAAGGGTCCCTCGCGCTCGCCATCATCCTGTTCTTCTGTTCGTTCATACCCATGATCGGCGCCGGCGCCGTCTGGGGACCGCTCGGCGTGCTCAGGATCCTCGGCGGCGACCCGGTCGGGGGTTTCATTTTCCTCGCCATCTGCGGCGTATTCATTTCCACCCTTGACAACGTGCTCAGGCCCCTGTTCCTGAAGGACAGGATCAAGCTCCATCCGCTCATCATCTTCTTCTCGATACTCGGCGGGATCTCGATCTTCGGCTTCAACGGGCTGGTGCTCGGTCCCATGATCGTCATCATTTTCCTGACCGTGCTCGACATCTTCCTGATCGAACACGGCCTGCCGGAAAATAAATAAACGGCATTCGGCCGCCGCCCCCGCAGGCTCTAGCGTTCTTCGATGACGAGCCTGACAGCCTCGGCGACGAGGTCGCGGCAGACCGTTTTATGCACGTCGCGCGATAGGGCAGCGGCGCGGCCTTCCGCCGTGGACAGGTCGCAGCCGATGAGGTCGCGGCAGTCGGCGGACGGACGGCCCTTGGCGAAGGCATCCATCAGGGCGCCGGCGCGAAGGTACATCGCATTCTTGATTTCCGGACTAATGTCGCACTGGCCCCGCTTGAGGCCCAGGGCCAACAGGGCGCCTGTAAGGGCGCCGCAAACGCCCCCGCTGCGCGCGATTCCGCCGCCGAATGAAGCGGCCGTCTTCAGGGCGGTGGCCTCATCCATACCCAGGGATGGGGCGAGGGCGGCGAAGGTAGCCTGGGAACAGTTATAGCCGGCCGCGAAAAGCTCCAGCGCACGGGCGCGGATGGGTTCGTATTCCATGCGGCGCGCTCCTATGTCCGCATCGCGCGGGCTTCGCCCGTTCCGAATGCGAGCAGGGAAAGCAGGGTCGAAACGGTCATGCCTACGAGGGGCAGGATCTTGGACAACGCGCCCGTGCCGGCCAGGCTGCCCGCAAGCCCGAGCGCATAGCCGAGCGCGATGGCGACCGCGAACAGCGCCGCGGACGGACGGCGCCGTGAGGCTCCGTTCTCGAATCGGGCGAAGAGCAGGGCCACGAAAAGGGCGGGGACGAGCCCGGCCGTGTATCCGTTGTAGGTCTTCATGAGCAGGCCGATCACGTCCATGTGGAACAGGGCGACGAAAGCGCCGACCGCGCCGACGGCGACCGTCCACAACCTCACGCCCAGGACCGAATTTTTCTTGACCAGGTCGTTCTGTGCTATCCCCGCCGCGGTCAGCAGTACCGTGTCGGCGGTGGACAGGATGGCGGCCAGGAGCCCGAATACCAGGAGCGCGCCGAGGGGGCGGGGCAGGACCGACTTGGCGATGGCGTTCAGGGGATCCAGCTTGCCTGCGTCGAAGCCGGTCGCAGCCGCCCATAGGCCGATGAAGGTAAGGACCAAGGCGAAACCGAGCATGCCGATGCCGCTCATGAAAGAAGAACGCCGGGCGTCGGCCGGGGATTTGGCCGAAAGGATGCGGGAAAACATCATTGGGCAGATGAAGTAAGATCCGCCGATCACCACCACGTAATATAAAAGGTCCAAGGGACCGAAAGCGGCGGTGAAGAGGTCGATCCGTATCGTGTCCGGCGCGGGCGGCTGGGCGAAATACAGCCAGGCCAGGCTGCCGAGCAATGCGAGGGCGAGCACTCCGAACTGGAAAAAATCGGTACGGAGCACGGATTTCTGGCCGCCGATCAGGGTATAGACGACGATGAAGGCAGCCGCGATCGCGACGGAGGTCGCGTGGTCAAAGCCCACGAGGGTTCCGAGCACCCGCGCCACCGCTACGAACTGAGCCGCAGCGATACCCGTCCAGGTGACGAGGACGATGACGGAGGTCAGCGTCCTCGCCAGGGACCCGGCGGTCCTGTCGGCCAGGTCGGCCATCGTCAGGGCTTCGCTTTCGCGGACCTTCCGGGAGAGCAGCCCCCCCTGCAGGAAATGGGCGAATCCGCCGGCCGCGACGAACCAGAAGGCCGCGAAGCCCAGGGTCTGGGCTTTCTGGACGGTGCCGATGGTGATGCCGCCTCCGATCGTTGAGGCGAGCATGGAAGCGACCACCAGGAATTTCGGCTGCTTCCGACCGGCGACGAGGAAATTCTCCATGCTGTCTCCCCAACGGAGGCTGGCGAGGGCGACGGAAAGAAGCACGACCGCATAAGCGGCGAGGGCTATGGCTATCAGCATGGCCGACATGATATTGGGAGGGGCTTTCGCGGTCAATCCCGTGAAGGGACGATGACCAAACGGCGGGCTTCCTATATTATTCGGCGAACGGAGGATCCGAATGAACGCTATCGTGACCGTCGTCGGCAACGACAAAGTCGGCATCATCGCCAAGGTGAGCGCCTTCCTCGCCGAGCGCGACATCAACATCGAGGATATCAGCCAAACCGTCCTATCGGGGAATTTCGTGATGATGATGATGGTCGACCTGACCGCCGCCACCAAGAACCTTTCGGAAGTCAAAGCGGAACTCTCCGCCCTCGGCGAGTCGATGGGCGTCTCCATCAGCGTGATGCACGAGCGCGTCTTCAGCGCGATGCACCGGATCTAGGGCGGACGCATGCTGTTCACGCCCTTCGAGATCAAGGAAACGGTGGACATGTTCCTCCGCAACAAGCTGGATATCCGCGCGATCACGCTCGGCGTCTCGCTCCTGGACTGTTCCCGTGCCTCGGGCAAGGAATCCCGTTCGATGATCAGGGAAAAGCTCCTTCGCGTCGCCGGCCCCCTCGTGAAGGTAGGGCGCGACATCGAAAACGAATACGGCATCCCCATCATCAACAAGCGCGTCTCCGTGACCCCCATCGCCCTCGTGGCGGCGGCTTCGGACGATGTCGATTATGCTCCTTGGGCAGCCACGCTGGACGGGGTCGCCAAGGAGCTGGGCATCGACTTCGTCGGGGGGTTCTCGGCCCTCGTTCAGAAGGGGATGACGACCTCCGACCAGCGCCTCATCGATTCCATCCCCCGTGCCTTGGCGCTTACCGACCGCGTCTGCGCATCAGTCAACGTCGCCAGCACCAAGAGCGGCATCAACATGGACGCGGTCCGCGAGATGGGCCGGATCGTGAAGGAAGCGGCGGCGCTCACCGCGGACCTGGACGGACTGGGCTGCGCAAAGCTCGTCGTCTTCTGCAACGCTCCCGAGGACAATCCCTTCATGGCCGGCGCCTTCCACGGCCCGGGTGAAGGGGATGCGACCCTGAACGTCGGCGTCTCCGGCCCCGGCGTAGTCAAAGCCGCCCTGGAAGCCTACCGGGGAGCGAGCTTCGACGAAGTGGCCGACGCCATAAAAAAGACGGCATTCAAGATCACCCGCATGGGCCAGCTGGTCGGCATGGAGGCGGCGCGCCGCTTGGGGGTGCCCTTCGGCATCCTGGACCTGTCCCTCGCCCCGACCCCCGAGGTGGGCGATTCGGTGGCCCGCATCCTGGAGGAACTCGGCCTGGAATCCGCGGGTACCCACGGAACCACCGCGGCCCTGGCTTTGCTCACCGACATGGTGAAAAAGGGCGGGGTGATGGCCTCCACCCACGTCGGAGGCCTTTCCGGCGCCTTCATCCCCGTTTCCGAGGACGAGGGCATGGTCGCCGCGGTCCGCGCGGGATCGCTCACCCTGGACAAGCTGGAAGCGATGACCTGCGTCTGCTCGGTGGGCCTCGATATGATAGCCCTGCCCGGCGATACGAGCGCTTCGACAATAGCCGCCATCATCGCCGACGAGATGGCCATCGGCATG
The DNA here is from genome assembly GCA_003527485.1 of Treponema sp. GTDB lineage: Bacteria > Spirochaetota > Spirochaetia > Treponematales > Breznakiellaceae > UBA12037. The sequence goes on along the minus strand of DPXI01000115.1, from coordinate 5,084 downwards.
GTCAACAACAAGACGACCGCGGTCCGCGTGATTCCGGTTCCCGGAAAAAAAGCGGGCGATTGGGCGGAGTTCGGAGGCCTCCTGGGAGGAGCGCCCATCCTGGCCACGCATGCCTTCTCCAGCGACGCCTTCATAGCCCGAGGCGGACGCATTCCGGCGCCCATCCACAGTTTCAGGAACTGACGATGAATCCGGCGCGCGACAAGACGAAATTTTTCATCGCGATAGCCTGCATGGGACTCGCGGTCGCGATGGTGGATTCATCCCTCAACAACTACCTGAACTCCACGTTCAGGATAGGGGCCGCGGCGCGCAGCGCCCTGGAGCTCCCGCGCGAGATTCCCGGCTTCCTCAATGTCTTCATCGCGGCCCTTCTCGCCTTCCTTCCCGGCAGGAGGATAGGCGCGCTTTCCTTCGTCATGCAGGCGGCGGGCATCATGCTGCTGGCGAACCTTTCGCCGACCTTCTCCGCGATGACCGGCTGGCTCTTCCTGTACAGCCTCGGCCTGCACCTGTTCCTGCCGCTGAACCAGTCCATCGGAATGGAACTCGCCACGGCGGGGAACGAGGGCAGCCTGCTCGGCCGCGCCAACGCCCTGAAAAACCTGGCCCAATTGGCGGGGGGCGCCCTGGTGTTCGTCGGCTTCTCCCTCATCGGACCGGACCGCCTCGCCTTCGGTTTCAAGGCGAATTTCGTCGCCGCCGGCATCGTATTTCTTGTCGGGAGCCTTTCCCTCGCTTCGATGTCGACCGCCAAACGCGACAGGAAGGAACCGCGCCTGGTGCTCAAGAAGCGTTACGGCCTCTTCTATCTCCTATCGGTCCTATTCGGAACGCGCAAGCAGCTGTTCATCACCTTCGCCCCCTGGGTGATCGTGGTGGTCTACGGCAAGCCGACCTCGGTGCTGGCGGCCCTGTATTTCGCCGCGGGCTTCGCCGGCGTCGTGTTGCAGCCGTTGATAGGAAAAGCGGTGGACACCCGCGGGGAACGCTTCATGTTGGGCCTTGAGGCGGTGGTGCTCGTTCCGGTCTGCCTGCTGTACGGTTTCGCGGCCTTCATCTTCCCCGATTCGATCGCCTTCGCGGTCGTATGCGCCTGTTACGTCGCCGACTCCCTGCTCCTTTCTTTCGGCATGGCTCGTTCCACCTGGCTCAAGAAGACGGCCGAATTCGACGCGGACATCGCCCCCACGCTGGCCATGGGCATTTCCATTGACCATATCTTCTCCATCGCCGTCGCCCTTTCCGCCGGCCTGCTCTGGGATGCCTTCGGCTACCAGTGGGTATTCGCCGCCGGCGCCCTCATCGCCCTCGCCAATTTCGCCGCGACCCGCTTCGTCAAAGTACCGACCGATTCAAACCGTTCCGTCGCTTGAAAGGGGAGGCACGGGCGGCTAACCTGTGCCCAGCCATGAAAACCAAGAATATGAAGAACAGGTTCTTTTCGATGTTCCGGCTATACCGGGGGCTTCCTCCTCCGGTATACGTGCTTTTCTTCGCCACCGTGGTCAACGGGGCGGGCATCTTCGTCTTTCCCTTCCTGACCCTGTTCCTCACCAAGAAGCTCGGTCTGGACGAACGGCAGGCGGGAAACTTCATGTTCTTCACTTCGATGGCCTACCTACCAGGCGCCTTGCTCGGCGGCAGGCTCGCGGACCGCTACGGCCGCAAGATCGTGGCCGTAGGCGCCCAGCTTCTCGCGGCCTCCGTCTACATACCCTGCGGCCTTCTCACCCGCGGCGGTTTCTCCGCCGGCAACATCGCCGCCACGCTTGTACCCCTGCTCGTGCTGGTCAACGTCATTTTCGACGGTTTCGCCGATCCCGCCCGTATGGCCATGCACACGGACCTGACCACGACCGAGAACCGCCAGGCCGCCTTTTCCCTGAACTATCTTGGCCACAACCTCGGCTTCGCGATAGGGCCGCTCATCGCCGGCTTCCTGTTCAACGCCGCCCCCGAATGGCTGTTCTGGGGAAACGCCATAGCCGTGGCGGTCGCCACCACCCTCGTCGCTTTATTCGTCCCGGAGACCAAGCCGACCGAACAGGCCATCCAGGCGAGCCTGGCGACGGACTCCTCGGAAAAGGCCCACGTCGGGGGCCTCGTGTCGGCGGCGCTCACGCGGCCTTACCTGATCGCCTTCGTCTTCATCGGAGCCTCCTACGGCCTCGTATACGCGCAGCACCGCTTCGCGATGCCCCTGCAGACCGAAAAGCTCTTCGGCGACAAGGGCGCGGCCCTGTACGGGTCCCTGATGACCCTGAACGCCCTGCTGGTCCTGGTTTTCACGGCACCCCTCATCGCCGCTCTCAAGCGGAACCGCGCCATCGTCAATGTGGCCCTTTCGTATCTATTGATCGCCGTCGGCTTCGGAATGCTCGCCTTCGTCCGATCGCCGGCCCTGTTCTTCGTATCCACCTTCATTTGGACCATGGGCGAAATCATCGACGCCACGAATTCGGACGTCTATATCGCCAACCACACCCCGATGTCCCACCGCGGCCGCTTCAATTCCATCATTCCCGTGATAGGAGGCTTCGGTTGGGCGCTCTCCACGCCCGTCGGCGGAAACATCATCCACGCCGCGGGCATTCCCGTGCTTTGGCTCGTCATGTTCGCCGTCGCGGCGTCCGCCTCGGGAGGTCTCATCCTGCTTGACCGCGCGGAACGGCGATCCATCGCGCGGAAGTCCCGCCCGGGACAAAGCTTCGATTGACAGCGCTTGGTTCGGTTACTATACTCCCGCAAAAGGAGTGCCGATGCGGAAATCCCTATATTTCCTGCTGATCGCGCCCGGCGTCCTGCTCTTGGCCGTCTTCCTGTTCTATCCCCTCGTCGTGATCCTGATGCCGACCTTCCAGGAACGCGGCCTTTCCCTCGGCCGTTACTTCGCCTTCTTTTCCGATGCCTATTATCTGAAAATCCTGGCGCGAACCATACGGATCGCATCGATTGCCACCCTCGTCTGTATGATTTTTGGAGTGCCGACCGCCTATTTCATCTCCCGCCGGGGCAAGCGGATGAAATCCTTCCTGATGGCCGTTTCCATCTTTCCCCTGTTGACCAATTCCGTGGTTCGCGCGTTCGCCTGGATCAACATCCTGGGCCGCAACGGGGTGGTCAACACCCTGCTCCTCAAGTGGAATTTGATCGATGAACCGATAACCCTGCTGTATACCGATTTTTCGGTCCTTATCGGCACAATCTACCTCTTCCTGCCCCTGATGCTCATCACGCTGGTGGGGAGCATGGACAACATCGAGGAGGACGTGACCGAAGCGGCGGAGAGCCTGGGAGCGAGCCGCCTGCTGGCCTTTTTGAAGATAGTCCTTCCCCTGAGCCTGCCCGGGATCCTGGTGGGCGGAACGCTCGTATTCACCGGCGCGATAACCGCATATACGACTCCCAACCTGCTGGGCGGCAACAAGAACATGCTCCTGGCGACCCTGATCTACCAGCGCGCGATGAGCCTTTCGGACTGGACCGGCGCGGGCGTCATCGCGTTCGTGATGATCGTGATGACGGTAGCCGCCGTCAAGCTCATGCAGGGCGCCGCCGGCCGCCTGGACAGGAGGTAGGGATGGGAAAGCGGAAACAGTACGGTCTGGCGTTTTTCTCGATCCTGGTATTCCTTTTCCTGGCGGTTCCGCTTTTCATCATAGCGGCCACGGCCTTCGGCGAGGCGAGCACCATACGCTTTCCCATCAAGGGTTTCACCCTGAAGTGGTTCGCCGCCATCTTCGCCTCCCGCTCCTTCATGTCCTCCCTGAGGCTGAGCTTCGCGCTGGCGCTGTACGCGACAGCGCTCGCCCTCCTGGTCGGCATTCCTGCCGCCTACGCGTTGAGCAAGACCCAATTCAGGCGGAACGCTTTCCTCCGGTCCTTTTTCCTTTCGCCGACTTTCGTGCCAGGCATCGTCGTCGGCTACGCGCTCTTCCAGTTCCTGGTTATCAAGCTGCGCATGCCGGTTTTCGCGGGCCTGCTGACCGGCCACTTCCTGGTCGTCCTCCCCTATATCATCCGCGTGGTCGGAGCCAGCCTGGAACAGTTCGACTTCTCGATAGAGGAAGTGGCATGGAGCCTCGGCTGCGACAAGGGACAGGCCTTCGTCAAGGTCGTCCTCCCGAACATAGCCTCCGGAATAGTAGCCGCCTTCATGCTGGCCTTCATCAATTCCTTCAACAACATCCCCGTTTCCATGTTCCTGACCGGACCGGGGGTATCCACCTTGCCCACGACGCTCATGACCTATATCGAATACAGCTACGACCCTTCGGTTTCGGCGATCTCGGTGCTGCTGATGCTGACCACCATAGTGCTGATGTTCATCGTAGAAAAAACCCTGGGCATCGGAACCCTGGCCAAATAGGACGGATGCATGTCGTACGCCACGCTGGAGAACATTCGGGTAAGCTATGACGGGAAAACCCAGGTCCTGCAGGACCTGAACCTGAGCATCGAAAGGGGAGAACTCGTCTCCCTGCTCGGGTCCAGCGGTTGCGGAAAGACCACGACCCTGCGGGTGGTCGCCGGTTTCATCGAACCCTCGGCCGGCCGCTTCATGCTGGACGGAAGGGACCTGACCCGGACCGCGGTGCACAAGCGCAATTTCGGACTGGTTTTCCAGAGCTACGCCCTTTTTCCCCACCTGACCGTCTTCGAGAACGTCGCGTTCGGACTCAGGCTCAGGAAACTGGACTCGGGCGAAATATCGAAGAAAGTCGCGGCCATGCTGGATATCACCGACCTTTCAGCCTTAAGCCGGCGGTATCCCAAGCAGCTTTCGGGCGGCCAGCGCCAGCGGGTCGCCCTGGCCCGCGCCCTGGTGATCGAGCCCGAACTCCTGCTCCTGGACGAACCCCTGAGCAATCTGGACGCCAAGCTGCGTCTGGGCATGAGGGTGGAGATCAAGCGCTTGCAGAAAAGGCTCGGCATCACGACGATCTTCGTGACCCACGACCAGGAGGAGTGCTTTTCCATCTCCGACCGGGTAGCCATCATGGACAGGGGCGTGATTCAGCAGTTCGACTCGCCTGAAAACATCTATTCCCGCCCGGCCAATGAATTCGTCGCCCGCTTCG
>DPXI01000040.1 GCA_003527485.1 Treponema sp. | reverse complement strand
CTCCATGACGAATATGACGGATCGTATCCCATTTTCAGCACGGTGCAGGACATTTCGGTCTTCAACGGAACGGCGTTCATCGCGGGGAACATGGACAACAACTCCTATTCGTACGACCACATCCATTATTGGGCGTTCGGCCAGAGCGTGACGGGCGTCGCGGCGGTCGACCTGGTCGGCGCATACGGAAATACCTCCTACGGGTCCGGTATCGCGCTTGATTCCTCGGGCGTGATCGTCTCGGGAGACTACAATGACGGGTCGCGCCGCGCCGCCGTCTGGAGGGACGACGGTTCCTACATCGGCAGGACCCTGCTCGGCCCGTCGGGGATGACGAGTTACGCGAACGCGGTGGGAACCAAAACGGATGGAACCGTTCTGGTCGCCGGCTATTATCAGATAGAGGGAACTCTATATTCCGCGGCGCTTTGGACGGGAACCGGATCGAGCTACGCCCTCACCGATTTGCCCAGACCGGCGAGCGGCTCGTCCGCCTATGCCGAGGATATGATCATCTCCGGGGGCGTCGCGTATATAGCGGGTTCCTGGACCGATGCGACCGGGACCGGCTGGCTAGGCTATTGGACCAGCGACGGAGTCTCCACCGGCAGAAAGGCGATCGAAGGCGGAACGGGCAGCGCTAGCTGCGAAGCCATCGCCGTCAGGAATCCCGTGCCCGACACGACGCCGCCCGACGACGGAGGGGGAGGAACCGGAGGCGAAAGCCTTCCGGCCTACCCCGCCGGCGTCACCCAGTCGGGTCTCGTCGCCTATTATCCGTTCTCGGGTTCGGTCGCGGACGCCAGCGGAACCGGAAATAACGGCAGTGCGATCGGAGGTCCCGTACATGTCGCGGACCGCTTCGGGAATGCCGGCAGCGCCCTGTCTTTCGACGGGATAGATGATTTCGTCTTGGCATCGGATAGCGATTCCCTGGATCTATGTTCGGAAAGCTGGTCGCCGATGACCTGGAGCGTTTGGATAAACCCCGCCACGATCGCTACAGGTACGAAGATGGCGATCCTCTTCAAGAACAGCTTCAACGGCACCAATTATGGTTGGGGCGGCTACTGGTTGCGTCTCGGCAACGATACGGGAATCCCCAATATTCTGGCGGATACCTGGGGCTATTCCACTGGACGCTCATTTCCCGTAAGCGCACTGACTGCCAACGCCTGGACCCATGTTGCCATCGTCTACGATGGCAACACCTTGGGACTGAAGCTGTTTATCAACGGAGTACTCAGCGGCAGCGACGGACTCGACGCATCCTATCCGAACGGATATCCGCTCTATATCGGGAGGGCGAACAATTCGTCAGGAAGCCAGGAATATTGGAACGGCAAATTGGACGATATCCGGCTCTTCAACCGCGTTCTGAGCGATGCGGAGGTGGCTGCCCTCTACTCCGAAGGGGGCTGGCCGCAATAGCGAAGCCCGAAGGGGGCCGGAAGCAGGTAGCGGCAATGGCCGCTGCGGCCGCACCCCTACCTTCGCCTCGACTTCCTGACCACCATGACGGCGAAGGCCACTATATAGAAGAGGGTCGGGAGGTTGGGCAGGACGAGGGAAGCGACGGGAACGCTGCCGAGGGAGATCGGGGTGAGGCGGGCGACGCCCAAGCGGTCGAGGATGGAATAGACTGTCTCGGCGTAGGCGGCTATCGTGCCGACGACCATGAGCATCCAGGCGACGTCGCGGGTTTTGGACCAGAGCATGATCGCGAAGAAGGATGCCGCGGCGCCGAGGACGAGGCGGCTGGAAATAAGCGCTATCTGCCCGATATCCATGGTTTCAGTATCCCCCAGAACGACAGCTTCGGCAATACGGATCAGAACGCTACCGCGAGTTCCCGCGCCAGCGCCGCGTCTTCGCCGCCTGAGAGTTCGCCCGGCAGGATGACCGGTAGGCGGGGATCGGGGGGAAGGAGGAACCCGGCTGTAAGGAAGCGGCCAAAGACCTCCTCCCACGCCCGGACGGAAACGGGGGCGGTTGGGGAAAGGTACACTCCGCGTCGCGTCCAGGAGCAGTCGGCGGCAGCGAGAGCCTCGTCGGTCCGCCTGAAACGGAGGGCTTCGCGTTCCCCGTATGCCGCGATCAGGTCGTCGACGGCCCTGGCGGCGGCCAGAAGAATAACGGGCGAAACGAAGTCGGAGGGCGGCAGCGCGGCGTCGGCTTCGTCGCTGAGCAGGAGGACGACCGGCCGTCCGGCGGCCGGCAGGGGAAGCACGGGTAGCGTCAGGGGCACCGGAGCGCCTTCATCCTCATATTCGGAGTCAACGGGACACCAAGGGCGCCAAAGGATGGCTGACGAGTCGGCGGGGACCGGGCCCATCGCCGGATCCGGGAAATCTCCGAGGTTCAGACCGAAGGAAGCGGCCGCGAGGGCATCGTCGGCAGACTGTTCGCCGGAATAAATACGGACGGATCGGCAATCGGGAAAGAGGCGCGCGAGGGCCTTGCGGAAAGCGCGGTCGGCCGGATGGGGAAAGGGCGAAAAGAGACCACGGGAAGCGGCGTTCTTGAATGCCAGGAGGACGCTCGGCGGGGTATGGCCGAGAGCGGCGTGGCCGCCGTCCTGCCACAGGTCCACGAGGCGCCGGCCGTCCGCCAGATAGAGCCTGAAGCCGCGCGCGCGCCGAACCTGGCCCAGCAGGGAAAGCAGGCGGGAAGAACGTTCTTTTTCGTCACGCATCGGAACCTACCCTCATGAACGCCGAAGACTGGAAACGGGGCAGGAAGCGGACCTCACGGCCCGTCTCGAACAGGGCGACGACCACCGGCCCCTCCGTCCCTTCCCGGACGGACCGTATGGAGCCGTAGCCGTAGTCGTCATGGAACAACCGTCCGCCGACTCGCCACAGGCCGTCCGCCGATGCGGCGCCCCCGCGGGGACTCGCGGAACCGGTAGCCGCGGAGCCGTGAGCCGGGGGCGAGGCGTATCCATCGTGGTCGGAAAGGTATGAGGGAGGCTTCCGTCCGACCACCCGGATGGCGTCGTCGGCTATTTCGTCCAGGAACAGCGAAGGCACGGAAGCCTGGGTCCGGCCGTACAGGCGCCTGGCCGCGCAGGTGGTGAGGTACAATTCGTCCATAGCGCGGGTCGAGCCGACATAGAACAGCCGGCGTTCCTCTTCGAGCTCCTCATCCTTCTTGTCGTCGCGCGGAAACACGCCCTGCTCCAGGCCCGTCATCACGACCCGCCTGAATTCGAGCCCCTTGGTGTTGTGCAGGGTGATGAGGGTGACGGCGTCGTCCGAGGCGTCCGCGCTTTCCATCGCACGGTCAAGCTCGATATGCTCAAGGAATTCCGCCAGGCCTTCGCGGCTGGCGGGGTACAGGCTGGCCGCGTTGGCCAGTTCCTGGAGGTTCGCGATGCGCTGCGTCCCGGCGATCTCGTCCTGGGCGCGGTGGTAGTCGGCCAGGGAGGATTCCACCACGAGATGGACGACGAAGGGAGAGAGCCCTTCCCCCGCGGCCAGTCCGCCGGCCTTCTTGCCGCCCGGCGTCCGCGCCTGTCCCCCGTCCAGGAATCCGCTCCCCTCCTCCACGGTTTTCAGGAAGGCCCCTATCCCCGCGCGGGCTTTGGCCGAAAGGCTCGGAGCGAGAGAGCGGGAAGCGGCGGCCAGGTCGCCGCCGGGAGCGGAGGCGTCCACGATACGTTCGAGGGTGGCCGCGCCGACTCCGCGGGTCGGCTTGTTGACGACACGGCGGAAGGCGACTTCGTCGCGCGGGTTGATGGAGAAGGAAAGAAGCGCGAGGGCGTCCTTGACCTCCTCCCGCTCGTAGAACTTCAGGGATCCGACGACCTTGTACGGAATCCGCCGGCGCAGGAATTCGGTCTCGAAGCCGAGGGACTGGGCGTTCGTCCGGTACAGGATGGCCCAGTCGGAGTAGGCAGCCTTGGCGGGCGCCCCACCCTTCGGCTCCCCGCCCTTCCCCGCCACGGAGCGCTCAACGAGTTCCGCGCAGAAGGAGGCTTCGGCGTCCTGGTCGTCCAGGAAGGCCAATGTCGGCTTCTTGCCGGACCCGCGGGTGGAAACGAGGGTCTTGCCGAGCCGGTCGAGGTTGCGGTCCACGACGCTGGAAGCGACGGCGAGTATGGGTTCCGTGGACCGGTAATTTTTCTCCAGGCGTATGATCTCGGTGCCGGGGAAGCGGTCGGGAAAATCCAGGATGTTGCGGACTTCGGCGCCGCGGAAACGGTAGATCGATTGATCATCGTCGCCGACCACGCAGAGGTAGGTTTCGGGGCCGCAGAGTTCCTTCAGCAGTTCGAACTGGGCGACGTTGGAATCCTGGTATTCGTCCACAAGAACCACGTGGAAGCGCTGGCGGAAGCGGTCGCGGACCTCGGGGTGGTTGCGCAGGAGTTCGACCGGCTTCTTGATGAGGTCTCCGAAATCGACATTCCCGATGCGGCCGAGCTTTTCCTCGTAGGCGGCATAGATAGCCCGGAACTCCGGCCGGTGGTCGATGATGGCCAGACTAGGATCGTCCGGCGTCATGAAGTAGTCCTTGGCGCGCGCGATGCGGTGCGCGGTCCGGGCGGCTTCCGCCCGGGTGGTCTCTTCCATCAACGTGCCGAGCAGGGTCGTGGAGTCGTCGTCGTCGTAGATGACGAAGTTCGAATCCAAGCCCGCCAGGTGCCCGTTGCGGCGCAGGAACCAGGCGCCGAAGGAATGGAAGGTGCGCAGCACGGCGCGTTCGGCCCGCGGCTCGATGCGGCGGGCCCTTTCTGCCATTTCCCGCGCCGCCTTGTTGGTGAACGTCACCGCCAGGATGGATTCGGGATCCACGCCCCGCTCACGCACGAGATACGCGATCTTGGTGGTGATCACCCGCGTCTTCCCCGAGCCCGCGCCCGCAAGTATGAGCAGGGGAGAACCTTCGTGGACGACCGCTGCCCGCTGTTCGGGATTCAGGTCCGAAAGGTAATCGGATCGGCTTCCCGGAAGCTCAGGCATCGCTCTCGCCGACGTTCGCCGCGTCCAGGTCTATGCCCGCCCGGCGGAATATCCTGCCGCGCGTGAAGGAACCCGGCGACAGGGGGACGTTCGAACTCAAGACCGTTGCCCCGTCCACCTCGGGCGCCTGGCAGGCCGCGCGCGCGAGGTACAGGCCCTCTTCCCCTTCGACCTTTTCTTCCACGAGCAGGTCCAGGGTCCGGCCGACGAATCGCTCCATGCGCTCCTCGCAGATCGGGCCCTGGGCTTCCTCCACGCGCCGTTTCCGGTCCGCGGCCAGTTTTTTGGATACGCGGCCCTTCATGGAAAACGCGGCTGTCTCCTCCTCCCTGGAATAGGCGAAGGCTCCGAGCCAGTCGATCCCGGCCTGCGCCTGGAAATCCAGCAGGGCCAGGAAATCGTCCTCGGTCTCGGAGGGGAAGCCGACCAGGAAGGTGGAACGGACGGTCGCGGACGGCAGCCGCCGGCGGATTTCGGCGATAAGTGCCAAGTAAGTCTCCGCGTCCCCGCGCCGGTTCATCGCGCGGAGGATGCGCGCGGACGCGTGCTGGAAGGGGATGTCGAAATAGGGAAGGATGCGCGGATCCCGTTCGCAGCGGTCGAGGATCGCGACAGGAAAATTATCGGGGTGGATGTACAGCAGCCGTATCCAGAAGCGGCCGGGCAGCGCCGTAAGGGCGTCCAGGAGCTCGGGGAGGAGGCAGGCGCCGCCCTTGTCCACGCCGAAGGAGCCCAGATCCTGGCCGATGAGGCAGAGTTCCTTGACGCCGCGCGCGAGCAGCCCGCGGCATTCTTCGACTATCGAGTCGAGGGACCGGCTGCGCAGCGTGCCCCGGATTAGGGGGATCGCGCAGTAGCTGCAGCAGTTGTCGCAGCCTTCGGTGATCTTGACGTAGGCGGAGCCGGGCAAGGAGAGCAGCGGGCGGGCGTCCGTGCAGGAGGCGAAATCGCGGTCGCCCGACGGATCGATCTCCGGCTTCAGGACGCCGCCCGGTTCGCCCATCGCCATTGCCGCCGCCTCGGCGACGCGCGAAAGGTCCGCGTTCCCGAAGAACGCGTCGGCCTCCGCGAAATCGGCGCTCAGCTGTTCGGCGTAGCGTTGGGCTAGGCAGCCGGCGAGCAGAAGTTTCTTGTCGGGGTAGGCGGCCTTGTACGAGAGCGCGGCCTCGATGGATTCGGCCTTGGCGCTCTCAATGAAACCGCAGGTATTGACGATGACGAGGTCCGCGTCCTGTACCTCGGGGGAGGCCGACCAACCCGCCTTGGCGAGTTCGGCCATCATCGTCTCCGCGTCCACCTGATTTTTGGCGCAACCGTGGGGATCCAGGAAATACTTCACGGACTAGTCGAGCCTCACCGTTGTCAGCTTGAAGCGGCCGTCGTCGTCCTTCACCCATTTGAGATCGGAGACGACCACTTCGCCCGCCCCGCCGATCTCGACATCCACGGTCTTGCCGCCGCCGATGGCCTGGAGCTTGACGGCGCTGGCGTTGGAAATCCAGAGACGTATGCCGTTCTGGGCCTGGACGTTGAGGATTTCCGCCTTGTGGAAATAGCGTTCTTCGCGGTCCTTGCGGTCGGATTCCCAGCGCAACAGGCAATAACCCTTGAAAGTCGCCTGGAGGGTGAAGGGATAGGGATTGCCGGAAGAGAAGATCACGGAGCCCGTGCCGGACGCGGTCGCGGGTACGGGCGTCGCGGCGGCCGGCGCGGGGGCGACGGCCGCCGCGCCGGCCGCGGTTTCGGACGCGGCGGAGGGATCCTGCGTTTCGACTGCCGCCGGGGCCTGGGAAAGCAGTTCGAAGCGGAGCGACGCGCCTTTCAAGGGATCGCCCTTGAAAAGGTCGGCGACAAAGATCTTCAGATCCTTTGAGCCGTTCCCGTCCAGATCCAGCTCGGCTTCCTGCCCGAGGTCCAGCGACAGGTCGCCGTCCGGAGCGGATATGGTCGCCTCGTTGCCGAGCTTGACGAGTTCGAGCTTGTAGCGATCGGAGCCGACCGCGATCAAAGCCGTATCGCCCTGGTACAGACGCTTCTCAAGGATACCCGACTTGAGCTCGTACTCGACGTTTTTGCGGACATCTTCGGCGGCGCCCGACGAGGAAGCCCGGCCGACGGCAAAGAAAACGAACGCCGCTATCGCCAGCGCGGCGACCGCTCCCGCCGCGATCAGGAGGGAGCGGGGGATAACGGGTTTCGGATCGTTCAGCAACTGGGCGACCGGGATGGGTTGTTCCTGGAGTTTGAGCATCCGGTACAGGGAAATCAGGTCATGGGAATCGAGCCCGAGGTATTCGCTGTAGTTCCGGAGGAAACCCAAAATATACGGCTCGCCGGGGAACTGCGAAAAATCTTCGTTTTCCAGCGCCTCAAGGTAGCGCCGGGCGATATTCGTGTCACGGGATATCTGATCGAAGGTATAGCCCTTCGTTTCGCGGGCAGAGCGAAGTTTTTCGCCTAGAGACTCCACGGGTTCTCCTCCATTTGCGGCGAATCACTCGCCCTTGTTGAACAGGAAATTGTTGAATAGATTCGCGGACGCCGGCGAATCGTACGAGAACCTCATTTCGGGAATGCCTTGGTCCAGCTTCATGTCGGTGAAGTCGAAGGAGACGAATTCTTCGGCTATCGTCTTGCCTTCTATGCGCCGGATCAGGAGGGTCTCCGGAGAAACGGAAATCTTCAACTCACGGAAGCCTTCCGAAAGGCTGCGGCGCGTCAGAAGAAGGACGATTACCTGCTCGGCGGAATCCGGATCAAGGGGGACGGGATCAGGGCCCGAAGCATAGGCCGCGACATAATTCCTTCGCATGATGGACAGGCCCTGGGCGGACGCGAGCGAAGCTCCCGACGCCTTTTTTTCTCCGGATACGGATTGGCTAAGCACGGCGCGGTATTCCGGCAGATATACGGTGAGCGTCTCGCCGTTGAAGACGATGACCTGTTCTTCCGGCTTGAGAAAGTCGATACGCAGAAGGCCGGGACTCTTGTGGGAAATCGTACCCCTCATTTCGGCCTTGGACGTAGTAATGGAAATCTTCGCCTCGTAATCCTTTATGGCCGCATAGCGCTCTCCGACGGAAGCGAGGAAGCGGTCCGCGGTCAGTATATCCTGCGCGGTGAGGTTCGCGGCGCAGGCAACCGTGAGGACGAAAAGCACGATCAATCGTTTCAACCCATACCACCTGGAACGTGTCATTTCCGAAAAATAGTATCCGGTCCCGCGCGGAAAGCGCAACCCGCGCGGAAGCCAACCATAAGTTAGCGGGGGAGTACGATGAGGCGCCGTTCGGCCTCGTCGGCGCGTCGGTACATGACGGCGACGTTCCCTATCACGCGCACGAGTTCCGCGCCGGTCCGTTCCGCCAAACCGCGCGCATGTTCGCGCCGATTCTCCTTTTCCCCGATGAATCGGACCTTCACCAATTCCCTGATCTTGAACTCGGCCGCGAGGGCCTTGGCCAGGGCATCGGAGGGGCCTTCCTTGCCGACCATGATCGTCGGATCCAATGTCGCGGCGAGTGACGAAAGTAGGCTGCGCTGCTTGCTCGTGAGCATGTATCCCCCACCGCGGAGGATAGTACAATTTTCGTATTCTGGCTATACGGAAAGCGGGGCCGACCCTACTTGGGTCCTTCCGCGACGAGTTCGGCCAGGTCGATGTCGGCGAAAGGCCAGGAAAGGACCGGTTTGCCGTCGAGGAATACGACCGGCGCGGTCGCGGTGCCGATGAGGGCGGCCCAAAGAGGGAAGTCCTCGATCACGCGGACGGCGGAAACCACATGCGGGGAATGCTCGGCCCAGGCCGAAGCCAGCACGACGCGGTGGACAGCGGCGGCCGCCTCGACGGAGACGGGATCCCTGCGCGAGAGGACCAGGTCCAACCGCGTGCTGGAGGATGACCGGTCGCCCCTCTCCACGGCTCCTGAAAGAAGCTGGACGAGTTCGTCCTTCGGTTCGGCCGAGCTTCCCAGCAATACCAAGGTATCAAGAAGCACCACGAGGGCGTAGGAAAGGGGAACGCCGTACAGCCGGTATTCCGGCGCGCCTTTGGCGGTCGCCACCAGGACGGGCACCGCGTCCACGCGGAACTTGCGCAAAAGATCGCCGCATTCCGAGGCGTCGCTGATCTCCACCGAGAGCCGGCTGGTAGTCTCGGCGAGTTCCTCGGCGGCCTGCCGCGCAGCGCGGCAGGTGTCGTCCTCGAGCCGGGTGGTAAAAACGTGGAGCAGAACCTGCCGCCGCAACGCTTGAAGGCGGATATCCGCTTCCTTCCTGGAAGCCCTGTTCAATACCATGATGACCTAAGGATAAGGCGAACCGTTCCGGCAGTCAATGAGGTCCCTATCGCGAAAACGCTAGGCCGTGGGGACCTCCGCGAGCAAGGCTTTGAATTCGCCCTCGTCCAGGGTTTCCTTCTCCAGCAACAGGCCGGCGATGCGCTCCAGCAGGACCCGCTTTCCCGCTAGCAGGCTCTTTACCCGGCCGTAGCGCTCGGCGATCATCCGGGCGATTTCCTCGTCGATGTATTGTTGGGTGGTTTCGGCGTATTCGCGGTGCAGCGACGGCTCGAGGGAAGGCGATCCCATGATGGAGCCGCCGCGCTGGGTGAGCGCGACGTTCCTGAAGCGTTCGCTCATGCCGTAATCCGTGATCATCCGGCGCGCGATGTCGGTAGCCTTCGTCAGGTCGTTCGCGGCGCCCGTCGAGATTTTTTCGAACACGATATCCTCGGCGGCCCGCCCGCCCATGAGCACGTCGATCTTGCCGAGGAGCTCCTCCTCGGTCATCAGGTAACGATCCTCGGTCGGCATCTGCAGGGTATAACCCAAGGCGCCGAAACCGCGCGGCACGATGGAGATTTTCTGCACCGGATCGGATCCGACGGTGTAACCCGCCACCAGGGCATGCCCAGTCTCGTGGAAGGCGACGATGCGCCGTTCCGCCGCGTTGATGACCCGGTTCTTCTTCTCCAGGCCCACGACGCTTTTCTCGATCGCTTCCTCGAAGTCCTTCTGCACTACCTGCTTGCGTCCGCCCCGGACCGCCAGGAGGGCCGCCTCGTTCACGATGTTGGCCAGGTCAGCCCCGACGAAGCCGCTCGTCCCCCGGGCGACGTCGGCGAGGTTCACCTCATGGGCCAGCTTCACGTTCTTCGCGTGTATCCTGAGTATCGCTTCCCGACCCTTGAGGTCGGGCCTGTCCACCAGCACCTGCCGGTCGAAGCGGCCCGGCCTGAGCAGGGCGGGATCCAGGACGTCGGGCCGGTTCGTGGCCGCCAGGATGATGAGGCCGCTCGTGGCGTCGAAACCGTCCATCTCCACAAGAAGCTGGTTCAGCGTCTGCTCCCGCTCGTCGTTGCCCCCGGCGAAGCCCGTGATGCGGCTTTTGCCTATCGCGTCCAGCTCATCGATGAAGATGATGCAGGGAGCCTTCTCCCGGGCCTGCTTGAACAGATCGCGCACCCGCGCCGCGCCCACGCCGACGAACATCTCCACGAAATCCGCGCCGCTCATGCGGAAGAAGGGCACCCCGGCCTCCCCCGCCACCGCGCGGGCCAGCAGGGTCTTTCCGGTTCCCGGCGGGCCGACCAGCAGGACGCCCTTGGGTATTTTACCGCCGATATCGGTGTATTTCTTGGGGTTCTTCAGGAAGTCCACGACCTCCACAAGCTCGTTCTTGGCTTCATCCACCCCCGCGACATCGTCGAAACGGGTGCTGATCCCGCCTTCGGCGACGATGACCGCGCGATTCTGGCCCACCGACAGCACGTTGCCGCCCATGTTCCCGAGCCTTTTCATGAGGATGCGCCAGATGAAGAAGAAAATGGCGAAGGGAACCACCCAGCTGAAGATGAAATCCAGGAAGGCGCCGCTCTGGCGGGAAACCGCGTAATAGGAGACTTTCTTTTCGTCAAGAAGGCGGATCAGGTCGGGATCGTAGATGGGCACCGTCTTGAAGGACGGCTCGGGACGGGTGTAGCGCCTCGTCAGGGCGTCGGCCCTCGGGGCTCCCTCGCTGACGTAGCCCGTATAATAGGAAGAAGCGTCCATCTCCACCCTCTTGATCTCCCCCGATTGGATCTTGGACTTGAAGGAGGAATAGTCAACGACGGTGTCCTCGCGCGCGAAAAAATAGTAGTTGAAGATGCTCATAGCCACGACCAGGACAATCGCGTAGCCGAGGGAGAAGCGGAATTGCCATCCGCCGAAGGGGCCGCCGGGCCCGCGTCCGGGTCCCGGGGTCTGGGGAGCGAAGAAGGGGAGCTGCGACCACGGCGATTTTCCGCCTTTTCCGCCCTTTCCGCCCGAGCGGTTCAATCCTTTCTTGTTCTTCTTATTCGTCATCGCCGGCACTCCATCGCGCGAGCCGGGAGGCCGCGTCGTTCGTGTTGTTTGTTCGAAGATACTGAATCCGGGCGTCCTAGGCCACTATGCGCGGAATTTCGCGCGGAGGACGCGTACGTCACTTTACCGAACTCACCGCGGACGGTACTATCCACGATAATACATCTACGACATGCAGGAGCCCGAACGATGCGCCTCTCCG
This sequence comes from Treponema sp., assembly GCA_003527485.1. GTDB lineage: Bacteria > Spirochaetota > Spirochaetia > Treponematales > Breznakiellaceae > UBA12037. Next base: position 3,540 of record DPXI01000040.1, on the reverse strand, counting down.
ATCATCCCCAACGAAGGTACAATCCGCTTTCGGACGAATGGGTTCTCGTATCGCCCCACAGGACCAAACGTCCTTGGCAGGGTCAGGTCGAGAAGCCGACGCTCGACGGGTTGCCCGCACACGATCCGTCCTGCTATCTCTGCCCGCGCAACGAGCGGGCAGGCGGTGTGAACAACCCCGACTACGACGGCGTTTTCGTCTTTCCCAATGATTTCGCCGCCCTGCTGGACGACTCCCCGGACGAAAAGATGGAGGAAAACGGCTTGCTGACGGCGGAAACCGAGAAAGGCCGCTGCGAGGTACTCTGCTTTTCCCCGCGCCACGACCTCACCCTGCCCAGGATGGAGAGCGCCGCGGTGCAGCAGGTGATCCGGGTCTGGCGCGAACGCTATTTGGAGCTGGGATCGGCCGACGGCATCTCCTACGTCCAAATCTTCGAGAACCGCGGCTCGGTGATGGGCTGTTCCAATCCGCATCCCCACGGCCAGATCTGGGCCACCCAGCGGCTGCCCGACCTGCCCGCCCGCGAGGACCGAATGCAGCGCGCGCGCCGCGCCGAACGGGGAACCTGCCTGCTTTGCGACTACGTCGCTCTGGAGTTGGACAAGGGGGAGCGGATCATCTTCCAGAACGAATCCTTCGTCGCCCTCGTCCCCTTCTGGGCCGTCTGGCCCTTCGAGGCGATGATCCTGCCCAAACGCCACATCCCTTCGCTGGAGTTCTTCTCCGACGACGAGATCGCGGACTTCGCCGATGCCCTGAAGCGCATGGGCACCCGTTACGACAACCTCTTCCTGACCTCCTTTCCCTACTCCATGGGTTTCCACCAGAAGCCGACCAAATTTTCCTCCGCGGCCGACCTGCTCGCGCAGGAGGCCGCATGGCATTTCCATGTCCACTACTACCCGCCGCTGCTCCGCAGCGCTACCGTCCGCAAGTTCATGGTCGGCTACGAGCTCCTCGCGATGCCCCAGCGCGACATCACGGCCGAATCCGCCGCACAGCGGCTCCGCTCGCTTTCCGAAAACCACTATCTCAACGAAACGGTCTGAGGGAGACGCAAGAAATGAAAGCCCAGGAACTCATCTCAAAGCTCTCAGCCCCTTCCGCCGACGCCGTCTTCGCCCGCCTGTACGGGGTTTCCGCGGTTCCCGCGGCCCGGCAGCGCTACCTCGCGCTCGCCGCGGAGACCGTCGCCGCTTTCCCCGAGACCGCGGACGACCTCCGCGTCTTCACGGCCGCCGGCCGCACCGAGCTCGGCGGCAACCATACGGACCACAACCACGGGAAGGTGCTCGCGGCCTCCATCCAGCTGGACGCCGTCGCCTTCGCCTCGGCGCGCTCCGATTCCACGGTCGTTTTCCGCTCCCCGCGCTATCCCGACGTGGTCGTGGACCTGGACGAGCTTCAGCCCCGGCCGGCCGAGGAGGGCACGACGGAGGCCCTCGTGCGCGGCATCGCCGCCGGATTCGCCGAGCGCGGCATCAAGTTGCGCGGCTTCACGGCGAACGCCGTCTCGACGGTGCTGTCGGGCTCGGGGCTTTCTTCTTCGGCCGCCATAGAGGTCCTCATCGGGACCATTTTCAACGGCTTGTACGCAGGCGGGAAGCTCGGCGCAGTAGAGCTGGCCCGGATCGGCCAGAAAGCGGAAAACGTCTATTTCGGCAAGCCCTGCGGACTCATGGACCAGGTGGCCTGCGCCTCAGGCGGCGCGGTCGCGATAGACTTCGCCGATCCGGAGCGTCCGCTGGTCAGGAACGTCGACTTTGACCTGGAGGCCGCGGGCTGGGCGCTCTGCGTCGTCGATTCCGGCGGCAACCATGCCGATCTCACCTCCGAGTACGCCGCCGTCCCCGCGGAAATGAAGGCCGTGGCGCGCGCCCTCGGCGCCGAGGTCCTGCGGGGAATCGACCGCGCGACCCTCATCGCAAAGACGCCCTCCCTGCGGGCCGCGACGGGGGACCGGGCCCTGCTCCGCGCCTTCCACTTCCTGGCTGAGAACGAGAGGGTGGACGGCATGCTCGACGCCCTGGAGCGCGCCAACTCGGCGGGTCCGGACGCCGCCGTCCGGAACGCCGCCGTCCGGGACTTCCTCCGGCTCGTCGCGGCTTCCGGCGAATCCTCCTGGCGTCTGCTGCAGAACGTCTCCACACCCAAGCTGCCCGGTGATCAGGGCGTCGCCCTGGCGCTGGCCCTGACCGAAGAATTCCTGCGCGCGGAGTGCGCCTCCGACGACGGCGGCGTCCGCGGCGTGTGCCGCGTGCACGGCGGAGGCTTCGCGGGTACGATCCAGGCCTATATTCCGATCGGGAAGGTCGCCGACTACGTCCGGTGGATGGGCGGCGCGTTCGGGGAGAAGGCAGTCACGCCGTTGCGCATCCGCCCGGTGGGAGCGGCCGAGCTCCGTTTCTAGCGGCGCTCTGGATATTCGGCAGGAAACCCTTTAACATGGAAGAGTCCCTGTCGATATTCACAGGGAGCGTCCGAGGGACGTAAAATGGGGGGAAAATCGTTTTGGCATATTCAAACGCATTATCCGCGTATCGCGAGACCCGGATCCGCACGGCCAGCCAGGGCCAGCTCGTCGTCATGCTCTACGACGAAGCGGTGAAGCAGCTCGATTCCGCGCTCGAGAGCCTCGCCAGGACGGAACGCGATTCCCGCGATCCGCGCTTCATCGAGAAGATCAACAAATCCGTGGTGAAGGCGCAGGAGATCGTGACGGAGCTCATGGCCTCCCTCGACTTCGACGCGGGAGGCGAGATCGCCTCCAACCTCTTCTCGTTGTACAACTGGTTCAACCGTGAATTGCTCCAAGCCAACATCGCCCGGGATGAAAAAAGGATTCGGGCCGTGCGCGACCAGGTGGACGAACTCCGTTTGGCCTGGCACCAGGCCGTGGCCAAGACCTCCGCAGAAGCGTCGGGCAAGCCGTCCGGCGGCGTGAACATCGCCGGCTGAGGCGCGGAATGGACATGACCAGCGACGAATTGGATCGACGCGTCGCCGTCCTCAAGCGTTTCAGGGAACTGCTCGTCGGCCAGCGGGATCGCTTCCGCGAATACCTGACGGTACTCGACAAGCAGAATGAGATGATCCGGAGCGGAGACGCGGAAGCCCTAGTCTCTCATGTCGAACTGGAAGAAAAGATAGTCGCGGAGATTTTCGCGATCCAGAAAGTAGTGGATCCGATGGAAGGCCTGTACAGGGCCGCTTTCCCCGACAAGGAATCCGAAGTTCCACGCCTGAAGGAAGCCTTGGCCGAACTGAAGGCCGAGGCCGTCTCCCGTTCCGAGCGCAACCGTTCCCTGCTGGCCGAAAAGATGGAAGGCATAAGGACGGAAGTGCGCGGGCTCAGGAACAATCCCTTCGCCAAGCGCCGTTCGGTCTATGCCGACGAGGGCGCGGCGACGCTCGTCGACGTCAAAGGATGAAAACGCCCGCTCCCCTGTACCTCATCGACTCGTACGGCCTGATATACCGTTCGTATTTCGCCTTCATGGCCCGGCCGCTCCGGAATGCCCGGGGAGCCAACGTATC
>DPXI01000122.1 GCA_003527485.1 Treponema sp. | reverse complement strand
CTCGCGACGGCCGAAACCCTGCAGAAGAACGGCGTGACGCCCTTCTTCGCGACGGCGAAGGAAGCCTGGACCCTGGCCATGCAGAACGCCATGGTCGGCGTGAGTTACCCCGGCGACGCCTGGATCGGCAAACTGGCCGAGGGCAAGGCGAAGTTCACCGATCCCGAGTACGTCGGCATGCTCAAGGACCTGAACGACCTCAAGAGGTATTACCAGAAGGACTTTTCCGCGAACGTGAGCGCCGAACAGGACGTCACCTTCGGCATGGGACAGGCCGCGATGGTCTTCTACGGCATCTGGGGCACCACCAACTGGCTCAAGACCAACCCCGACCTCAAATTCGGCTATTTCCCAATTCCGCCCAAGGACGCTTCCCTTCCCGCCAAGGCCTATACCTACATGGACGGCTCCTACGGCCTGAACGCCGCCTCCAAGGTCCAGGACGCGGCCCTGAAGATCCTCGGTTATGCGGGAACGCCGGGCTACGGCGAGGCCTTCTCCTCGCTCACCGGCGAGATGACCGCACTGAAAGGCGTCAAGATGCCCGCCGACCGGCCGGTGCTGGTCGAATGCTACGGCCTGATGAACACCATCGCTTCCACCAACCGTTACTGGGTCGGCTCTCCCTTCGACGCCGGCAGCCCCAGCGTCTACAATATCCTGCAGGAGAACATGCAGGCGATGTATCTGGACGCCATCACCCCCGAGGACCTGGCGAAGAAACTCCAGGACGGCATTTCCGTCTGGTATCCCGCTTTCAAGAAATAACCAGTGAAAGGGTGCTCGGTGGGTGGGGGGCGAAGCCCGCCCCCACCGAGTTTCCGAAAAACAATCGAGGAGAGTCGACGTGCTCAAGCGAACCATGTTCCTGATGTTGCTTCCCGCCGTCGCTCTCTATACGCTTTTCGTCGCGTATCCTTTCGCGTCCAGCCTCGGCCTCAGCTTTTACGATTGGGCGGGCATCGGTCCCAAGACCTTCATCGGCCTGGACAATTACCGGAACGTGCTCTCGGGCTTCATGAGCACCGAGTTCTACCGCGCCTTCAACCATAACTGGGTCTTCTTCTTCTGGTCGCTGGTCCTGTCCGTCGTGCCGGGCCTGTTCTTCGCTTTCCTGCTGGCGGCGAACATGAAGGGAAGCGGCTGGCTGAAGGTCGTCTTCTTTTTTCCGAACACGCTCTCCATCGTGGTCGTCGGCTTCCTCTGGTCCCTGCTCCTGAATCCGCAATGGGGACTCGTCAACCAGCTGTTCAAGGCCGTCGGGCTGGGTTTCCTGGCGCATCCCTGGCTCGGGGACATGAAACTGGCGCTGCCGACCATCATCTTCGTGACAGCCTGGCGCGGCCTGGGCTTCTACGTGCTCGTGTACCTCGCCGCCATGCTCGGCATAGACCGGGAGGAGACGGAGGCCGCGCGCATCGACGGGGCGACGGAAACGCAGATCGCCTTCCGCATCATCCTGCCCCACCTGATGCCCATCATCGCCACGACGAGCATCCTGAAGTTCATCTGGACCTTCAACATCTTCGACATCGTCTACGCGATGGAAGGATCGCAGGGAGGACCGGCGGGTACCACCGACGTGCTCGGCACCCTTTTCTACCGCATCGCGTTCGGGGGCCTGGGATCCAGCCAGACGGGCATGGGCCTCGGCGCCACCGTCGTCACGCTGATTTTCCTCGTGGTGTTTCCCGTGTCCATCCTGTACGTCTTCGTGCTGGAGAAGCGCGTGGAAAGGAACGCCTGATGTTCAAGCTCAAGCTGCCCCAGCGCATCGCCGCATGGTTCTTCCTGCTCGCCCTCGCCTTCGCGAACCTGTATCCCATCGGGATCATGGCCCTTTCCAGCCTCAAATCCACCCGCGAGATCTTCATGAAGCCCTTCGCCCTTCCGGCGATATGGCGGTTCTCCAACTACGCCGAAGCCTGGCAGCGCGCCAAATTCGCGGTGTATTTCAAGAATTCCATACTCGTCACGACGCTCTCCATCGCGGCGATCATCCTGGTCGCCTCCATGGCCGCCTACGTGATCGCCCGATTCGAGTTCCGCGGCAGGCGCTGGCTGTACCTGTACCTCATCGCTGGGCTGGCCCTGCCCACGCGGCTCGCGATCATCCCGATCTTCCTGCTCATGCGCTCGCTCAACCTGCAGGACACCCTGTCCAGCCTCGTGGTCGTGTACACGGCCGGAGGCGTCGCCTTCTCCCTTTTCCTGCTCGTGAATTTCTTCAAGAAGATACCGCGGGACCTGGAGGATTCGGCTCGCATCGACGGGGCCGGCCCCTTCCGCATCTATTGGCAGATAGACCTGCCCCTGCTGAAGCCGGCGCTCGCGACGGTGGCCATGTTCAACTTCATCGACGTGTGGAACGATTTCTTCTTCCCGCTGATCATGCTGTCGAGCAATGCGAAGAAGACCGTTCCCCTCGGCGTCCAGGCCTTCTTCGGTGAGTACACGGTCGAATGGCACCTGCTTTTCGCGGCGCTCAACCTCGCCGTGCTGCCGGTCCTGGCCGTGTTCCTCGCGATGAGCAAGCAGTTCATCGCCGGCCTCACCGAAGGTGCGCTCAAGTAAGAGCGGCACCTCTCAGGCGTAGATCAGGTAATTGGCTCGAAGGTGCAGGAACGCTTCGTGCCCCTCGTTCGCCGCGGCGATGCAGTCCGCCAGCGGGGCAAGCGCGGAAATGCGTTCGCGCAGAATCGGTCCTCCCGCGAGCTGGTCGAAGAAGAAGGCCTTCGGGTCCTCCCAGGCTTCGCGGAAACGGAATTCGGAGGGCCAGAGCTCCTTGATCGTCCGCACGAGGGCGATTCCGGTTTCAAGCGCGTTGAACGCGGCTTCGTCGGTGATATTCAGCAGGACTCCTTCGCAGGTCTCGCCCTTGTGCTTGGAAATGGTCGGTGAAAAGAAGATGGAAGAGAAGACGGCGCCCGGCAGCCGCAGGGCGGATAGCGCCTCCCGCAGGCGTTCCCCGTCGATCCAGGGGGCGCCGGCGATCTCGAAGGGGCGGGTCGTGCCTCGGCCTTCCGAGAACCAGGTTCCTTCAACGAGGCAGGTGCCGGGATAGGCCGCCGCGCAGGCGGG
>DPXI01000067.1 GCA_003527485.1 Treponema sp. | reverse complement strand
TCCTGATCGGCGTATTTCCAATACAGGAAGATTCCGGCGATTCCCGCCAGGCTCGTGAGCGCGACTATAAGCGCGCTGGCCGCGCTGAGTCTGTTCCCGGCCGTGCCTACGGCCCCGGTATACTGCATCGGTATGGCCCAAGGGAAATACTCGCCAAGGCCGATGTTGCCGAAGAAGTTGGCGAGGCCCAGGCATAGGATTACGAAGCCGACGGCGGGGAGGGTGCCGCGGGCCGCGCCCGCGACGAAGGCGATAGGAGTACTCAAAAGGACAGCGAGCAGCGTCGTCACGGCCGTCACCCGGAAATAGGCCGGGAACAAGTCCGCCGACCGGAGCGGAAGGCGGAGGAACGCACCCAGCGCGAGGGCGAGCACGAACATGACGGCGCTCAGCAGGGCGCACCAGAGAGCCGCCGCGACCAATTTGGCTACCGCCATCACCGTTCTGGAAACCGGCAGCGCCAGGATGTCCTTGACCGTACCGTCGTCCCATTCCCTCCCGAAAATCCAACTGAACGCGAAACCGTACAGGATGATGCCGAGCGCGCCCTGGGCGATTTCAGTGAAACCGATATAGGCGGGCCAGTCGGCGCCGATCGCCGCTACGGCGATTTTCGTCTTCAGGATGCCGGGAGGCAGGGCATCCGGATTCATCACGAGCAGCATCATCAGGGCGAGCATGAAGGAGACGAAACAGGCGGCTGCGAGGGTGACCCGGAAAATGGCCGAACGGCGGAGCTTCAGAACTTCGATGGACAAAGCGGCGAATAAATCCGTCAGCATGCGTCCTCCCCGATGGTCCGCAGGAACCAGGACTCCAGGTCTTCCGAGGCCACCGCGACATAGCCGGGCGGGAAGCCCGCGCGGACGAGGATCGCGTTGATCTCTTCCGGTTTCCCGCAGACCTCGGGGGCCGACAGCAGGAGCCGGCCGGCCGCGTCGCGGTCCACCGCGTATCCTTCACGCGCCAGGAAGGAAGCCGCGCCTTCCCGATCGCGGACATCCAGGACCAGGCTCCTATGGAGGGAAGCTTCGAGTTCTTCAGCGTCTACTTCCCGGATCAGGGCTCCCCTGTGGATGATACCTATCCTCTTGGCCATCCGGGACACTTCACCTAGGTTGTGGCTGGAAATGAATACGGTCGCGCCGTCTTCCACCGCCGACTTCCTGAGCAGCTCGCGGATCTCCACGATGCCGGCGGGGTCCAGTCCGTTGACGGGCTCGTCCAGGATGAGCAGGTCGGGATGGTGGATCAGCGCCTTGGCCAGACCGAGCCTCTGCTTGTTGCCCTGGGAAAGGTCCCGCGCCCTGACCTTCGTGTACTCGTCCAAACGGAGCAGTGCGATCATCCTGCGCGCGGCGCCGTCTCCCTTCAGACGTCTGAGCGCGCTCGCCGCCCGAAGGTTTTCCTCCACCGTGAGTTCGGGCCAGGCGCGCGGCGTTTCGACCATATAGCCGACCCGCTCCCATGGCCCGCCCCTGCCGGGGAGAATTGACTGCCCGCAGACGAAGACTTCCCCGGAAGCCGGCCGGATCATGCCCAGCAACATCCGGATGGTCGTCGTCTTGCCCGCCCCATTCAGACCCAGGAAACCGTAGATTTCGCCTCTCCTCACACGGAGGGAAACCCGGTCCACGGCCTTCAGGCTGCCGTACAGCTTGGAGACGTCCCTGGTTTCGATGATCAGGTTTCCGGCTTTCGGCTCTCCCATGTGCTCTCCTGCTCTGCGCGATGTCGCGCAGGATCGGATCAGGTGCTACTTACCAAGATAGGTCGAATCCCGGACCACCAGGTGGGGCTTCAGCGAGTAGGACCGCTCCCCGGGAGGAATAGTTTCCCCGGTCATCAGACGCTGGAGAAGGGCGAAGGCGGAGCGGACCATCAGGGAGACTGGCTGGGCGACCGAACTCAGGGCAGGACGGCTGACCCTTGCCCATGGAGAATCGTCGAAACCGCAGACCGCGATCCCGGCCGGAACGGCGATCCCGAGATCCTGGAGGGCATGGAGCGCTCCGAGGGCCGCGAGGTCGTTGTTTCCGAAGATGCAATCGAAGCGCCGGATCGACCGGGCGTCGTAGTTCTCCAGCAGGTTTGCCTGGACGGTGGCGGTCAGGCCTTCGTCCCAACCATCGGCGACAAGCCGTTCCACCCGGAAACCGGCCACTTTCCGGGAGTCCAGGTAGGCATCGAATCCCCGGAACTTTTCGTCATCATGGGGGCCTATCAGCAGGCAGGATGTCCGCCCCGATTCCATGAAGTGTTCGGCGACGAGCCGTCCGCCCTCCTCGTGGGAGGTCCCGATGCTCGGCCATTCGGGGGACTGGAGGGTGACCACGACCGTCGGCAGGACCGATCCGCAAAGCCGGAAGGCGCTGGATTCGAAACTGGACGGGATGAAGAACACCCCGTCCACCTGCCGGGCGATCAGGCCCTTGACTATGGTCTTCTCGGCGTTCGGGGATCCTCCCGAATTGGCCACCATGAGGTGGTAGCCCTGCAGCGCCCCTTCGGCTTCTAGCCTCTCGATCAAGCAGGACATGAAGGGATGGGAAAGGCTCGGCACCACACAGGCCACCAGCTTGGAGCCTTCTCCGCGGAGGGTTCGGGCGGAGATCCGGGACTCGAAGCCCAGGTTCTCGGCGGCCGTCCGGATCGATCGCTTCCGCGCCTCGGAGATCGAGGGGTGGTCCCTCAATGCCCGGGAAACGGTGGATTGGGAAACGCCGCATTCGCGGGCGATGTCGGCGATGGTCGGACGTGCGCTCATGGCTGAGGCCACTGTACCCAATGTCCTGGAACTGGACAAGGCCGATCGGTCGTCACCCCTTTACGGCCGTGCTCGACACGGAGGCGATAAAGAAACGCTGGAAGGTCAGGAAGAAGGCCAGGATAGGGAGCATCATCATCACCGACCCGGCCATGGCCAGGTTCCAAAGGATCGTGTCGGAACCGAAAAAGGAGGCGATCGCCACCGTGATCGGCCGGAAGTCGTCCGTATTGGTGGAGAGCAGGGGCCAGAGGTATTGGTTCCACATGGCCATTCCCTGGAGGATGGCCACAGTGGCCAGAGCGGGTCCGTTGAGCGGCAGGTAGATCATCCTGAAAATGCGCGCCGGCCCCGCCCCGTCGATCAAGGCCGCCTCTCCGATTGACGAAGGGACCTGGCTGAAGAACTGGTGGAACAGGAAGATGAACAGGGGGCTGGCGACGAAGGGAAGAATCTGTACCCAGTAGGTGTCGGTTATGCCCAGGGCGAGGCTCTCGTAGAGCATGGGGAGCATGATGGTCTCGTTGGGGATGATGTAGAGGGCAGTGATGATTCCCAAGAGGAGCTTGCGGCCCGCGAAGCGGCCGCGGAGCAGCACGAAAGCGGCCATCGAGCTGACCAGCAGGGTCAGGACGACAGTCCCCGAGAGGACCAGGGCCGAATTCGCCATGTACTTCAGGAAGGGCGTCATCGATTTCGGTCCCAGGATGACCGCATAGTTGCTCAGGGTGGGATGCGGAACGAGGAAGGCCTTGAAGCTTCCGGCGTCGGCCAGAATCTCCTGCCGGGTGCCTTTCAAGCTCGATACGAAGAGGATGATCAGGGGAACGACGAGCAGGGCGGACAGCGCTGAAAGCAGGACGGTCCGCATGAGATCGAGGCTTCGTTTCCGGGTCATGAGTTTTCTCCCACGGGATTCTTGCGGGTCAGGAATGAAAGCAGGGCATATATGCCGACGATCAGCAGGAAGAGGATCAGGGAACCGGCCGAGGCGAAGCCCACCTTCTGGATGACGAAGCCGGAACGGTAGATGTAGTGGACGAGGGTGTTCGTGGCGTCCTGGGGACCACCCTGGGTCAGGATGTTGACCTGGGTGAAGAGCTGGAGGGCCTGGATCGCGGTGATGATCAGGATGAAGACGTTGGTCTCGAACAGGCTCGGCCAAGTCACTTTGGTGAAGCGGGACCAGCCCGAGGCCCCGTCGATGGCCGCGGCCTCGTAGAGGTCCGCCGAAATGTTCTGGAGCCCCGCCATGTAGATTACCATCTGGAAGCCGTACGCCTGCCAGGCCGAAAGCATGGTTATGGCCGGGAGCGCGGTCCGGGGATCATGCAACCATTGCACAGGTTCGAACATTCCGAAGGACAGGGCCGAGAAAAGGGCATTGAGGATTCCGGAGGGGTATTGGAAAAGCGTCGACCAGACCACGCATACGACGACCATCGGGGTGATGTAGGGGAGGAAGAAGACCGCCTGGAAGAATCTCTTGGCCTTCCTCTGGCCGTTGAGCAGGATGGCGCTCAGTAGGGCGAAACCGCACTGCAGGGGTATGACCATGGCGGAAAAGAGGAGCACGTTCCAGAAGGCGTGCCAGAACTCGATGCTGCCGAGGATGCGCTGGAAATTGCGTAAACCGACGAACTTGGTGGGGATGGGACCGGGAAGCAGGGGCTGGTTCGTGAACGCCAAGCCGATGGACATGGCGAAGGGAACGACGAGGAAGGCGATGAGCAGGACCAGCGCCGGGGTCAGCATGGCCGCTTCCGTCAGGGTGATTCTCGATCTCTTCATGGTTTTCATCCGTATCCTGTGTCCTGTCCGGAAAAGTCCCCGCCCGCAGGCGGGGACCGGAAATCCGTTACGGAGTCGGGTATCACTCGCCGAAGGGCGGGTATCCGTCGTTGTCGGCGCCGTCCTGGTCGATGGCGGCGGCGGCCTTGCTCAATTCCGTCTTGGGATCGGCACCGCTCAGGATGTTGTCAAAGGCTACCTGGAACGACGCGGTCAGCACGGGGTAACCAGGATACACGGGACGGGGCACGGCGACGTTCGACTGGTCGAAGGCCACCTTCATCAGCTTGGGATCCGTATAGATCGGCGTCAGGGCGGCGGCCGACTTCATGCCGGGGAAGGTGCCGGGGCTTTCCTTGATGAGCAGCTTGTCCTTGGCCAGGTATTCCAGGAATTTCGCCGCGGCCTTGGGATTCCGCGAACTCTTGGTGATGGCCCATATCCATGTTCCGTTCGGGCTCTTCACGCCCTTCCCGAAGTTGGGCAGGGATATGGCCACCAGGTCGTCCTTCATGACGGGGTAGGCTTCGGCCCACACCCAATGGCCGCCCCAGGCGATCGCCGCCTTGTCCTTGTCGCGGAACAGCGCGTTCGTCCCCGAGCTTGCGGGGACCACCCAGTCTTTCTTGACCCAGTTCTGGATCTCGGTCGCCGCGGCGACGCTTTCGGGGGAATCGAGTGCACCCTTCGCTTTCCAGGTCTTCGGGTCGATGAGCTTGCCGCCGAACGATTCGAATATGGGCTGGAAGGCGTAAGTGGCCCATTCCGTCTTGACGCCGTACGCGCGGAAGATGTCGAGCGGCCACTTCACGCCGGGCTGCTTGGCCAGCTTCGCCAGCGCGTCGTTGAATTCGGCCTTCGTCCAAGCGTCCTTGATGCCCGTGGGGATCCGGACGCCCGCGGCTTTCAGCAACTTCCGGCTGCCGTAGAGCAGCACCGTGCTGTCGTTGTTGCCCAGGGCGTACAGGCGGCCGTCTATGGGGTAGGTTCCCTGGTAGACGCTCGACGGGGTAAGGTCATCGAGGATCTTCTGGTCGATCATGCCCTGGAGGGGGGAGAGGTAGCCATTCCAGACGAAGTTCGCCAGGAAGGGGGCGTCGAGCTGCATCACGTCGGCGACCCGCTTGGAAGCGACGGCGGCCGAGAATTTTTCGAAGTACGTATCGTGGGGGATGAACATCGGTTCGACCTTGATGCCGGTGTCCTTCGTGAAGCGGTCGAAAAGGGTCTTGAAAGCGTCGCTTTCCGCCCCCGTCGCCTGGAACATGACGGTGATCTTGCCTTGGGCCGGGACTCCCGAAAGGGCCAGGACCGCGAGGCCCAAAGCCAGGAATAGTGCCTTCTTCATCGTTCTCTCCTCCTTGGCCACCGGGAAGGGCGTCGACCGATCTGATCCCGCATGGCGTTGAATATCTACGCAATGCATTGCGTATTTGCATTCTCAATCCGGATTGCGATTTTGTCAATATTTATTTTTCATCTTATTTATTCGAATTAGCCTGTAATTGGTTGATTTTTCCAAAAACATGGCACAATATGGAACGCAATATTGCATCATATTGCGCATTGTTGCGCGGGAGACTTGCATGGCCAATCCGGAATCTTCACTCTTCCGCAACCGCTTCCACCTATCCCCGCCCCGGGGCTGGATGAACGACCCCAACGGCTTTTCCCTATTCGAAAACCGCTACCACCTATTCTACCAGTATAACCCGCGCGATACGGTCTGGGGCCCCATGCATTGGGGTCACGCGGTCTCGCCGGACCTCCTGGACTGGACCGACCTGCCCATCGCCTTGACCCCCGACAGTAAATATGACGCCGGCGGCTGCTTTTCCGGATCCGCGCTAACCGTCGACGGGATGCATGCGTTGTTCTACACCGGCCACCTCGATCCCCATCCATCCGTCCCGGGCTCCCGCAGGGAAACGCAGTGCCTGGCGATCGGTGACGGGAGCCGCTATACGAAAGATCCGTCGAACCCGGTCATTGACGAACGGCAATTGCCCTCGGGACTTCCGTCGGGCGACTTCCGGGATCCCAAGGTATGGCGCGAAGGGGAGCGCTGGCTCTGCATCGCCGTCCATCGCCAAAGCGACGGATTCGGCCAGATCCTCCTGTTCGAAAGCGCCGACCTCAGGAGCTGGTCGCTGGTGGGTCCCGTCCTCCGTAACCGCGGCGAGCTCGGGGGCATGTGGGAATGTCCCGACATCTTCCGTTTGGAGGACAAAGAAGTGCTCGTATGGTCGGTGATGAACCCCGCCCGCCAGGAAACCGGGTTCCGGAATCTGCACGGGGCCGTCTGGGCGACCGGGGCCCTTGACCGCGAAACCGGGATGTTCGCGGAGGAATCCCGGACCGAGATCGATAAGGGCCCCGACTTCTACGCCCCCCAGACCGTCGCCACCCCCGACGGCCGGGTGGTCATGATAGCCTGGATGCAGATGTGGGAGCGATCGTCCCCGTCCCGGGAACTCGGCCTGGACTGGACGGGGTGCATGACCCTGCCGCGGGAGGTATTCCTGAGCGGCGGACGGCTCTGCCAGAGGCCGATCCGGGAACTGGAACGTTACCGCGGGCCTTGCCATTCGGCGAGCTCCCGGGTGGAAGGCGCGGTCGCCTTCCCGGAGCTCGTTGGCCAGTGCCTCGACCTGGAAGTCGTGCTGGGAAGCGGGACGGCCTCCCGGTGCGGCTTGCTGCTCTACCTGGGCGACGGTGAGCGGACCCTTCTGGAATGGGACCGCGCCGGGGGGATATTCACCCTGGACCGGAGTTTATCGGGCCACCCGATCAGGAACCTGACCGCCGGGGCGCCCGAATGCCAGGTCTACCGTGCCGTGACCGGGACCGCCGACGAGCTGAGGCTCCGGCTCGTCCTGGATCGGTCGGCTCTGGAAATCTTCCTGCAGGACGGGGAAATCGCGATGGCGTGCACGCTCTTCCCCCGTGAGACGAGCAGGGGCATCCGCGTCTTCGCGGAGGGAGGATTCATCGAATGTTCCTTGAATTGGTGGAATCTCGACGGGATTCCCGGGGCGGTTCAATAGACCTATCCATCAGCATCGGATTGCCATGGCTATTTCAGGTTGATCCCTTTCCATATAATTTTTGATAATCCTTCAGGATTTTCGGTGGCCATATTATGCCCCGCATCATTAACCCGAAATACATTGATTCCATTTCTCGATAATTCTTGTTCATCTGTATCAGGCAATGACTTGGTACCGAATATATACGTACACGGAAAGGGAAATGAATATAACAGCTCGCGCCATGTCGGCGTACTGCCGTTCACAAGATCCTTCGCGCCGAAATAAACGGCTCTTGGATTGCTGATCTTCAATGTGGTTGCCCATTTTTCATTCTGGTTATTCATGCTGTCATCGATTATCTTATCATGACCGAATGACAAATAATCATCCAATGAAAAGGATGCGACCCTTCTGCTTGTCAGACCCCCACCCGGATCCAGGTTGCCCTCGGTTATTATCAGGCTGCTTACTTTTTCTTTGATTCGATCGGCTAATGCGATGGCAATGGCTCCGCCCATGCTATGGCCAAAAATATTCACTTTCTCCGCATGTAATGAATCTACCAAGTCAACCAGATACTCGACGTGATTCTGAAAGGAATATGAAAAATCATCGGGTTTATCGCTATATCCATAACCCAATAAATCGATGAGTATTCTTCTGTTGCCGTTCAGAGGCATACATGAGACGACCTCAGGATAATCATAAGTCGAGGCGCAGCCTAATCCATGGATGAATAAGATAGGAGCCCCGGATCCGGGAAGATCGTGATAACGTAAAATGTCCTTTTTGTTATTGACATAGAATTCATGCATTGCCTTCCCCCGATTTCAATATCTTTTCGCCTACGCAGTATTTCAGCGCCGCAACAATAGCGTCAACCCGGCACCGGGAATCCGCCTCAGGGCGCACGCCCTGTGCCGCGCCTGCTTTATCGCTTCCCGGTGACGTCGTGCAGCCATCTGCCCGTCCGGAGCCGCCACAGGCCCAGAACCATCTTCAGAGGATCCTCCAG
>DPXI01000104.1 GCA_003527485.1 Treponema sp. | reverse complement strand
CATATGCCGGTTATGGACGGTTACGAAGCGACAAAATTGATCATGCGCGAATATCCGACGCCGATCGTCATCGTAAGCGGAAGCGCCAAGGCGAACGAAGTCAGCGCGACGTTCCGGGCGATAGAGGCGGGCGCGCTCGCCGCGGTACAACGTCCGCCGGGCATCACGCATGCCATGCACGCGTCCGCGTCGGAGGAGCTTATCCGGACCGTGAAATTGATGTCCGAAATCAAGGTCATACGACGTTTCGCGAGATCGTCCGAAACATCCGAGCCGGCTCCTGGTATCGCGCTTCCTGCCTCGGAGAAACGCAAGGATATAGAAATCGCGGCGATCGGCGCGTCTACGGGAGGCCCCGCCGCCCTCATGCGAATCCTCTCGGAAATTTCGAAGGAGATCCCGTTTCCGATACTCATCACGCAGCATATATCGACAGGCTTCATGGACGGATTCATCAAGTGGCTCGGCGAAGCGTCAGGATTTCCGGTCCACATCGGAACGGACGGCGAACGTCCGATGCCCGGACACGCATATATCGCGCCGGACGGATTCCATATGGGAGTCGCGGCGGGCCCCGTTATCCGCCTCAGCAACCATCCGCCCGAACATGGATTGCGTCCGTCAGTCGCCTTTCTTTTCAGGACGGCCGCAGAGGAGTTCGGGCCGCGCGCGGTCGGCGTCTTATTGACCGGGATGGGCAAGGACGGCGCGGCAGAACTGAAGACGATGAAGGAAAAAGGGGCGATCACGGTCGCCCAGGACTCGGAAAGCGCCGTCGTGAACGGCATGCCCGGCGAGGCCGTCCTATTGGGCGGGGCGACGCACGTCCTTCCGCCCGAAAAAATCGCGGAACTGTTGTCGTCATTCCGCGGCGGGAAATAGGGGGGAATCGATGGCCATCGGGATTCTCGTAGTCGACGATAGTCCGACGCAGGCGGAAAAGCTGCGGCATCTTCTGGAACGTCATTTGTACGACGTCGCTACGGCGAACGGCGGAGAATCGGCGCTGAAGCGCTTGAGCGAAAATTCCATTTCCCTGATCATCAGCGATATCATCATGCCCGGGATGAACGGCTACGAATTCTGCAGGCTCGTCAAATCGAACGAAAAGACCAAGGATATTCCCGTAATCCTGTTGACCTCGCTTCTGGATCCCCAGGACGTGCTGGAAGGTCTGGACTGCGGTGCGGACGATTTCCTCACCAAACCCTATGAAGACGAATACCTGATCTCCGCGATAGAAAAGACGTTGACGGAAAGGCGGGCGGGCGGTACCGAGAAAAATCGCGTCCATATGGATATCCAGTTCGCGGGAAAACCGCGTACCATAAACGCCGACGTACGGCAAATGTTCTCCCTGCTTTTATCCACGTACGAAGCTGCGGTCGATCGAAACAAGAAACTGATCGATTCGCATAAAGAAATGAGATTCATCAACAACCATCTTGAGGATTTGGTGCTTGAGAGGACGGCCGAATTGTCGGCTGAGATCAGCGAGCGTAAATTGGTCGAGGATTCGCTTAAGGAAAGCGAGGACCGCTACAAGCGGATAACTGCTGGCCTGAGCGACTATCTCTATACGGTTTTCGTCCAGGACGGTCGCACCCAAAGAACCGTTCACAATTCCGCGTGCGAAGTCGTCACGGGGTATGCCGCGAAAGATTTCGACGACAATCCCGATCTCTGGATACAAATGGTCCCGGAATCCGAGCGTTCGATCATCATCGAGCAAGTCAAGAATGTCCTGTCGGGACGGAAAGTGGCGGCGATCGAACACCAAATACGGAGGAAGGACGGGCAGATGCGATGGGTAAGCGACACGCCGATCCTGAGATTCGATCCGTCGGGCCGTTTGATTTCCTACGATGGGGTCATCAAGGACGTCACGGCCCGCAAACGGGCAGAAGACGAAGTCAAGTTATTCTACTCCGAATTGGAACAGCGGGTGCTCGATCGCACCAGCGAACTGCGCGCGGCCAACGAAGCTCTCCTTGAAGCCAACAAGCTCGCCGAATCGGCGAACCGGACCAAGAGCGAATTCCTGGCTACCATGAGCCATGAAATCCGGACCCCCATGAACGCGGTCATCGGATTCTCCGACCTCGCGCTGAAAGCGGATCCTTCACCCCGTCTGGCGGATTATCTCACGAAAATCCATAGCGCGGGGTTATCCCTGTTGGGTACGATCAACGACATCCTCGACTATTCGAAGATCGAGGCCGGCCGCTTGGCGATGGAGAAGATCGAATTTTCCTTGGATTACGTTTTGGATGCCGTAGTCGCGATCACCGGCCAAACCGCCTTCGATAAAGGGCTCGAGCTGATACTCAACGTTTCTCCGGATGTTCCGCTGTCGCTTATCGGCGACCCCCACCGGCTTCAGCAGATACTCGTCAATCTCGTGGGGAACTCCGTAAAATTCACGGAGAAGGGTGAAATCGAGCTCTATGTTTCAATCGCGGAAATTGGCGCGGGGAAAGCGAATCTGCGTTTCTCGGTGCGGGATACCGGGATCGGAATGACGCCGGAGCAAAAAGCGAAGCTGTTCCAACCCTTCTCGCAGGCCGACGGATCCATGACGCGGAAGTACGGCGGAACGGGACTCGGCTTGAGCATCGTCCGAAATCTGGTCGGGATGATGGACGGAAGCATCGATGTCGAAAGCGAAAGCGGAAAGGGCAGCGAGTTCACCTTCACCGCTGTTTTCGGACTCGTCATGTCCGGAAAGTGGCACCGCTATTCCGTACCTCCTAAACTTGAAGGCATGCGCGTGCTCGTTGCGGATGATAATTCCGCCGTGCAAGCGGTGATGTACAGCATCCTGCGATCGCTCCGGTTCCGGGTTACCGTCGTCGGTTCGGGAGAGGAGGCCGTGGAATCGGTCGTACGGGCAGAGAACGACGATCCGTTCAGGCTCGTACTGATGGATTGGAGGATGCCGGGTATTGACGGGATCGAAGCGACCAGACGCATCGTGAAGGGCGGGACCATCAAGATAATCCCCGCGCTGATTCTCATGAGCGCATCGGGCGGGGGAGAAGGCGAACGAACGAAAGCGTTGGAAGCGGGCGCAACCAACTTCCTCGCGAAGCCGTTTTCCGCTTCGACTCTTTTCGACGCGATCATAGGGACCTTCTCGCCGGGAACCGCAACCGGAAAACAAAGCGGCCCATCCGAAACGCCCGGGAACGCCGGGCTGGAGGGAGCGCGCGTATTGCTGGTGGAAGATAACGACATGAACCAGCAAATCGCCGTCGAGCTGCTAGAGAGCGTCGGCGCCGAGACGTTCGTCGCGAATAACGGAGCGGAAGCGATCGAGAAGCTTCTCCGCTCTGAAGATCGATTCGATATCGTTTTGATGGATATCCAGATGCCCGATATGGACGGCTACGAAGCGACCAGGCGAATCCGGGAGGTGGATCGATTCGCGAATCTGCCCATCATCGCGATGACCGCGCACGCGATGGTGGAAGAGCAGAAGAAGGCGGAAGAGGCCGGCATGAACGACCATATCGCAAAACCGATAAATCCCGAAAAGATGTTCGCGACGTTGCAGCGCTACTACAGCAGTTCCGGTGCGGGCGCTACGGGGAAACGGACCCGGAAACCATTCCCCTATAATGCGCCGCTTCCTCCGATAGAAGGACTCGATGAGGAAGAAGGCCTGAATCGGGTGGTCGGAAACACGAAACTGTACACGGAGCTGCTGTGCCGGTATGTCGAAGGACAAGCCAGGACGCCGGCCAATATACGGGAAGCGCTCAAGAATAACGACAAGAAGACGGCCGAACGGTTCGCCCATACCCTGAAAGGGGTTTCGGGAAATATCGGCGCGGCGGAACCGCAAGGCCTGGCCGGCGAACTTGAGGCGGCGATAGCGAAAGGAATGAGCGCGGCCGAGACGGAAGCGATCCTGGATTTGCTGGAGCTTTCCCTCGATTCGCTCATCTATCGGATACGGTCGGGTGTCGCCGATGCGCTTGAGAAGGGGGGGGAAATACCGGACGTAAAAGGCAGGCGCACCGTTTCCGCTGAAATGCTCGAAGCGATCATCGGTTACGCCGAAAAGAACGACAGCGAGGCGGTGGACCGTTTCGGGATGGTCCGTGAAGAAATCGCCGCTTCCTGTCCGCGCGGAGATTTCCAGAAATTGGATGCGGTCATGAAATCGTACGATTTGGACGCGGCGCTCGCTATTCTGAAACCGCTCCTGGTTCGCGTAAAGAATTCCGGAAAAAGAGGTAAATATGGAGACGAACGACAAAGCATCGATCTCGACCGTCTTGATCGTAGATGACACTCCCGATGACATAGCCTTGCTGACCAAGGTTCTCAAGGGAACATACCGGACGCAAATTGCCATTTCCGGAGAAAAAGCGCTCAACATCGCTTCCGGCGAAAGTCCTCCCGACCTCATCCTGCTGGATATCATGATGCCCGCCATGGACGGCTATGAAGTCTGCCGCCGGCTGAAGGAAGATCCGAGAACGACCGATATCCCGATAATCTTCCTTACGGCCAAATCGGATATCCAGGACGAACAGAGAGGCTTCGAACTCGGAGCGGAGGATTATCTGATAAAACCCCTCAGCCCGCCGATCGTAATGGCCAGATTGCGCACGCATCTGCGTCTGAAAAACGCAAATGACTTCCTGATAAACAGAAGCGAATACCTGGAAAAAGAAGTGATCCGGAGGACCCGGGAAATCAGCATGATACAAGACGTCGCGATGGTCGCTATGGGCTCCCTGGCCGAAACGAGGGACAACGAGACCGGAGGCCATATCCGGCGAACCCAATTCTACATCAAAGCCTTGGCCGAGCGGATGCGGGACCTTCCGCAATACAAGGAATTCTTGACGCCCGGAATCGTGGAGCTTCTCCATAAGTCCGCCCCCTTGCACGACATCGGAAAGGTCGGGATTCCCGACAGCATACTGCTCAAGCCCGGGAAGCTTACCCCGGAAGAGATCACGATCATGAAAACGCATACCGTTATCGGACGCGACGCCATCATGGCGTCCGAGCTCCTGCTTGATATGCCATCCTCGTTCCTCCGCTTCGCTCGGGAAATCACCTGGCGCCATCATGAGAAATGGGACGGAACAGGTTATCCCGAAGGGCTGTCGGGGAACCGGATTCCCGTTTCCGGGCGGCTCATGGCTTTGGCGGACGTCTATGACGCCTTGATCAGCGAACGCGTGTACAAACCCGCGTTCCCCCATGAAAAAGCCGTCTCCATAATCCGCGAAAGCTCGGGGACTTTTTTTGATCCCGACATGGTTCTCGGATTCCTGGATATCGAAGACCAATTCGAGGAAATATCCCAATATGACCGAAAGAAAGAAGACGATCCTGATCGTGGATGACGCGCCCGATCATCCCGCGAACCTGACGGCGATCTCGCGCACTTCAGGAATGACTTTCATGAAACATTCGACGAAACGAGGATCGAACTGAGTCCCGGATTGTTTCCGGATTTCTTCGACCGCGGTATCGAAGGGCCACGGATCCTTGTACGGACGTTTGCTGGTAAGCGCGTCGAAAACGTCCGCGATCGCGATTATCCGCGCGATCGCGGGGATTTCCTCACCCTTCAATCCCGACGGATAGCCCGAACCGTCCCAACGTTCATGATGGAAGCGCGCCGCGATTTCAGCGGCTTTCATGAGCGCGGAATGATGTCCCCCGATGATTTCGGCTCCGATCTCGCAATGGCTCCGCATTATTTCCCACTCTTCCTGCGCAAGGGGACTCGGTTTCAAGAGCACGCTGTCCGGAATGCCGATCTTTCCGATATCGTGCATCGGCGAAACGTCGAGAATCTGTTCCGCCTCATCTTCCTTCCATCCGGCCGCAAGCGCGATCAGTTGGCCGTATTTGCTCATCCTGATTATATGGAGGCCCGTCTCGTTATCACGGTACTCGGCCGCGCGGCCCAGGCGCCTGATAACTTCGAGCCGGGTTTCGGTCAGTTCTTTGGTGCGTTCGCGTACCGCGTCCTCCAGACCGTCACGGGTACGTTTCAATTCCAGCTGATTCGCTATACGCAGCTTGATGATGTCCGGATTGAAAGGCTTCGTGATATAGTCCACCGCTCCGAGCGCGAGGCCCCGCGACTCGTCGGAATCGTCGGACAATGCCGTTACGAAAAGAACCGGAATTGCGGCGGTCGCGGCGTCGCCTTTCAAGCGTTCGATGGTCTCGTATCCGTCCATGACGGGCATCATCACGTCCAGCAGGATGATATCGGGTTTCGGATCGCATGAGGCCAATTTCAAGGCTTGAGCGCCCGTACGCGCCGCGATTATCGCGTATTCGTTCTTCAGCACTTCCATAAGGATCGTGATGTTCCCGGGCGTATCGTCTACGATGAGAACGAGCGGCTTATCCGTCAACGGGAGACTCCTTTCTCGCGGGCGAGCAGTTCGGCCAAGGCACGGGCGGCGATCCGCGCGGAATCGATTTCGAATTCAGCCACGTACGATTCGATCCGCGCCAATTCAACCTCCGCGGAACCGCCACGGAGCAACGGTTTGATTTCCTTGAGCAGCGATTCCGCCGACGGAATATCCCGGGCGAGCAGAATATCCAGTTCCGAAAGAAGTCCGGCCGCGCGCTTCGATTCCTCGTCGGACGGAAGGCCGATCATCGGCGATTCCGTTTTTCCGGTTCCGGTGCTTCGGATGACGGCATCGGCGGATTCGATGACGCACTCCAGCTTGGAGGCGAAAGAATCGAGTTGGGCCGAAACATCCGAACCCTGCGCGATCGTCCGTTCAAGAACCCCCGCGGATCGGGAGAGTTCCTGGGCGCCGATGGTTCCCGCCAATCCCTTGAGCGAATGCGCGATCCGAAGGGCCGTTTCGCGGTCCGACGCGTCGAGCGCGGTTTGAATGGTCGAAGCGACTTTCTTGTATTCGTCGTGGAATTTTCCGAGGAGGCGGAGATAGAATGCCCCGTTGCCGCCGATATTCGCGATTCCGGCTTCGATGTCTAGCCCGGGAAGGGCGCAGGGCAAGCGCGGATACGGATCCAGTCTGGCGGACGATACCTGTTTCGACGCGCCGCGGCCCTCCGGAGCGGAACCGAGACGGGAATCGAGATTCCGGAACAACTCGGCCGGGTCTATCGGTTTTCCGAGGTAGTCGTTCATGCCGGCGTCGATGGCTTCTTCCTTTACGCCGTCCAGCGCGTCGGCCGACATCGCCAGGATGGGCGTGTCCGCGAAATCGGCGATTTTCCTGAATTCGCGCGTCGTGCGGAATCCGTCCATGCCCGGCATTTGCAGGTCCATGAGGACGAGGTCGAAAGGCGATCCCTTCAATAGCGCGGACTTCGCTTCCGCGAGCGCCGCTTCTCCGCTTTCGACCGCCGTCGCTTCATAGCCTTCCCCCTCGAGAAGCTCGATCGCTACTTGCCGGTTCAGCTCGTTATCCTCGACGACGAGGATTCTTCTTCTTCCCCGTGTCTTTCTTTTTTCGCTGGCTGTCGGTCCTTCGGTTCCGCGCCTCCCCCGGCGGGACATTTTTTCCGCGTTGCTCAAAACGTCCACGAGCGCGGCGCCGGTGAACGGCATCTCGACCGTCCCGTCGAGGATGCCTGCGTACGTCTCGCGGATGTTTTCGCCCATTCCGTACGGCGCAAGCGCGAACAATTTCGGTTTCGCCCGTCTCGATCGGCGTTCCGCGACCGCGCGGATAATTTCCTTGCCGGAGGAGTCCACGGAATTCCATCCCGCGAAGACGAAATCGCAATCGAGCGCGGCTGCGGACGAGGATTCGGAATCGATAGTCATCCCCGAAGAAACGAGATATGCGACGAGCGCGTCTTTCGATGCGCCGTCCCGCAGCGATACGAAAGCCCGCTTTCCGCCGAAGCCCGGCTCACGCGGGGAGCCGGCGAGCCGTTTCTTCCCGCGGTTGCCGAAAGAAGCCGTGAATACGAACCTGCTCCCTTTCCCGCTTTCGCCTTCCGCGCGGATCGTTCCGCCCATCCGCTCGACGATCTTTGCGCAGATCGCCAATCCCAATCCCGTTCCGCCGAACTTACGCGCGGTGGAGGAATCCGCCTGCGTGAACGGTTTGAACAAACCAGAGATTTCTTGGCTCGACATGCCGATGCCCGTATCGCGGACATCGAATTCAAGCGTCGCTCCTTCGGCCGAGACGGAGAGAAGCCGGATTCCGAGAATAACGTTCCCTTGGGCGGTGAATTTCAGCGCGTTTCCGATAAGGTTGACGAGTACCTGTCCCAGACGGAGGGGATCGCCGACAAAGGAATCCGGCACTTCGCGCCCGACGAGGTAGACGAGATCCAACCCTTTTTCCCGCGCTTTGTCGGCCACCGTATTCGAAACTGACGCGAGGACGGCGTTCAAGGAAAAATCGACGGTCTCCAGCTCCATTTTCCCCGCTTCAATTTTGGAAAAATCCAGAATATCGTTGATGATGCCCAGGAGATTGTTCGCGGATTCCCAAATACGATCAAGGTAGTTCCGTTGTTTCGGCGTCAAATCGGTCTTGAGCCCGAGGAAGGCCATGCCGATGATGGCGTTCATCGGCGTGCGGATCTCATGGCTCATCATGGCGAGGAAAGAGCTCTTGGCGCGATTCGCCGATTCGGCGGTTTCGCGGGCCTTTACGATCTCGGCTTCGGCACGTTTTTTGTCCGTTATATCCTCTTTGACGGCGACGAAATGGGTTATCCGATCGTCTTCGTCCTTGATGGGAGCGATCGACGCCTGTTCGATATATTCGGAGCCGTCTTTTTTACGGTTGATGAATTCTCCCTTCCAGGTTCCTCCGGAAAGGATAGTCCTCCAGAGCGTTTTATAAAATTGTTTCGTTTGCCTGCCCGAATTCAGAATACGGGGATTTTTCCCGATGACTTCTTCACGGCCGTACCCGGTCACTTCCGTGAAACGCGGATTGACGAATTCGATGTTTCCGAACCGATCGGTGACGATGACGCTGACGGGACTGCAGAGCACCGCCAAGGATAATTTCCGGAGTTCTCCTTCCACCTGCTTGCGGAGCATGATCGATCCGACGGCTTCGGCTACCGCGGTGGCGAGCGCGATCAATTCGTGGCCGGCGTCGAAATGCTGCCTCATTCCGAAACCGAGCACGGCGATGACGCGCCCTTCGATGGTGATCGGTATCGCCCAAATCGTCTTCAGTCCCGAACGCATCAGGATTATCCCGCGGTGGAATTCCTTCTCATCGGTTTTCGTCGCGTCCTCGATCCATTTCGACGTTCCGCTTTTCCAGACGGCGCCGGGGAGGCCTTCCCCGGAATGGAACGAAAAAGATCGGGATTGCTCGGCGAACCTTCGCAGCTGTTCGTCCGTTTCGTACCAGACGGGTCCCATGATGAGCGTCGTCCCGTCCGCGGCGGGAAACCAGGATTCTCCGTACGAGCAGCCGGTCGCGCCGCAGATGCGACCGAGCGCGATACGGAGGGCGCTCGAGAAATCCGGAGCCTCCGAAACGGATTTCAGTACGGCCTGGATGAGCGAAAGCTCCCTTTCGGTCTTTTTCCGCAGCGAGATGTCGTTGCCCGTTCCTATAAGGAGGGATCGGCCGTCGACTTTCATCGAAGCCAGCGAAAGCAGATGCCAGACGCCGTCTTTCCCGATTTTCGCTTCCGCGACCGCCGAACCTTCCCGGTGAGCGTTCCCCTCGGCGTCTTCGATCGCCTGCCGGTCTTCCGGCTGGAATGCGGCGTCGATGATGCCCTTCGGGATCGCATCGCCGAAAAGCTCCGTGAAGTTTTCATTGCGGCGTATGAGACGGTTTTCGTCGTCGAAAGCGAAAAAGATGCCGGGCAGGCTCGCAATCAGCGTCTCGGAAAAATTCTTTTCCTCCTGTAGCTCGCGCTCCATCGCGATGCGGGAGGTGACGTCGACCAAGGATACGAGGACCGCGTCGCCGAGCGGATCGAAATAGCTCTCGAAATGACGGAAGTCGCCCGTTTTCGTTCTCAGTTTGACGACGAGAGGCATCGACTCGATTCCTCCCTCCAGAACGGTCTTGATCGACCGTTGAAGGGATTCAGCGATTATTCCGCGATAAGCCTCATCGGGAATAAGGGATCGGAAAAGCGTTTTCAGATCGGCGCTCGAGTCTACCGCGTAGCCGAGCGTGGCTACGAATTGCCTGTTGACTTTCTCCACCGTCCGGCCGGACGGATCCATTATGATCAAGCTCGATCGGGAATTTTCGAAAACCTGGGAATAGCGGTTCATGTTCTGGATCTTCTCGTGGTGCGCCATCGCCATGGGCCTGTGCGCAATGGTAGCCGAAACGGACGGCCGTGTCAAAGAGATTGACCCTTGAATTAAATTGTACTACCTTTATGATATGAGAGAGCATATGAGTATTACGGTACCCGAGGACACAGCGAAGAGGCTGCGATGCTATGCCCGTCGCGAGCGGAGGCCCGTGAGCCAGGTCGTCGAGATCGCGATCGAAACGCTACTCCAACAGCGGATGCCGGAATCCGACAAAATTGTGACTACCAGGGGAAGCTTCAAGGGGACTTTTTCGCGGGAAGATACCTATGAAGGGCGGTGAGGGGCGAGTGCTCTTCGACACGAATATCCTGATCTACGCTACGCTGGAAAACGATGCGCGGTCCGAACGTTCGCGCGAACTCCTGCTGGCCCGGAGTGGACAGGAACGATACGTTTCCGTCCAAAACCTCGCGGAAATGTATCCCAATCTGACCGGTCCGAAAATGGAGCGGCCGGATGACCCGGCCATCGCCCGCGCAAAAATCCAGTCCATCGCGGCGCTTCCGGGCATTCAGGTACTTCCCCTTACGGGGGACATCCAAAGCATGGCGCTGGAATTATGCGAGAAATACGGCATCACCCGCCAGCGCTATTACGATGCGCAGATAGCGGCCACTATGGTCGTCCACGGCATCGGGACCATCCTGACAGAAAACGAAGCCGACTTCAGGGAAATGACGGAAATCCGCGCCGTCAATCCCTTCCTTCCGTCGCCCGGCCCAGGTACGGGGACAGCGCGATAAGGGCCTTCACGCCCGCAACCGGTACCCCACGCCCCAGACGGTCTCGATGTAGTCGGGGTCCGAGGGATCAGCCTCGATCTTTTCGCGTATCCTGCGGATGTGGACGGTGACGGTGCTGATATCGCCCTGCACGTCCGCGCCCCAGATTCGCGAGAATATTTCTTCCTTGCTGAAGACCTTGCCGGGCCGCCCCATCAGCAGCGACAGTATGTCGAATTCCTTCCCGGACAGGACCACCTCGGAATCCCGGACGCGGACCCGTCGGCTTTCGGTTCCCACTTCCAGGGCGCGGACGCGGATGACGTTTTCCCGTTCGGCCGGAGCGCCGACGCCGGCGGTAAGCCGCTTGTACCGGGCGATATGGGCCCGGATCCGGGCCATGAGTTCGCCGGGGCTGAAGGGTTTGACCACGTAATCGTCGGCGCCCAGGCCGAGTCCGCGGATCTTGTCGATGTCTTCCTTGCGGGCGGATAGGATCAGGATGGGCTTCTGGGTATGGGTACGGAGGCGGCGGCAAACCTCGAAACCGTCCATCCCGGGAAGCATCAGGTCCAGCACGACCAGGTCATGGTCCGAGGCGAGGGCTTTCTCCAAACCCTGTTTCCCGTCCATCGCCAAGTCCGCTTCCATCTTGTTGATCTCCAGATAGTCGCGGATCAGCTCGGCTATGCTTTGGTCATCCTCTATCACGAGCACCCGGTCAGCCATTGCGTTTCGGCTCCAACGGGAGGCTCAGGATGATGCGCGTCCCCTCGCCGAGTGCGCTTTCGGCGCGGATTTTTCCGCCGTGAGCTTCCACGATCATTTTGGCGATCGATAGCCCCAGACCGTGGCCGCCTGTTTTCTGGTTCCGGGCCTTGTCCGCGCGATAGAAGCGCTCGAAGATCCGGGGAAGGTCGTCCTCCGCTATTCCGGGACCATCGTCGGCCAAGATCACCGTCGCCATGGAGTCCGCGGTTCTCGCGGTGACGCGCAGGGTACAGGGCGCGGCATGGCGCGCCGCGTTCTGGACGATATTCGTCACGACGCGCCTGAACTGCTGCGCATCGAAATCCAGGTTGATCGGATCGAATTCGCCATGGACCATTTTCAGGTCCGGGAAGTCGAAGGCGAGCTCGTCGAGCGTTTCCTCCAGAAAGGAGCTGAAGTCCATCGGAGTCTTGTCGAGGGTGAGCGTGCCGGTTTCATAACCCGAATACAGGGAGAGGTCGTCGATAAGGCGGTCCAGAAGTTCCGCCTTGCCGCGGATCGTATGGAGATACCGGTCCTGTTTTTCGCGGGTATCCGCTACGCCATCCAGGAGTCCTTCCACATAGCCCTTTATCGCCGATATCGGCGTGCGCAGGTCGTGGGAAATGCCGGCGATCATTTCGCGCCGCTGCTCTTCTTCGGCCATATTTTCGCGAAGCGTCTCCTGCAGGCGCTGACGCATTTCCTCGAAAGAGGCTTCTACCCGCCCGAACTCGTCGGCACCGGCTTGCCGGCCTCCCCTGCCGTGAACGGATAGGTCGGGCGACAGGTCGCCTTCCTTGATCCTCAAGGCGGCGGCCTCGAGCCTGGCGAGCGGGCGCAGGATGCTGCGGGAAACGGTCCAGGACAGGATGGCGTTGGCGGCGAGCAGGAAGACTATTGTTCCCGCGATGAAAAACGCGGCCCCCGCCGGCATCCCGGAATGGGACATGCGCCGGTCATGAATCCTCCAGGAGAGGTCCGCGGGGAAATCGGATCCGGAATAGTAGAGCTGGAAGAACAAGCCGGTGAGCATCATCAGTAGCATGGGCAGGACGATCATGAAGACGAACGAAACGGCGATCCTTTTCTTGATGGTCATCGTTCGTCCGCCCCCATGCGGTCCGCCTTATTCGGCGTCCAGTACCGCCAACATTTCCCGGTACTGCGCCTCGGCGATTTCGCCCAGCGCGAAGCGGCGCCGCAGGATTTCACGCGCCGGCTCCTGCCTCGCTTTCTTGCTTCCTTCGACCATGCGTTGGCGGAAACCGTCTGCTATCCTGGCGATGAGAATCACTATGAAGCAAAAAACCAGGAAATGCCAGATCAGGAACGATACGAACCATGCCGTCATTTCGGTTCCTCCTTTCCGCTTCCGGCCCCGTCCTCTTCAAGCACCTTTTTGCGCGCGATGAAATCTTCCGTGCTCATTCGCCCTTCGGCGAATTCCCTGCGCAGGACCTCGATCGCCGATTCGTCCCCGGCGCCGCAGCCTCGCCCGCTTCCCCCGTGCATCGGGAAATGGTGATGCCTTCGCCCGGCTCTGGCTAGAACGGCAAAAACGATGGCGAGTCCCGCGATCGGAACCCACGGGAAACCGAAATGTCCCCGTGCGAAAGGCCGGAGGCCGTACGCGTAGCCGCGGTATCCGCCCATATGTCCGAAACCCCAATTGTCGCCGACTCCGGCGGCCGCGCCGGTCAACATCAACCCGGCGCCCGCCGCGACAACGGCAACGCCCAGCACGATCAACGCGATGGTCAAACCCCTATGTCTGTTCATCCTGAACCTCCCTACCCTTTCCGTCAGTACCAGAATCCAAGTCCCATGCCCATTCTGCCGGAGGAATACATGAGGCTCGGCGCGAACCTGACCCGTCCGGTATCCACATTGTCCCGGGCTCCCGCAGCGGCGCTCTGCGACGAGAATACCGCGTTGAGCAAAGCCAAGGTCATGCCGCCGGCCATGACTCCCCAGGACGGCAGCAATTCAACCATATTCCCCGAGGCCGCAAAATCCCGCATCGCGCTCCGGTCGCCCAGCAGGGAGTCGAAACCATCGGGTAAAAGGTAATGCGCTCCCGCCATGGTGCCGCCGATGAGGGCCGCCTGAGCGACGAGGCGCAGGCTGCCCTCCAGCGGCTTGCCGATCATGATTTGACCGAGACCGGGCACGAAGAAGGAAGCCACCGCGGCCCTCCCTATATACATCCGCTCCTGCCTTGCTATGGACAGGGCGTCCGCAAGCTTGGCCCGTTCCGCCAGAGTCAGTTCGGATGCCGTCTTGCTTCCGATTCCGGGAACCTGCTCGAGCAGATCCGCCGCGCCGAAGGATGACCCCTCTTCTTTCGGCGATTCGGCATACAGGCCCGAACCCAGAACCGCCAAGGCTACGATAACGAATATCCGCTTCATACGCTCTCCTTATTTCGAGTTGATAATGAAAATATAGGGGAGCGACCTTACGCGCTTCTTGACTAATTCTTATATGTTCATTAAATCCGGGGCGAAGCGGATCCGTAATCCAATGCGGACCCGGTTCATTCATTCCCCGGGGAATTCAAGGGTGACGGAAGTGCCGATGCCTTCCCGGCTGCTTATTCCGATCGTGCCGCCGTTGGCATGAACCAGATTCTGTACCGTCACCAAGCCCAGCCCCATGCCCATTTCTTTGGTGGTGAAGAGGGGATGGAACAGTTTCGTCATGTTTTTTGCCGAGATTCCGATGCCGGTGTCCCGGATGACGAGATTGACCATCGATCGGCCGGCCGCGGCATTAGCCGATATTACCAATCGTCCGCCTGAAGGCATGGCCTGGACGGCATTGGTGATCAGATTGCGCAGGATCTGCCCCAACTGCAGGGGATCGACCATGACCGTGAGCGCGGGATCAAGTTGCGTAAGATCGAGCTCGATAGTCCGGGGAATCGGACAGCTTTCGAGATTCTCCTTGATTGCGGGGATCAAGCGAATGACTGACCGTTGCGGAGGTCTGGTCCTGGCGAAGTCCAGGAGATCGGTGATGATCCGGTTCGATGTTTCGATTCCCTGCCTGAGTTTGTCCAGATATTCCTGAATGGCCGGATCTGTCGTTCCCAGATCTTCCCGGAGCAAATTCAGGGCGCTGTCCATGATGCAGAGGGGATTGCGCAAATCATGGCCGATGCTTCCGATGATCCGGCCCAGGATCGCCAGCTTCTCCTTGCGGACCAGCTCTTCATTGGCTTCGTGCAGTTGTTTCGTTTTTTCATGCACCAGCTGTTCCAGGTTCCCGTTCATCTCCGTGACCGCTTCCTCGGCCCGCTTGCGTTCGGTGATATCCAGGATTACCCCCACCAAGCCGCCGAGCTTTCCCTCGATTGTAGTGAACGCGGCTTTGTGGAACATGACATCATGGATGGATCCGTCGGCATAGCGCACGGCGGTTTCGTACTTCTGGACCCCGCCCTGCTCGAACAACTGCCGGTCCTTTTCATGATAGTTATCAGCCAATTCGCGCGGCGCGATATCATATACGGAACGGCCGATAATACTGTTCGTCGGCAGACCGAGGTACGCCTCGAATGCCTGATTGCAACCCCGGTATACGCCTTGGACATCCTTGTAGAAAATCGGGCTCGGAATGGCATCGATCAGGCGCTGGAGGAAATGGGCCGTTTCACGAAGACGATTCTCGCTGTCCTGCTGCTTGGTGATATCCCGGAAACTCCAGACGCGTCCGATTATGGCTTGCCCCAACCTTTGGGGACAGGAGTAGCGCTCGAATACCCGTTCGTCCTTGAATCGGATGAGGTCGCGGCTTTCCTGTTCCGGGTGGTCATACAGATAGGTGACTTTTTCCATGAACCCATCGGAATCGCTTAGTTGATCGCGGATGAAATCCAGCAGGAGCCCGTCATTTTTGCGCAGGATGAGTTCTTCCGGGATATTCCACAAAACGGCGAACTGCCGGTTGGAGGCGACTATCCGCCCCGAGGTATCCACAACCAGAATTCCATCGGCGGTCGATTCGAAAATCGAAGCCAGCAACGATAACAAGCTATGCGAGTCATCAGGGTCGGCAGGATCCGGCATGGCGGCAATCTCCAATACAGATCACCGTTATAGCCTCTACCCTGGAACGGCTATTGTCAAGTTTCCCCGGATGAGGATAGACCCGGAGGCTGATGCCCCGGATGCGGATACCCCGGATGCCCCTGGGGCAAATGCCCCGGGGGCGGATGCCCCGGATGCCCCGGGGGTGGCAGCCCCGGAGGCGGATGCCGATTCATCGCCGCGGCTCCAGCCTGATCGTCTTGATCTCGAACGGCCTGAAATCAAGGTCGATTCCGCATTCGCCGTGCTTCGTTTCGATGACGGCCAGGGAAAGGGCGTCGCGTTCGAGCAGGTCGGTCGAATGCGCCCGGGAAATCGCCAGGCCGGTCCGGAGCCGGCAGCGCGCCGCGGAGCCCAGGGATTCGTACAGCCGCACTATCAGGTCGCCGGAACGATCTTCGGCGAGTTTGACGGTTTCCGCGATCACGGCGGGATCGTCGACGTAAAAGAATGACCTGATTCCCGGGAGTCCGGCATGGAGGGTGGGAGCCTCGTTCGCCTCGTAGCCTTCGCGCACGAGGCCGGAGCTCTCCAGGGGCCCGTTCCAGAAATAGAAGGAATAGGCGAATTCATGTCTGCCGCGGTCGGCCCTCATGTCGGGTACGAGGGGAGCCTTCAGCAAGGTAAGCGAGATCTCCCCACCCCTTGCGCCGACGCCGTACTTGCCGTCGTTCAGCACGGCGACGCCCCGGCGCGATTCGGCCAAGGCCGTCCAGCGGTGGTTGCAGACTTCGAAGCGTTCGGTGTCAAAGCGCGTGGACCTATGGTTCGGTCGGCGGATATGGCCGAATTGGATCTCGTGCAGGGCTCCGTCGGCCAGGATGGTCGTGGGGAACGCGACTTTCAGAAGTTTATGGTTTTCCGCCCAATCTACTGTCGTACGGAAATCGATGCGCCTGCAGGAACGCGGAAGGACGATCTCCTGCCTCAACGTCGAGCCGGAGCCGAGTTCGCGTTCGACCGTGACCGACGCGAACAGGGGACCGTCGGACGAAATCCTGACGCGCGCCTTCCCCTCCATCGGCAACCTGAGGTTCTCGAAGTCCTGCGAGATGTCCCAGGCGTCGTAGCACACGGTCACGTCCTTGTAGAGGCGGAACTCGTTGCAGGGCGCGGCCGATAGTACCCGTCCGCTCTCCTTGTCCAGGAGGAGGGAGATCCGCCCGGAGGCGTCGATCCGCGCTTGCAGGAAATCGTTCTCCAGGATCCACGGCCCAGGTTCCGTTCCGGTCGCGCGGGCAACGGCTCCCTTTTCCGCCGCGGGGGCGGATGCCGCGGGGGCGGCGGCGGATGCCGCGGGGGCGGGGGCGGGGGCGGCGGCGGCGGCGGCTGCGGCGGAAGGGAGCGCGGCCCAACCGCAGGCGGGAAGGTCCGCCTCCACCCAGACGACATCGCCGGAACGCTGGGAGACGAGCGTCCGCCCGTTCCCGGGGAGGATGGATTCTGCGACGGCCGGGGGAAGGGGAATCAGCGCGCGCCGGTTCCACGGCAGCGAGTTCGCAAGCGCGAAGCCCGCCCCCGCTCCCGCCCCCGCTCCCGCTCCCGCACCCGCTCCCGCTCCCGCTCCCGCAGCCGCACCCGCACCCGCTCCCGCGGCAAGGCCGCCGAGGGCGGAGGCGGCAACCTTTTCACAGCCCGCGATGGCTTCGCCGAAGGAGGCCGCGGCCTCGGCGTGGACCCGTTCGATCGATACCCCGCTCACGATATCGTGGAATTGATTGAAAAGTACGAGTTTCCAGAGCCGCTCCATTTCAGCGTAGGGGTATTCCCAGGCGGTCATTGCGGCGGCAAGGGCGCCCCAGAGCTCGGCGCGCCGCAGGGCGAATTCGGCCCGGCGGTTCCCGCGCTTCATCGCGGCCTGGGTCGTATAGGCGCCGCGGTGCTCGGAGAAATACAGCTCCCCGACCCATTCCGCCCCCGACGGGCCCTCCCCTTCCGCTGCCCGGAAGTATTCCTCGGGGCCGCTCATCCGTATCCGGGGAACGCCTTCCAGATCGGACAGGCGCGCGACGAACTCCAGATGGGTCCGCGTCGGTCCGCCTCCCCCGTCACCGTGGCCGAAGGGGAACAGATAGGAACGGATGCCGTCCTTCTGGTTCCGTTCGTGTTCCCAGCGCCGGATGAGGGTCTTCGGATCGATGTCGGAATTCGATTTCCTGAACATCGCGGCCGCGACGGAGCTCCCGTCCATGCCGGTCCAGCGGAAATGGACGTGCGGAAAGGGCTCCCCGCCCGAATAGGAGGAATTGACCAGCTTAACGGTCGCGAAGTATGGAACGCCGCAGCCGGCCATGATCTGGGGAAGGGCGGCGGAAAATCCGAAACTGTCGGGAAGCCAGAGGACCCGCGTTTCCGCCCCGAACTCTTCTCTCAGGAAGCGGATCCCGTACAGGAATTGGCGGATCAGGCTTTCGCCGCTCGGCAGGTTCGTATCCGGCTCCAGCCACATGCCCCCGTCGACAATGATCCTTCCTGCCCTGACATAACCGCGAACCCTTTCCCAGAGTTCGGGATAGCCGTTCTTCAGGGCCAGCATGAGAGGAACCTGGCAGAGGAAATAGCGGTATCCCGGATATTCATCCAGGAGGGCGAGCTGGTTCGCCATGGTCCTTGCCGACTTTCGTTCCGATTCCGCGAAGGGCCAAAGCCAGGCGAGGTCCAGATGCGAGTTGCCGAAGACGTGCATGACCGGCGCGGTCGAACCGTTTTTGCATTCCAGGGCCGGGCGCATGCGTTCCCTGCCCGCGGCGAAGGAGGCCCTCCTCCCGGCGTCGGGAAGCTCGAAATCAACGATGCGGGTAAAATCAACGAGCGCCGCGTCGATCTCCGATCGGCGCAGCGAACCTTCGGGCAGAGCTTCGCGCAATTGGAAGAGCGCGGTGGCGTCTATCCAGAGGCCGAAGGCGAGATCATCCCAGACGCCGAAGGTCGAGCGCCCGACCTTCGCCTGCGTCGGCCCCGGTTCGGGGACGGGAATCCGCCCCGGGGGGACGGGGCCGACCGACTCCTCGCGCGGCCCGTGGCCCGCGTACGCTTCCGCGAGAATGGCGTACTCCGCGCCGGCGCTGCCGCGCGAGGCCAGCGTGATTTCGCGGTGGTGCTTATCCACGGCTCCCGCGGCCTTGCCGTCGACGAACACGAGGGCTTCCGCGCCGAAGTCGGCCATGAGGACGATGCGTTCGCCTTCGGCGGCGGCAGGCAGGAGCGCCCGGCCGCGGAACCAGGCGTACTCCCACTTCGCGCCCCAGCTGTGTCCCTCGAGAAAAGGCGCGAAGGGGCCGCGCTCCGCCTGGGCGCCATCGAGCCGCTCTACGGTCGTGAAGGCCTCGAACTCGACCTGCCCGAGTCCGCGGTAGAAATGGCGCGGCAGTTCCTCCAGCCATATGATGATCCGGTTCCGCCGTTCGTTAGTCAGTGACATGGATTCCATCCAACGTACCGGCGAACAGGTCCGGAAGAATGGCGTTGAGCTTCTCCCAGGGTATCAAGGCGCTTTTCGGAATGGCGAAGGGTTCGAAGCGCCAGGCGGGCGTGAAGGCGAAGGAGCGCAGCCGCCTTCGGGCGGCTTCGTCCCACCAGTCCTCGCGGACCACGCGGCCTTCCAACGGCCGACCTATCAGCGCTCCGTCCGAGCCTGCGNNCCGTCGAGGTTTCCCCGATCCGGAAGCAAGCCTTTCAGCCAGCGGCCGTGGAAGCTGCCCTCGCAATCCGCCACGGATAGGTCCTGCCCGACATAGATCCATACATGCTCCAGGTCATAAAGGTGGCCGATGTCCCAATCCCAGTAGACCGCGTACTCCACGACGAAACCGCGCGGCGGAACGCGGAGGTCCCGCCGGAACGAGGGCGAAGGTCCGTCCGCGGGCAGCACGGAGTAGCCGACGTATCGCGGGAAGAAGGGTTCCGCCGCGTCGAACAAAAACAGCGGAGCGAATTCCTCCGCAACCCGCTCATCGGCGGCGGCCAGGGCGGCGGCGGCCAGAGCGTCGGCAGCCATCGGGGCATCGGCGGCAGTCAGGGCATTCACGCGGCGCCGCCGTTCTTCGGGAGGGCCGCGGCAGCCGCCGCCGCCTCGCCGAGCATCATGAAGGCCAGACCCTGGCCGTAGGCCGTCGGAAGCCGGGGAATAGCCAGGTAGTGCGCGCGGTCAAGACCGACCGCGGTGCCGTGGGAAACGCCGCGGACGGTGCCGTCGTCGTCAACCTGGGAAAGGACGCCGCGCACGGCTCGCCCCGCGGCGACGCCGGCGACAGCGTCCAGGTCGGCATCCAGCAGTCCCAGCCTCCGGGACTTCAGCATTCCGTAGGCGATGGCTGCGGACGCCGAAGTCTCCGGATAGGAATCCTTGTCGTCCAGGACGGTCCGCCAGAGACCGCTTTCGTCCTGCAAAGCGGCAAGGGCCCGGAATTGGGCGCTCAAGGCCTGTACGATCATGCGCCCGGCAGCGCCGCCGAGGCCGGAGATCTCAAGAAAATCGGGAGCGCCTGCGGCGAACCATGCGTTGCCCCGGGCCCAGCGGACGCCGCCGAAATGGTCTCCCCGGACGAAGGACCAGCCGTGGAACCAGAGACCGGTCGCGCCGCCGCTGAGGTGCTTGATATGCAGCAGGAATTGATAGGCGGCTTCGTCAAGGTAGGCACGGTTCCCCCGCAGCGTCCCCATCTTAGCCAGGAACAGGACCGTCATATACAGAGTGTCCGCCCACAATTCGCCTTCGTTCACGAGGTGCGAGGTGACATGCTGGAGTCCGCCTTCCTCGGTGCGGGGCATCCGTTCCATGATCCACTCGGCCCAGGAGTCGCAGGCGGCCAGCTTTTCGTCGTCCCCGTCCGCCTCGGCAAGGAAGGCCAGAGCCAGGAAAGGCGCGCAGGTGTTCACGTTGCGGGGAGGAGACGGGCGGAGCGACGCGCGGGAATACCAGTCCCGCAGGAACAGGAGGGCCGTCTCGTCCCCCGTCGCGCGCCAGCGCTTGAACAGGACGTACAGGGCGACCCCCTGCGGCCACTCCCATATATCGATGGCGAAGTGGTCGTCGCAATCCTGTCGGCCGGCGGTTTCCATGAGCTTCCCGATGATCTTCCGCGAAGTTCCCTCGATATCCTTCATCGCCGCGCGCTCCTGTATTCGCCCAACCTGCGGATCAGGGCATCGGCGCCCCGGATGACGGCTTCCCGCATATTCTTCTTGCCGAGTTCGAGCACCTTGACCGGGGAACGGTCGATCAACTCCAGATAGTCGTCCAACCCTTCCCGCTCGTACGGAGCGAAATGGTCGTCCACGCCGTCGACGTCGTGGATATGCATCCCCACCAGCCGATCGGCGAGGGCGGCCGCCTCGATGCGGTCGTCGAAAAAGCCCATATGGCGCTGCATCGCGCCGTGGCCCGTATCGAACCAGAACCCGAAGGCCGATCCCTCGAGTGCGTCCAAGAAGCGCTTCATTTCCGAAAAATCCGGCATCTGGCTGCAGATGGGCCGATTCTCCAATCCTATCCGGACGGGCAACTTCCTGCGTTCCACCGCCTCCGCGATCTCTTCCAGGCTCCGTAGCACCCGGTCGAATTCGGCGGGCGCCGCCGCTTCCCGGACGGCGCGGAATTCGGCGTAAAGCGAGCGGTATTCGGCGGAGTCCGGGCCGCGCTCGCGGTACAGCGCTTTCAGCCGCGAGTCGTAGTCCCCGCCGCCCGCCGCGTTCGCCGCGTTCGCCGCGCTCGGCGGAACGATTCCCGGATGCACGACCACGGTTTTGGCGCCCAACGCCGCGGCGAACTCGACGGTCCGGACGGTAAGTTCCACGGCTCGGGCCCTCAGCTCTTCGTCCTCGTAGCCGAGCAGGCGGGAATCGGTGTCGAAACGCCCATCCTTAATATCGGGAAAGACGTTGTGCACGCTTTCCACGACTATCTCGCCCCGCTCGACCATCGGGAATATGGTCTCCAGCGCGGCGGCGCCGATTTTGTAATTGAGTTCGACCTTCCTGAACCCGAGTCCGACGATCTCTTCCATCAGCACGCGGCCTATACCGGAATTGCGGAAATTCCAGGAAGTGGAAAAGGCGAATTCGCGATACCCTTCCGCCACGATCAGACTCCGTTCGCGCCGACGCGGCGCATCGTAAGTATCCGGTCGAAGGGGGAGAAATCCGCGCAGTAGATCGTGAAATGGTCGGGGCTTCGACCCTCGCTGCCGTAGGTGCCGCCGATGTCGCGATGTTCCGCGAAACAGGGGCCGATCTCAAGGACGTCGGCACCTATCCGCGCCCGCGCATGGCCGGCCTTCGCCAAGACGGCTCCGCCGGCCGTCGCGGCCGTCGCGAAATATTCGCTCTCCACCCATGAATCGGCCGGGACTCCGATCTCGAACCGCACCGGAACGCCTTTCCAGCCTTCGGCCCGCAGCCTCAGCTCAACGCCGTCCCGTCCCAGCGTTTCGCGGGCGGTTATCGTAAAATCGAGGTCGGGTCCCGGGACGAGCCCGCGGGAGGCGTTGTCCATTTTCCACCAATCGCTCGTGCCGGGATTCTTCCCGAAAGGCTGGTAATACCAGCCCGCCAGCTTGGCTCGCAGCACGTAGGCATCGCCTTCGCGTTCTATCGTAGTCGGCCTGGCTTCCCTCTTGTCGAAATACGAAACGCCGATCTTCAGGTACGCGGTGACCGCGCCGGAGGATACGTACAGGAAACGGCCCGCGTCCCGCAGCAGGGAAAAGCCGGATTTCCCGCGCCGGACGCGGACTATCCCCGATTCGCGGTAGAAGCGCTCGGTTTCCGCCGGCAGGGCCGCCCCGGCTGCCCCGGCTCCGGCCGCCCCGGCCGCGGCACCGGCCCCGGCTCCTGCGGCGTCGATGCCGCCGTAGTCCAGCCGGCCGAATTCCAGCATCAGGCGGTCCAGGCAATCCGGCGCCTCGCGTCCCGCCGCGATGATGTCGTCCATTATCCGGCGCGCGGCCGCGGTCAACGCCGCGTCGCCCAGCTTCGAACCTGCGTACAGGTAATTGAAGAAGTATTGGTCCAGGTAGACCTTCTTGCCGCGGTCCTGCCTGGTCGAATTATTGGTGAATACCGAACCGTCCGGATCGACGTAGGCCAGCATCATGGAAAGGTTGCGGCGGACGTATTCCAGGAAGGAGGCGTCGGAGAGTTCCCCGGAAAGGATGATCATCTGGTCGTTGTTGACCATGTTGTAGTTGCCCGCCGACCGTTCCGCGTACTCGCCGTCCTCGTTCCCGTCGATGCCCTCGGCGAGATAGCGTTCAGCCGCCTGACGGAAACGGTCCTCCCCCGATATCCGGGCGCAGGAAGAAAGCGCGGCGGCGAGCGCCCAGCGGTGGTTGGGCGTATGGAAACCCAAGGCAGCCATCCCAGGACCCGCGGCGACGATGATAGCGTCCAGGCGGGAGGCGATCCGGCGGAGAGCGGAGCCGGAGGCGGCGGCCGGAGCGGCGGCACCACCGGAGGCGGCGGCGGCGTCACCGGAGGCGGTGATCAGGTCCCGGGTCGTCACGATCCGGTTCACGATGAAGGCGGTATCGGGCGCCGAGCGGAAATTGCAAGGACGGAAATCGAAGGTGCCGTCCGGGTTCTGGACCCGTTCCGCATAGGAAAGGGCACGTTCCACGGCATCCAGCACAACCGTATCCCCGCAGTAAGCGGAATCGGGGTTCAAATATGCGGATACTGCGTTGGACGCGAAGAACAAGGT
Organism: Treponema sp.; assembly: GCA_003527485.1. Taxonomy (GTDB): domain Bacteria; phylum Spirochaetota; class Spirochaetia; order Treponematales; family Breznakiellaceae; genus UBA12037. Next base: position 43,485 of record DPXI01000104.1, on the reverse strand, counting down.
CGGCTTCGGATCAGGATACTTGAAATCCATCCCCGTGGAACCGAAATCGGCGGAAGCAGGATCCGCGTTCTGTATAGCCATGAAGTATCCGGTCCGCCGATCCGCGTCGGCGACGAGTTTTTCCCAATGAGCGCGCACCGTTCTCCTCCGTAATTCTGCTGCAATCAAAGCGGGCGGACGGCGCCAACGCCGTCCGCCCGCCTGATGGGAAATCAGTATCTATGCGATTCTATCTTACATCTGAGCCTTGATGAATTCGGTCGCTTCCTTTTCGGCCTCGGCACCGCCGGCGGCCATGTATTTCTGGAGGAATTCGTCGAAGTAGGAAACCGGCTTGGCTCCCGTGATGATGGAGATGTAGGCCTCGTCCCGGATCTTCATGAGCTCGGCCTTGTACTTCATCGCCGTGGGCAGTCCAACCTGGATCACCGATTTGACGCCGCCTTGGTCGTATTTCAGGCTGTAGGCCCACTGCTCGCGCGCTGCCTTGGGCGGGAAGGGCGTTCCGGACATGGCCAGCACTCCGCCGATCCGGCTCCAGTAGCTCTGGTCCTTGTCGTAGGGGGGGATCATGTTCATGGTCTCGCTCGCCGGATCCACGAGCTTCCAGTACTTCCCTTCCTGTCCGTATTTGACGGAAGTGCGGGTGAGGTAATCGGGATTCGCGCTCAGGTTGAGGGTCTGGAGGACTTTAGCCAGCTTGGCCGGGTCCTGTTCGGCCAGCTTGCCTACGACATAGAAGTTCATGAGCCGGTTGAATTCCATGATCCCCGCTACGCCGCTCGGCCCCTTGAGCGCCTGGCCCAGGGCGAGTTCGGCCTTGGGATTGAGGGCGATGAGTTCCTTGGCGACCGCGCCGGGCTGGTTGGGCGCGCGGTTGCCTGCCGCATCCACGTCCTGGTACACGCCGGGCATGGCCCAGTGGTAGTAGTTAGCGCGGCTGGTGAATCCGATGCGACCGTTGATGAGGGCATGGGAGATCGCCCAATATCCGCCCTGATTTTCCCCGGTGACGAATTCCGGATCGATCACGCCGTCCTTGTACCATTTGGCGATCAATTCCAGGGCCTGCCGGGCATTGGACGAAGCGGTATGGTTGATCACCTTGTCGCCCTGCTTCATCCAGTAATCGGTCTTCTCATGGAAAGGCACGACGCCGAAGGCGCCGAACACCGCGAAGAAGCCGTCCCTGGAAAGGCCGTAGGTGTCGTTCTTCCCGTTCCCGTCCGGGTCCTCCTTGGCGAATTTGTACATCAGGGACTCGAATTCGGCCAGGGTTTCGGGAACCTTCGTCACGCCGACCTTCCGCATCCAGTCCGCGCGGTACACCAGCGGAATATGGAAGATGTTGGTCGGACTGACGGCCGGGATGCCGTACTGGACGCCGTTAATCTTGCCCATCTCCAGGAATCCGGGAGCATAGGACGAGAGCATCTTGTACAGGTCGGGGGCGTTCTGTTTGATCATGTCCTCGGTGAGCTTTGCGACGACGCCCTGCTTCACGTAGGTTCCCAGGGTATCGGCCTGGCGCAGATAGATGAGGTCGGGGATTTCTCCCGACGCGAGCTTGACGTTGAGCAGCTCGTGGTACTTGTCGTGGTTGATGTTGATCACCTTGTAGTCGGCGCTCAGTTTATCGCCGTAAAGTTTGAGCAGCTCGGCGTCCTCCGGGGTCGGTTCCATCTGATAGTTCGCGACCGTAATGGTCGGGCGCTTCGTTTCGGCGCCAGTCGCCGCCCCGTCCTGCCCGCCGCTCGCCCACGCGCCCGAGGCGATGGCCGCCAGAGCCGCCGCCGCGAGAATCATTCTCCTCTTCGATCCGTTCATCCGATTCCTCCTTGGATTCGCCTTCCTTCGGAAGGCCCAATTCTATCGTCCGTTCCCGCGAACGGACGCAAAGTCCACCGACGTTTCAGCCCTTAAGAGATCCGACCATCACCCCTTTCACGAAATATTTCTGGACGAAGGGGTACGCGCAGAGGATGGGGATGGTGGCCACCAGGATGGTCGCCGCCTTGAGCCCTTCCGGCGTCGCGATATCCTGCTCGGCCATCATCTGCGTGATCTGGTCTGTGGATCCGAGCATCACGATGCGGCGCATGACCAGCTGCATGACTTCCCCGCCCGCCTTGTTGACGTAGATCATGCAATCGAACCAGGCGTTCCAGTGCCAGACGGCTACCCAGAGGGCGATGGTCGCGATGATCGGCTTGCAGACCGGCAGGATGATGCGGAACAGGATGACGATGTCGTTGGCTCCGTCGATCCTGGCCGATTCCTCGAGGCTGGCCGGAATGGTCTGCATATAGTTGCGTACGATGATGAGGTTGTAGGCGCTGACCAGTTCCGGCAGTACCAGCGACCAAACCGTGTCGACGAGGCGCAGGTTCTTCACGAGCAGGTAGGTCGGGATGAGGCCGCCCGAAAAGAACATTGTGAAGACCACCAGGGCGGTCCAGAAATTCCGCAGCGGAAAGGACTTCTTGGACAGCGGGTAGGCGAGCGTGAACGTGGCGATCAGCGACAGGGCAGTGCCCAGGACCGTCCTGAGGATGGTGTTCCAGTATCCCGAGGCGACCAGGGGATTTGCGGCCACCCTGACGTAGTTGTCCAGGGTGAAGGCCCTGGGCCAGAGCGAGAATCCGCCGAGGGAAGCGTCCAGGCCGGAAAAGGATGAGGTGAAGAGGAAAAGGAAGGGATACAGGGTGAAGAAGCTCAGTACGGCCATCAGTGAATAATTGATGGCCGTGAACGCATGTTCGCCGAATTCCCTTTCCCGTCTGTTTATATTCCGCGCGATCGTCATTGTTCCTGCCCCTTCACCAGATGCCGTAATCGTTGATGCGCTTCGCGATATGGTTGGAAGCGATGACTATCGCGAAGGATATGGAGTTCTTGAATAGCCCGACGGCGGTCGCCGTACTGTATTCCATGTTCTCCAAGCCCTTGCGGTACATGTAGGTGCTCATGACGTCGCCCACGCGGTAGACCGCCGGATTGTACAGGTTGAAGACCTGGTCGAAGTTGTCGTTGACCATCTGCCCCGTCGCGAGGATCAACATGATGGTGATGACCGGATACAGGCAGGGCAGCGTGATGTACCGTATGCGCGCCCAGCGTCCGGCCCCGTCCAGGGCGGCGGCCTCGTAGAGTTCCGGATCGATGGAACTGAGCGCGGCCAGGTAGATGATGGATCCCCAGCCGATCGACTTCCATATCTGGGTTACCACTAATACGGACCGGAACCATTTCGGGTCCGCGAGGAAGTAGACAGGCTTTCCCCCGAACGCCTTGATGGCGGCGTTGATGGGCCCGACGGAGGGCGAAAGGAACTGGAGGAACAGGCCGCCGAGGATGACCCAGGAGACGAAGTGCGGCAGGTAGCTGATCGTCTGGAAGGTCCTTTTCGCCTTCGGATCCATTATCTCGTTGAGCATAAGGGCAAAAATGATGGGTGCCGGAAAGCCGAAGACGAACTGCAGGACGCCGATGATCACCGTATTCCCGAACACTTCCCAGAAGCTGGCCGTGGCGAACAGTTCCCTGAACACGGCGAGCCCGACCCAGGGGCTCTTCCAGATGCCGTCGAAGAAATTGTATTCCTTGAAGGCGATGATCAGGCCGTAGATGGGCACGTACTTGAAAACGACGAAAAAGAGGATGCCCGGCGCGAGCAGCATGAAAAGGTAGCGATTGTCCCAGTAGCGTTTCGCCGTTTTCCCGGCTTGTACCATATTCTTCCGCTCCGAATTGAAAACGTTTGCGGGCTTCTTCGCCCGCCATTCACGATCACTCCGGAAACGGAAAACGCGCAATGAAAGCTTTACGGGAAAATGGAAATAATCGGGGATTCCGATGGAAATTTTCGATCCGGGATGGAACTATTCCGGTTTCGGCTTGTTCGCCGCGGTCCGGCGGTACTCGTAGGGTGTGCGGCCGTAGCGCTGCTTGAAGCGCCGGATGAAGTACGCGGGGGTGTTGAAGCCGACGCTCCTGCCGATGTCCTGGACGTCGTCCCCGGTCTCCGAAAGGAGCCTGGCCGCCTCCGTCAATCTCCGCTCGGTGACGTAATCCACCAGGTGGACGCCCTTGGCCGCCTTGAACATTTTTCCGAGATAGCCGGGGCTCAACCCTACGGCTTCCCCCAGGCGGGGCAGGGACAGGTCGCCGGAAAGGTCGCGCTCGATGATGCGCGACACCTCGGCCAGGACGACGGCGACCCGCTCGTCCGGAGGCGCGGCGAGCCGTTCGCGGTAATCCGCGACCGAGGCGCGTACGGCGTTCCGAAATTCGTCCATGTCGGTCGAATCAAGGGCCAGGCGCTCGGCGCGGCCGCGGAACTCGGCCGCCGCCGCGGGGAACGCCTCCGCTTGCGCGACCGCCATGGACCGTGCGAGCCTTGCGAGTTCCCCCCGGCAGGCCTCGGCCGAAGCCGAAGCCGACCGCACGAAATCCGTCGCCGCACGGAGGGCGGCATCGGTCAGGACCAGGTCCCCGCGGCGCGTGCCCTCGGCCAGATCCGCGAAAATTTCCGCCGGCATCTCGGCGCTCCGTCCCTCCCGAGCGAGCAGGCCGTCCGCGGCCGACAGGACGGTTCGTTCGGGGAAAAAGAAAGCGTACTCCGCCGTTTTCAGGGCTGCGTCCCAGGAGGACTTGATGCCGTCGAACGAATCCGCGACCGTACCGACGCAGACGGAAACCGGGACATCGCAGCGCGACCGGAGGTCCGCGATGAGCCGGCCGACTTCGTCAAGGTCAGACCGGGCGGCGGCGGCCGGTGCCGCGGACGCAACCGCGCCCGCAGCCGCGCCCGGGAGCGCGGCGATGACGGCGACGGAGCCGTCCGCAAGCACGCACGCGAGCACGAACCGGTCCGTCCCGCGTTCCAATTCCTCCGCGACGCGGTAGCGGAGCAGCCGGTTCTCCATCCGCCGCGGATCTCCGCTCGCGGTCCCTATCCTGAACAGGCAGGCGACCGAGCGTACGGGAAAATCCGGTATTCCCAAGGCGTCCAGGGTAACCTCGGGATCGCCGATCTGCGAGACGTCCCCGGTCAGGAGGGCGACGGCGACCTCGTGCTTGATGAGCGGGCGGCTCCGTTCCAGCGTCGCGGCGAGCTCGCCCATCCGGGAGGAAAGGCCTTCGATGGCGTAGTCCAGGATGCGGTACTCGTCGTCCGCCTCCGCCGGCGGAGGCAGCTCGGCGCCGAAAATCCTCCGCACCCGGCCGATCAAGCGTTCAAGAGGATTGTAGACGCGCGCCGTCAGCAGCGCGGAAACGCCGATCCCCAAAAGGACGGAAGCCAGGCAGATCATCGCGAGGATACCGCGTATGCTGTCCCCTTTCCGATACAACAAGGAAATCGGGGTCACGTTGGCGAGGAACCAGCCGGTGTCGGAGATCGGAACGGTCGCCACGATGCTTTGGATCCGGCCTGCCCGAACGATCCGGCCGGCCCGCAACCGGGCGGACTTGCCGTTGCCCGTTTCCTCCGATATCCGCCGGAACTCGGCTCCGAGGCTTTCGCTCCAGCTCGCGTTCGCGGATGAGCAGACGAGTCCGCCCCCGGCATCGATCACGTAGGTCGCTCCCGCGTCGTTGATCGGCGTGGCCGAGATGATCCGGCGAATCTCGTCCTCCCGCACTTCCACCGAAACGACGACCGTGCAATCGGCGGGAGTCGTGAGGATGGGGAAGGACCGGAAGGTGCGCGGCGCGGTCCCGCTCCCGTGGGTCCACAGCGCGCTCTCCGGCTGTGCGAGGTATTCGCGGAAGGGCTCGAATCCCTGGAGTCCGCCCTCCGAATCACGGAAATGGACGCCCCAGGGAAAGGACAGGATCAGGTCGGCCTTTCGGAAATACAGGGAAACGCCTTCGACGACTTCCCCGTACCGGCCCATCAAGGCGCCGAGAGTCTTGTGGGTCGTGTCGAGCCGGGCGAAATTGCCGGGAGCCGTATCTTCCTCGCCGAAGAAGTCCCCGGATCCGCGCAGGAGCTCGGTCGCGCAGTCCAGGTATATCCTTTTGGTGGTATCGACGATGCGCGAAGTCAGCTCCTGCTCGATATTCCGCACCATGAACAGGTGGATCCGTTCCAGTTCGCCGTTGTACTGCCCCTGGAAGAAGGCGTAGGAGACCACGCTCGTCCCTACGGCGACCGCGAAGACCAAGGAGACGTAGGAGATCATCAAACGGAAAAATACCGATCGTATGACATGCCTGCCGCTCAGGAAGGCCCTGCGCCGAAGCGTCGCCCCCATCGTTCCCGTCTCCCGCGCTTTTCCCATCCTGTCTCCCGGGGTTATGGTCGCATGGACGCCGCGGGGCGTCAAGGACGGGGAATTCTATCCGCCAGGTTCCGCGTGAACATTCCCGGCCGGTACGTCAGAAGCATCGCCCCGTTTTTTTCCGTTCGCAATCCTTGCCGCAGCGGTAGCAGGTCTCGTTGGGCAATTCGCCGCGGAGGAAGAAGGCGCCGATGTTTTCGATCGTGGTTTCCGCGATCGCCTCCAGCGCTTCCTTGGTCAGGAAAGCCTGATGGCCCGTCACCAGGACGTTCGGCAGGGTAAGCAGGCGGGCCAGGACGTCGTCGCGGATGATGGCGGCCGAATGATCCTCGAAAAAATATTCATCCTCCTCCTCATAAACGTCCAGCCCGGCTCCGCCGATACGCTCATCCTTGAGCGCATCGATCAGCGCCTTCGTGTCTATGAGGGCGCCGCGGCCCGTATTTATGATGATCGAATCCGGACGCATCGTCGAAAGGACGGCGGCGTTGACCAGATGGCGATTTTCCGGGGTGAGCGGGCAATGAAGGGATACGACGTCCGAGGAGCGGAACAGTTCCTCCGGCTCCACGTAACGCGCACGTATCGATGCCGCCCATTCGGCGTTCGGGAACGGATCCGATACCAGGACGTTCATTCCGAAACCGTTCAGGATGCCCGCGGTTATCCTGCCGATCTGCCCGGTGCCGACGATACCGGCGGTTTTCCCGTGGAGGTCGAAGCCGACCAGTCCGGACAGGCTGAAATTGCCGTCGCGGGTCCGGTTGTAGGCCTTGTGCGTCTTCCGGTTAAGTGAAAGCAGCAAGGCGATGGCGTGTTCGGCCACCGCGTGGGGCGAATAGGCGGGAACCCGGACTACGTGCAACCGGCCCCAGGCGGCCTGCAGATCCACATTGTTGTACCCGGCGCAGCGCAGGGCGGCCAGGCGGATTCCGCCGGCCGAGAGCATTTCGATGGTCGGGCGGTCGAGCACGTCGTTGACGAAGGCGCATACCGCGTCGTAGCCGGCCGCGAGGGCTGCGGTATCCGAACCCAGACGTGCGGAAAAATACTTCACCGCGATCCTGCCGTCCGCGTTCGCCCGGTCGAANNACGACTTTGCCGGTCTCTGACATCTTCTCCTCACTTACATTACTATAATAGTAATGTTTAATACGAGGTAAAATTATCGAATACAGGAAGAATAGTCAAGCGCCTCATCGCGGAACCGCCGGGCACAGCGCTTCCTTCGGCATGGCGGCCCCGCCTCCTTACCGGGCGGTGCGCGATCCAGCCTCAGCGCGGATCTATGAGGTCTACGCCGGGGAACGCGTCCCGTACCCGCACCGGATCGCGGGTGATCAGGGGAAGGCCCGCGACCGCCGCATGCGCGCCTATGAAAAAGTCGGGCAGGGGCGGGATCTTTGCGCCGCCTCTCCGGCGGTACTTCAAAAACGCCTTGCCCGCCAGGAACAACGCTTCTTTCGGCATGGGGACCGCCAGGAATCCGGCGCCGGCCAGCGCCTCGTCCAAATCTTCGATCCTGTCGAACCCGACGGAGACCTCCGTGTAGACGATCTCATTGATCAGGAGGTCGCCCTTCGCTCCCCAGACCGAAAGGCAATCGAAGGAGCTTCCGAAAAAAACCGGATCGGCGGTGAACAAATCCAGGACCACGCTGGAATCCACCAGTACGGCCCTCACGATCGTGTCAGCGCCATAATCTGGTCGGTGCTCATCCCGGAAGTCGCCGCGCCCTTGTAGCGAGCCAGCCGCTCGGCGACCAGATCGATCCTCTCCTTCTTGCGGATTATCGCATGGTCTCCTTCCAGCGCGAACTCCACCTCAGAAGCCGGTTTCAGCCCCAGGGCTTTACGTATCTTGAGCGGAATGGTAACCTGACCCTTCTCGGTTATTGTCATGGTATTACTCCTACAGTAAGAGTAATACCCAACATTTATTCTGTCAAACCGATCTTGCCCCTCCCGGCCGGGGCTTTATCCAATCGCCGCCCTTGTAACGATCGCGGACTTCCTTGACCCGTGGCAGCTCGGCGATGAAGCGATCCTTCATCCCCCTGAGCCAATTCTCGCGACGCAGGGCCTCTTCCCTGTCCAGAAAGAGATCGTGGCCGCTCCTCCGGATATCGAAGACCGGCGATTCGCCTTCCATGCGATACGTCCCGTCGTTCCCGCAGAGCATGCACCGGACCTTGCCGCCGCCAAGGAAGCGGAAGGAGTCGCCCCCGCAGAGCGGACATCCGGGTCCCCCGCCGGCCATCGCCTCTCCGAACAGGGCGGAGCCGAGATCCCCTGCTGTCGCCAGTTTTCCGGCATCGAATAAGACCTCGCCGGGCAGGGCGGCATAGAACACCGCGCTCGCCTTGATATCGCTCAGCAGGCATTTGAGGAAACCCTGTACGGCGAGGAGGGTGGAGCCCTCCTTCCCCTCGATACCGGCCACCGCGACGGCTATCGAGGGTTTTCCCCACAGCCGTTCCTTGACGCCGTACAGGGAAAGCCCGCGGTCCATCAATCGCTTAAGCGAGGAGTTTGCGGCCAGGAAATAGGCGGGAACCGCCACGATGTAGGCATCGGCCTCGCACATCGCTTCCAGCACCGTCTCCAGGTCGTCGGCCAATACGCATTTTCCCCCGTACAGGCAACGGTAGCATCCCGAGCAGGCACCGATGTCGAAATCCTGGAGGNNTCACGAAGGGCAAGCACGCCCTGGACCAGCAACAAGGCCGCCGCGACCGCGGCGCAGAGGCGGAAGGCCGTGGCCATCGACCAGGTTTCGCTCACCCAGCCTCCCAGGACCGTCCCGGACAGGAGGCCGATGTTGATGGCCGCTTCATGGATCGTCATGCTCCGCTCCCGGTTGAGGCTGCCGGCGACCCCGTGAAAAAGGGCGTAGCTATAAAGGAAGCTGAAGACCGCCCCGGCCGCGGCGAAGAGCGGGTAAAACTGCCAAGGGAAGCTCATCGCCGGGAAAAGGAGGATCAGGCCGACCAGTAGCAGGGTGCCCGCCGCGAGGGGCCAGAACCGGAAATGCCAGAACGTCCACCTGCCCCATAAATTGAAACCGAGGGTGGCCGCCGCCATGCGGACCAAAAGGAAGGAACCTATCAAGGATTCGGAAAAGCCGAAGCTTTCCTTGGCGAAAGCGGGAAAGATGAAGAGAATGGAACCGCTTAGGAAGTAGGCGCTGACGACCGCCAGCCGGGCGGCATAGCGCAGCGGCGAAGGTCCTCCTGAACTGGCGGCGGAACCGGCGACGGAACCGGCGGCGGAACCTGCGGGAGACGCCTTAGCCGATTCGACCCCGTCCGGCCGCTGCCTGAAAGCGGGATACAGGCGCGAACCCAGGGGCATCAACAGTCCCGCGAGCAGGAGCAGAACGGCGGCTACGATGAAGGGCAACCGGAAATCGGCCTCCACCATGAGTCCTCCGAGGTAGGGGGAGAGGATGCCGCCGAAGGACCAGCTGAAATTGAACCGGCCCATGGTCGCTCCCAGGTCTTTTCCTTCGACCCCCCAGCTCAGCCAGCCCATGATCCGGGGCCAGAAGAGCGACATCCCCAGGCCGAAAAGGCCGTGGAATACGATGGTCACTATCCAGAGAGGCACCAACATATAGATGGCGACGCAGGAAGCCATGGCCCAGGCGGCGAGCCAGAGTACGAAACGGGGATGCATTCTCCTCCACGCGAGGAACGCGATGATACCCGCAAAATAGGTCAGGGTCAGGGCGGAAGAGATGAGTCCCACGGCGGTCTTGTCCGCCCCGAAACGGCCCTGGACGTAGAAGATCAGGGAGTAGTTGACTATTCCCACGGCGAGGCTCATCAGGAAGGAAGCGGCGAACAGGATACGATGGAAGCGGTTCGGCATGGGGACAATGTACCAGAGTCAGGCTTGCTTTCGGTAGGGAGGCACGGCGGATTGGCTCCCGCCCATTCTCCGCACGAGCGTTGAGCGGTCGAAACACCCGAATGACGCGATCGCTCGTCCTTGATCGACCGGAGCTCGGCTGAAGAATGCTTCGAGCAGACCCTTTCAGCTCAACCAACCTGCCATGCGAAGTTTACGTTCAATATCGAGGCGCTTCATCCGACAAGAATGGCTTCGCGGATCGCGTCGGGAGGAAGACCGNNCCGCCTTAATAATAACCGTGTCAAGCGCGAGGATGCAGGCCATAAATACGCTGATACGAAGCACGTCGTGGAGTAAGGATATGCCCTTTCAGAACTCCCTGAGGTCGAACGCGGTCGTCAGCAGTTCCTTGGTATAGGCTTCCCTGGGGTGGGCGAATATCTCGCGGGCAGGCCCGGCTTCCACCACCCTCCCCTCCTTCATGATGAGGATGTCGTGGCAGAGGCTCTTCACGATCTTCAGGTCGTGGCTGATGAACAGATAGGTCAGGCCGTGCCGGGCCTGCAGGTCCTTCAGCAATTCGATCACCTGGAACTGGATCGTGCGGTCAAGGGATGAAGTGGGCTCGTCCAGCACGAGAATTTCCGGACGCAGCACCAGGGCGCGCGCCAGGGCGATGCGCTGGCGTTGGCCGCCCGAGAACTCGTTCGGGAAACGGCCGCGGTGCTCGGGCAGCAGGCCCACGTCCGCGAGGGCCTCGCCCACAAGGCGTTCGCGTTCGGCTTCGTTCCCGATCTTGTGGATAAGCAGGCCTTCCCCGACGATGTCTTCCACGGTCATGCGCGGGCTGAGCGAGCCGTAGGGGTCCTGGAAAATGATCTGGAGCTTGCGTCTGAGCGGGCGCAGGCTCTTCCTGTCTACCGAATGGAAGGGCTCTCCATCCAATTGTATGGTCCCCTCGCTCTTTTCAAGGCGAAGCAGGGCCTTGCCCAGCGTGGTCTTGCCGGACCCGCTCTCGCCCACGACGCCCAGGGTCTGACCCCGCTTCAAGCGGAAGGAGACTCCGTCCACCGCCTTTACGTAACCGCGGACGCGGCGCAGGAAGCCGGAGCGCAGCGGGAACCAGACCTTCAGGTCCCCGGCCTCCGCCGCGGTCGGCGCGTCCGGATCCGATTCGGGCGGCTCGCCCTTCGGCTCGGACTTCAGGAGCTCCTGCGTATACGGGTGGACGGGAGAGGCGAACAGGGCTGCCGTGTCCCCCGTCTCGACGATGGCCCCGTCCTTCATCACGGCCACCCGGTCGGCCATGCGGCGCACGATGCCCAGGTCGTGGGTGATGAAGAGGACCGCCATGCCGAGTTCTTTCTGGAGCTCCTTGATGAGGGAAAGGATCTGGGCCTGTATGGTGACGTCCAGGGCGGTCGTCGGCTCGTCCGCGATTAGGAGCCGCGGCCGGTTGGTCAGGGCCATCGCTATCATGACGCGCTGTCGCTCGCCGCCGGAAAGCTGGTGCGGATAGGCGCCCAGCCGCTTGCGCGCGTCCCGCAGACCCACCCGCTGGAGCCATTCCAGGGACAGCGCGCGCGCTTTTTCGCCAGTCAGCCCCTGGTGCAGGAGGAGGCACTCGCCGATCTGGCGCTCTATCGTGTGCAGGGGGTTGAGCGACGTCATCGGCTCCTGGAAGATGATGCCGACTTCGCGGCCGCGCAGGTCGCGCAGTTCCGGCTCCGTCATCTTCAGCACGTCCCGGCCGCCGAAAAGCACTTGGCCCGCCGGATAGGAAATCCAGTGTTCGGGGATCAGGCGCAGGATCGCCTGCGCGCTCACGGTCTTGCCGGAACCCGACTCCCCGACCAGCGCCAGGGTCTCGTGCTCCCTGATGGAGAAGTCGATGCCGTGAACCACGCGCCTGACCGAAACTCCGTGGCGGAAGGCCACCTGGAGGCCGGATACGGAAACGAGGGGCTCGCCCGCAGCCGCAGCCGCAGCCGCAGCCGCAGCCGCAGCCGCAGCCACGCTCCGGTTCACTGGAACCGCATTCACCTGGACCTCCGCGGATCGAAGGCGTCGCGCACGGCTTCCCCGATGAAAACCAGGAGGCTGAGCGACGCGCCGAGAACCACGAAGGCCGATATGCCGAGCCAAGGAGCATGAAGGTTGGCCTTGCCCTGTGCGAGCAGTTCGCCGAGGGAGGGGGAGCCCACCGGCAGGCCATAGCCCAGGAAATCCAGCGAGGTGAGGGTCGTGATGGAACCTCCGAGTATGAAGGGCAGGAAGGTGAGGCTCGCCGTCATCGCGTTCGGAAGGATGTGGACGAACATGACGCGCGCGTCGCTCATGCCCAGGGCCTTCGCCGCCTGTACGTATTCGAAATTGCGGGCGCGCAGGAATTCGGCGCGGACCACGCCCGTGAGGCCCATCCAGCCGAACAGCAACGTGATGCCGAGGAGCCACCAGAAATCGGGTTGGACCACGCTCGCGAGGATGATCAGAAGGAAGAGGGTCGGCATGCCCGACCAGACTTCCATCACGCGTTGGCCGATGAGATCCACCCGTCCGCCGTAATACCCCTGGGCCGCTCCCACCGCGATCCCGATGATCGAAGAAAAAAAGGTGAGCGTCAGGCCGAAGAGCACCGAAATACGGAAACCGTACAACAGACGCGCGAGCACGTCCCGGCCCCGGTCATCTGTTCCCAGCCAATTATCCTTGGTCGGCGGGGACGGTGCGGGACTCGGGAGATCGTAATTGATGGACGAATATGAGAAGCGGATCAGCGGATGGACGATGAAACCCTTCTCGTTTATCAAACCGGCCACGTACGGATCCCGGTAATCAGCCTCCATGTCGAACTCGCCGCCGAACTCCTTCTCCGTATAGCGCGCCATCTGGGGGAAATACGGTTTCCCGCCGTAAATGATCAGCAGAGGGCGATCGTTCGCGATCAGCTCCGAGAAGAGCGTGAGAAGGAAGACCCCGACGAAAATCCATAGGGAGGCGAAACCGCGTTTATTCGCCTTGAACCTGTCCCACCTTTCCCGGCCGACGGCGGTGAGCTTGAACGGCTTCATTCGATCGCCCTCACTTGCGGCCTTCGAAGTCGATGCGCGGATCGATGACGGTGTACATGAGGTCGCTCACGAGGCCGAGCAACAGGCCGAGGAGGGTGAACATGTACAGGGTGCCGAACATGACCGGGTAGTCGCGTTGCATGGTAGCCTCGAAACCGAGGAGACCCAGTCCCTCCAGGGAGAAGATCACCTCTATGAAAAGCGACCCGGTGAAGAACATGCTGATGAAGGCAGCGGGGAAGCCCGCGATGATCAGAAGCATCGCGTTGCGGAAAACGTGCTTGAAAAGGATGGCCTTCTCGGCCAAGCCCTTGGCGCGGGCGGTCATCACGTACTGCTTGTTGATTTCGTCAAGGAAGGAATTCTTGGTGAGCATGGACAAGGTCGCGAAGCCCCCGATGGTCATCGCGGTGACGGGCAGGACCAAGTGGCCGGCATAATCCAGGACCTTACCTATGTAACTCAGGTCCTGGAAATTTACGGAAGTAAGGCCGCGCAGCGGGAAAATCTTCAGGAAGCTGCCGCCGGCGAAGAGGATCACCAGGAGCACCGCGAACAGGAAGGTCGGGATTGCGCTGCCCAGGATGATGACGGTGCTCGTCCATAGGTCGAAACGGCTCCCGTTCCGCACCGCCTTGCGTACGCCGAGCGGGATGGAAACCAGGTAGATAATCAGGGTGCTCCACAGGCCGAGGCTTATGGAGACGGGCATGCGGTCTGCGATGAGGCCGACCACCGAACGCCCGCGGAAAAGGCTATCGCCGAAGTCGAAGGCGAGGTAGCGGCGGAGCATCTCGAAGTAGCGGACATGGATGGGCTTGTCGAAGCCGAAGCGCTTGTTGATCTCCTCGATGACTTCCGGGTCCAGGCCTCGGGCTCCGCGGTACGCGGATCGTTTCTCGCCGCCTTCCGACGTGTCGCCCGTCTCGCGGCGACCCTGGCCCGAGATCCGTTCCATCACCATGTTGGAATCGACGCCGCTCATCTCCGCCACGGCCTGGTCCACCGGCCCGCCCGGCGCGATCTGCACGATGAAGAAGTTGGTCGTGATGATCGCGAGGAGGGTCGGAATGATGAACAGCAGCCGACGGGCGATATACGCGAGCATCGAAGGACTTCCCCTTACCTTGCGCCCAGCGCCGCTTCCTTCTTGGGATCGAGCCACCAGGTATCGAGGCCCAGTGAATACTTGGGCCTGACCGCAGGCCGCGAATACTTATTCACGTAAGCCACCCGGAACTTGGAGATGTGCCACTCCGGAACGACGTAATGGTTCCATTGCAGGACTCGGTCCAAGGCCCGCCCCCAGTCCAGTAGGGCGGCCGCATTTTCCTGGTTCTCTTCGATCCCGTCGATGAGGTAGTCGACCGCGGGGTCCTGGACGCCGGCGGTGTTCCAAGTGTAATCGAGGTAATCCGAGCGCCAGACGATTTTCAAGCCCGTACTGGGATACGCGTTGGCCGAGTATCCTCCGGTTATCATATCGAAATCCCGCTCGCGCAGCCGATTGGTGAACTGGGTGGTGTCCACCATGCGGATCTTCATAGTCGCGCCGAAACGTTCCAGGTTTTTCTGCACGGGAATGGCGATACGCTCCATGGTCGGGCTATACAGCAGGAGTTCGAACTCGAAGGGCTTGCCTGTCTTGACCTCGACGAGTTTCCCGTCACGGATTTCCCAACCGGCTTCCTTGAAGAGGGCCAATGCAGCCCGGGTGTTCTCGCGGATGTTGCCGGATCCGTCGGTCTTGGGCGGCTCGTATGCCTTGGTGAAGACCTCCGGCGGAATTTTATCCTTGATCGCTTCCAGGATCTTGCGCTCTCCGGCGCCCGGGAGGCCTGTCGCCGCGTATTCGGTGTTCTGGAAATAGCTGCGGGTGCGCGTGTACTGGTCGTAGAACAGGTTCTTGTTCATCCATTCGAAGTCCATGGCATAGCCCACCGCCATACGGACCCGCCGGTCGGCGAAGATCGGCCGTTGGATATTGAATACCATGGCTTGCATGCCCTGCGGTATGTCGTGGGGGATTTCCTCCTTGACGATGCGGCCGGAAGCGAAGGCGGATCCCGTAAACATGGTGGACCAATAAAGCGCCACGTTCTCTTCCCGGAAATCGTACTCGCCGGCCTTGAATGCCTCCAGGGACACCGTGTCGTCCCGATAGTAGTCATAGCGCATGGTGTCCAGGTTCATCCGGCCCTTGTTCACCGGCAGGTCGGCGCCCCAGTAGTTCTTGATCCGCTCCCAGACGACGTACTGGCCGAGCTTGAAGTCCTTGACGGTGTACGCCCCGCTGCCCAGAGGCACCGTCGTCAGGGGCTCGGAAAAGTCGCGCGTCTCCCAGAAATGTTTCGGCAGCACGTTCAGGCCGCCGAGGGCCATCAGGAGATCCTTATCCGGCTCAGAGAGGGTGAAGCGCACCCTCTGCTCGTCCAGGGCTTCGACCTTGGAGACATTCTTGTAGTACTGCTTGAACTGGGGAACGCCCTTCTCCACGAAGGTATTGAAGGAAAAGACGACGTCGGCGGAGGTAATCCTCTTCCCGTCCTGGTGACGCGCCTTCGGATTAAGGTGGAAAATTATCCAGGAATAATCGTCCGGGTATTCGATCTTTTCCGCGATCAGGCCGTACAGCACGTCGATCTCGTCGTCGGAACCCGTCATCAGGGTATCGTAAAAGTTGGAACTCGCCGCCACGGGGATTCCCCGGAGGGCGAAACGGTGGAAGTTGTCGTAGGTTCCGATATCGTGGAGAACGATGCCGCCGCCCTTGGGCGCGTCGGGATTCACGTAATCGAAGTTCCTGAATCCCTGTTTGTACTTGGGCTCTCCGCGTAAGGCTATCGCGTGGGAGACGGTCACCTTGGCTTCCGCCCACGCGCCGAAGATCGAAACCGCACCAAAGATAACCATGGCAATCAGATTACGCATACTTTCAATTTATGGACGGAAGGGCGGTTAGTCAACCTTTCGGGGGGAATCGCGGCGGCGATACGGGTCAACTCCCGGTTGACATCAGGAATGCGCCTTCCATACTGTCAACCATGGGGAAAACAGGCAGCGCTCCCAGAAATTATCATTTCCCTGACGTCCGCCCTGAGTACGTGCCTCTCGGATTGTTGTCCGAAGGCCCCGCGCACGGGTACGGAATCTATCGTCGTTTCAAAAAGACGCTGGGCGGATTATGGCGCATAAGCGAAAGCCAGATGTATGCGATCCTCAAGCGTATTGTGACGCATGGACTCGCGGAGGAATCGGCGCCGGAAATCGGGGAGGGAGCGGCCCGCCGCCTGATCACCCTGTCCCCATCGGGTCGCGCGCTTTTCGATGCATGGATCTCCGAACCGACGGTTTGCAGTCCCCGGCTCCTACGCCTGGAATTCCTTACGCGGCTCTTCTTCGCACGAAGACTGGCGCCCGATCTTCCCCGGAAAATCGTCTCAAGCCAGATGGACGCGGTCCGCGCCCAATTGCGGCGCCTGGAGGAACTGCGCGGTTGCACCGGCGGCAGGGAGGGCTGCGCCGGCGGGGAAATCGACGGGTTGGCGGCGGCGCTCCGCATTACGCAACTGTCAGGAGCCGAAAAATGGCTGCTGGAAGATGTCCTTCCGACGATAACCCCTTGACGGGGTACGGCCGGAACGCATGTAACATGCCGCGACGGCCATAAAACCCTGGTTTCCGCGCGGGACGAACGTCCGGGTCCCCGCCGCAAACGTCCGCTTCAGATGGACGATGACTCATCGGACGGATCAAACGGTCAAGGCCTGCCGATCGGGCAGGCCGCGAGACAAATCGTGCACTCGATGAAGCTGTTTTCGGTAGGCCTTTTAATGAAACGTTTTTCCGCTGTACGATATCCCCCTGCCGGCCTTCTGAACAAAATGCCCCGTTTGTCGATATTGCCATTCTGCAATGAAATTTCTTCGGCGGTCGGTAATCCTCAACGATATACAGGATCTTCCCCCACCCAGCGTCCGCTCCCGATCGCAGGAATCGCTTCCCGCTCCTCCGCCGTGAGCGCGATCTCCGCGCCGCCCAGGGTATCTTTCAGCTGGTCGAGGGTCCTCGCGCCGAGGATGGGGCAGGTTATACGTTTTTCGCCGATCACCCAGGCCAGCGCGAGGGCCGCAGGCGTTACGCCGCGCTCGCGGGCGGCGGCGAGGAAGGCTTCCAGGAGGTCGAAAGCCTGGTCGGTGAGGTAGCGGTCGTGGTAATTCTTGAAAGCTTCCATGCGCGAACCGATGGGCAGCGCCGCGCCGCGCCGGTATTTTCCGGTGAGCATGCCTCCGGCCAGGGGATTGTAGCTGAGGACCCCGAGTCCCTCCTCTACGCAGAGCGGCAGGAGTTCCGATTCGATGCTTCGGTTCAGGGCGTTGTAGGCAGGCTGGAGGGAGATGAAGCGGGAGCGGCCGTAACGGCGCGACCATTCCAGCATGCGCGACAGCTGGTAGGCTTTCAGATTGGAGCAGCCGAGATAGCGGACCTTCCCGGCGCGGACCAGGTCGTCAAGCGCGTCCAGCGTTTCTTCGATGGGCACGGAGGAGTCCCAGCGGTGGATCTGGTACAGGTCGATGACGTCGGTCCCCAGGCGCTTCAGGCTGGCGTCGACAGCCCGGACAATATGGATGCGCGACAGGCCGGCCTCGTTCGGCCCTTCGCCCATCCTGGTGAAGACCTTGGTCGCAAGGACCAGCTTATCCCGGTTTCCCCGGTCCTTCAGCCAGCGGCCGATGAGCGCTTCGGTCGACCCGGTCGAATAGCCGTCCGCGGTGTCCAGGAAGGTTCCGCCCTTCTCCGTGAAATGATCCATGATGGCGAAGGAAGTCTCCTCGTCAGCCTCGCGTCCGAGGGTCATGGTCCCCAGGCAGAGGCTGGAAACGCGGAGTCCGGACCTGCCCAATTGAACGATATTCATGAAGACATTCTAGCATATGGAGGAAGGGAAGACTTGCTCCTTGACAGCTTCCGCCAAGCGGTCAAGACTATCGGACATGAACATACTCATCGCCGACAAATTATCCTCGTCCGCCGTCTCCGCCCTTGAAAAGCTGGGGGCGAAGGTCACCGTGAATTCCGAACTGAGCGCGGAAACCCTGCCCGGCGCCCTCAAGGATGTCGAAGTACTCATCGTACGCTCCACCAAGGTGACGGCCGCGGCCATTCAGGCGGCGCCGGCACTTTCGCTCATCATAAGGGCGGGCGCCGGAGTCAACACGATCGACTTGGCCGCCGCCAACGAACGCGGCATCCATGTCGCCAACTGCCCGGGTAAGAACAACGACGCGGTCGCGGAATTGGCGATAGGGCTCATGATCGCCGCGGACCGGCGCATCGCGGACGCCGCGGGAGAGCTGCGCGCGGGAAAGTGGAGCAAGGGCGAATTCGGAAAGGCGCGCGGACTCAAAGGCAGGACCCTGGGGATCATCGGGTTGGGTTCGATCGGGCGCGCGGTCGCCGGCATCGCCAGGGCCATGGACATGAAGGTGGTCGCCTGGTCGCGCAGCCTGACGGAGGCCCAGGCGGCCGAGCAGGACATCGGATTCTGCGCGACTCCGCTGGATGTGGCCATAGTCGCGGACGCGGTGAGCGTGCACGTCGCGGGAAGCAAGGAAACCTTCCACCTTATCGGCAAGGATTTCTTCGCTTTGATGAAGAAGGGAACGATCTTCATCAACACCTCCCGCGGCGATGTCGTGGACACGGACGCGCTGAAAGCGGCGGCCAAGGAGAAGGGCATCCGTTTCGCCCTGGACGTCTTCGAGGACGAGCCTGCGGGCGGGTCGGGTCCCTTCGCCGACGTCGCTCTGGCCGCGGCGGGGACCTGCACGCCGCACATCGGCGCCTCCACGGACCAGGCTTCAGAAGCCATCGCCGACGAGGTGGTCAACATCGTCCGCAGCTACCGGGATTCGGGCAAACCCCTGAATACCGTCAACGTCCGCGCCAAGTCCACGGCAACCATCGGATTGGTTGTCCGGCACCACAACAAGGTCGGCGTCCTGGCGAGCGTGCTGGACGAGCTGCGCGGAGAAGGCGTCAACATCGAGGAAATGGAGAACATGATCTTTGAAGGAGGCATGACCGCCTCGTGCACCCTGTTGCTGGACGACAAGCCTTCGGAAGCGGCGCTCGCCAACTTAAGGAAGAATCCGGTCATAATACAGGTTTCACTGAAATGCTCGTGAAGTAGCGCGAAGCCCTGGTGGACGGTCATTCAACCTTGAACTGCCCCACCTCCACCAGCAGGGCTTCAATGCTTTCCTTATTATGCCGGCTGATATCATGGACCTTGTTCACCGCTATGCTGATCTGGTGGGCTCCTGAGGACATCTCGCTGATGCTGCCGGAGACTTCCTCGGTTATTTGCCCGAGGTTTCCGCTTTTCCGCATGACCTCCCGGCTGCCGGTCAGCATCTCGTCCGATCCGGATTTGACCTGGATGGTGATGTCGTTGAGTTTTCCGACGGCTCCGAGTATCTCCTTGCTGGCCATGCCTTGTTCATCCATGGAATTACGCATGCCCTGCTCGCGCTCCGATACCGTTTTAATCCTTCCGTCGATATCTTCGAACTTGGAAAGGACCGCGTCGGTGGCCCTGGTTATCCTGTCCATGGCATCCTTGATTTTCATAAGCGAACCGGAAACGGTTTTTGACTGCTCTCCGGATGATTCAGCAAGTTTGCGTATCTCGTCGGCTACCACGGCGAAACCCTTGCCGGATTCTCCGGCATGAGCCGCTTCGATGGCGGCATTCATGGAGAGCAGATCGGTTTGGCTGGCGATATTCTGGATGACCTCGCTGATCGCCAATAAATCTTCCGATTCCTTGGCCACTTCGCGGATACTGGCGGAGACGGTGGCAAGATCCGAACGTCCCGCCTCGGATGCCACAGCCAACTCATCCACGTTCTCCGCGCTTTTCACGAGCGTTTGGGTGACAGAAGCGATATTGGCGAGCATCTCTTCGATGGCCGATGACGACTCCGTCACGCTGGCCGATTGTTTTTCGATATACGAATCGAGCATCTGGATATTCTGCGCGATCGATTCCATGTTGGAATTGGAATCCGTCACGATGGCGGATTGGCTGATGGTCTGATTCTTGACGCTCCGGATGTTGGCGTTGATCTGGTCGATCGCCGCGGCCGTCTCATTCATGCTCGCAGACAGATCCGTCCCGATGTCCGACATGACCTTCGCCTGCCGTTTGATGCCCGATACAAGGTTCCGCAGATTATCGATGGTCCGGTTGAATCCTTTCGCCATTTCGCCGAGCTCGTCATGCGAACCCAGAGCCGCTTTGTAGGTCAAGTCGCCCGAGGCGAGATGCGTGAAGGCCGCGCTCATTCCCTGGATCGATTTGGCGATGGATCGCGATAATAAAAGAACGATGAGCATGGTGAATAGGACGATGGCGGCGACGCCGACAATGATCACCAACCGGACGGTACGCAGCATGCCGTAGTATTCCTCGGTATAGGAGGAGATCACTATCGTCCACCCCAGCTCGGGAAGGTAGGAAAAACAAGCGAACTTTTCGCGCGGCGAAGTTTCCCCCGGATTCTGCCAGGAATAGGTTATTTTGCCCTCTTTCTTTGAGAGCATTTCCTTGAAGATGAATTTCCCGTCGGCATCGGTCATCCCAAGCGCGTTCCGGCCTTCCAGATTCGGATGAATCACAAGAACGCCATCCTGGTCGAGCACGTAGGCATACCCGGTAGTGCCGATTTTCAGCGCGAGTATGTTGTCCCTGAAATCCTGAGTATTGAAGATCGAATTGAACTCGGCCTTGTAGGAAGATGCCCAGACCATGATATCCCAAGGTTCGAAGTACGACAGATAGCCGGCTTTGGCGCGTTCGTCCGTCTCGCCCACATTCTTCCACATATATTCCAGATAACCGTTTTTCATCGCCATGGCTTGCTTCATGAACTCATAGCCGCTGGCGTCGGCGCCTTCCGACTTGGGGTGTATGGTCAGTATTCCCTTGCTGGTCACGCCGGCGAGGTAGCCTGTCTTGCCTATCTTGCCGTATGCGAGGTCATTGAACTGCTTCCTTACGGCGGACATGGCTTCTTCTTTGGTCAATTTCCCGGCCGAGACCTGGTCGTAATACGACTGCAGGAAGTCCCTGTTCTTCTCCGCGATGCCGCGAAGGTAATTTTTGATCGAATTCTGCGTGATGGCGTGGACCATGGCATTTGTGGAATCCAGGGTATTTTTCAACTCCGAATCGATTCTATTGTTGAAATTTAAATTGATTACCGAGTAAAGCGTCAATCCGAGCACCGCAAGCAATACCAAGGGAACCATCCCGAAGCCGATCACCATCTTGTATCTGATTTTCATGCCCTACGCTCCCGAACCGGTAAAATTTCTATTTTGCTTTCGCGATCAACATCGTCAAAGCCTTGTTCCAGGGGGATATTTTGTCAATGTTTGCGGAAAATAATATCGATAATACACGCCGGAACGGAATACGAAAGCCAAGAGCCAGCCAGTGCGGAAGAAGGCCGGCGGTTTGCCAGGGGGCGCCTCCGCGGGTACCTATCCTTCGGGTACCAAGAAACGGTCCATCCGGACCGGTTACCCTCGCGGCCGCGAATTCAGCCCGGCGGATGACCTTGGGATATTTTCCTCTTCCATAATTCAGGTTTTTCTATTATTTTCTTAATCTGACAGCGGCTCTTCCAAAAAAGAGTCCGTTTTGGCTACGCAGGGACGCGCAAAAGCGCGGGCGCGAGTATTCGGCCCCGATGGCGATCCCGGAGTGAGGAGGAACCTATGATTTCCCGTAAGAACCGGACCGCGATCGCGGTCGTCGTCGTCGCTTTCGCGCTTTCTTCCTGCGCGGACAAAAAACCCGTCGCAACAGAACCGGCCGTTCCCGATTCCGTTCCCGTTTCCATCGTACAGGTGGAAGAAAAGCGGTTTTCCGCGTCAGGAGAATACTACGGATCCGTTTCCGCGATCGAATCCGCCACCCTGATCACCCCTGCCGGAGGTCGCGTGGAGTCCATTCTGGTCTCCGACGGAAAGCGGGTGCGGAAAGGCGAATCCCTCGGCGGGATCTCCCTGGAAAAAGCGGAAGCCCAGCACCGCACCGCAGTCCTGAACGAACGCATCGCCGGGGACAGCTTCCAGCGGCAGAAAGATTTCTTCGCATCAGGATCGGCGGCAAGGATCGCCATGGACCAGGCGGAGCTGGCCTGGAACGGCGCGAAAAGCGCCTTGCTCCAGGCCGATGAGGTACTTCGCGGAGCGCGCTGCGAGAGCCCCCTGGACGGCACCGTACTCTCCCGGCGCATCGAACTGTACGACGAGCTCGCACCGGGCAGTCCGACCTTCTCCGTCGGCGACCTCTCCAAGCTGAGCATCGAGATCGGCATACCCGAGTCGGACATCGGCGGCATCGCCGTCGGAGCCGCGGCGCTAATCTCCTTCTCCGCTTTTCCCGGGGAAGAATTCCGGGGAACCCTGTCCATGATCGACAAGGAGCTCTCCTCACGCACCCTTTCGTTCCGCGCTTCCATCGTCATGGAGAATTCCGGAGAGCGCATCCTGCCCGGAGTGACTGCCAAGGTCGCCCTTCCCCGCCGAGTCATGGAAAGGGCTCTTGTCGTTCCTTCCGAAGCCCTGGTCAACGCAGCCGACGGCCCCTTCGCCCTCGTGGCGCGCCGCGAGAATTCCGCCTGGATCGCGCGAAAGGTACGTGTGAAAACCGGCCCTTCCGACGCGGGCTCCACCGTCGTGGTCGGCGGGCTTTCCCGTGGAGATTTCCTGATCGTGGAGGGAAACCATCTGGCGGAGGACGGTACGACCGTTTCCTTCGACGAACGGCTGGCGTTCGTTTCCGGCGTCCAGGGGAAATAAGCGATGCTGGAACTCATAATCAAGAACCGCGCGGCCGTATTCGCGCTTTCCCTGTTGGTCGTCATCCTGGGCGTCTCGGCCTACATCGGCCTTCCGCGGGAGAACACTCCGGAAATCAAGCAACCCTGGATCTTCGTCACTACCGTCTATCCGGGCGTCGCGCCCTCCGATATCGAATCGCTGGTGACCCGTCCGCTCGAAGACGCGGTGGACGGGCTGGAGGGAGTGAACAAGCTCACTTCCTCTAGCCGCCAGAGCGTCTCTTCCCTGTTCGTGGAATTCGATTCCGACACTTCCACCGAGGACGCTCTGCGCCGGGTCAAGGACCGGGTAGACGGGGCGCGGGGCGAGCTTCCCGACGATGCGAACGATCCGATCATTAAGGAATTGACCTCCTCCGACTGGCCGATTTTCATCGCGGTCATCTCCCATCCGGACGGCGTCGCCGTCATCGACGCCCAAGCCAGGGCGCTCCGCGACGAGCTCAAGCGCATACCCGGCGTGCTGGACGCGACTATTTCCGGCGGCGTTTCCCGCGAGGTCGCCGTGGAGGTGGACCCCCTCCGGCTGCAGCGCTACGGACTTACCCTGCGCGACGTCTCCGGGGCGATCCAGGGAGAAAACGCGACCATACCAGGCGGAATCCTGCGCGGGGAAGCCGGCAACTTCGCCATCGCGGTTACGGGGGAGATCCGCGATCCGGCCGATTTCGGCCGGATCATGGTCAAGGACGGACCGGTCCAAGTGGCTCTGGCAGACCTCGGATCCGTTTCGCTCCGCGAAGCGCGCGCCGAAAGCTATTCCCGCATCGACGGCAAGCCGGCCATCTCCATCGAACTAAAGAAGCGTCCGGGCGCGAACCTCATCGACCTGGCCGACGCCGCCAAGTCGCGCATCGATGCCGCCGAGTCGGGTTTCCCGTCCGGAACCGAATTCGTCAATTCCTACGACGAGTCCAAATTCATCAAGGAAACCATTTCCGACCTTGAGAACAACATGTTCTCCGGCTTCGTGCTCGTGCTGCTTATCACCATTTTCTTCCTGGGCTTCCGCAACGCCCTGTTCGTCTCGCTAGCCATCCCCTTCTCCATGCTGATGTCCTTCTTCGTGCTGCAGGCCATGGGGATCACCCTCAATATGATCGTGCTGTTCAGTCTGATCATCGCCCTCGGGATGTTGGTCGATAACGGCATCGTCGCGGTGGAGAACATATTTCGCCACGCTTCAATGGGAAAGACCCGATTCCGGGCCTCGGTGGACGGCATGAAAGAGATCGCGGTTCCGATTTTCTCCTCCACGCTGACCACCTGCCTGGCCTTCTTCCCCATCGTCTTCATGCCGGGGATCATGGGCGATTTCATGGCCTATATGCCCATCACCATCATCGTCGTCCTGCTATCATCGTTCTTCGTCGCGATGACGATCAACCCGGTCTTCTGCTCCCTCTTCCTGGGCATTTCGGAGAAGGACCGTCGCAAGATCACCGAAGGTTCCGGGGGGTTCGCAAAACTTCAGAACCTGTACACCAGCCTCGCCGCGAGCGCGGTGGCGAAACCCTGGCGGGTCATAGGCGCGACCACCGCGATCGTGGTCGCCGGCTTCGCCGCCTACGGCCTTTTCGGCAAGGAGCCGGTATTCTTCCCCTCCACCGATCCGTCGACCGCGGTGATAAACTTCGAAGCCAGGCAGGGAACCCCCCTGGACCGGACGGACGAGCTCGTGCGCAGGGCGGAAGCCATCCTTCCGTCCGCATCCACGTCGATGGAACACAATCAGGCGGTTGTCGGCGGCGGCGGCGGCGGAGAGGAGTACCACAAGGCCACGCTGCGCATCGAATTCCGTTCCTTCATGGACCGCGACATAAGCGGAGCCCAGTCCACGGAAAACCTCAAGACCGCAATGAAAGGTTTCACCGGCGCCAAAGTGACCTTCCAGGAAATCGAGAGCGGTCCGCCGAGCGGTCATCCGGTATCCTACGATATCGTCGGCGAGGATTACGCGGTCCTCGGCGATATCTCCGACAAGATCCTCGATATACTGGAACCGCATCCGGAACTCAAGGGCATCCAGAGCGACTACGAGGCCGCCAAACCGGAGCTCTCCGTGGTGGTCGACCGGAAGAAAGCCGCGTTCCTGGGCTTGTCCACCGCCCAGATCGCGGAGACCGTCCGCGGCGCCTTCAACGGCTCCAAAGCCGGATCGTTCAGGGAGGGAGCCGAAGAGTACGACATCGTCGTCCGCTACGGCGAAGGGCAGCGCAACACCGTCGACCAGTTGCGCAATCTCCTGATTCCCGGAGAGGAAGGGATCCGCATTCCCCTGGCCAGCGTCGCCGAGGTCTCCGCCAAATCTTCCATCGGGGTCATCAAGCGGAAGGACCTGCGCCGCACAGTCGAGGTCTACGCCGACTTCAAACCCGACGTCCAGAACAAAACCGAAATCGGCGCCGAGCTCAAGGCAGCGGTCAAGGCTTTGGACCTGCCCGACGGATACCGCATAGAAACGGGGGACGGAGTCCAGATCCAGCAGGAATCCACCGGCTTCCTGATCCAGGCTTTCGTGATCGCCCTTTTCCTTATCGCCATCGTCCTGATCGTCCAGTTCAATTCCCTGGTTGATCCGCTGATCATCATGAGCTCGGTATTCCTGTCCACCGGGGGCATCTTCTGGGGCTACGTGCTGACGGGGCAAGTATTCGTGATCATCATGTCCGGCATCGGCGTCATAGCTCTGGCCGGGGTGGTCGTCAACAACGCCATCATCCTGATCGACTACGTGAACCAGCTCCTTAAAGACGGCAAATCCTGGCGGGAAGCGATCGTGCTTTCGGGCCGTACGCGCCTCAGGCCTGTCCTGCTCACTGCGATCACGACCGTCCTGGGCATGTTCCCGATGGCCTTGGGCGTCAGCTTCGACGTCCACAGCTTCAGATTCCTCATCGGATCCGAACAATCGGAATTCTGGAAATCCTTCGCCTGGGCGATGATCTACGGACTGAGCTTCGCTACCGTCATGACCCTGATCGTCGTGCCGGCCCTCTTATCCGTCAAGTTCGCGGCACTCGACCGTTACCGGGGCAGGCGCGCGGACAAGGCTGCCGCCAAGGCCGCCGCTTAGGCCGCCACGGGCAGCAGCCCAGTCCGTTGCCCCGGGCCGCCACCCCGGGCTGCCGCCCAGCCCGGGGCGGGGGCTTCCCGGCGATCCGCCGGGAAGCCTCACTTATTCAGGAAACCTGCACGATTCTCTTCTCAACCAGGGGCTACGCTCCGGGCTGACCCATGGCCCAATGGTAGAATTCACGGAACCAGATTCAGAGGTAAACCGATTTTCCCTTGACAGAAAAGGATTATATGTTAAGCTTTATGCCAGATGTTACGTAACACCTACGTTACTATCCTGCGTTTGAACGTAACACGTAAAGGTATAAGGGGGAGAGTGTATGAGAAAGACAGCTTTTAGCGCCTTGACGGTCTGCCTGACTATTGCCGTCCTGGTAGCCGCGGCATCCTGTTCCAAATCGAACGCGCAAAAACAGCCGGAAAACGTCACGGTCAACATGTTCCAGCTCAAGGTGGAGATCAAGGACGCCCTGGACGCATACGCCGCAAAATATACGGCGGCTCATCCCGGCGTCACCGTCAAGGCCGAAACCCTCGGCGGCGGCGGCGACTACGGCGGCGCCATGAAGGCGAAGGTACAGGCGGGACAGATGCCCGATATCTTCATGATCGAAGGCATGGGCGGCTACGAAATCTGGAAAGAATACATCGCGGATCTGAGCGCGGAAAGCTGGGTCAAGGACACGGATCTCGCATTGAAGGTCGATGGAAAAGTAGTCGGTTTCCCCGTCGCCATCGAGGGGTACGGACTTGCCTACAACGCCGATATACTCCAGAAAGCGGGCATCGATCCGGCGACCCTGACCACGCGCGCCGCATACGAGAAAGCGCTTAAACTGCTCGATTCCAAGAAAAAAGAGCTGGGAATCGACGCTCCGGTCGCGATGGCAGCTTCCGTGGCCGGCGGCATGTGGTGGGTGGCCGGTCAGCATAACCTGGCCGCGTATTGGGGCGGCGGACTCGATTTCAACGACACCAGCGTGATCACCAAGGCGCTGAACGGCGAACTGGACGAAGCGCGCTTCATGCAATACGCGAAGTACCTCCAGCTGCTGTTCAAGTACGCGGACAAAAAAATCCTTTTGAACGGAAGCTATGACGATCAGGTCGGCTCGTTCGCCCAAGGCAAGACCGCGTTCCTCCATCAGGGAAACTGGGTGGATCCCAACCTGAAGCAGCTCGGCGTTACCTTCAAGATCGGATACGCTCCCCACGCTTTCCTCGATACGGAAGAAAAGGGTTTGTACCTGTTCGCCCCGAGCTGGTACTGCGTGAACGCCAAGAGCCCGAACGCGGCTGCGGCCAAGGCGTTCCTCGCATCGATCGCGTCGACGCCCGAGGGACATGACTACATGGTAAACCAGGCCGGCATGATTCCCGCCTTCAAATCCGTCACGCTCAAACCCAGCGGCCAGCTCAGCCAGGCGCTCATGGAGGCCAACGCGAAGGGAGGCAATTACGGAGTATTCTTCGGGATGCTCCCCGACGGCGCGGGGCAGAACATCTTCGGGCCGATATTCGACCTTTTCGCCCAGAATCCGGATAATATCAACCAGTTCATCACGGACATGAAAAAGGCCGTCGCGAACCTTCCTAAAAAGTAAACGCGTTTCCCGCAAAAGTCGCCGACTTTTGCGGGAACCATTGAAGGAAAGCAGAAATTCGCCTGTCGGATTTTTTGCTCCGCAGACTCATGACGTAATCGGGAGCGGGATAGCATGAAACAAAGCCGGTTCGTAAATGTCCTTTTTACGGCGCCCTGCGCAATCGCGTTCACCATGATCATCATCATACCGTTCTTTTTCGGTCTGTATTATTCCATGACGGACTGGAACGGAGTGAACGATAAAGTGAATTTCGTCGGGTTGAATAATTTCCGGATCCTGCTTTCCGCCCCCGAATTTCTCTTCGCTTTCTTGATAACGATCGCCTATACCGTCATTAACATCGTGCTTGTCAACATCGTCAGTTTCAGTCTTTCATTGATCGTAACGAGCCGACTACGTCGACGGAATTTCTACCGGGCGGGTTTTTTCGTTCCCTACCTTATCGGCGGCATCGTCCTCGGCTATATCTGGCAGTTCATCCTGAACAATATCCTCGTTGAAATCGGAAAAAGCCTTTCGATCGAAGTTTTGCAGACATCGTTCTTGAGCCTTCCGAACTCCGTGATTTGGACGATGGCGGCTGTAAATACCTGGCAATACGCCGGCTACATCATGCTGATCTACGTAGCCTCGGTTCAGAGTATTCCCGCTTCCCTCATGGAAGCCGCGAACGTCGACGGCGCGAATTATTTTACCCGCGTGTTCCGCATCCTCATTCCGATGATGGCTAACGCCTTTACCATATCACTTTTCCTGACGCTCACGACTTCATTCAAACAATTCGATATGAACCTGACGCTTACCAACGGCGGCCCAGCCACCAGATTCTTCGATGAGCCGGTCAAGGCGAGCCAGCTTCTCGCAATGAACATCTTCAATACCGCTACGGCGAATCGTATGGCCGAGGCTCAGGCAAAAGCGGTCGTCCTGTTCGTCGCCCTCCTGGTCGTATCTTTGATACAGGTCGCCATCAGCAAGAAAAAAGAGGTGGAGATGTGATGAACGACAATCGTCAGGCGGGCACCCCGCGCTTTGCCGTCAAACCGGGAATTGTTTTACTTGACATCATGACCATCTTCCTTTTTGTGCTGTTCATGATCCCCTTCGGGATGGTCGTGCTGAATTCCGCCAAAACTTCAAGGGAAATCATTTTCAACGCCATCGCCCTGCCCTCCGATTGGGGCCAGCTCGCCGTCAACGTTTCGCTGATTTTGAATAATCCGACCGTGGATTATCCGGGAGCGTTCCTGGACAGCCTCGTCATCACCTTTTTCTCACTGCTGGTCATTGTCGTATTTTCTTCGATGTGCGCCTGGGTGCTCGTGCGCAACAAGAAAATATGGTCGACGGTGCTGTTCATGATGTTCGTCGCCGCGATGGTAATTCCCTTTCAGGTACTCATGTATCCACTTGTCCGCTGGATGCGGGTAGTCGGCGATTTCCTGAACGTCCCCCTGCTCGGTACCGTCCCCGGCATCGTGTTCGCTTATCTGGGCTTCGGCAGTCCGCTTTCGATATTCGTATTCCACGGATTCATCAAGAATATTCCCTATGAACTTGAGGAATCCGCGACGATAGACGGCTGTTCCCGGGGCAGGACATTTTTCTCGATCGTATTTCCGCTGCTGCAACCGATCATCGTCACGGTACTGATCCTGAACGGGATCTGGATATGGAACGACTATCTGCTCCCCTTGCTCGTCCTCGGTTCGAACGGTATCGTCCAGACCATACCGATCGCCGTCACGGCGTTCGCGGGCGCATACCTGAAGCAGTGGGATCTTATCCTGACATCGACCCTGATCGCCATGCTTCCCGTCATCATCCTATACCTCTTCGCTCAACGCTATATCATCAAGGGAATGGTCGAAGGCTCAATAAAATAATTTTTGGAGGAACTATGAAGATTGTCTTGGTCGGCGCCGGCAGCGTCCAGTTCGGCTATGGTACGCTCGGGGATATTTTTAACGGCAAGTCGCTATTGGGCAGCGAGATAACCTTACTCGACATCAACGCCCAGGCTCTGGACACAGTCCTGAAAACCACCAAAGCTTTCATCGATCAGCATGGACTCAAATTTACGGTGAACGCCACGACTGACCGAAAGGCCGCTTTCAGGAACGCCGACTTCATCATCTCATCGATAGAGGTGGGAAACCGCTTCCAGTTGTGGGATGAGGACTGGAAAATTCCGCTGCAGTACGGCGTGCATCAGATATACGGAGAAAACGGCGGACCGGGGGGGATATTCCATGCTTTGCGCATAGTCCCCGTCATACTGGAAATCGTGAAGGATGCGATGGAAATATGCCCGGACGCCTGGATATTCAATTATTCCAATCCGATGACCGCGATCTGCACGACGGTGAAACGGGCATATCCGCAGGCGAAATTCATCGGCATGTGCCACGAAATCGGCTGGCTCAGCAGGTGGTTGCCGCGCATGATCGGCATGAAACTCGAGGACCTGAAATTCACGGCCGCAGGGCTCAACCATTTCAGTTGCATGCTGGAATTGAAGGACAAGAAAACGGGTAAAGACCTGTATCCCGAGGTACTGAAAAAAGCCGGCGATTTCTTCATGCGCGAACCGGGCTACAGCGACCTGCTGGACGAATACCGCAAGACGGGAAAGCTCGATAAGTCGGAAAAGTTCATAAAAGAGGGCTCGACCCAAAAAAGCAATTATGAATGGGCGGACCGCCGGCTTGTCAAATTCATGCTTGAAAATTATCAGTTGCTGCCGATAACGACCGACAGCCATTTCGGCGAGTACCTGGGTTGGGCCTGGGATATCGTGGATCATCGGGGCATCCTGGATTTCTATGACGTGTACAAGGTCATGCTGACGCAAGAGGCGCGTCATGAGATAAAAATGGAAACCATAGAGCGGGTGGTGCCGATCATCGACGGCATACTCGGCGACTCCGGCTACGAGGAATCTGCGGTCAACGTGCGTAACGACGGCCTCATCGAGGACTTGCCCTCATGGATCGCGGTCGAAGTGCCGGCGATCATAAGCAAGAGCGGCGTGAACGGTATTCCCATCCGCAATATGCCGAAGGGGTATCTTGCGTTGCTCAGATCCTATAGCGGCGCCTATGACCTTACGGCGGAAGCGATAATCCACGGAAAAAAAGCCTACGTGATCCAGGCGATGTTGGCCAATCCGGTCGTGCATCAGGCGTCCCAAGTCGAGGCCATGGTGAACAGGATGATCGACCAGCAGAACAAGTGGCTGGGATACTTGAAATAGGGGTTTGAAAGCGTACGGAACGCGGCGCGCGTCCGTACGTTTTCAAGGCACGGTATCATATGTCGACGATCAAACGCATCGCGCAAAAAGCCGGGGTAAGCGCGACTACCGTAGCCAACGTGCTGCACGGGAATACCGCGAAAGTATCGCCCGCGACGCGCGAAAAAGTACAGGCCATCATCGATGAGGAAAAATACGCGCCCAACATGGGCGCGATCATTCTCGCGCACAGCAATTCGCGCATCATCGGCGTGATCATGTTCATGGAACCGCGCCGCGACGAGACGGTTCTGGAAGATCCTTTTTCTTCAGCCATCCTCGGAGCCATGGAACGCGAAATTCGCGATAACGGGTATTTCCTGATGCTGCATACCACCAGCGACGAGGATGAGGTCGTGCGGCTTTCCAAAGCGTGGAAACTGGACGGGCTCGTCCTGGTGTGGGTCCCGGGCGACATCTGCCGCGTCATCAGCGGGAGCATCGATACGCCGCTGGTATACATCGATTGCTATTTTACCGACGACGAACGGGTCTACTACAACGTAGGCCTTGAGGACCAGCGTGGAGGATATGAGATAGCCCGCTACCTGCTCTCGATGGGACATACCGACATCGCTTTTCTCGCCAATAATCCTCAGTTCTACGGCGGTGATCCGGCGCGGTGCGAAGGCTGCCGGCAGGCCCTCCGGGAACGGGGATTGTCCCTGACGGATGACCGGTATATCCCGCTTCCGAAAGACCGCCGGGAACGCGAAACGCTCTACCGTCGTCTGGTCGACGATCAGTTTCCTTACACAGCGCTGGTTTTTTCCGCCGACTATTACGCCGCCGAAGCGGTTTCGTTCCTGCAGGATTGCGCGGTCGAAGTCCCCTCGCGGATTTCGGTTACGGGTTTCGACGACAACATATTCGCCCGTCTCGTGCGGCCCCGCTTGACGACCGTCCACCAGGATTCAGGCGAAAAAGGACGCCTTGCCATATCGATGCTCATGAAACTCATCCGGCAGGAACCGGTCCCGGAAGCGAACGTGCGGCTTCCGGTACGCCTGGAGATACGGGATTCGGTACGGAGAATCCGGCAGGATTGAGAAGCGTCAGAACGAGCTAGGTAAAAAGTAAATACCTGACACCTTTTACCGGCTGGATCGCCGCATCGGATCAAGTCGCCCGGGAAGCGGTCCCGAACCGCGTCCGATATTCTGAAGGCGTGGACCCCTCGACGCGGCGGAATACGCGGAGGAAGGTCGCGCGGGAGTCGATGCCGATGCGGACCGATACTTCCGAAATGGATATGTCCGATGCGAGGAGAAGCTCCTTGGCTTTGGCGATCCTGACGCGGTCGATCCTGTCCGTCAGGTTCTCGCCGGTCGCTTCCTTGAATACCTTGGATACGTACTTCGCCGATACTCCCAGTTCGTCGGCTATACGTTCCAGGCACAAGCCCCTGTCGTAATGGGACTCCACATACCGTGCGATGGTCTGCGCCAATCCCCCCTTTCTCGTTTCCCCCGAGACCGGGATGCCCGTCCTGGCGCAACGGAGGAGCCGATCAAGCGCGTCCTTGCGGTACTCGGACGCGCCCCAAGCCTCGTCGGCAGCCGCGCCGTCGATCCGGGCAGCCGGGTCGTTCGGCGGCACGCCGCTTTCGGCGAGAAAACGCCTGCCCGTAGCAACCAAGTCGTCCCGTAGCGATCGGAAGCCCCCCCGGTCCACGCCTCGCCCCTCGTTCGCGTTGAATACCGCGACCACCGCGGTTTCCAGGCGGCGGCAATCCCCCTCCTTCAGCGCATTGAGAAGTTCCTGCTCGTCCAGAGGCGTATAGATCGCGCCGGAAACGACTACCGCCCCGTCGTATTCGACGATGCGCATGCGGGTAGCGTCTCCTCCCTTCGCCGCGGCGGTCATCGCCTCGTCCCAGGCGAGGGACAAGTCGTCGAGCCGTTCCCGGCAGCGTCCGACTCCGATGGTCACGGATAGCACGGCCTCGTCGTACGAGAAGGAACGGAGTGCCTGCCGGAACGCATGGACGAAGAGGGCCGGAGCGGCCTCGTCGGAGATATCGCCGATGACGGCGGTCCGGTCCTGCCTTAGCTCGAGGGCCACGATCCGGATCTTCTCCCCGACCAACGCGAGCAGGGCTTCCTTGGCGGCCGCGGAAACCGCCAGCCGTTCCGAATCGAGGACCGACCGGTACCATGACTCTTCGAATTCGAAAATCACCGCGGCGCATGCGTAACGGGTTCCCGAGAAGCGGTACTCGCGCTCCAGCGCTTCCCGCAGGACCGCGTCCCCTCCCAGACGATGTCCGCGGAGGATGAACCGGAAAGCGTTCTCCACGTACTCGCGGGTCCAATGGTCGGCGAGATCCTTCGTACGCGCGCCGTACTCCCTAAGCTGATCGAGTCCTTGGCGGATGGCGATGAATTCGTCGCCTGCGCGGGCATCCGGATCCCCACGCCCGGCGAGGACGACGTCCCTGAGTGCGCGTATCGGATTATAGATGACCGAACTGAAGAAGAAGGCGAAGGCGACGCTCATCGCGACGAGGACCGCCGAGATGACGATGGTCATGCGCGTGATGGCGCGTTGGGCGGACACGAGGGCGGATGAGGGGGTGACCGCCACGTAACGCCAGCCGGATTCCCCGACCGAACGGCACGAGACGAAATACCGACGATTTCCGATCGTCGCCCGGGAATCGATCCCGCCGACGAGCTGCTCCTCGGACGGAATCCACGAGCCCAACTCAGGAGCCTCATGGAGGATGTTCCGGCCCGCTCCGTCGAACACCAGGAATCGGGTCGCTTCCAGGATGGCCCCTCCCCGGAGGGTCCGCTCCAGGGCGTCCGCGGAAATATTGAGGACGAGGACCAGGGATCGGTCGGCGACGTTTCCGCGCATGACAATGGGCACCACGCGGCTCGCGGCCGTTCCCGGGCCCGAGACCATGACGGGCGCTAGGGCTTCGACGGGCTTCCCGCGTTCGAGCCGCTTCCGGAAGGTCTCGCCGTCGTATTCCGCGTAACGGTAAAGGCTCTGGAAGAAGAAGGCAAAATCGTTCATGCCGCCGGAAACCCACAGGTCATCCCCGTCGGCGAACGCGAAAATTCGGTCGGCGTACGCGCCGATCGCGATCTCGTTGCGCTGCAGGATCGGCGGAATCCGCCACCTTTCCGCGAGCGCCGCCGATTCCCCCGCGGCCCCGCCGCCGAAAACCAGGCCGACGGCGGAATCGGAAAAGAAGCCGAAACAATTCGATTGGGCCATTTTGAGGGCCTGCTCGATCATGCCGGAGGAGGTCTCCAGGTTGGTGCCGATCCGGGCTATGTAATCACGCCGCGAGGCTCCCGCCGCATGGAGGTAGGAGTAGACCCCGATAGCGCCGATCGGAATCAGGAAGGAGAGGAAGCTGGCCAGGATGCGGAGATACACGCGTCCGATCCGGATACGGGCCGCCCCGGCGCGGCCGGGATGAGAATCGGTCAAAGCGGCTGCGGCTACAGCGGCGGCTGCCGCTGCGGCTGCGGCCGCCGCTCGGCGACGGCAACGATACGCACCGGCCCGGTGAGTCCGCAAGGAACAACGGAGTAGGCATCCGAATAATCCGTTCCGTACCTCCTGAATTTCGTCCAATCGACGGGCGGCGTTTCGCCCTCCGCGCAATGGAAGGGGCCCAGGAAATTCCGGGGTCCGCCGAATACCTCGATATCCACCAGATTGATTCCGCGGTCGAGAAAATCCGTCAGGTCGAGGGGCGCGGCGGCGCGCCAGGGAACCGAACCGACCCGCGCGCCGTTCACGCGTACAGCGATCGTGGTTCCGTAGTAGCTCCCGGGATCCAGTTCGTAACGCTCGCCGGAACGGAGGGTCGATTCCATCGTAAAATGGTACACCAAGGAGCCGGGATAATGATAGAAACCCTGGACGGTCCAGTCGCCGAGCCGTAGCGTGTCCGAGGGCAGGTCGATGCGGCGGTCGGGCCGGACGGAGAAGGTTCCGATGACGGCGCAGTCCTCCGCCTCCGTACGGTTCAGGTATGCGAATTCCACCTCGATTTCGTTGGTTCCTGTTTTAGGCATCGGCAGGCGGGAAATCCGCATGGACCGGTCGACATACCAGCCTTCGTCTCCGCGGTCCGTGTACCCGAGGTCCGAGGACCCGTAGTCCGCGTCCTCGCCGTTGAGACGGATTCGGCGCACATCCGCCCTCCCCTCCAGGGCGAGCTTGACGCCGTCCGGCGGAACTTCGGCGACCTCGAAGCGGAAGCGGAAGGCGACCGCGGTCCCGTCCCTCGGCCCGGCCTCGCCAACCCACAGATAACGCTGCCGTCCTTCGGAGGCGGCGATGGGCTGCAGGCCCAGCACCGCGCGGACGCGATCCTGGGCCATCCAGAGCGGCAGCTCCTCGGACCAAGGACCGTCCTCAATCCTGAAACTCGCCCGGTCCAGGATCAAGGCATTGGGCATGGTCGCCTCGACGCTCTCCGGTTCGGCGAATTCAACGAGGACTCGGCTGCGCGCCGCGCGGCGCTGCGCGCCATGGCTCTGCGCGCCGCGGCCGAGCGCGCCGCGGTCGTGCGCAGGTCGACTTCGTCCGTTTACCTCCGGAACCTCTTCCGCGGAGGCGGCCTTGGCCGCGAACATGAAGAGCCGGGAATCCGAAGGACCGAGGTCGGTCCGGATAAGCGTCGTACCGTCGGCCCACGCTTCGAATTCGGCGGGTTTCCGCGTTCCCGCAAGGCAATCCCACTCTTCGACGGAACCGGACCGCAAGACCCGCGCTTCAACCCAGCATCCTTCCCCGTCGTCGCGGTTGGTCAGGAAGAGAACGCTCCCTTCGTCATGATCGGCGAGCAGGGACCACACGCTCCTCGCCCGCGATCCGTCCTCACCGAGCACGTCGACCTGCCGGGGAAGTACGGCGTCCAGAAGTTCCGCGACCGACGCGAAATCGGAGGCGAAACGGAGATTCCCGCCTCCGAAGAAACGGCGCGCTTCCGGCGAAGGGCGACCCTCGACCATGGAAGGAGGAGTTCCCAGGACTACGACCAGGCCGCCGGCTTCCGCGAAGCGGCGGATCAGGTCCAGGGTTTCCGGCAACACCGAATCCAACTCGGGAAGGACGATCGCCCGGTAGCGCGCGAGGCCGATACGGAAGACGGGCGGGCCGGAAACCTCGATCGATGTGTGGGATCGCATAAGGATCTCGTCGCCGACGTCGCAATCCCGTTTGTCTTCCACGAGGTAGCGCAGGAGGGCGTTGAATCGTTCTCCGTATTCCTTGGCCCAGGGCAGGTCCCGATCGAGTCCCCGCCGCGCGAAACCCCGGGGCGCGGTGCCGATCCTGGACCAGGCGCTGCACGCCGGATGAAGGACCAGGACGTCGCGGACCGGCTTGCCGCCCGAAAGCGCTGCGTTCAAACGTGCGAAGTAATCCTCCATCACCCGCGTTTCCCGCCACCAGCAGGATTGGTAGTTGAAGCTCGGCGGATAGTCCCGCTTGCGGCAGCCCCGGATGGAATACAGGGCGTGGTGCTCGCACCTCAGGGTGACTCCCAAAGCCGCCTGCCAATCCCCGTGGCTCCGCTGGCGTTCGAAAGAAAGATTCCATCCGGCGGTTCCGTACATCTCGGATACGACCCCCGCCTTCCCGAACTGGTTCGCGACCGACGCGCATTGCTTGACGGTGGACACTTCCCGGTCCGAGATTCCCAGGATGTCTATCCCCGGAAGGTCCATCTCGAAATAGTTCGGCATGATCGATCCGCAGACGCGGGTCGCGACGCCGAGGTCGCCCTCCCAGAGCAGATGGCCGCTGGATTGGACGCCGCGCTTGCGGCACCAGGTCCCGATGCGGCCGGAGAAA
This sequence comes from Treponema sp., assembly GCA_003527485.1. Classification (GTDB taxonomy): domain Bacteria; phylum Spirochaetota; class Spirochaetia; order Treponematales; family Breznakiellaceae; genus UBA12037. The sequence goes on along the minus strand of DPXI01000104.1, from coordinate 6,550 downwards.
GTCTCGCGGAAGCGCTCGGCGAGCGTGCGCCAGTAGTCGTGCCGCGCGGCGGCCGAGCCGGGGCCGTCGAGGAAGACGAGCGGGGCAGCGTCCAGGAAGTCGTAGCCCCGCCGCTCGCGGAAAAAAGCCGCGAAGCCGTCCGTCCAGGGAATCCATCCGCGGCCCGCGGTCATGGACGCATGCCGGTCGTGGACGCCGGGTTCGTCGAAAAAGAAACCCCGGATCGTCCCGCCGAAGTCGTTACCCGCTGCCCGGAAGTAGGCTTCGTGGGTCTCCTCTATGAAGGCGTCCACGCAGTCGGGATTGAGGTTGTCCGGCGGCGCCTCGCCGTTGAACCAATCGCTTTTCATGGAGACTTCCGATCTCAGGACCGCCAGGATTTCGTGCCGGAGCGGTCCTTCACTTCCCCGTACCGGAAGCGGCAGCCTGCGGACGGAAAGCGCCGCGTCGCCGGCCCCCTCCTCGACGGCGTAAGCGGCGACGGCGTCCTCCGGAACGGATGGCGCCCCCAGTTCCATCGTGAGTCCCTTCGCCCGGAAGGCGTCGCCGCGGGCGGGCACCTTTCCGCCCGCAAAGCCCGACGGCCAGCGGTCCTCGTCGTAGATCCAGACTTCCAGGCCGACGGCCTTCGCCTCATGGACGGCGACCCTAACCGCCTCCACCCAGGCCTCGCCCAGGTAGGGAGTCTCCAGGCCTTCCCGGGAATGGATATAGAAACCGCCGAAGCCCCGGTCCGCCATTTCCCGTACTTGCCGCCTCAACTCTTCCGGATCCAGGAGATCGTTCCAGCCCCAGAAAGGGGCTGACCGGAACCGGGCGGGCGGAGCCAGGAAATCGCCGCGCGGACCCTTCCGTCCGTCCTCTCCCGCCATCAGGCTTCTATCCGGTAGCGCCGGTAGGCGATGCGCTCCCGGTTCCAGGTATAGGCTAGGTGCACCTCGTTCTTCCGGACGAGAACCGCGGGATAGGAGAATTCGCCCGGCTCGATCTCCACGATCGCTCCCTGTTTCCACGTCTCCCCTTCATCCGCAGAAAGGCCGAGGACCAGGGGCGAACGGGGCCCCTTGGGCATGCCGACGGGATTGTAGGCGAGGACCAGTATGCCCGATCCGGTCCGGTCCAGGTCGATGCCGGAACTATTGTTGGGCAAATAAGTGGGATACGCCTTGGACCAGGTCGCCCCGCCGTCGGCGGAGTCGCTCCTCCAGATTCGTCCCGTTCGGGACCGCAGGAGCATATGCACCCCGCGGTCCCCCGATTCCCAGAGGGAGGGCTGGATGAGCCCGGTGCCCTCATAGGTATCGTCATGGACGAATCCGACCGTAGGCGAAGCCGTCCATGTCAGTCCGCCGTCCTCGGAGCGGTCGGCGAAGGCGTCCCAGTACTTTCCCTCCACCGAAGCCGGGGCGAGCCAGGCTCCGGAGGAAAGCACGATAGGCTTGTTCTTTACGGGGCCGCGGCCGCCCGCATCGCCCGGCACCAGCTCCCGGGGGGTGGTCCACGAGGCGCCGGCGTCGTCGGACCGGCGGACCAGGGTCCTCCATGCAGGGATGGTCTTGCCGACTTTGTAATAGAGGAGGACTGTAGCGCCGCCAGGGGCGAAGAGCACCGGATTCCAATGGGGAAGCCCCGGTTCCCCCGCCATGAGGACGGGTTCCGCCCAGGAGCCGCCTTCCTTGCGCGAGAGCCAGATGCCCACGTCGTCCGCCCCTTCCCCGCTTCCGCCGAACCATGCGGAAAGGACGGCGCCGTCGGCGGTCGCCGCTACGGTAGAAGCGTGGCAGGAAGCGAAGCGCGGATCCGCTTCGAACACGAATTCCTTTTCGATCAGCTCGGCTTTCATGATGCTCCCCGCGGTCCCCATCAGCCCTTCATCGAGGCGCGCAGGCGCGCCAGGGCCTTGTTGTAGATGCCTTCGAGTTCCTCGGAGCCCATCTTCCTGGCGTTCCGGATCACCTCGTCGTATTGGTCGACGGGCTTCACTCCCATGATGAACTTATCGTACTCCTGGGCCAGCATCGTGGAAAGCGAGGCGAGGATTTCCTTGGCCCGCTCCGCTTCGTCGGAGCTGAGGGGGGGATCCATGACCGGATCGCGATACGCGGCGTCCGCGTCGACGATTTTCCAGTAATCGTCGTAAAGCGGGCTCCAGGTTCCGGTGAGCTTCTCGATCTGGAACTGGGACACCGTATTGACCGCCCACAGTGAGAAGTTCAGCTTGGTGATGCCGAGATCGGAGTAGATGGCGTAATAGGGGGAAGGCCGGGCGTCCTTGAACTTATCGACATAGGACGGGACGAAGCGGGGTTCTCCCTTAGCGTCGAGCGTGAAGGTCTGTCCGGGGACGCCGAAGTTGGTGATATCGGAGCCTTCCTTGGAGTAAAGCCAGTCGATGAATTTGATGACCGTCCTGGGGTCCTTCGTCTTGGCGTTGATCGCGAAGGAGATGCCGGACAGCCGCGTGTTGAAGAACTCGGCCCGCCGCGCGCCGTTCGAATTCGCCGGTATCGGAATGACCTGCAGCTTCGCGTTCGGCTCCTTCTTCCGCAAATCGTTGGTGTAGTTGAGGCCGAAACCGGAGTTGTCGTTGAAGAAGAAGGACCGGCCGCTGGTCAGATTCTGGGTCCATTGCTGGGAAGTGGTGACCGCGTAGTCCGGATCCAGGACCTTGGCCTCGAATGCCCGCGCGAGGAAACGGAGCCCTTCCTTGAATTCCTTGGTCGCGGGACCGAAGACGTAGCGGCCGGATTTCTCGTCGCCCTCGTAGTAGATGCCCGTCGTGCCCGCGCCGGAGCCGAGCATGTACATGGTGGTGTTGATGAGCCGGGGAATCGGGTTGTTGGCCTTGCGGACGGACCAGGGAACGGAATCGGGGTAGATGGCCTTGAGCTTGGCCAGGGCCGACAGCAGCTCGTCCCAGGTCCTCGGCACGGGGATGCCGTGCTTCTCCAGCAGGTCCATGCGGATCACCGGTCCCGGACCGTTCCTGGCCTCGCCGCGGGCCACCACCGGGAAGGCGTAGAGTTCGCCGTCCACCAGGGTGCTGCGTATTTCCGGGATGGCCTCCCAGAATTTCCGGAAGTTCGGCATGTCCTTGAGGTACTGCGTCAACGGGAGGAATACCCCCGTCGAACCGAAGTCGTTGAGGTCCTGCTGCTTCACGGATATGATGTCGGGCAGGGAATCGGTGGCCAGCAGGATCTTCTTCTTGTCTTCGTAGTTGGAGGCCGGAACCGGCTCAAAGTGGATCTTGATGTTCGTATTCCGGAATATCTCCTGCTGGGCCGGAGCGAACTCCTTGACGGGCTGGTTCGCGTTCTCCGAAAGCATGACCGTGAGCGTCCGCTCCTTCGCGGAAATTTTCGCCTGCGCCGAGGCTCCCTGGGCCGCCAAGGCTGCCGCCAAGAATGCGAAGACGGGGACCGCGACACCGTTCCTGTTCCTCTTCATACTTCTTCCTCCCTTTCCTTTTCTTTCCGGGACCCCGCGCGCGCGGCCTCGGGCCGCGTTGGACGCGTCGGCCCTTACCCCTTGATCGCCCCTATCATCGCTCCCTTCGCGAAGTGCTTCTGCAGGAAGGGGTACGCGCAGATGATGGGGAGCACGGTGATCATGATCACCGCGTACTTGTAGTTCTGCGCCACTACGTTGAAGTTGGTGGAGACGCTTCCTATATCGGCTTGCTGGTCGGCGAATTCGCTGGCCACGACGATGTTGCGCAGCATGATCTGCACCGGATATTTCGCCTTGGTGTTCAGGTAGATGAGGGCGTTGAAGAAGCTGTTCCAATGCTGCACCGCGTAGAACAGCGTCATCGTGGCCATGATCGGCATGGAGAGGGGCAGCACGATGCTGCGCAGTACCCGGATATCGTTGGCTCCGTCGATCCTGGCGGATTCGTGGAGGGAAGCGGGAATACCCTGGAAGAAGGTCCTCATGATGATCATGTTGAAGGTATTGACGGCGCCGGGCAGCACGAGGGCCCACATCGTGTCGATGAGCCGCAGTTTGCGGACGACTATGTACAGGGGTATCATGCCGCCGGAGAGGAACATGGTAAGCGCGATGATGAAGGTGAAGACCGATCTGCCGTAGAAATCCTTCCGGGAGAGGGGATAGGCGCATAGGGAGGAGAAGAACAGATTGATGAGGGTCCCGGCGACGGTGTAGATGATCGTGTTCGAATAGGCCCGCCAGATATCCTTGTTGCGGAAGACGGTAAGGTAGGCCTCGAAAGTCGGATCCACAGGCAGGAGCCGCACGTCTCCCCGGTTGACCGCCGTGCCGTCGGAGATGGAGACGATCCCGATGTAGTAAAGCGGATAGATGGTCACGAAGACGAGGGCCGCGAGCGCGATCAGGTTGGCGACGTCGAAGGCGCGGGAGCCGAGTTTTTTTTGCGAATTCATGCCGAGCCTCACCACAGTCCCGTCTCGCCGACGGCCTTGGCGGCCTTGTTCGCCGTCGCGAGCAGGACAAGGCCGATTACGGATTGGAAGAGCCCCACTGCCGTGGCGTAGCTGAAATCCGCGCCCAGGAGTCCCCGCCGGTAGACGTAGGTGGAGATGACGTCGGCGGTCTCGTACGTCGAACCGTTGTAGAGCAGGATGATCTTCTCGAAGCCTATGGTCATGAGCTTGCCCAGCGCGAGGATGAGCATGATGGAAATCGTCGGCATGATTCCCGGCAGCGTGATATGCCGCACCAAGCTGAATCGTCCCGCGCCGTCCATCAGCGCCGCCTCGTAGAGTTCCTGGTCGATGGTGCAGAGGGCGGCGAAGTAGACGATGGAATTCCAGCCTATGGTCTGCCAGACGTCGGAGACGACGTAGATGGTACGGAACCAGCGGGGGTCGAGCAGGAAGTTCGAGGGCTTCCCGCCGAAGCCGGCGATCAGGCCGTAGATCGGCCCGTCGGAGGCGAGGAAGTTGACCACCATGCCGCATACCACGACGGTGGATATGAAGTGGGGCAGGTAGCTCACGCTCTGAACGAAGCGCTTGACGCCGTTCGACCGGACTTCGTTCAGCAGCAGGGCCAATACGATTGGAGCCGGGAAACTGATGGCCAGGTTGTAGATATTCAGCAGCAGGGTGTTCCGCACGAGTTTCCAGAAATACGGATCCGAGAGGAAGCGCCCGAAATGGAGGAAGCCGACCCATTTGGATCCGCCGATTCCTTTGACGATGTTGTATTTCTGGAAGGCGATGAGTATCCCATACATCGGAGCGTAATGGAAGACGAGGTAATAGATGAACGGAAGCGCGAAGATCAGGTACAGGTACCCGCTCCGCCGCAGCTTCATTCCAACGTCAGGACCAAAAAGCATCGATTCCTCGCTTCGGGGCGGCATTCCGCCCGCACGCATGCTGGAATCGATTATCCGGCGTCTCCGACTACGGCGTAAAGAATCGAATTCGGAACGGACGTATCAGTTTTCCGCCAGGTGGAGATGACGTCCCCTGGTCATCAGCCAATCGCTTCCCCACCCAGCCGGAAATCCTCCAAGACAAGGTACATCGAAACCGGCGTTCCGCCCGGATAGGTCGCGAACAATTCCAGCCGGTCTCCGGCTTCGCGTACTCGGACGTCGTCGGCGCCGAAACGACCGGATAGCGCGAGTCCGGGGAGCTTCCAGGATTCGCCTTCGAAGACGCTTCCCTTGATTCCCCGCCCGCAGAATTCCAGGAAGACTTCGATCGGTTCGCTTCCGGACAGGTCGATTCCGCAAAGCAGCCTTCCCCTTTCCGCCGTGCCCCGATAGCGGATGCCCCCGAAGTGCCTGGACCAATGTCCGCCGGGCCGCCGGCGGGAAAGGCGGATCCAATAGAGCCCGCCGCGGTGTTTCCAGAAGACCGTGGCGGGATGGAGCTGGCCGCTCGTGTTGCGGCTTCCGTCCAAGGCGCCGATCATGAAATCCGGCACGATCCATGCCGTCGCCGTGCAGGGGAAATGCCTTTCTCCCTTGGGGTGCCGCTCGCAAAGCTCGGTGAACCGCCGGGTTACCAGCCGCTCGCCCCCCTCCACGGCGAATTTCTCCCTGAGACGCTCTGGAATCTTCACGTCAGCCAGGATGATGATCGCGTCGTCGAAGCTTTCCCCGTTGGACGCGGCCATTCGCCGGAAGTCATCCCCCAGGCTCCGGTAGAAGATCGATCCGAGGGAACTGTGCGCGGTCATCTCCATCTCGTAGCAGCGTGAGTAGGGCCCGGATAAATTCCCGAGGCTCGGGCTGTAGAAATCCGAGAAAGCGCTCCAGAGGCCGTCGTCGATTTCCGCCGCCATTGCGCGTATAGCCCCGGTCCCGCAGTATTTCCTGATGCAGGCAAGGGCGATGAAGTCCACGCCGTAGTAGGTGGCGGAGTTGAACTCGGACACCGAACCGTCGCGCGCGTAGAGCCCGTACAATGCGTCCGCCGCGATGCGGGCGCGGGAAAGGAAGTAGTCGTCGCCGAGGAGCCGTCCGAAGAAATCGGCGGCGAAGACGTGCATGATCTCGATGTTGGTATTGAGGGGCGTATCGTCGGCGATATAGCGCTCGACGGCGCCT
>DPXI01000053.1 GCA_003527485.1 Treponema sp. | reverse complement strand
GTCACCCACGAGATGCGCTTCGCCCGGGAGGTCGGCACCCGCGTCCTCTTCATGGACGAGGGGCTCATCGCCGAGGAAGGCCCTCCCGAAAAGCTCTTCGGCTCTCCCGAGAATCCGCGCACCCGGGAGTTCCTGCGCAAGGTGCTGTAGCGCGGCATCCCGCGTACCGCGCCCTGCGCAGGATGCGCACGTTTTACGGCAGGGATGCCGCCAGGTCTTCGCCCACGGTCTTCTGGGCCAGGGTCCGCCTGGCCGATTCCACGGCCTCGGCCTCGGAGGAGGCTACCGCGGACGCCTGCTTGACGGTCGAATACAGCATGCGGCCGCCGGAAAGCTCCACCACCTTCACGTCGGCGGAGACCGTCGCGATCTTCTGGCCGCGGTCGTCCTTGACCGACGCCACCCGCGTCGTGCCGTAGGCGAAGCGGTCGGCCTTACCCGCGAGGGCGGCCCTGGCCGCTTCGAGTACGGCGGTATCGTCCTGCCCGACAATGGCATCGGCCTTCAGTGGCGCCGCGCTGACGATGAATCCGTTCCTGGAAAGGGTCTGCAGCAGGGCCGAGGAACTGGTTCCGACGGAAGCGGTTCCGGAGGCGTCCAGATCCACCAGGAGGACGGCGGTCGGGACGGCGCGGGCAAGGGACTTCACCGTGTATTCGAAGGAAACGCGCTTGGACGCGATCTCGTCCTCGAGTCCCGCCACCATCGGCAGGAACTTGTCTCCGACTCCCAGCAAGGCTTCCGTAGCCGCTGAAAGGTCGAGGCGCATGGTCAGCGTCGCCTTCCCCACGAAGTCGGGAGAAGGATGGTCGAAGGAAATCGCGCCGTCTGGTCCCGAAACGAGGGCGACCGTCTTGGTGCCGAGGCGCCCGTTCGGAAGCTTGGTCTGGTATCCGACGATGACCGGCACGTCCGCCGCGCCCTGCTCGCCCGCCGACACGAGGGCCTTGAACGGAGTCGCGAAGGCGGCGCCCGGATTGGCCTCCAGCCTGTCGTTCAGCTTCTTGATGCCCAGCCGGGCGACGGCGTTCTTGGCGGCGTTGATGTTCCGCTCGAACTTGATCTCGGCGTTCTCCACGTCGGAACCGGAGGCCGCGGCCGCCGCCTCGATGAATTTCCGGACCGCGCCGATGACGTCGCCGTCCTCCAGCAGCCCCTTGGCCATCGCCTCGGGCTTGGCCACCGCGTCGACCTTCTCCTGGAAAACCGCGGCGATGCGCTTTTTCTCGGATTCGAGGTCCTTCGTCGCATAGCGGGCGAGCAGGTAGACGGTGGGGGCGGCCTCGCTCCCGGCAACGTATTTCTCGACCACCTGGAAGCCCGCGACGCGGCTGGTGGAAGTTTGCGTGACGGTCTGGACAAGGTCCGCCTGGAAGCTGTCCAGAGTGGCCCGAGCGGTCGCGCTGGATTGGGCGGTGATGGTGACGCCCATATAGCGGGTCACCTCGGCGATGAGTCCGGACATGGCGACCTCCGTCGCCTTCGCGATCGAACTGCCTTCCGCGCTTCCGACGAACCAGGTATAGGTCGCGTCGTTCGCCGGCGTCTGCGTCACCCATCCGGGTACTTTCGCGGGAGGAGCGCCCGCGCAGGAAACGGCCATCGTCGCCGCGAACGCGACGACGGCGAAAGCGGCGATCCGCGCGGCGCCCGGGATTCTTCGATGCATCATAGCCTCCGATTCTCGCTTTAAATAAATAGGGCGGCCCCCTCCTGCCGGATGGAACCGCCCGCTTCCCCGCTATGCGGCGAAGATCAGATCAAAAGCCGGGCATCTGAGTCCCACTACGTAGGACTCAGAAGCCGGGCATTTGAGTCCCGCTACGCAGACTCAAAAGCCTTCGTAGAAGGATTCTTTCACGCGATCGACGGCGGTCTGCTGTTCCTTGGTGACGGGTTTGTCGAGCTTCACGCCGTTGATGATGTTGTCCAGCTGCTTCTGGAGCAGGGCGCGGTCGATGGTGACCAGCACGTAATAATCGTACACTTCGCGGTCGACGGTCTTGTTGTCGTCCTTGAAGTAGCGCTTCAGGATCCAGAAGTTGGAATCGATGCGGGCGCCGGAGAAGGTCGCGTCGGAGACGTTCTTCACCACGTTCTCGAAGTAGCTTCCGAATTCGGCTTCGGGACTTCCGGCCGCGGCGCCGGCGAATTTCGCCTGGACGCGGGTGGACATCAGCCGCGACATATCCTGCGCGACGTTGAACCCGGTGACCCAGAGCTGGAGGGCGTTCTTGTTGGTGCCGCTCTGCTCGCCGACGAAGACGAATTTTTCTTTGTAGCGGTCGAGCGACTCCACGCCGCTGTTTCCGTCCGTGACGTAGACGGTCACCCATTCGGGAATATCCTGGCCGAGCGCCATGGTCTTATGGTCAAGCACTTCGTACTTAGGGACGGTCTTGCCCTTGGCATCCGGTTTCTTCTCCGGCGCGCTCGCGCACCCGATGACCGCAAGGGCCGTGGCCGCAAAAACGAAAGCGACGATGTTCTTTTTCACATGATCCTCCTGATCCGCGACCGACTAAGGCCGCGTTGTATACCTCGGGGCGACGCCCCATCATTCGATGTCCGAACCTGGGCCCGGACATCGCAACAACCTATCGCACGGCAGCCGAAAAAACCCGGTCGGCGCCATCCGGCCATCACGCGCCGGTATTGAACGTGAGTATCTTCCCCCGGGAATAGACCTGATAGGCGGATTCCATGCCGGGAGTCTTCTCGAACGCGGCATAGCAGGCGTCTTCCAGATCGGAAAGCGATCCGAAAAGGTAGACGTCCATGGTCGCCAGGTCGGCCGCGCTAGGCCCCATCGAAATTTCCCTGACCCGTGAACGGAGGTTCCTGCGGAAGGTCGAGACGGCGCGGGCGTCGCCGGCTTTCTGTATGACCACCTGGTAGCGGACGCCGTTCGAATACCGGTTGCGGAGCACGTTGGTGGAATCCCTCACGATCCTCGGCATGAATTGGGCGGTTCCGGCCACGAGGGCGTTCATGAGGGCCGTTTCGGGCGAGGAGTCCAAGGAACGGTCGGTCTTGAAGGTCACCGATCCGAGCAGCTCCGCGGTCGAAGGATCGTACATGTTGGCGGTAAAATTGGCCTCGCCGAAATGCTTGTTCCCTTCGCTCCAGGAACGCGGCGTTCCGTCGAGCTCCACGTATACGTCCGCTCCGAGTTTCTGGGCGACGTATTGCACGAGGCTCATGGATTCGCCGGCTTCGGCCTCGTAGGCGGTCCGCTGGTCCTCCATATTCTTGAGCAGCTGCTCGTAATGGACCACATCGAAACCCTGCCTCAGCAGGTATTCGTTGCCCTTGGTCAGGACGCCCGCGATCTGGGCCTTGTCCAGAACGGTTCCTTCCTTCATCACCATCATATACTTCAGCCGCTTGAGGTAGGAATCCAGAAAAGCCTTTTCCTTGGGCGAAAGCTCCGCGGCGGGAACCGCGGCAGCTTCGGAGGCAGGAGCGGCTGATACGGCGGGATCTGCGGAAGCGGCGGGAGCGGCAGGGGAAGCCGGTGCGGCGGTCTTGCCGGCGCTTGATTCACCGGTGATCAGGTCCTTCGCCCTGTTTTGCGTTTCCGCCTTCTCGACTGCCGCGGACTTTTGCGGAGGCGGGGGGGGAGGCGCGGATGCGCAGGAAAAAAACACGAGCGACGCGAGGAGAAGCGGCGCCGCTTTGACGATCGACATTTATCCCTCCTTAAAGGTACTGCGCATTACTTTAGTACACTTTTTGGCCGTTTCCAAGCCGGCGAGCGAATCATGCGATCGCTTCGAACCGATTCTTCCGTTTCTTTCCGTTCCCGATCATCGCCGCCGCCCCGGGAACGGCTGAGAAGCCAAGGGTATCGCCGATCCTGATCCGGGGAGCGAGAGAGAGGGATGCACGGGTCGTCCGGGGAACGGCAACCCCCAGTTCGTCGATGACGGCCGTCTTCTCTTCCTCAAGCGCGAGCGCGCCGGAAGGCTGTACAGCGCCGGCAGACCTGCGCAGGGACGGCAGAGCCTTCAGGGTAAGGGAGGACGGAGTCGTGGGCGGAGATGGGATCGGTACCGTTTCAGTGGGGACCTCAAGCGTTTCGACAAGTTCCGAAGGCGGCTGGACGCTTTCGCTTACCCCTACGGGGTCTTCCTCTGAAATAACATTTTCCGCAAGGCCAAAGGATTCCTCAAGCGATTCCGGTTCCACCGGTTCACCGGCCTCCGCCGTGACGGGCGCTCCCGCGATGGCCGAATCTTCCGCCGGAATTTCGGCGGCTTCGGCAAACAGGAACAAAACATTTTCAGGGGCACGTTCCGGCAAGGGGCTGTCGTCCTCCGCGGATTGGACCGCAGCGGGCGAAGGAGACGGAAGAACCGGGGGGGCTTCGACCGTTTCCGCAACGGCCGCGGGTGCTTCGGCCACGACCGTCTCGGCAACAGCCGCGGACGTTTCGGCAACGGCCGCGACCGTCTCGGCAACGGTTGATGACGTCTCGGCAACGGCCGCGGACGTTTCGGCGACGGTTGCGGACGTTTCGGCGACGGTTGCGGACGCTTCGGCTGCGGNNGGACGTTCCAGGCTCCGTCAGCGTAGACGCCTCGTCCGCGATTATGATCGGGGCTGCCGTTATCGTAACGGCGCTGGTCTTTTCGACGGTCTTTTCGACGGTTTTTTCGACGGCGGGAGTCCGCTGGATCATTTGCCTGGCGGAAGCGTTCCCGAATGAGACGGTCTCCGTAATGATGATCGAGGATCCGCCGAGCTCAAAGGAACCGTTGCCGGAGAGCCGCGACTGAAGCGGGACGGCTATGGCCCCCGTCTGCTCGCCGCCATCGACTGAGAGCCGTGCGCCGAACAGGCCGGAAGAGGCCGCAAGCTGCAGGGCGATCGATCGCGGTGTGCCTGACTCCACGGGAGAAAGCGGTACCGCGCAAGATTCGACGAGGCCTGCCCCGGAGAGGCGCAGTTCCAGGCCGGCGCCGGAATGGACGAGTTCGGCGACGATATCGTCCCGCGAGCGCGAGGAAGCCTTGAATGTGGCCCGGAAAACCAGGCCGGAGGAGAAGAGTCCCGCACGGATGAGGACCCGGGTCGGCGGAAGTTCGCCGTCGACCACGGAAACGACAGGCTGATCGGCCCGGTAGGCGCGCCGCGCGGATACGCGGAGGCCGTAGGAATCCACCAGGGGATCCCAGGCGTCATCGAAGGCGCCGAACTGGCGGAGCGAACGGGACGAATCCTCCGGGGAAACCGCATCGTTGAGGGTGCCGAGGAAACGGTGGAGCCTGGAATATTCCGTGCCGTCAGCCAGGAAACCGGGCGCGGGTACGGAAGGAGACGTCGCGACGGTCAGATCGCGGATTTTCCCGATCAGGTCGGGGTACTTGGGATCGGCCGGCGGTTCGGGATAAAGTTCCGCGCGCAACGAATGGAAGCCCGCGGCGGATGGGGTTTTCCATAGCAGGAAGCCCCCGCCGTCGGCCACCCGGCCGCCGCCGATCCGCTTTCCGCCGAAACTCCAGTAGATGTAGGGATCGAGCGAAGGATCGGCTTCGACCCGGGCTTCCAGCAGGAGGTACTCCCCGGTCGGAAAAAGGGGCGCCGTCGGAGTCGGACCGTAACCCGGCGGGTACGAGGCGACTCCCGCGACCTCCAGCTTGGCGCTTCCCAGATAATAGACCGTCCGGATACGTTCAAAAAGGATTCCGTCCGAGCCGAGAACACGGAAGGCGATCGAATAACGGCCTGTCGGCAGGTCCGCGGGAAGATTGAAGGGAGGAAGATCGGAACCGAGGCTCGCCACCGCGATCGAACCCTCGGCTATCGATCGGGAGGAAGGGGCCGACGGGAGGAGATACTCGATGTCGCTCGCGACCGGCCGGCCTTCAGGATCCATGACGGAGACGCTGAGGCCGACGGCGTCGGGATCCTCGGATACGCCGGAGAAGAGCGCGGGACTGATCGCGTCGGAAAGGGAAAGCATGGAACCGTCGTCCAAGGGCCGGTCCCCGACGAAGGCGGAGATCCGATACGATCCCTCGGTGGAGATTCGGACGTTCATGTCCCCGCAGGAAAGGACCGTGAGTAGGACGGAGACTCCGGTAAGGACGGCACCTGCGCGCATCTTGATTTCGCCTACAGTATAACCCTTTTGGAGGTATTTTCCAAGGTTGGACCTTCCGAGATTGCCCAAGACGCCCCGCGGGAGTACAATCCGCGGTCATGAGGGCAACGCGAGCGTGCATCCACCTGGGACGCCTGAAATCCAACATCACCGCCATCAGGTCGCGGGTCGGGGCGGGTACAGCCATCTGCGTACCGATCAAGGCGGACGCCTACGGTCACGGAGCGGTCCGGGTCGCCGTCGCGGCCATACGCGCGGGAGCTTCCCACCTTGCGGTCGCGTCCGTGCAGGAAGGGGTCGAGTTGCGCGAATCGGGCATCGTCGCTCCCGTCCTCCTCCTCTCCCTGCCGCTTCCGGAAGAGTTGCCGGACATCGTCGCCCACAGGATGACGCCCCTTATCGCCGACGGGGAATTCGCGCGCGCGGTCGCCGACGCGGCCGAGGCCGCCGGGGAACGCACCGCCGTGCACCTGAAGATAGACACGGGCATGTGCAGGATCGGGTGCCGCCCGGAGGAGGCCGCCTCGCTGGCGCGCCTGGTCGCGGGAATGGATTCGCTCATCATCGAAGGGACATCCACGCACCTCGCCGTAGCCGATTCGCTGGCCCCCGACGACCTCGCGTTCACAAAAACGCAGATCGCCCGTTTTTCCGATGCGCTCCTGTCCATCCGGCAGGCAGGGGTGGACCCGGGAATCGCGCATGCGGCGAACTCGGGGGGCGTCGCCCTCCATCCCGACTCCCGTTTCGACATGGTCCGGCCGGGGCTGCTCGTCTACGGCTACCAGCCCGTCGACGATGACCCCGATCCCCTGCCGGTGGCTCCGGTCATGGAATTCGACACGCGCATCGTATTCCTGAAAATGGTCAGGAGAGGGGAATCGGTCTCCTACGGACGGGCGTGGACCGCCGACCGGGATACCCTTATCGCGACCCTTCCCGTCGGCTATGCGGACGGCCTCGCCCGGAGCCTGTCCGGCCGGCTGAACGCGCTCATCGGGGACCGCCTGTATCCGGTCGTCGGCAGGATATGCATGGACCAGTGCATGGTGGATCTCGGCCCCGAAAGCGAGGTCAGGCGCTGGGACAGGGCCGTGTTGTTCGGCCCCGATCCCCGCGGGCCCTCCGCGGCCGACCTCGCCCGGGTACTGGGAACCATACCCTACGAGATCACCTGCGGCATCAACAGGCGCGTGCCGCGCGTATACGTCGATTGAGGCGTTCGCAGAAATCGGCGGGAAGATCCTGCGGAAGATGAAGGTATTCCATGCCCGCCGCCAGCGCTCCGGCTCCGTCCGTCGGCCGGGTATCCCCCACCACGAGCACGCGTCCGGGGTCGGCGCCCAGCCGGCGCGCGGCCTCCAGAAAGGGGCGCGGGGAAGGCTTCAGGGCGCCTTCGTCCTCGCTGGAGACGCGGATGTCGAAATCGAAGGGATTCAGGCCAATGGCGTGCAGGCGATCGTCCACATGCCCGTAGTCCGAAAGCACGCCCAGAGGCGGCAGATAACACCCCGCGATCTTGCGCTCCAGCAGGAAGCGGACTATGCAGCGGCGCGGCGAAAAGAAGCGGCGGAGCAGTTCGACGAAACGGCCGTAGAGCGTTTCCTCGTACCAGGCGCGAAGCGCCTCCGGGTCCTCCCCGGGAAGGCGGAGGGATGCGTCGAGGATCATTGCATCGATGAGGGAATCCCTGGATCCGAAATCCAGGCCCGCCTTCGTTTTCCGGGCAGCGTTCACGGCCGCGAGGCGGCGGAAATCGAACAGCGAGGAAAACCCGAGCGCCAGGGGAAGGAAGCGAGAATCGTACAGGGTTCCGTCCAGGTCGAAGATGACGGCGGAACAAGCACCTTCGATCCGCGTCTTCATCGCCGTCGTCCCGAGCGCATGCCAACCCCCTCAAAGGGGTCCAGCTTACTACGAACGACGGCGACGCGTTAATCGGTCAGGCGTAAATACGCGCCGAACCCTCGGCGTCGGGCATATCGTCCATGCCGCCCGCGTTGATCACATCGACCCAACCGGCGGCTTTGAGCATCCTGGCCGCCATCGCGCTCCGCGCGCCCGAGGCGCAATATACAACCACCGGAATGTCCTTGGGTTCCAGACCGGCCATCTTCGACTGCAGGACGCCGACCGGAACGTTGATCGCCCCCGGGTACGCGCCATCGGCGAACTCGTCTTCCGTGCGGACATCCACTATCCGCGCCCCCGCCTTGATCTTCTCCAGTACTATGTTTCCGGCCATGAGATTCTCCTTAAAGTTCGATTGCAAGTCCCGAAGCAAGCCGCAACGCGGCCCAGCCTCCGGATACGTTCCGTACATCGGCGAAGCCCGCGTTCCTGAGGATGCGCAAGGCTATGTGGCTCTCGAAACCGCCCTTGGATACAAGGGCGATCGACCGGGAGCGGGGCAGTTCGTCCAAGCGATCGCGCAACTCGTCAACGGGGATGTTGACCGCGCCCGCCGCGTGCCCGCGGGAGTACTCCCCGAAGGTCCTGACGTCGATCAACTTGATCGACGCGGGATCGCGCACGACTTCCGCCGGCTCCGCGAGCGGCGAATAGCCGGAGCGCGCGTTGGAGGCCACGAAGGCGGCCATGTTCAGCGGATCGTTCGCCGAAGAATAGGGCGGCGCGTACGCGAAATCCAGCTCGGCGAGGTCTTCCACCGTCATGCGGACCTGGAGGGCGACCGCCGCAGCGTCGATGCGTTTCTCGGCCCCTGACTTCCCGTAAGCCTGCGCCCCCAGGAGACGTCCGTCGGCGCGGTCGTACACCAGGGAAAGCAGGAGGTCCTGCTCGCCCGGATAGTAGCTCGCATGATCGGCTTTCAGGATCGTCGCCTCCGCCGCGTCGAACCCCGCCTTGCGGGCCGCGGCCAGGGAAAGTCCGGTCATCGCGGCCGTCTCGTCGAAAATTTTGACGACCGAGGTTCCCGCCGCGCCGCGATAGCGCATCGGCGGAATTTCGGGCACGGCGCCGTCGCTTTCGGCGAGGGCCGCCGTGAAATTCGTAGCCGCGATCCGGCCCTGGCGGTTGGCGGGGCCGGCCAGCGGGATACGCGTCTTGGCTCCGCTGATCTTCGAAACGACTTCCACCATGTCCCCCGCCGCCCAGATCCGGGGATCCGCCGTACGCAGGTATTCGTCCACGACGAGCGCCCCCGAAGCGCCGATTTCGAGACCGGCGGACTTGGCCAGGCCGGTATTGGGCCTGACGCCCACCGAAAGCAGGACGAGGTCGGCGCTCAGCTCGCTCCCGTCATCCAGAAGGACCTTTCCCGGCTCGATGGCCTTGGCTGACCGTCCCGTCACGAC
>DPXI01000090.1:42219-43377 GCA_003527485.1 Treponema sp. | reverse complement strand
GAGCACTTCGCCTTGTAGAGATCCGGTGAGTACGCCCGCGGCAGGCCGGAGGCCAGGACGTCCTGGATGACGAGCTTGAGTCGGGAACGGGCGGCGGACTTCTTGCGCCAGCCGATCACCAGAAGCCCCTTGAGGCGTTCCAGCAATTCGAGGGCTACCTTTTTGACTTCAGTCCGCTCGTCGGCGCTGAGCTCCGGGGCGGTTCATTACACCGCTCCAGTGCGGCCATGAGCCGGTCGGGCAGGACCACGTTCGCCCGCGTCTACCGCCCCTGGATGCCCCCCTTCGCCGAAGGCCTCGTCTATCGCCGACACAGTCTCCCGGCCGAGCTGGATGAGGAGGGCGATGGCGGGTTGCTCCATGAGCCGGTCCTCGGTGTAAGGGTGGGTGCCCATGGGCACATCCGCTCCCCGGTACGTAGTTTAATACGCAATTTGTTTATCATGGGTAGTTCGTTCTCTCCCATTGGGCGTTCCTGCAGGGACCGAGGGCCCTGATCTTCTTCTCGTCCCGCAAATCAGCCAGAATCCGGCGCATGCGTACGCTTCATATTGACGTACGTACGTATTAATATTATCTTTACCTTGAGGAAACCATGAATACGACAGCGACCGATCTACGCACCCATCTGTACACTTGGCTCGACCGCATCGCGGAAACCGGCGAGGTGCTCGAAGTCCGGCGGAAGGGTGTCCTGTTACGTATCAGCCGGGAACCGTCTGTCTCCAGGCTCGAGCGTATTCCGAAACGGCCTACCATGCTCGTCGGACCGGACGAGATCGTGGAACAAGGATGGGCCGATGCCTGGAAGGGCGAGCTGTAATGTTGCTCGATACCCATTGCGCGGTCTTCCTGCACGCCGGCGAGACGGAACTTTTCGGCAAGACCGCCCGCCATCTCCTGGATACTGAAGACCTTTTTATCAGTCCCATGGTTCTCCTCGAGTTGCAGTACCTCTATGAGATAAAGAGGATCGGCTTTGATGGAGAAACGATTCTGGAAGAACTCCGAAGCGATCTGGGGCTCCGCGTCCTGGATAGGCGCTGGCTGGATGTTTGCGCGAAGGCGGTCGGGCTTTCGTGGACCAGAGACCCCTTCAACCGCACGATAACCGCCCAGGCCTTGGTCGAAGGACAACGCTTGCTCACCAGGAACCGG
>DPXI01000090.1:39459-42212 GCA_003527485.1 Treponema sp. | reverse complement strand
CTGCCGGAGGCCTATGTCGTCTGGTTCGCGCGCAAGGGATGGCCGGAGGGCGAAATCGGAGAGCTGCTCGCCTCGCTGTACGCGATCAAGGAGAACGGACTTGAAGAGCTGTTGCGGCCGCTGGTACGCGGGCGAACGTAGACGGGCGGCCGCGGATGAAGGCGCGGATGAAGGCGCGGATGAAGGTTTGCCGCGATGGAGCTAAGCCTTCCGGATGTCGGCTATGATTTTTCTGATCCGCTTGGTTTGGGAGGGGAAAAGGTCGCCGGGGACATGCTGCCCGCCTACGGCCTTGAACACCCGATGTCGGGCGCAACCGGTGCTGTCGCCCAGGCAATACTGGTTTTTCATTATCTGGGATGTAGCCGGCTTGTTCGCCATCTTGTCATGAAAGAACGGGCACTTCGCCAAGCATTCGCATTCAGCCATAGATCCTCCGCCATATAGTATATCATGTTCGCTCCGCCCCGCCCCGCGAAAAAATTGACTCGCAACCCGGCATGCGCGATCATAATGACATGAAAACATTAACTACCGTGACGTTGATCCTCGCCTTCGCGTCATCCGTATATGCCGGTGCCGGGATGGAGAGCGCCCAGCCCGCGCCCTCCGCGCCGGCCGCGCCGGCCGTACGGGGCCGCGTCGTCTTCATGGAAGGCGACGTGGAGATCGACGGCAGGGCCGCGGAGATCGGAACCGAGCTCGGCGCGCGTTCGGTCGTGCGCACCGGACCTGGAGCGAACTGCGAGATCGTCTTCGCCGACAAGAACGCGGTCAGGGTGAGCCAGAACGCGACGGCGACCCTGGATTTCTCCCGGACCATCGTCCAGATCGACCTGGAGAAGGGCGGCGTCACCTCAGTGCTGCGCAAGCTGGCCGCGGCCTCGGGGGACGACTCGTTCCGGATCAGGACGGCGGGGGCGGTCGCCGGTGTCCGGGGTACTTCACTCTGCGTCTGGGCGGACGCGACCTCCACCTACGTCTGCGCCTGCAACGGAACCGTCCATACGGTGGACGCCAAAGGCGGGAACGAGTTCACCACAGAAGCTTCGCACCACCAAGCCAAGATTTACTCGCGAGCGGGGGAAAGCATATCGGTGGAGGCGGCGGGCATGCTCCACCACAGCGACGAAAGCGTGGAGAGCCTGGCGGCGCGCATCGGCGAAAGGATCGACTGGACAGTGCCCGACTGAGCCGCCGGCGGCCACCGACAAGCGACCGCCGGCGGCGGCTGTCGCCGGCCGCGGCGGCGCCGGACGCCCGTGCTACAATGAGGCCATGAGGGAATTCAGCACCGGACTGGACGGCTTGGACGAAGTCTTCTGCGGTTTGACTCCGGGCGACAACCTAGTCTGGGACGTGGAGGAGATCGAGGAATATCGACGCTTCGCCCTCCCCTTCGCCCGGGGAGCCATCGCCCGCGGCAAACGCGTCGTTTACTTCCGTTTCGCGGACCACCCGAGCGTCCTGGAGGACGCGGAGGGGATCGACCGCGTGGAATTGGATCCTTCGCGCGGTTTCGAACATTTCGTTTCCGACCTCGTGGACGTCGTGGAGGCGACCGCGTCGGATGCCTGGTTCGTCTTCGACTGCCTTTCAGGTCTCGCCAAGAGCTGGTACGCCGACCGGATGATGGCCAATTTCTTCCTGGTGGTTTGTCCCTTCATCCTCCAGCTCAAGTCGCTCGCCTACTTTTCCCTGTATAAGCACACCCATTCCAACCACGCGACCGATACCATCTATTCCACCGCCCAGATCATCGTGGAGGTATGGACCCGTCAAGGACGGATCTACATCCAGCCGCAGAAGGTGGAGGACCGCACGGCGCCGACCATGTACATGCTCCATGCGATGGAAGGCGGCGATTTCCGCCCCGTCTCCAACAGCGCGCTCACCGCCGACGTGGTCGCCTCGGTGAAGCGGCCCCTCCTGAACTTCACCATCCAGCGTTTTGGTCCCTGGACGGCCAGTTATCATGAGGCGGAAGCCGTCATGGCGGCCCTCGCGCGGGGGGAGCCGAAGGAAAAGGAAGCGGAGCTCCTCTTCGAACGCCTGCTCCACATGGCCGTCACCCGCCAGACGAGTTTCCTGCCCCTCGCCCGCAAGTATTTCGACCTGGTTTTCCTCACCGACATCCTGAAGCGCCTGATCGGCTCGGGGCTCATCGGCGGAAAGGCGCGCGGCATCCTCCTGGCCCAACGCATCCTGCGCGAGACCGATCCCGCATGGGAGCGCCTTCTCGAGATCCACGACTCGTTCTACATCGGGTCCGACGTCTTCTACACCTACGTGATCCAGAACGACTGCTGGTGGCTTCGGAGGAAAAAGGGAACGATCGAAGAAATCCTGCAACGGGCGGCGCTCGCCCGCGAACGCATCCTGAAAGGTAAATTCCTGGATTATATCGTGGTCCAATTCCAGGAGATGCTCGAATACTTCGGCCAGGCGCCCATCATCGTCCGATCAAGTTCCATCCAGGAGGACAGCTACGGAAACGCCTTCTCCGGTAAATACGAAAGCGTCTTCTGCGCGAACCAGGGAACTCCCTCGGCGCGCCTGGAAGTCTTCCTGGACGCCGTGCGCCGCGTATACGCGAGTTCGCTGAGCGAAGACGCCCTGCAGTACCGGTTGCACCACGGGCTCCTGCATGAGGACGAGCAGATGGCGCTCCTTGTGCAACGGGTTTCGGGGGACGCCTGGGGCGATTGGTTCTATCCCCCGGCCGGCGGCGTCGGATTCTCCTACAATCCCTA
>DPXI01000090.1:0-39430 GCA_003527485.1 Treponema sp. | reverse complement strand
CCCCCGGCGATCCGCGACCTTTTCGCGAGCGAGGAACGGGAGGCCGCGGAACGGGCGCGCGAACTGGGCCTCGACGCGGCGGGCGCCCTCCGGCTGGATTTCAAGGGCTTGTTCGAACATACCGACTTCTGCGGACGGATGCGGTCGATGCTCGCTTCGCTGGAAGCGGCCTACGAGCATCCGGTCGACGTGGAGTTCACGGTGAACGCGGTCCCCGATGACCGGGGCGCGGGCATCGGCGGCTACCGTATCAACCTGGTGCAATGCCGTCCCTTCAAGGTGCGCATCATGGGCCGGGGGGATATCGGGCTGATCCCGTCCTCCGTCCCCGAGGAAAAAGTCTTCCTGCGTACGGACGGCCCCATCGTCGGCCGCAGCCTCGCCGCGCCGGTGGACCGGCTGGTCTACGTCTCAAGCGAAGCGTATACCCTGCTCGGGGAACAGGAACGCTACGCGGTCGCGCGACTCGTGGGCCGCCTGGCCCATCTCCCGAGCGGAAAGAAAGAACCGGTGGTCATGCTCGTCGGCCCCGGACGCTGGGGAACTTCGACTCCCGCAATGGGCGTTCCCGTCTCGTTCAACGACATCAAGGGCGTCACGGTGCTCGTCGAACTCGCGCTCATGCACGCGGGTTTGGTGCCCGACGTATCCCTCGGCACGCATTTCTTCAACGATCTCGTGGAGATGGACATGCTATACTTCGCCGTCTTCCCCGAGCGCGACGAATGCTGCCTGAGCGAGGATTTCCTCGGACGGGCCGCGCGCGCGCTGCGCGTGGTGGAACCGGACGACGAACTCTGGCGAAGGACGATAACGGTGCTGGAGAGCGGCGACGGGGGGGAGCTCCGCCTGTACGCGGACGCGACGGCGCAGCGGGCTCTGTGCTACCTGGCCTGAGCGAGGAAGCGGATCCTTTCGGCGGACAGACGGACTTCGAAGCGGGTACCGGGGCCCGAACGGAACGACAACTCCCCTCCGAGCTGGAGGACGAGCATACGTATCAGTTCCATTCCGAGACCTTTGGAAGTCCGCGGGTCGAAGTCCGCGGGAAGGCCGACTCCGTCGTCCTGGACTGACAGCGACAGGGCGCCGTCCGTTTCGCCCTTGAGCGCGACCGACACGATGCCGCCGCGACCTTCGGGAAACGCGTATTTGAGCGAATTCGTCAACAATTCCATGAGCACAAGGGCCAGAGGGGCGGCGGCGCGCGCGGAGATCGTGTACCTTTCCATATCAAGTCGGAATTCGGTGACGCCGACCGCTTCTGCGAAGGTGGACTCCACCACCTCGGCGATTCGGCCGAGGTATTCGTCCAGACGGATCTCGTTCGGGTTCGCGCTTCCGCTCAGCAGGTCGTACAGGGTAGCCAGCGATTCGATGCGGGCGCGCGTCGCCGAAAGGGCTTTATGTACGGCGGCCTCCTTCGACCTTCCCGCCTCCAGGTCCACCAGGCCCATCATGAGCGCCATGCCGTTCTTGATCCGGTGCTTGAGTTCGCGGTACAGGGCGTCCTTTTCCTCCTCCGCCTTGTTCCGCTCCACGATGGCGCGCGCCTGCTGCACGTTCCGGTAGGCGAGCGTGGATAGCTGGCGCGCGATGACGAACAGGGCATTGCAGACCTTGGAGAAGGTTTCGCCGGACATGCGCGGAACTTCGGCGAGCGCGGCGTCGAAGTCCGCTTGGTCAGCCCCTATCAGCGCGGCGTACGACTTTATGGCATTAAAATCCGTATCGTCATCGACGACCTGCCCGATGAGCCAGTTGGCGATATGCTTGTCTCCGACCGATATTCCGGCGCCGCCGTCCAACAAGCCGCCGGAGAGGCAGCTGGCCATGAGGGGTCCGTCGGGATTCATCCGGCCTAGCATCGCGTCCGAATGCATACAGTTCGCGCAGCCGATATCGGTCCCCCTGATGATCGAATCGCACAGCCTGGTGAAATTGCTCGGTTTCGTGATCGGCCTTCCGTCGGCGTCCGTGATGATGGACGCGACGCCGGTGGCGGACGAAAAGGCGTCCTGGATCTGCTGTATTTCATCCAGATCGAAGAGAGCCTCGAAACGTAGTTCCTCCCCCGTCAAAGAAGGTCCGCCGGGTTCGGTGAGCGCGAGCACGCGGGATTCCATGGCGCGTTCGGCGCGTTTGCGGTCGCTTATATCCAGAACCGAGAATGTGGCCAGGTTGTGGATGATATCGTCCTTCGTAAGCTTGATCCGCCGCTGCGCGGAAGAAGGGAAAGCGGCGAGCCGTATGAGGACGTCGACGAAGGACCCGTCCCTCCGTCGATAGCGCGTTTCCACCTCGCCGACGCCGGTCTCAGCGCAACCCGAGTACAGGACCTCGCCCACGCGCAGGTACTCTTCCTCGCTCTCGAACAGCATGCGGGTCGGCTTGCCCAGCTGTTCGCCGGGTTCGAAACCGGTGAGCTGGAGATAACGTTCGTTCGCATCCAGGACCGTGCGATCGCGGATGGTGCCGATGCCGACTGGCGCCGCCGCCAGGGTACTCTCCATCCTGGCGGCGCTTTCCGCCAGGGAGCGTTCACGGCTTTCTATGGCGTGGTAGGCGTCGTGGAGCCGGAACGCCATCTTCAAGGAAGCCTCCAGGACCGTCGGCCCCGAATTCTTGAGGACGAAGCCGTAGGAAGTCACCCGCTCCGTCCGTTCCACGATAGCCTGTTCCGTATGGCTGGAAATGAAGACTATCGGCAGTTCGCGTTTCTCCAGGATGAGTTCGGCGGCTCGCACTCCGTCCATGGCCGCCCCCAGATCCACGTCCATGAGGACAAGATCGATATCCGCGCGTCCGATGCCGATCGCAACCGCCTCCTCGCCCGTGGCGGCGAGTTCCACCTTGTAGCCGAAGCCTTCCAACTGGCGCTGCTCCACGAGCGCGATGACCGCGCTGTCTTCCACGAGCAGGATTGTCATTTTCGCACGGTCGGCGTCCGGCGTAATATCCATGGGACTTAACTTTAGGTGCACGGGGGGACGTAGTCAAGGAAACGCATCCGCGCGCGAAAACGGGAAGGGCGCGGGGAGGAAATCATCAGGGGGTCCTGCCCGGGATAAGCGCGGACTCATTTGGTCCTCGGTTCAGGACCTACGGTCCTTCACCTGCGGAATCATTCGCCCGCGCTTTTCCCAGGCACCCCCGGCACTTTCACCGACCCGCACGCTTTCCGCAGATGCGGACTGCGGCTCGCTCCTTCACGGTTTTCCCCGGCCACCCGCGCTTCACTCCTGCCGCGCTTTTCCCGGGCACCCCCGGCACTTTCACCAACCCGCACGCCTTCCGCACATGCGGGCGCGGCTCGCTCACCCGATGACAGCCGATCACGAATTAAATTCTTTTTTTATGGATAAATTTTTCTTGTCGTCATACAATGCTTCCCAAGATCCTGACATCAAGCTTTGGCAACGGTCACCCACAACTTCGTTACGCACCAGTCGGAAGGAAAAAAGGGAGGCTCGATGAGCGATAGCGGAATGCTGGACGAAGTCGTCCGGCGCTGGTCGGACGGGCAAAGGCCCGGGGCCTTGCTGGGCATCCTGGAGGAAGTCCAGGAACATAACAAGGGCGATTACCTGAGCGAGAGCGACTTGCGCCGGATATCGGAGCTCACGGGAACACCGCTCTCGAGGCTGTATTCGATCGCGACCTTCTATTCCTTCTTCAACCTGACTCCCCAGGGCGAACATACCATCGTCGTCTGCCGGGGCACCGCCTGCCATACGCGCGGCTCGCGCGGCCTGCTCGCCGACGCGGCGATGCGCCTGAACGCCTCCGGATTCAACATCGACGAGGATTCCGCGTTCACCACGGCTGACGCCCGCATTACGGTACGCACCGTCGCCTGTTTCGGCCAATGCGCCCTCGCGCCCGTCGTGTCCGTGGACGGGGTCATGTATTCCCGGATGAATTCCACCAAGCTCGCATCGCTCATCACGCGGCTGATTAATGCGAAACCGGCGCAGGGAGGCGAAAAATGACCCGCATCACGAACGATCGCGAACTTGCGGCGCTGCGCCTTTCCGCGCAATCCCTACTGGTGCCCCGAACGCCCGTGATAGCGGTGGGCCTGGGCACCTGCGGCATGGGCAGCGGCGCGCAGGAACTGTACGACGCCATCGCCGAAAAGATCGACGGAACCGGCGTCCGGCTCAAAAAGACGGGTTGCTTCGGCTTCTGCGCGGAAGAACCCTTCATCTCGATCTACCGGCCCGGAAAGAGCATCCTACTTATCGGTTCGGCGAACAAGAAGGATGCGGCCGCCTTCATCCGCGCGGCCCAAACCGATGCGGCGGCGGACAAACTATCCGCCAAAGCCTTCGCCCGTATCGACGAATGGGATTTCATTTCATCGCGGGTCCGCTTCGGCGAAGGCTACCCTTCCGTGCCGCTCTGGGACGAGACTCCCTTCTTCAAAGGTCAAAAGAAGATTGTGCTCCGCGACGCGGGGCTTATCGATCCGGAGAACATCGAAGAATACATCGCGGCGGGCGGTTACGCCGCCCTACAGAAGACGGTCACCGGCATGCAGGGCGCACAGGTCATCGCCGAAATCCTGGCATCCGGCCTCCGCGGCCGCGGCGGCGCGGGCTTCCCGACGGGGAAGAAATGGGAACTCATGCGCAAGCAGGAGTCGGCGGAGAAATGGGTGATCTGCAATGCCGACGAGGGAGATCCCGGCGCCTACATGAACCGCAACGAGATCGAAAGCGATCCCCACATGCTGATCGAAGGCATGGCCATCGGCGCGTACGCGATGGGAGCGCAGGCCGGCTTCGTCTACGTCCGCGCCGAATATCCCTTGGCGGTCGCGCGGCTTTCCCTGGCCATAGATCAGGCCCGGGAGAGAGGTCTTCTCGGCAAGGGTATCTTCGGGACGGATTTTTCCTTTGACCTGAGCATCGTGCAGGGGGCGGGGGCCTTCGTCTGCGGCGAGGAAACCGCGCTCATAGCTTCCGCGGAAGGCCGGGCGGGCCGAGCCTCCCCCAGGCCGCCCTTCCCCGCCCAGTCGGGCTACCGCGGGATGCCGACCACCATCAACAACGTGGAGACCTGGGCGAACGTGCCCTGGATACTCGCCCGCGGAGCCGCCGCCTTCATCGCGGCCGGAACCGAACGCGGCGCGGGCACCAAGGTCTTTTCCCTCGTCGGCAAGGCGCGCAACACGGGCCTCGTGGAATTGCCCCTCGGAACCAGACTGGACGGGATCGTCTACGGGATGGGCGGCGGCGCGGGGCCGAATAAGCGGGTACGCGCGGTGCAGACGGGCGGCCCATCGGGCGGCTGCGTTCCCGCCTCCAAGCTGGACGTGAACGTCGACTACGAATCACTGGCGGCCATCGGCGCCATCATGGGCTCCGGAGGCATGGTCGTCATGGACGGCGATACCTGCATGGTGGACGTCGCCCGGTACTTCACCTCGTTCACCGCGGCCGAGTCCTGCGGCAAATGCGCGCCCTGCCGCGAGGGCCTTGCCCAGATGCTGCGCATCCTGGAAACGGTGACCAAGGGGACCGCGACCGAGGCGGATCTGGACGAATTGGAAGCCCTGGCAGTCTCAATCAAGGATTCGGCGCTCTGCGGCTTGGGCCAGACGGCAGCCAATCCCGTGCTCACCACGCTCCGCTACTTCCGCGACGAATACCTCGCCCATATCCGGGAAAAGCGCTGCGAAGCGGGCGTCTGCGAAGATCTCTTCCCCGCCCTCTGCGTCAATTCCTGTCCGATGCATCTCAACATACCCGGTTACCTCCAGCTCCTGAAGGAAGAAAAGATCGAAGAAGCCTACGAACTCACGCTCAGGGGAAACCCGTTGCCCGGAACCCTGGGCCGCATCTGCCATTTCCATTGCCAGATGCGCTGCAGGCGCGAGACCATCGACGAGCCGGTCTCCCAGGGCGAAATCCACCGCTACCTCGCTGACGCCGTCCACAAGATGGGTAGGCAAAAGGCCGTATGGGCGCGGCTGGCCTCGGAAAAACTCCCGCCCACCGGCAAGAAGATCGCGATAGTGGGGGCCGGCCCCGCAGGACTCGCGGCGTCCTACTTCCTAGCCCGCCTCGGCCACGAGGTCACCGTTTACGACTCCCACGCAAAGGCGGGCGGCGTGCTCCGCTACGGAATCCCGGCCTACCGCCTGCCGCGGGAGACGCTGGACAACGAACTCGGCCTCTTCACCAAGCTCGGCGTCCGCTTCGTCCTGTCCACCCGGATCGGAACCGACCTCTCCTTCGACGCTTTGCGGTCTTCTCACGATGCCGCTCTCATTGCCGTGGGGGCGGAGGCCGACAAGCCGCTCGGCATACCGGGGGAATTCCTTCCGGGAGTCTTCCCCGGCTACGCGTACTTGGAAGCCTTCAACGAAAAGAAGGTCAAGCCGCCGTCGGGACGCGTCCTCGTGATCGGCGGAGGGAACGTCGCAATCGACGCGGCCCGGTCCATCCTCCGTTCCGGAGCCGCGGTCACGGTGGCTTATCGCCGGACGCGGGAGGACCTGCCGGCGAACGAGGCGGAAATCAAAGGGGCCGAAGAAGAGGGCGTCGCCTTCGTATTCATGGCCGCTCCCGAGGAAATCCTGGCGGACTCGAGCGGCAACGCGCGGGCGGTACGCTTCGTCCGGATGAAGGCCGGCTCGATCGACGCGACGGGCAGGCCTTCGCCCGTGCCCTCCGGGCAACATTTCGAAATCGCCTGCGAAGCGGTGGTCTCGGCGGTGGGAGAACGCGTGGACTCCTCGAGCCTCGGAAAGGCGGGTCCCGGAGTCGCGGAACTTGCGGCGGACCGCAACGGCAACATCCGTATCGACCGTTTCGACTGCCGTACTTCGATCGAAGGCGTCTGGGCGGCGGGGGACGCGGTCTCCGGTCCGGCGACCGCCGCGGAGGCCATGGGCCGCGCGATACGAGCGGCATTCGCCATGGACCGCGCGCTCATGGGAGCCGACCGCTCCATTGCCCTGGTCAAGAACTTCGCTTACGCGAACGTCGCCTCGGCCGACCCCGTCGGCGGACGGAAGCACCGATCGCGGCGCCTGGCCGTCGATGACCGGCGCAACAACTTCCACGAGATCGCCGCGGGTTATTCTGGCGAGCAGGCCCTGGCCGAAGCGGAGCGCTGCCTGCGCTGCGACGTGAAATGAGGGGGAACGGCATGGAAAAGCAAGTGACGCTGAAGATAGACGGACGGGAAGTCACCGTACGGGAGGGCTCCAACCTCGTGGATGCCTGCGCCGCGGCGGGAATCAAGGTGCCGACGCTCTGCCTGCTTCCGGAAGTCGCGGCCAACGCCTCCTGCGGGGTTTGCGTCGTGGAAGTCGCCGGGGCGCGCAGCCTGGCTCGCGCCTGCGTGCAGAAGGCTGCCGAAGGCATGGTCGTCTCCACTTCCAGCGAGCGCGCCGCCTCGGCGCGCCGCACCGCTGTGGAGCTCATGCTCGCGAACCACCCCGACGACTGCCTCTCCTGCACCCGCAACGGCACCTGCGAGCTGCAGGCCCTCGCCGAACTCATGGGGGTGCGGCGCCGCCGTTTCCCGCGGACGCGCAAGCTGCGGGAAGCAGCGGACCGGATCGACGCGACCAGCGCCATGCTGGAACGGGACGAGGACAAATGCGTACTCTGCGGACGCTGCGTCGCGGTCTGTCGGGACGTTCAGACCGTTTCGGCCATAGACTTCGTCGGGCGCGGCTCGCATTCCCGCGTGGCGCCCTTCATGGACCGCGGGATCGAAAGCTCCGTCTGCGTCGGCTGCGGACAATGCACCCTCGTCTGCCCGACGGGAGCTCTCACGGAAAAGGACGAGACGGAAAAAGTATTCAGCCTGCTGCGGGATCCGCTGAGGACGGTGGTGGTACAGACCGCGCCCGCCATCCGCGCCTCCCTCGGAGAGGCGTTGGGGATGCCGACCGGCGCCCTCGTCACGGGAAAAATGGTCGCGGCGCTCAGGCGGCTCGGATTCGACCGCGTCTTCGACACCCAATTCACCGCGGACCTGACCATCATGGAGGAAGGGAGCGAACTGCTGGAGCGCATCGCCGAAAAGGGGACGCTCCCCCTGATCACCAGCTGTTCGCCGGCATGGATAGGGTTCATCGAAACCTTCTACCCGTCGCTCCTCCCCCACCTTTCCAGCTGCAAGTCTCCCCAGCAGATGTTCGGGGCTGTGGCCAAGACCTGGTGGGCGAAGAAGGCGGGCATAGATCCGGCCACCCTCTCCGTCATATCCATCATGCCCTGCACCGCCAAGAAACGGGAGACGAAGAGGCCGGGGATGGCATCCTCCGGTTTCGCCGATGTCGACTACGCGCTGACCACCCGGGAACTGGCCCGCATGATCCGGCGCGCGGGCATCGATTTCGCCCGGCTGGAAGAGGAAGCCTTTGACGATCCGCTCGGAGCCAGCACGGGAGCGGCGACCATCTTCGGGACCACCGGCGGCGTCATGGAGGCGGCCCTCAGGACGGCCTACGAAATCGCCCTCGGGAAAAGCCTGCCGAGCCTGGAACTGGAAGCGGTGCGCGGTATGGCTGGAGTGAAGGAAGCGACCATCGATTTCGGAGGCACGCCGATCCGGGTCGCGGTCGCGCACGGACTGGGAAACGCCCGGAAGGTGCTGGACGGAATGGCGGCGGGCAACTCGCCCTATGCCTTCGTGGAGGTCATGAGCTGTCCGGGAGGTTGCATCGGAGGCGGAGGCCAGCCGCTGCTGACCGACGCGGCCGATCGGAAAACGCGGCAGGAAGCGGTCTACAAGGAAGACCGGCTCCTGCCCCTGCGGAAGTCCCACGAGAATCCCGCCGTGGCCACCCTGTACAAAGAATTCCTGATCAAGCCGCTGGGGGAACGGTCCAAGGAGTTGCTGCATACGGAGTACGCGGCAAGAAAGGTTTGAGGAAGCAGCCCAAAGTCAGTAGCCGGTCACCGGAGATGGTGTTCCTCACCGAGCTACCGGNNCTACCGGCTACTGGACTCTGGCTGCTTTCTTCTCTATCTACACCTACACCACACCGTGGGCGATCATCGCGTCGGAGACGCGGAGGAAGCCCGCGATGTTGGCTCCGGCGACCAGGTTGCCCTTCAGGCCGTAGCTGTCGGACGCGTCGCGGCACTGGTCGTAGATGCTGTCCATGATACCGTGGAGCTTGGAATCGACCTCATTGAATGTCCAGCTCTGCCGCATCGAATTCTGCGACATCTCGAGGGCGCTGGTCGCGACTCCGCCGGCGTTCGCAGCCTTGGCGGGGCCGAAAGAGACTCCCGCGTCGTGGAAAATCTTGACCCCTTCCGGGGTGGTGGGCATATTGGCGCCTTCGGCCGCCGCGATGCAACCGTTCTTCACGAGGGTCGCTGCGGACTTGCCGTTCAGTTCGTTCTGGGTTGCGCAGGGCAGCGCGACCTGGCAGGGCACGGTCCAGATGCCGTCGCAGCCGTCCTTATAGGCGGCTTTCGGACACGCGCCCAGGTACTCCTTGATTCGACCGCGTTCCACTTCCTTGATGCGCTTCACGACATCCAGCGCGATGCCTTCCTCGTCCACTATGTAGCCGTTGGAATCGGACATGGCGACGACCTTTCCGCCCAGCGACGCGACTTTCTGGGCCGCGTAGATGGCCACGTTCCCGGAGCCGGAGATGACGACGCGCTTGCCTTTCCAGTCGGTTTTCCTGTCCGCAAGCATGCGGGTGGTGAAGTACACGAGGCCGTAACCCGTCGCTTCGGTGCGGGCGAGCGATCCGCCGTACGAGAGGCCTTTGCCGGTCAGCACGCCCGTGAAGCTGTTGGTTATCTTTTTGTACTGACCGAACAGGAACCCGATCTCCCTGCCGCCCACGCCTATGTCGCCCGCGGGCACGTCAGTGTCGGGACCTATGTGGCGGTACAGTTCGTTCATGAAGGACTGGCAGAAATGCATGACTTCCATGTCGCTCTTGCCCTTGGGATCGAAGTCGCTTCCGCCCTTGCTTCCCCCGATCGGGGTGGTGGTGAGCGCGTTCTTGAAGGTCTGTTCGAAGCCGAGGAATTTGATGATCCCCAGGTTCACCGATGGATGCAGGCGCAAGCCTCCCTTGTAGGGACCGATCGCGCTGTTGAACTGCACGCGGAACCCGCGGTTGACCTGGATCTCGCCCCGGTCATTGACCCAAGGCACGCGGAACATGATCTGGCGCTCGGGTTCGACGATCCGTTCCACTATCTTCAGACGGGAGATTTCAGGCCGCCTGGCCACGACCGGTTCGATGGATTCCGCGACTTCCCGCACCGCTTGCAGGAATTCGGGTTCCGCTGGATTCCGCGACGTGACGGTCGACATGACCGAATCTACGAATGCGCTGCTCATGCTGTCTCCTTAACGTACCTCATTCTAGTTTATGCCGTTTTTTCGGCAATACAGTGCCGTTATTTCGGTAATACATTCATCTTTATGCACGATATTATGCATATTTCAAAACGTCAACCGATTTATGCATTATTATGCAATTCACATTCGGCATATTTGCCGAAGGCATTGATCAATTGGCTGACTTGAAATATACTCCCCGACCATGGACGGAAAGAAACACAGGAAGGAAATTGTCATCCTGGAGACCCTGAACGAGGCGGACGGACCGCTGAGCGGCAGCGAAATCATGGCGCTGATACCGGACGGAGGGGGGGACCTAAGCGAACGGACCATCCGCCTGTACCTCCAGCGGCTCGACGAGGAAGGCCTCACCGAGGCTCGGGGCAAGCACGGCCGGATCATCACCGAAAAAGGCAGGGCCGCGCTCGACGCGCCGCGGGTCATCAGGCGCGTAGGCTACATGTCCGCCAAAATCGACCGAATGACCTTCGCCATGGACTTCGACCTCCCCTTGAGGCGCGGTACGGTGGTCATCAACACCGTGATAGTCGAAAAGGAAGCCTTCCGCTCGCGGCTTCCGGACATCATCACCGTTTTCGAAAAAGGCTATGCGATGGGCACCCTGGTCAACCTGCTGAAGCCGGGAGAAAGGGTCGGAACCATCGTCGTCCCGCCGGGCCATGTCGGATTCTGCACGGTATGCTCCGTCACCCTGAACGGCGTCCTGCTCAAGCACGGCATCCCGACGCGATCCCTGTTCTCGGGCCTCCTGCAGCTCGAAAACGGACAGGCGAGCCGCTTCGTGGAGCTCATCAGCTACGACGGCACGAGCATCGACCCTCTCCAGCTCTTCATCCGCGGCAAGATGACCGACTACCTGGGAGCGATCAGGAACGGCTGCGGCCGCATCGGGGCCGGTTTCCGGGAAATTCCGGAGGAAAGCTACGACCTGGCCCGCGATCTTGCGAAGAAACTGGAGACGGTGGGGCTGGGCGCCTTCCTCAAGATAGGCCGGCCATCGCGCGAACTTCTCAACGTTCCCGTCCACGAAGGGACCTGCGGAGCCATCGTCATCGGCGGCCTCAACCCCAGCGCGATACTCGAAGAGACAGGCGTGCCGGTCCAGCATTACGCGCTGTCCGGCTACATGGAATATACCCGCATGTTCCACTACTCGGAGATGCCGGNNTTCCGGCTACCTGCCGAGGCCATCCAAAGCGGCTTTCAGCTCGGTTTCCAGCTCGGCGAGTTCCGCAGCGATCACGGCGAGCTGCCGTAGACGGGCTTCAGCCGGGGACTCAGGCCTGCGCAGTTCCTCAAGGCAACGCTCCGCGGCGGCGGCGAGCCGATCGCCGCCGATCGCGCCGGCGCTGCCCTTCAGACGGTGGACGATCGCGGCGGCCGCCGCCCAGTCCGCGCGCTCTCCTGCCTTCAGCGCTTCACCGGCCAGGGGACTGGATTGCGCGAGGAAGAGCTTCAGCAGTTCCCTGGCAGCCTCGGCCGCTCCTTCATAACGACTGATGAAGGCTTCGGAAGCGAACACGGGGAAACGGTTCCGCGTACGGGAGGACATGACCCGGTCGATCGTACCCACGAGTTCCTTGAGGGTCAGGGGCTTGACGATCACTTCATCCATCCCGACCGCGATGCAGCGCGCGCGGTCCTCTTCCAGGACATGCGCGGTCATCGCGATGATCGGGATGGAGGGATCCAGGGAGCCGTTGCCGGGCGACCGTATGCGGACGGCGGTCTCGTAGCCGTCCATGCCCGGCATGGAACAATCCAGAAGCACAAGATCGAAGGATAATTTAGAGAGTAGGGCGATCGCCGCATGGCCCGAATCGGCCTCCTCCACGGTCGCCTTGATCTCCCTCAGGAAACTGCGCGCCACGAACCGGTTGACCGGATCGTCGTCCACAACGAGGACCGAAACGGAGGGCCGGTATTCCGGAACGGCGGCGTCCTCGCCGGAAACGGCCGGAACGGCCAGCTCCGATTCGGGCACCGCGGTCAGGGGAAGCTCAAAGCTGAAGACGGAGCCTTTCCCTTGGACGCTTTCCACCCGGATGCTCCCGCCCATGAGGTCGACCAACCGTTTGGAGATGGATAGTCCCAAGCCGCTGCCGCCGAAACGGCGCGTCGTCGATTGATCCTCCTGATTGAAAGGATCGAAGATCGAAGGGAGGCTCTCGCCGCGTATCCCGATGCCGGTGTCCTCGACCATGAAAACGATCGCGGGAGCCCCCGTTGCCGGTGCGGCACCCATGCGGGCGAAGACCCGGACGCCGCCCTTGTCGGTGAACTTAACGGCATTGCCCGTCAGGTTGGAGAGGACCTGGAAGATGCGGAGCGGATCGCCGCGCAGGTACTTGGGCAAAGAAGGATCCTTCGCCACCGAGAAGAATATGCCCTTCGCTTCCGCCTGGAAGCCGAACGCGTCACGCAAGCGATCGAGCGTCGCGTCCAGGGGGAATGCGATGGATTCGATCTCGATCTTGTCCGCTTCGATCTTGGAAATGTCCAGGACGTCGTTGATGATCTGCAGCAGGGTCTGTCCGCTGGAGCGTATCATCGAGACCTGTTCCTTCTGCCGTTCGTCGAGCGTTGAGCGCTCCAGCATCTCGGTCATCCCGATGACGCCGTTGAGCGGTGTCCGGATTTCATGGCTTACGGTTGCGATGAAGGAACTCTTGGCCCGGTTCGCCTTCTCGGCGGCGAGGGCGAGGGTGCGGGATTCTTCCCCTGCAGCCAGAAGGGCGGTCTCGGCGTTGGTCAGTTCGGCGACTTTTCCCGTGAGCAGGCGGTTCGAGCGGAGCGTCGCGATGGCGTAGCCCGCGGACGCGATCATCAGCAGGTACAGGGCCCACGCGGGCAAGCTCCAGTACGGAGGCACCGCGATCCGGAAATCGACCGAGGCGCCCGCCTCGTTCCAGAGCCCGTCGTTGTTGGCGGCCTTCACCCGGAAAACGTAGGATCCTCCGGGAAGGTTCGTGTAGGACGCGTGGTTCACCGATCCGGAATAATTCCAATCCTTGTCGAAACCCTCGAGCCTGTACGCAAACTGGTTGGCGGCCGGATCCCGAAAGTCGATCGCCGCGAAGCGGAATTCGACCGAATTCTCGTAATACGAAAGGCGGAGCGGAGACGCGCCGGCCCCGCCCGAAGCCAGGGGCGTAGACAGTTTGGGACGATTCGCCGCGGTGACGGCGGTGATGTAAACGGGAGGCACATGGTCGTTCGGTTCATAACGATACGGATCGAATTCGGTGACGATGCCGACCGACCCGAAATAGAGTTCCCCCTTTTTACCTACCGTCGAACCCGAATTGAAGCTCGCGTTGTCCAGCGCCTTGAAGAAGGAGATCGGCTTCACTTTGGAGGTCTCCCGGTCGTACAGCGCGATGCCCGTCTGCGTCACTACCCAGAGGTCCGTCCTTCTGTCCTCGAGGACCGCCATCACCATGTTGTTCGGCAGTCCGTCAGCGCGCGTAATATGGGAAAAAGTATCGGTATCGGGGTGATAACGCGAAAGCCCGCCGCCGCGGGTCGCGACCCAAAGTATGCCTTTGGAATCGAAGGCGATGCGCATGATGGCATTGCTGGAAATACCGTCGGGTCGTTTCGGATCGTAGTGGTAGCGTACGAAGGACTCGTCCTCCATGCGGTTCAGGCCGTTGTTGGTCGCGATCCAGAGCTTGCCGTTCTCGTCGCGCTGGATGGAATAAATCAGGTTGTCGGATATCGAAAGCGGATTTTTCGGATCATAGGCGAAGTGCTTCCATTCGCCCGTGGTCCGGTTCCAGAAGTCCAAGCCCGTGGTGTAGGTGCCGATCCAGAGGCCGACGCCGCGCTCTTCAAGGATTGAATAAATGATGTCCGAACTGAGGCCTTCCGTATTCCCTTCCTCGGAATTAATTACGGTGAAGGTCCCCTTCTCCCGATCCATCAGGGCGAGCCCTGCGTTGGACCCGACCCAGAAGCCCCCGCCGGAATCCTCGTACAGCGCGTTGCAGGTATCGTTCGGCAGGCTCGACGGATCCTCCGGATCGTTGCGGAAATGGATCCATCCGCCGGTCTTCCTGTCCAACCGATGAATACCGCCGCTGTACACGGAGATCCACAGATCGCCGCGCGAATCGACGAGGGCCGCGATCGTCTTCCCGTGCGGGATGGCCTTCGGATCGGAAGCATCGGAAACGTACGCGGTGAAGCTCCGTCGCGTACGGTCCATCCGCGCCACGCCTCCGCCGTTCGTGCCGATCCACAGCTCGCCGGACGCGTCCTCCAGGATCGAATAGACGACATCGTGGGGAAGGACTCCGAGGGCCTTGGAATGCGAGTACGATGAAACCGTGCCCGAGGCCTTATCCAACACGTACAGCCCGCCTCCCCATGTACCCGCACGCACTTCTCCAGGATCCTGCGTATTGACCACGTAAATGCGGCCGTCAGGAATGATGAAAGTCTCCGCTTCGCCCGTATCCGGAGCGAAACGCACAAGGCCGAGGCCCCAGGCGCCGAGCCAGAGGTATCCCAGGGAATCTTCGCCGATCGACTGGAGCGAAAGGGAGGCGGGCGGGCCTTTGGCGGTGCCCGTCAGGTTGTCGAAGGCGTCGTCCTCAAAATCGTACCGGGCGAAACCGCCGCCGCTCGCGCCGATCCACAAGCGGCCGCGGGAATCGCGGAACAGGGAGCGGATCGTATTGTTGGGAATGGAACGCGGATTCGCCGTATCGTGCAGGTAACGGATGAACGTGCCCTTCGACTCGTCCAGTCGGTTTAGGCCATTGATGGTTCCGACCCAGAGCGCTCCGCGGGCGTCGCGCGCGATGGCGATGACCAGGTCGTTGGAAAGGGAATCGGCCCGATCGGCGTCATAGGTGTAGAGGGTGAAGCGTTCGGTCTTGATGTCGAAGCGGTTGAGGCCGTTGTAAGTTCCGATCCAGAGCACGTCGTCCTCGTCCAGGTAGATGGTCTGGATGAGGTTCGCAACCAGGCTACCCTCGTTGAAGGGCTCGTTCTCGAAAATCTTGAACTCGGAGCCGTCGTAACGGCAGAGGCCGCCTTGGGTCGCGAACCAGAGGAAGCCCTTGGAATCCTGGACGATGCCGGAAACGGATGAATTGACGAGCCCGTCCTCGACCGAAAGGACCGTGAAGGCGGCTTTGTCGTCACGGACGACCGTCGCTTTCACGTCGGCGAGAGCGATGGTGGCAGAAAAAACCAGCGAGGCTGCCGCTATTCCGTAGCCGGATCGGGAAAATATCAATCGGACCTCCAAAAAACAGGAACGATACCGAATATAGTTTCTCTACCTGGACCGCAAGCGTCAATACCGGGAAGCGGGTATACTACAGGACATGGCATGCGATTGCGGATTCCGGAAGAAGATGCGGGATGACAGGCGGAGGGTCCCGGCCGGGCGGACCGTCTATCTGGATTATTGCGCGACGACGCCCGTCGATCCGCGGACGCTCGGGGCCTTCGAGCGCGCGTGCCGGATCGACTGGGCCAATCCGTCCAGCCCGCATTCCCGGGGACTGGCCGCCTCCGATCTCGTGGAGGAGTGCAGGAAAAAGATAGCGGACGCGTTCGGCCTGGAGGCCTCGGGCCTCCTGTTCTGCTCCTCGGCATCCGAAGCCCTCCATGCCGCCATCTGGGGTCTCGCCGCGCGGGACAAGGATCTGGGCTTCGTCACGACGGGAGTCGAACACGCGAGCGTCCGGGCGCCGTTGCGCATGCTCCGATCCCTGGGGCGCTCAGTCGCCGAATGTCCGGTCGACGGAACGGGAGCGATAGACGGGAACGCCCTCGCCGGACTCCTGAAAAACGCTCCCCGTTCGATCTTCGTCTATTCGCCCGCGAACCATGAGACGGGGCGGATACAGGACGCCGCACGCATCTTTGAAACTGCCCGCGGGGCGGGCGCGCTCGTGCTCATGGACGCGGCCCAGGCTGCGCCCCGCCTCCCGCCCTCAACTTGGGCGCCCTTCGCGGACCTCGTCGCGATCGGTTCCCACAAGCTGTACGCTCCCAAAGGCTGCGGCTTGCTGTGGAAGCGGAAAAGCCTAAGGCTCGCCCGCTTCCGGCGCGGAGGAACCCAGGAAGGAGGCCTTTTCCCCGGAACGGAGAACGTCCCGGGCATCGCCGCCTTCGCGGAAGCCGCGAAGCTGCTTCAGGGGAGCATCGCGGAGGAAAGCCGGATGCTGCGGGTTCTGGAGAAGGATTTCCTCCGCGACCTCGGACTCAAGTCGGTTCCATTCATCGAAGAATCCCATGAAGAACACGCGGCGGGCGTCTTCTGCCTCAGCTTTCCGTGGATAAGCGACATGGAGGCCTTCATGCTCGAACTCGCCCGCCTAGGGATCTGCGTGAGCCGCTTTTCGGCCTGCTCCTCCCGGGTGGACGGCCCGTCCCGCGTCCTCGCGGCGATGGGCGTGGATCCCATTCGATCCTCCCGGTCCATGAGGATCGGCATTGGCCGCTTCACCGTCCGCGAGGACCTGTTCGCGCTCTCCCGGGCTTTGCGCCGGCTGGCGGGCGAGCCTACCAGTCCCTGAGGCCTTTCGGCCTGTCCAGCACCTCGGCGAAGACTACCGCCCTCTGGAGGAAGGTCAGACGCTCCAGCCGCGCGTTCAATGGGGCGGGCGCACGCGGCGCCGCGGCCTTGGCCTGTGCCGTCCGCGGCGCAACGGACGCGAGAGGCGCCGAGGCGGTGCGTAGCTCCGCGGACGTGTGCGGTGCCGCGGCCAGATCCCGGATGGTCTCAAGACGCGCCGCCGGCTTGGGCGGCGACTTTTCTTCATCCTCGTCCGGAACGAGGGCGAAAGCGTCGAAAACTTCGCCCTTGCCCGCGGCGACGGCTACCGACTGCGCGAAACGCTCCCGGTCGACTTCCTCGGACTTCTTCTTGCGGGAAGCGACCAAGCGGAGGGCGACCAGCGACGCGACGACGACCAAGGACAGCGTAGTCGATATCAGGTCTTCCATACCGACTGCCTAGCGCTCCGGCCCCGAGCCGCCGCCGGCTCCCCCGATCGAGGAACGCATTTCCGTGTCCGCCTGGATATTCTTCAGCTTATAATAATCGATGACGCCGAGCTGTCCCTTCCTGAAGGCCTCCGCGATCGCGAGCGGGATTTCCGCCTCCGCCAGGACGACCTTGGCCCGGTTTTCCGCCACGAGGGCGATCATTTCCTGTTCGCGGGCCTGCGCGGCCGCGCGGCGCTTCTCCGCCTCGGCCTGGAAGCGCCGCTTGTCGGCTTCGGCTTGGTCGGCCTGGAGCTTTGCGCCGATATTCGCGCCCACGTCGATATCGGCGATGTCTATGGAAAGGATCTCGAACGCCGTTCCCGCGTCCAGCCCCTTTCCCAGCACCCTCTTGGAAATAGTGTCCGGATTTTCCAGCACGATTTTATAGGACTCCGAGGAGCCGATGGTGGTGACGATGCCTTCGCCCACCCGCGCGATGATCGTCTCCTCCGTCGCGCCGCCGACCAACCTCTCGATATTGGCCCGCACGGTCACGCGCGCCTTCACCTGGAGCTGGATGCCGTCCTTCGCGACCGCGTCTATGGTCTGCTTTCCCTTGGAGGTGTCGGGCACGTCGATCACCTTGGGATTGACGCTGGTNNACCTTGAACACGTTGCCGCGCGCCAGGAAATGGGTCTCCAGCATGTCGGAATCCACGTCGATTCCGGCCTTGCTGAGCATGATACGCGCGTCCACGATGACCGACGGATTGACGTGGCGCAGCCACATGCCGATGAGTTTTCCGAGGTTGACGGACGCGCCCGAGATGAGGGCGCGGAACCAGAGGCCGAAGAATTTAAAGAAAAGCAGCAGGAAGCCGAGGGCGAAAAGGCCGACGACCGCGAGAAGAATGAGATTCACCATTTATGATCCTCCTTTGATCTTGTCGTCGCCCGCGGCGACGGTTCTGACGATTATGCGATTTCCCAAGACGCGTTCCACGACGATGGGGCTCTCCGGCTGGACGAACTGTCCGTCCGCTTCCACGACGTATTCGCGGCCGCCGATCTCCGCCTTGCCCGAAGGCCTGAGGGTGGTCGTCGAGACCCCGCGCGAACCGACGAGCTTGCCGTATTCGGATTCGCCCTCCCCGGTATCGCTTCCGCCCGCGGTGCCCGTGATGGCCGACTTCAGGGTGAGCCGGTCGAACATGCGCAGGCGCGGTCCGGCGAGCGCGAGGAAGGCGATACCCGCGGTGGCGGCGATGAGGCCGAGCGCGACTACAAGAAGGTTGCGGCCGAGCAGTTCCCACTGCCAGGGGAACGTCGGAACGACGAAATCCTGCATGGAGAAGACGAGGGATGCCCCTATCAGCACGAGGCCGGAAACGCCGGTGAGCCCGAAACCGGGGATCACGAAAATCTCCACGGCGAGCAACCCGATCCCGAAGAGGAAGAGGATGAGTTCGAGGGAACCTACCGATCCGAGCAAGGCGTTCGCGCCGAAGACGCCGAGGAACGCGATGAGGGCTATGGCGCCCGGGATGCCGAATCCGGGGGTGTTGATTTCCATGAAGAGGGCGACGAGGCCGAGCAGGATGAGGAGGGCCTGCACCGGGGCGGAGGTGAGGAAGGCGACCGCGCGGTCGGCAAAGGAGGGAATAAGCTCGACTACTTCGCCCTCGGCTCCCAGCGACTGAAGCAGGGTCGGCAGGTCGTCCGCGATGCCGCGCGACAGCCCGTAGCGGAGGGCCTCCCCCGCCGTGAGCGCGAGCAGCTTGCCCTTGGCCGAGACGATCGACAGGCGCTTCACTTCACCGGGCTTCTCCTTCTCCAGCAGCTCCAGCTCCCCGAGGGTAGCCAGTTTCGTGACGCCGGCAATCTCGATTTCCCAGAGCTCGACGTCCTGGTCGACCATGGCCAGGGCGATGGAAGCCGGATGTCCGTTCTTTTCGGCGAGGGCGGCCATCTGGGACCTGACTGCGCTCACGGTCTTTTCGCCCAGGGGTTCGCTTTTTCCGTCGGCTCCGATGGTCACCGGCGCTGCCGCCCCCATGGAGGTTCCGTTCGCCATGTAGATGCGGGAACAGGAAAGCGCGATAAGCGCCCCCGCCGACCAGCTCACTCCCATGGACTCCGGTCCGCTGCGGACCCAGGCGACCGTCACGGCATCCTTGACGGAACCTATGAACGAAGAGATCTGGAGGGCGGTATCGACCCTCCCGCCGAAGGTATCGATGTCGTACACAAGGAAGGATGCGCCAGAAGCCAGGGCCCGCCGGGATTCCCGGCGTACGAACGCGGCTATGGAAGGCTCGATATCGCCGCGTATCGGCACGATCCAGGTCTCTCCGGTACGTACGGTCTCCTCGCCGCAAACGGGGAAGGAACCCAGAAACAACACCGCGAAAAAAGCCGCGAGCGCGAAGGGCGGCACGGTGCTTGCGCGCATAAGGCGTTTGCTCATCTCTGGAGTATAGTATATTTCCGGCCGTATCGCCTCTTACCGGCCTTTGCGGAAAAGCAGTTCGTTTCCCGAACGCCCGATCTCCCTGAATCCCAGTTTCCGCAAATACGAAGCATGGGCGCCCACCTCGGCGGAGGCTGTGAAGACGGTTCCCTCGCTCGCGATCCGGGACGCCGCCGATTCGAAGAAGAAACGGGCGTTCTTCATGTCCCGGTACGCAGGTATCGCGTAGTCCAGGATCACGGATACCCCCCGCTCCCCTTCCCGCCTGAACGCGACGAAGGATACGGGAAGCGTCCCGCGCAGTATGAAACAGGCTTCCGCTCCCCTCAGTGAACCAGTATCGGGATCGCTGTCGAAGGAGGGGAAATACCTGAGAATTTCATTCGAATGGAAGGAAAGGAAGCGCCTCGCGTACTCGTCGGAGCAGGGATCGACGAACCAGACGTCGAAGGTTTCCGGCATCCCCGCTTCCCTCGCCATCGCGTACAGGAAGTACAGGTCGACGAGGACGATGAAGGCGTTGAGGCCGAAAACGGGCCAGGCGGAGATGAGCAGTCCGTAGACAGCGAACGCCGTGGCTCCGACGAGGTTGAGGATGCGAAGGCGCTTGATATTCTTCATCGTGAGGCTGACGGCGACGACCACGGAGGAGGCGGTGCCGAACCATTCGATCCATGCGTTCATCCGGCGAGTATACACCATGCCCCCGATCGTCGTATCCTGCCCCCATGCCCCCCCAACGCCTGCCCCACGGATTACGGATCATTCATGAAGACCGCGACCTCATCGTCGTCGACAAACCGTCAGGCCTACTGTCGGTCGCAGCGGGCGCCGAACGCGACAGGACGGCGTACTGGATCCTCTGCGAGTACCTGCGCAAGCGCGGCGAAAAGCGCCGCGTCGCGGCCGTCCACCGCTTGGACCGGGACACCTCTGGCGTCATGATCTTCGCCAAGTCGGAAGAGATGAAGCGTTCGCTGATGAGCGACTGGAACGATTCCGTGATCGAACGTAAGTATGTCGCGCTGGTGGAGGGGAACATCCCCGAGCCCGTCGGTACCGTGGACGCCCCGCTCGGCGAGGACGCCCGGGGACGCATGGTCGTGGTCAGGGAAGGCATGAGCGCCCGGACTACCTGGCGCGTCATCGGCGAGGGGAACGGCTTCACGTTGCTGGAGCTCGAGCTGGAAACGGGACGCAGGAACCAGATCCGCGCCCATATGGAGTGGCTCGGAAGGCCGGTGGCGGGAGACCCCAAATACGGCTCGCGGACCGACCCCGTCGGCAGGCTCGCGCTCCATGCGGAGAGGATCGCCTTCCGGCATCCTCGCACCGGGGCCATCCTGGACTTCCACGTCCCGGCTCCGCCGGAATTCTACAAAGCCCTGCGCTGAATCAATCCTTCCAGGGGAAGATGAAGTTGCGCAGGGAGCGAGTGCCCGTTTTCTCCTCTTCTTCCATCAGAAGAAGGTCCCAGGGTATCTTCTTCCGGTTCGCGTCGGGATTCGCTTCGATCCAATCGTATTTTAGCAACCGCAGCCGGAGCGCCTCGTCCAGGAAAAGCAGGATGCCCGCGGGCCCGGGAACAAGGAACGCCAGGAAGAACGACGCCACCAAGAGCACGAGGTTGTGCAGGATCGCGAAGACGGAAAGCCCCGGATTATCGAAGAAAAGGATGAAGCACTTCTTGATGATCTTCCGCGGATCCCCGGACAGCCGGGCGCGGACCGCGGGATAATACTGGATCGCCAGCAGGCAGACGACCAGGGTCCAGAACACCAAGGCCGCCGCGAAAATCCCCAGCATGGATTGCATTCCCAGATAGAACGGCAAGGCGGCATAAGCGAAGAAGGACAGGATCACCACGGCGAAACCGAGAGCCAGCCCGGCCGGCCAGCCTTCGCGCACCGCCCGGAAAAAGTCGGCGAATCCGAAAGCGCCATAATCGGAGATCGTCCTGAGCGCGATCGCCGCTGCGGTCAGGTACACGAAGCACCACAGGGCTCCGACGACCATTATCCCGATGGCCAGAACCGGCACCGAAGAAAGCAGCGACGGCACGAGCACGGGAATCGCAGCGGAAAGCAGGAAGCCGATATTGACGAGGGCGATCCGGAAGAGATTATCCCAGATGTCGAAAAAGGTCTTCTTGAGCAGGAATCCGATCATGGCCGAACTATACGCCGGTTTTCCGGACTTGGTCCACACTCAAGGCCGCCGGGCGAACCGGCCTCCGAGCCGGGCACGAGCTTGACACTCAGAAACGCGCGATGCTAGTATGCCGCTCGCGAACGCATCCATGTTTCGGGCGATGCCCCGAAGCTTCGCTTCGGGGACTCAGTGGGAGAGTGCGCGGACTTGGCGCTTTCCCTTTGTAAGGCAATTTGTTGGGCGATTAACTCAGTGGGAGAGTGCTACCTTCACACGGTAGAAGTCACTGGTTCAAATCCAGTATCGCCCAACAAATTGCTTTGCCTTTCAATGCGCCAAGTCCGATCCTTCACACTGCTATCCATCTTCGATCATCTTGCTTCGTTCTTCAAATCCCTTGATGATCGGTTCCGCTATCTCGCCTGGGAATCCTTTCGGCAAGGACGCGGATACCGTAGCGACGGCGTTGGGGATAGTCGTAGCCAGCTTGGCAAGCACGGCATCGATCGAGCCCTCCAGACCGCAGCGTCGCGCGGTTTCACGGAGGTGCCCGAGGCTGATCTTGTCCCACTCATAGTGGCGGTTTTTACACCCGAAAGCCATGGCCAGCTTCAGTTTCTCGGGAGGGATCAACCCCTTTCCGTGACCCATCACGGGATAAGCCGATATGATGTCGTATAGGGGCGTCAACCTGAATCGGCCGCCGCGTTCGATGAAGACGGAGAAGTTCTTAGCGTGGCCATCGGGAGCGGCCAGGAGCCAGAACAGGACTTGGGCGGTGAAGAATACCTCGCGATCTTTGGCGGCATCTTGGGACCCGAGCAGGATGCGCATGATCGCCTCGATTCCAGGACCTCCATCGCTTTCGTATTTCCCGCTCGGTGAAGTGCCCGTGATCTGACAGAAGTCCTCCTGCGGGAGCCGTAAGATTCTCGTGTTGTCTACGGATCTTCTCCTATCGAAGCGTTCCACGATGAGGGCCGTCACGTCTTCAAAGCGCCCGATTTCGCAGCTCGCCGCCTCAAGACCTACCGCCGTCGCCAATTTTGCGCAGAGCCATTCGTTCTCCACCGAGCCGGTCATGTCGAGTCCGAGACCGCCTATCCTCCCGAGGGGCAACTTCACGATGTGGGTCGATGGCGTCGAGCCGTGGGTGACGAGCCACTGATCGTTATGGCGGAGCAAGGCCGTCTTCTCCTGCGCCCCTGCCAAGGAGATGCGGAATTCCTCGTCGGCAAAGCGTCCGCCCACCCCCATGGCCGTCAGTCCTTTCAAAATGTCAGCTATTTCATGCTCATCGATCGGCCGCCCCTCAATGCGATCTATTGGGGAATGAGGCTCGTCGTCGCTTAGGAGCTGGATAGCTCCGACGCAGTCCCTCCCGATTTCAGCGAGGAGGTCGAAAGCCGACAGGGACGCCGCTCCGTAATGGCTCCTGATCCGTTGCCTGATCTCGCTCGAATCCGGGAGGAGATTATCGAAGAAGGCGGACACCGCGTCCCCGCGATACACGGTTTCGCCGAGGGGAATGGAGAGCGATATTGGCCTGGTCTGGGCGTGGACGAGCCAAGAATCCTCGTAGCGGAACTCGTGCACGCCGGTCCCGCCGATGGACCAGGTCCCGACCCGTATCCCGTTGAGCCACACGCCGAGGGTGCGCTTCCGCGAAGGTCTGGCCATGGTTACCAGTCCTCGGCAGGCGGGGACGTATTTTGACGCTCTGGATCAGCCCCTTTTTTGAGGGCGATCACGAGTTCGAGGTCGAGGGCCGATAGAAGTTTGAGGAGACTATCGATGGTCGCTGATCCCGGACGATTCTCCAAGGCCGAGATCGTCTTCGGGAGGAGTCCCACCCGCCTGCCCGCGCCGTCCTGGCTCAAGCCATGGGCCTTGCGGACGCTCCGCAGGGCCTGGGAGAGCTGGCTGGGCGTGGAGATGAGGTACTTCAAGGGGCACCTCCTCTTGGTTGATGCCATACCCAATAAGGTATATCTGAAAATATTACCCTATCGGGTATATATCAAGAATATACCCCATGAGGTATACTACTTTCAAGTGCCCTTCTACGC
This sequence comes from Treponema sp., assembly GCA_003527485.1. Classification (GTDB taxonomy): domain Bacteria; phylum Spirochaetota; class Spirochaetia; order Treponematales; family Breznakiellaceae; genus UBA12037. Next base: position 15,421 of record DPXI01000090.1, on the reverse strand, counting down.
AGACTGCGTTGTGGTTGAGTGATTGAAGTCTTCAACATTACGTCTATCATATTTGACAATAATGTTCCATACATCTATTATGTTTTACATTATGCCAAAGAATAACCTTAGTCTTCTGCCAACAGTTCAACGTACGCTCGTAAGATTGGGAGAGAATATTCGCTTGGCCCGGCTTAGGCGCGATCTCAGTTCCGAGATGGTAGCCGAGCGGGCAGGAATCAGTAGACAGACTCTCAGCGCCCTCGAGAATGGGTCTGGCTCAGTCTCGATGACCACATGGATACAGGTCCTCTTCGTGCTCGGCCTTGAGAAGGATCTTGAGTTGGTTGCGCGGGATGACGAGCTCGGAAGAGCCCTGCAGGACGCGAAGCTCCCGACCCGCAAGCGATCCCGCAAAGCTGGCTCTGCGGGCAAGACCGGAACGAGGGACAATCTATGAGCGAACGCATGCGAAGCATCGAGGTCTATGCTGACTGGATAGGACTGGGGGCTGCTACACAGTTTGGGACTCTGTTGGTCCAGGAGACCCGTGGTAGGGAGGTCTTTTCCTTCGAGTACGACGACGCCTGGCTCCGTCGGGACGACAACCGGGTGTTCGATCCTGGACTGCGGCTATACAAAGGACCCCAGTACGTCGGGATGGATAAGCCTAACTTTGGCCTCTTTCTGGATTCGACTCCCGACCGCTGGGGGCGCGTCCTTATGCGGCGGCGATGTCTTCCAGAGTTCGGACCGCGCCATAGCTGCGCCGCCCTGGTCGACGCTTCGCGATCTGGAATACGCGAGCTTTCTTGTCGAGCGCGACGAGGAAGATGAAGAGCTCGATCAGTGGCTCGCCATGCTCATCGCTCCTGGCTCATCTCTCGGCGGCGCGAGGCCCAAGGCAAGCGTAGTCGATGAGAAGGGTGACCTTTGGATTGCCAAATTCCCCGGCAAGGATGACGACCGCGATGTAGGCTCATGGGAGTTGATCGTCGCGGAGCTCGCGCGTGATGCGGGAATCGAGATGAGCGAATGTCGCAGGGATTCGTTTTCCAAGCGTGGATATACCTTTTTGACGAAGCGCTTTGACCGCGTTGGGACAGGTCGTCTCCACTTTGCCTCCGCCATGACCCTACTTGGCCGTAAGGACGGCGATGATGCCGGAGCTGGGGCGAGTTACCTCGAACTCGCTGAGTTCATCATACGCTTCGGAGCTCGTCCTGAAGCGGATTTGCGCCAACTTTGGAGGCGCATCGCGTTCTCCATCGCAGTATCCAACACCGACGACCATCTCCGGAATCACGGATTCCTTCTCGAAGAAAAGGGATGGAGGCTTTCACCGGCCTACGACATCAATCCCTCTCCCGACTCTACAGGCCTATCGCTCGCTGTCGATGAGCACGACAATTCGCTGGACTTCGGACTCGCGCTCTCTGTCGCGAAGTATTTCCGCCTTAAAGTTCAAGAGGCTCAGGCGATCATCGATTCGGTGCGTAGTGCGGTGGCGACGTGGCGCGAGAGAGCCCGACGCATGGGGATCGCGAGCAGCGAGATCGATCGCATGGCAAGGGCATTCAATGCATAATGCTGGTTAACTGTGACTGGACCTGTGACTTTTCACCCTACCCGAATGTGACATTTCATGGAACACCTAAGCATAAGCCGTTGGCTCTTTGGCAAGTCACAGTAAGGGTTTTGCATATCTAAACATTTGTGAGATAAAGATTTAGATACCTTCACACGGTAGAAGTCACTGCGCCGCAGATAGCGGCGGTTCAAATCCAGTATCGCCCAACAAATTGCTTTCCCTTTCAATGCGCCAAGTCCGATCCTTCACATTTTTCTAGCTGAATAATTCCTCGATCTTGATGTGGACCATGGCGGAATCGGGAGGCCGTGGAGTACGCGACGCTCGAGTGGGTGCACCGATTCAACACGAAGCGGCTACTGGAGTCTTTCGGAAATATTCCTACCGCCGAGTAAGAAAAAAGTTTTATGATGGACAAGACGGTTTGCCCATTGGAATAGGACTCAATTACATGGCACTTCGGTAGACCAGGGGCGGTTCAAGTTCCTTACTCAGATGGAGGCCTGCTCCGGCGTCCTAGTCTGCTTCACGAATCTCCTCGTCAACCTGGATGCAACGGCACTTCGGTATTTCGCCTTCAAGGTGGTCTTCAAGCCGCTGACCGAACGTCTCTCCATGCTCAAAACGTTCAAGCCGGGTAATTTCAAGGCCGAGTTCTCACGGATCAGATTCAATCCCGTCAATGAAGCCGAAGTGATCGTCGCGGAGTTCGAACTCGAGTGCGCCTATCGTAAGCAAGGGCGGCGATCGGTTTCAGCGCTGTTTAGCTGGACATGATCGCCCGGAAGCGTTCCCTTATCAACGCTACTACGTGATCCAGCGGCGGCGCTGTGAGCTTGTTCTTCGCGAGGAAAGCCTTCCACTGCGCGATCTTCCCTTTGTCCGATGCGAACTCCCCGCTTAGTCCAAGCGGCATCGTCCGCGGAAGCGGCGTCTTTCTCCGTTCGAAGGTTCGCCGAATGGCGCGGGCGGTGGAATCGTGCCGCAAGCCTGTTTCGCCGAGCAACGTGAAAAGGTCGAAGTAGTCCTTCATGCGGCTGTTCACCATGCCGAGGCTGACGATGGCTTCCAGTTTTTCGGCGATGACCGTTTCCTTGGGATACGCCTTGATGATCGGCGCGGGATTGTCCGGCAGCAGGAGCGGGAAAGAGACCTCGGTCGGTTCCGGTGTGACGACGTCCCCGAATCCTACGTCTATCTGTACGGCACAGCGGGCATTACCGAGCATCCCCTTGAACTCGATTCGAATACCGCCATAGCGGGCATCTTCCCGGATCTCCGTCGCGCGAATGCTGTCGCTCCGGTAGTTCATCCCATCGTCGCATTCGATCGCGCAGATTTCTCGGAAGACGGCCATCATGGCTTCCGCCTCGAGGGCGTCTATACCAAGCAGATCGGCGTCCCTGGTCGGTCGGCTCGGCGTATCGTACCAGAGGCAGAAAAGGAGGGCACCCTTTAAGAGGAACCGGTCCTTGTAGCGAGAGGTGGAGATGCGGTATAGGAAGCGTTCAAGGACGTAACGGGACAAGATGAGATTGAAATCGCTGCCGTTCTTCCTCGCTATCGCGAGGAGACGATCATGCACCGAGGCCGCTTTACCGGACGTCGTCATGCGAGAGCCTCCAGATAAGGCCTGATTACGTTCGATACTCGATCGACCTTGGCGCAGCGCCAGAGTTCGTCGCGATCCAGCGATCGTTTCTGCACGGCATCGCGCAGAGCTTCAAGGGCCACATCGAGTCCCACCTTGTTTCGGTATTTGAAGCAATCGGCAATCGTCTTTTCTATCGTCGTGATGCGAACCCTGACGCCTTCTACCGTCTTCGTCTCCACACCGTAGGTCAGGGCTTCTTGACTGAACCGAAGCACTTTCAGGCTTGGGAAGTCGAACCTCGGGGCACGAGTGTTGCGGTCCAGGGCGATCCAGACTTCCGATGGCGCTTGCGTGGTCAGCTCGTGGTAACGGAGCGCGGATAGAAGACAGATCAGGGCGCCAGGAATCCTCGTCGCGATGAGGGCGAAGACCCCATACTCGTTTGGCCGGTAATCGGGAAGGCAGTAAAGACCTCGCCCGAGTCGCCTTATTTTCCCTGCCGAAACGAGCCGAGAGATTGTTATGCGTTTGATGCCCGTATTCTCAATATCCCTCGAGCGCAGAAGGGGACTTTTCTTGAAGAGTTGGGCAAGCGATGGACTCATCACTATATGTTCCAATATGTTGATACATATTGTCAAGTGTTTACAATATGGAACGTGTTTCAAGTTGCCGTGGTGCGTTCTTGAATTACCCTAATATATGGTTTCATCAAGACTCTTCTACTGTGACTGGACCTGTGACTCTTCACTCTTGCCGAATGTGACATTTCATGGCACATCTAAGCATAAGCCATCGGTTATATAGCAAGTCACAGCAAGGGTTAAGCATATCCAAGCATTTGTGGGATAAAGACTTAGCCACCTTCACACGGTTGAAATCACTGTGAAAGCGGAGCCTCCGGGCTCAAATGCGCCCGCTTCGCGATCGCGTTCCGCTAGGAAATGATCGAGCCGCCTCGCGTCAGCGGCGTCTCGGAATCCAGTATCACCCATAACGATTTACGTGATATGCAAACCCCTAAAAAGGCACTGTGACTTGCAAGTGTGACTTTTTAGGGGGAGCATCAGGATGAGTCCCGGACATAGTTCCGAGGAATCCCTTTTCACTTTTTCACTCTTCGAGCGCCCGACCAAGTCGGGGCGGGTCGGTACTTTATGCCCGGATCATCGATTCGGAGACCGGGACCATCCTTGCCCAACACTCGCCGGGTACCGGCGACGAGCGCATGGTTGCCGCCAAAGCGGGCAAGCTGCTGGCGGGACTCCCCCTCGCTGACATGAGTCGGGCGAGGGAAGACAGCCAAGCCGCCGATGTCGCGGAGGCCGAAAGGCTCCGCGACATGACGGCTTCCCGATTCATCACGCGGTTCCGGGACTAGCTCCGCACCAAGGGCGTCCCCCCGGATACCCGCAACGCCGCGCTCAACGCGCCCCGGTCCTGAAGCGACTCGAGGATATCGGCACCCGGCCCAGGCTGGACAGCCCGGACAAGCGAACGCGTTCGAAACGGTGCAGTCGGAGACATACAAAGATCACACCGCGATTGATTATGGATTCATTTCTTCCTGTCGCCATTGCGTACGGTTTCCTGATATCCAAGACCCCAGGATTCCATCGCCTTCAGAATAGGCCGCATGGTGTTTCCCAGATCGGTGAGCGAGTATTCGACGCGTGGAGGCACTTCCGGATAGATCGTTCTGGTCAGAATGCCGTCGTCCTCCAATTGGCGGAGATTGTCCGTGAGCACCTTCTGGCTGATGCCGGGAAGAGTTTTCCGCAGCACGCCGAAGCGCTGGGTGCCCGTGAGGAGGTTCCTGAGTATCAGGAGTTTCCACTTGTTTCCTATAAGTCCGACCGTGGTCGCGACCGGGCATGCCGGTAATTCTTCCTTCGTCAGCATAGTCTCTCCTCCAAGGAAATGTACACTAATTCCTTATCATGCAAAATGGTTACCAAAAGAATACTATACCATAAATAAGTGCCTACTTTACAAGTAATTATAACATGCTATCATGCACCGCCATGGCGGCAAACCGTCAATAATCTTTGGAGGTTCCACTATGGGAAAGCTCGGTTTTTTGAATGATTGGGTCGGAAAGGCAGGCGGGTACTCGGCGAAGCGAAATGCCCGGGACTATTTGGCGGGGAGTCAGGTCGCGCTCGCAGCTGCGGGTTCAGCGTGCGGCGCGGGCGACGACGGAAAGAAGAAGCCCGAGCCGAAGCCAGCCGCGTGCGGCGCCGGCGATGACGGAAAGAAGAAGCCTGCTCCAAAACCCGCAGCCTGTGGTTCCGCATGCGGCGCGGGCGACGACGGGAAGAAGAAGCCCGAGCCCAAGCCGTCGGCGTGCGGCGTCGGCGGCCGGTAATAGAATGCGTGGCGGTCTTCATATCCACTGGAAGCTGCCACCGACGGAGCTATAGCTTTATGGAATATTTCTCTTTTCAATGGCATATCACCGATACCTGCGACCAACGCTGTGAGCATTGTTACATTTTCGCCGAGGATCATCGCGCGCGGATAGTCGAGATGCCCCTCGACCAGATGCGCTTCGTCCTCGACAATTGCCTCCGGATGTGCGAGAAGGTCGGAAGACTTCCCTATTTCTATATCACCGGCGGAGACCCTATTCTCCATAGGGATTTTTGGACGCTTCTGTCGCTCCTGAAGGATCGGGAGATTCCGTTCACGATTCTCGGGAATCCCTTTCACTTGAACGTTGCTGTTTGTCGGCGCCTCGCGGAACTCGGATGCGACAAATACCAGTTGTCCATCGACGGCCTCCGGGAAACCCACGATTCGATCCGGAAGCCAGGATCCTTCGACGCGACGTTGGAAAAGATTCCGTGCATCAGGGACGCCGGCATCAAGTGCGCCGTCATGACGACGGTGTCCGGAAAGAACATCGCCGAGCTGCCCGATATCGTCTCCCTCGTCGTCGAGCGCGACGTGGATATCTTCGCCTTCGGCCGCTATTGCCCGACGAGCGCAGAAAAGGAAAACCATATCGCTCCGCGCGACTATCGCGCCTTGCTCGAAACGTGCTGGGCGAAATTCGAAGAGCATAAGGACAGCGGGACGACCTTCAATTTGAAAGACCACTTGTGGACCCTGTTCCTTCACGAGAAGGGCTTGTTCGAGATTCCCGACGATGCGGCCGAAGGGGCGATCTACGACGGCTGCAACTGCGGCAATTGCCATCTGACCATCCTTCCCGCAGGGGACGTGTACGCCTGCCGGAGGATGGAGAGCAGGGTGGGGAGCGTTTTCTCCGAGAACCTTCGCGATATCTTCACCGGGGAAGCCATGGACGCCTATCGTCAGTATGACAAGTTCGAGAAGTGCTCGAAGTGCGAGCTGTTGCGCTTCTGCCGCGGGTGCCCCGCGGTAGCTCGCGGAACTACCGGGAACATGTACGCTCCCGACCCGCAGTGCTGGAAGGAAATCGGAGCCTGAGAATATGCATCGTTACGAAGATCGCATCGAGCGTTTGCGCGCGGTTCTCTCATCCGCGGAGGGAGTCCTGATCGGCGGCGGCTCCGGCCTATCCGCGGCGGCGGGGCTCACATATTCGGGGCCGCGCTTCACGGAGAACTTCGCCGATTTCATCGAAAAGTACGGGGTCGAGGATATGTACTCCGCGTCGTTCTACCCGTTCCGGACGCCGGAAGAACTATGGGCGCATTGGGCCCGCCACATCCACGTCAATCGCTATGCCCCGGAGGCGACCCCCCTGTATCGCGATATACTAGCCACGGTGGAGGCGAAACCGCATTTCGTCATCACGACGAACGTGGAGAGCCAATTCGAGAAAGCCGGCTTCCTCCCCGAGCGTATTTTCGAGGTCCAAGGGAATTACGCCTACTTCCAGTGCGCGGTGGCCTGCCACGACAAGAGGTACTACAACGAGAGTCAGATCAAAGAGATGCTCGCGTCCACGGCGGACTGCAAGGTGCCATCCTCTCTCGTCCCTAGCTGCCCCGTGTGCGGCGGCCCGATGGATGTGAACCTCAGGCACAACGAATACTTCGTCCAGGATGCCTCCTGGCACGAGTCGAGCGCCCGTTTCGGCGGATTCATCGAGAAGATCGAAGGGAGGGCTCTCGTATGTCTGGAGCTGGGGGTGGGTTTCAATACCCCCGGCATCATCAGGTATCCCTTCGAGAAACTCGTATACCGAAACGATAAAGCGACCTTGGTTCGGCTGAACCGTGGAGATCCCCGGGGATTTCCGGAGAACGAGCGGCGAACCATCGCGTTCGACGAGGACATGCGCACGGTTATCCAAGACGCGGCGCGGAGCTGAACATGACCAGAATCGATCTGATCGGAGAACTCAATGACCTGCTCCTTTCAGAAATGGAAGAATATCGGGAACATGCAAAAAACTTCGGACCCGATACGCCTTCCCAGCGGAAGCTGCTCCGCAGCCTCATGAATGTCCGTTATCCCGCACCGCTCAGTTCGGAGTTTCTCCAATTACAGGATGCGCTTTTGGGCCAGGAACGGGAGGAAAAAGGCGTGGTCGATCCGATGGCGTTGCCGTCTTTTCCCGGCGGCCGCATCGCGCTCTGGCAGGGCGACATCACGCGGCTGGCGGCTGATGCCATCGTGAACGCGGCGAACAGCGCCTTGCTCGGCTGCTTCCGCCCCTGCCACTCCTGCATCGACAACGCGATCCATTCGGCCGCAGGCCTGCAGCTGCGGGAAGAGTGCGCGGCCATCATGGCGAAGCAAGACCATCCTGAAGGAACCGGTACGGTAAGGGCTACGCGCGCCTACAATCTGCCGAGCCGTTTCGTGTTCCACACCGTCGGTCCCATTGTATCCGGTCAGTTGACGCAACGCCACCGCGATGCGCAGAGAGATTGTTATACGGCTTGTCTCGGTCTCGCGGAGGAGATGGGACTATCGACTATCGCATTCTGCTGCATCTCCACCGGGGAATTCCGCTTTCCGCCCGAAGAAGCCGCGCGTATCGCGATAGGAACGGTACGCGATTACTTGAGCCGCTCCCCTTCCGTGGAGCGTATCGTTTTCAACGTATTCAAGGATAGCGACCGCGGAATATACGAACGCATGCTTGTAAGCGCCGGGAGGGCGACATGAGGTCGATGCGGGCGGTGGTTCTCAACGGTACATACGCCGCTTCCGATTTGAAGACCGGCGAGGTTCCCGTCCCTGAAGCGAAGCCCGGCTGGGTCCTCGTCCGGGTCAGAGCCTTCGGCCTCAATCATTCGGAAGTAATTCTTCGTAGCGTGGAGGCTGACGCTACGCATATCGAACTCCCGCGGATTCCCGGCATCGAATGCGCGGGAGAGATCGAGGATCCGTCGGACAGCGGTCTCCGCCGAGGGCAGAAGGTCGTCGCGCTCATGGGCGGCATGGGACGGAGCTTCGACGGAAGCTACGCCGAATACGCCCTATTGCCGTCCGGCATCGTCTTTCCGGTAGATGCCGATCTTGAATGGCCGGAGCTCGCGGCCGTTCCGGAGACGTATTTCACCGTCTTTTCGGCCCTCTTCGATTGTCTCCGGTTGACCGGATCGGATTCGCTCTTGATCAGGGGAGCGACGAGCGCCGCCGGCATGGCGGCCCTTCAGCTGGCGAAGAGCGTCGGGTGTATGGTCCTCGCCTCATCCCGGCGGCCGGCGATGTTGCGTGAACTCCTGGCCATCGGCGCGGACCACGCGCTCCTGGACGACGGCACCCTTGCCGATCGAGTTCGAGGAATCGCTCCCGACGGCGTCCCGAAAGTCCTGGAACTCGTCGGCCCCGCGACCTTGCTGGAATCCATGAGGCTCCTCTCGTTCCACGGGATAGCGTGCGATGTAGGCGTGCTCGGTAAACGTTACGTCCTGGATGGTTTCGACCCGATCAAGGACATTCCGAACGGGGTATACCTCAGCTCTTTCTACAGCAATTTTCCGACCCGCGAAACGGTCGGCCGAATTTTCGATCATCTGCGCGAACATGGACTGCGCCCGTTGATATCGCGAACCTTCCGGTTTGATGATATCGCTCACGCCCATGAGCTTATGGAAAGCGGGCAGGCAAACGGGAAAATAGTTGTCACTCTTGAACCGACCGCTCGTTCCGCCGACGTCGACGCCGTCCCCGGGCGGTAAGGGACGCGGGATCATCGGTTCGCCGATGCCCGACAGCCACCTGATCCACACGTGAGCGCCGCTTGACTTGGAGTCGGCTCCAAGAGCTATCCTCACGGAAGAGGTACGCGAATGCAGATAGCCGAAGTCAGCGAGAAGTATAAGATCTCTCACGATACGCTGAGATACTACGAGCGGATCGGGTTGATCCCCCGCGTAAACCGCAATCGGGGCGGTATCCGGGACTTTACGGAGGAAGACGAGCGGTGGGTCGAGTTCACGGTTTGCATGCGCGGCGCGGGTCTTTCCATCGAGGTCTTGATCGAATACGTCTCCCTTTTTCAACAGGGGGAAAAGACGAACGCCGCCAGGAAGGCGCTTCTCGTTGAACAGCGGAGTCTTCTGGCCGCCAGGATCGAGGACATGAAAAAGACGCTGGAGCGCCTGGATTACAAGATCGAACGATACGACCAGGTCCTGCTCAAGAAGGAACGAACAATGAGCGGCTTCAATGACGGACAACTTGGCGGATGAATCGGTCGTGGTTGAATTGTAGCGAAAAGAATGCCGGGATCATTTTTCCGCATAATCGATAAATCGCGAAAAAAACACCAACAGAAACGAGCCTTCCTTCGTAGTATATGCAAATGGAAACCGTGGACGCGGCCGGACTGAAGGCGGATGCCTTGGCCGGGGGCGAGCGGGCGAGGAACGCTTTCGAGCGGCTCTGGAACGCCTACTACAAACGCCTCCTTTTTTTTGCCGCCTGCTACCGCGGGTTGCCTTCAGCCGAGCGCGAGGACCAGGTAAGCGAGGCTCTCATCAAGGCCTTCCGTGCCTTGTCCGCGTACCAGCCGGGGCGATCCTTGGACGCCTGGCTGTACCGCATAGCCGCCAATCAGTTCGCCGACCTGACTCGCAAAGCCAAGCGCTTCTGCCCGCTGGTCGCGGAGCTGGCGGTTCCCGGCAGGCAGGAACAGGAATTCGAGCGACGGGACGCGGCGGAGCGTTGCCGGGCCGTGCTGGCGACCCTCGACGACAGGGACCGCCGCATAGCGCAGCTTTGTTTCCATGAGTCGTTCAGCTCCCGCGAAGCGGGCGAGACCCTCGGCTTGCCCGCCGCCACCGTGCGCTGGCGCATCTCCGTCATACGCGCGAAGGCGTCCAAAGCCCTGGGGGAGGAAGCATGAAGCGGAAAATAGTCGACGATGCGCTCCGCGCGGCCTTGAGGGACGAAATAGGCAGGTTGCCCCTTGTCCGGCCGTCGGAGGAGGCCATCTCGCGGGCTACCGAGCAGGGTACCGAGCGGGCAAGCGATCAGGCTCCGCGGCGAACGCCATCGCGTACGCGACGGCGAGTTCAGACGGACCGGCTCGCATTCCTGCCTGTGGCCGCGGTGGGCTTGCTCTTTCTGACGGCGGGGCTTTCCACCGGCCTGTCCGCCGCCGGGCTTGGCTCTCCGCGTGATGACAGCCTTGCGGCCGGGCTCGACCTCTCCTTGCCCAAAGATCCCGAAGCGGCTTTCGCTTCGTTCTTGCGCGGAGTTCGCCTTGATTCATGAATAATGCGCCCTTGAGCGGCGCGTAGCCTGACGTTTATCCGGAGGAATATTATGAAGCGTATCCTGATGCCCATGCTTGTAGTGGCGGCAGCCGTCGCCGGACTTATCCTTATCTGGAACGCCAGCCTTTTTTTGTTCCTGGATTTCTACGCTTTCATGCTCGTGCCCGTGCTCGGCACCCTCTACGCCCTGTCGGCTCATGGCGCGAGGCCCGCCGTCACCTCGTTTTCCGCCGCGCTCAGGCCGGACGCGGGCGAAGCCGACCTTAGGGACGCCGACGTCTTCCTTGGCCTGCTGGGATCCTCCTATGCGGGCTTCTCGGTCTTGGGCTCCATAATCAGCCTCATCGACATGTTCAAGAACCTTGCGGACCGAACCCAGCTCGGACCCCGCCTCGCCCTGGTGTTCATCTCCATGGAATACGCCGCGCTGCTCTATCTGTTGATCATCATTCCCTACCGCAACGCCATAAAAAAGCGCTTGGCGGCGCTGCAGGCCGGCCTCGCCTCACCTTCCTAGAACGCACTGCCTGCGCCGACCGCATCGGTGATGTCGGTGGCCATGCTGAGTGCGACGGCGTAGCCGAAGCGTTCGATCAAGGGAAAGGCCCCTGTGAAGCGGGTGCAGATATTGGCGAATGGGATATGCCGTCTGTTTTTAAAAAAACTGTTTGCGACTGTTGACCTGGAGTTGACTCCAGATAGTAGCTTCGGACGCAAGGAGCATACTATGCAAAAACGCAAACTCGGAAACGGCGGCTTGGAAGTCTCGGCCATCGGCCTCGGCTGTATGGGCATGAGTTTCGGCTACGGCCCGGTCAGCGACAGGAAGGAGATGATTGCGGTCATCCGCTCCGCCGTGGAGCGGGGCGTCACGTTCTTCGATACCGCCGAGGTGTACGGGCCCTTCATCAACGAAGATCTGGTCGGAGAGGCCCTCGAGCCTTTCCGCGGAAAGGTGGTCATCGCCACGAAGTTCGGTTTCAAGCTGGATCGGAACGGCGGTACGGCGTGGACCGGCCTGGACAGCAGGCCGGAGCACATCCGCGAAGTCGTGGAAGCGTCACTTAAGCGGCTCCGGCTCGACTCCATCGACTTGCTCTACCAGCACCGGCTCGACGCTTCCGTTCCCATCGAAGACGTGGCGGGTACGGTGAAGGACCTTATTTCGGTGGGCAAGGTGAAGCACTTCGGACTCTCCGAGGTGGGCGCCAGGATCATCCGGCGTGCGCACGCGGTCCAGCCGGTGACCGCGGTACAAAGCGAGTACTCCCTGTGGTGGAGGGAGCCAGAATCCTCGATCCTGTCAACCTTGGAGGAGCTGGGGATCGGATTCGTTCCGTTCAGCCCCCTCGGCAGAGGCTTCCTGACGGGGGCGATCGACGGGAAGACGACTTTCGGCGCCGATGATTTCCGCGCCAAAGTACCCCGGTTCTCGCCGGAGGCCCGGGAAGCGAACCGGGCGATAGTGGATATGATCCAGGATTTCGCCCACCGGAAGGGGGCGACGCCGGCGCAGATAGCGCTCGCCTGGCTCCTCGCCCGGAAACCCTGGATCGTACCGATACCGGGCACGCGAAAGATTCACCGCCTGGAAGAAAACCTCGGCGCGGCGAATGTCGTGCTTTCGCGGGAGGANNAAGTCAGTTCGAAGCGAGCAGTTCCTCCCAGTGCGAGGGTTCCTCGACGTCCTTGTCTATTTCCGCGTAGATCTGCGGAGCGAAATCCCGGACGGGATACAGGATGCCGCGCGTGTTCAGGAAGGCGAGGTTGGTCGAACCGGAACGGACCATGCTGTCCGGATCGCGGGTCAGCGCGTCCCATGCGCGGGCCGATTCCGAATATAGCGCGAGGGCGCGGGATCGGTAGCCGTTGTCGCCGGTCCTCTCGGCGAGGGAGACCAAGGCGACCGCGAGGTTGTTGCGCGCCCTCATCAGCCGTTCGGCCAGTTCGGCATGCTCCGGCCTGTCGTTGGGTACCAGCACGGGGAAGCGGGAACGTTCGGTTTCCAGCAGGTCGAGCAGGCGGGTGTAATACCCCTGAGCGGCGTGCACGTCGCCGCGCAGGTACAGAGAATTGCCGAGGGAGAAGAGCAGCCGGCGGTTCAGGGGAAGCTCCGCGGAGGCATCGAAGAAGGACTCAACCGCGGCACGCCAATCGCCCGACACGTAATCCGCGTAGCCGATCCGGTAACGAAGCTGGGGGGGCGACCAGGCGTTGCGCTCCGCTTCCCGGTAATTCCGGACCGCATCCTCCAGTTTTCCGTAATAAAAATAATCGATATCGCCGAGGTCGGCGTAAAGCCTGCCGAAATCGGGGGCCCGCGAAAGAATGCGCCTTTGCAGCCCATCCTCGTAGATTCCGATGCCCTTAGTCAGGCTCTCTTCGGCGGTGACGAAGCGCTTTTCTTCGATGAGGAGGGAGGCGTTGCGCCGATGGGTGTCGATCCGGTAGCGGATTCTGCGGGCGGAGGTCTCGGGAGCCGCTTCGAAAGCGGACAAGGCCCGGGAGATCGCGCCTCCTTCTTCCGCCTTCGAACCGTAACGCTCGAAATAGCGCGCGAGGTGGTAGTACGATTCCGGATGCGCCGGATCCGCGCGGATGGCCTTGTACAGCAATTCGCGGAGATTTTCGATCTTGGAGACATTCGGATCGCTGATGCCGACGGGGGTCTCTTCCTTCTTGTCCAGCAGGTAGCCGCCGAGTTCCGCGAGCGAGGAGCCCGCGATTTTCGGCTTCTTTTCCGTGAGGAAATGCTCCTGGAGCGGCAGCGTTTCCGCCAGATTATCGGTCCGGATGAAGTAAAGCATCATCCGCTCCAAGTACTCGTCCTTGCGGCCGTACATACCCATGAGCCGCGCGTACGATTTCCGCGCTTCCTCGTAGCGCGCGGGTTCGGTCTCCCCCCATGCGAGGTTGTTGTCTCCGAGCGCGAGCAAGCCTTGCTCGTCGTCCATCCTGTAATCGAGAAGCTCGTGGCGGAGGATACGATCGGCCTTCTCGTAATTCCTCAGGAGCTTCGTCTCCATACCGGCATAATCCAGCACGCCCTTCTTGTCCCGATTGTAGAGCGTGATCAGCTGATCGTACTTTTCCTCGGCCAGCAGGAACTGGCGCTCTCCGGCGAACGCTTCCGCGTATCGGTAGAACCAGCTTTTCACCCGCCACAGGCTGAATCCCTGGTCGAAGCGCTCGTTCGCACGCGCGTAGTCGCCCTCGGCGATGCGCTTGTAGCCCTGGGTGTAGAAATCGTGCGCCCTTATGGGTTTGTAGCCGAATTCGTAGCCCAGATAAAAAAGTGAAGCCGCCACGGTCGCGACAAGGGCGAATACCCGCACGACGGGCAGGATGTTGTGGACGAAGGCGTACGCGAAGGTGTTCCGCTCGGCTTCGAGCTCCTCTCCCGTGCGCTTCTCGAAACCGCGCGGAATGGGGATCGAGCGGCCCAGCAATTTTCCGGCGATGCCCGACATGTCGCGGGCCGAGGAGCCGCGGACGAGGGACTTCACCAGGGCGGACATCTGGTCCGGCGGGACCGCCTGCTCGGCGATCAATTCCTCGCAGGCGATGCGGAGGTTCAGGGGGTACGAGGCGAGCGCCGCGCTGATGCGAGCCAAATCCTCGTCGCTGAGCAGGATCTCCTCGACCTCCGCCGAGACGGCCGCGACGGGGCGCTTGGGCGCCGGACCTTTGGCGGCGGCCGGGGGAACGGCTCCCTTGAAGACGTCGTCTATCCCTTCCAGGGAGAAATCTTCAAGATGGGCGAAACCATCTTCCGTTTCCGCCTTTTCTTCTTTCTGGACGCCGAAGCCGGACGCCATGAATTCGTCGTCCAGACTGAACGTGTCGAATGAATCCAGGGTGGCTTCTTCCGCTGCCTCCCCGAACGACTCGACGGGGGCGCTTTCCTCGGGAGCACCCTCTTCGGGTACACCCTCTTCGGGTACACCCTCTTCGGGTACACCCTCTTCGGGTGCACCCTTTTTGGGTGCCGCTTCGTCGGGAGAGGAGAAATCCGGGATGGAGAAGTCGTATTCTTCCTCCGGAGGCTTTGTCGGCGCTTTCTTCGCGCCCGCCGGAGGGTTTTCGGGCATATCCTCCGAGAACAGGGAGAACGCTTCCTCCTCCGCCTCGGGCTCCGGTGCTTCTTCCGGTGCTTCTTCCGGTTCGGCGAATGTCGCAGGTTCGGCTTCGGCTTCCTCGACGGATTCCGCGAAATCGAGATCCTCCGGAAAGGCGAAAGCATCGTCGGGCGCGGCGGGTTCGGGACTTTCAGGAATTTCCGGTGTTTCGGCGATACCCGAGTCATCGACGGAGGCGAGCGGTGCCAGGCCGTCGTCCTCGACCTCGCCGAGGGCTGCGGCGTCCAGATCGAAATCGGCGAAGTCGAACCCGGCGGAAGCCTCCTGGACCGGTCCGGCTTCCTCCTCCATCGGGGTCCCGGCAGCGGGCGCGCCTTCGTCGGGGCGGGTCCGTTCTTCTTCGATCTCGTCGGAGAAACCCGCCAGGAGTTCGCCGGGCAGGTTGAAGTCCGGTTCGGCGGGCGTTTCGCCCGCGGACGGGCTAGCGCCCGCGGACGGGCTACCGCCC